>WTFV01000002.1 GCA_011523845.1 Acidobacteriota bacterium | reverse complement strand
TCGACAGCTCACCCACGTTCCACGTGAGACCGAGGAACGCGGTGACGACAGCCAGTCGGCTCTCGCTGGATCGCGTCCTCAGCACCATAACGAGGAACATCGCGTAGAGCGTGGCGCCGGTCAGATACCCGGCGATGTGCAATAGCGCCGGGATGTCAACAGCCAGCATCGTCCGGCTAGTCTACTTGTTCCCGTTGCACGATCCGGCTGATGCTCCGGCGCGCCGGCGAGGCGCCCACGACGGTTTGGTCTATCCTGTGGTCCGGGATGCGAAGCGGCGGCTGCGGGAGCGTTGTGCCGCCGGAGCGTTACTCGCTCGAGGTGCGCCGGCGGGTGGCCGATGCGGCCGCGCGGCGACGCGCAAGGCGGCCAACCTTGCCTGGTGCTCCTGGAGAGGCGACTAATCTGGCTGGGAGCTGGTGTGTGGACGTCGACACCTCATGGGGCACCGCCCCTACAGAGACGGAACTGCGGACGGGACACGTTCACGTCTGGTTGGTTCGCCTGGACAGCAGCATCGAGGACGCATACGATGCCAGGGTGGCGTTCAGTGACGCCGAAGCTCGTCGGGCGACCCGGTTCCTGTTCGCGCATCACCGAACAGGCTACGTTCGAGCTCACTTCGTCCTTCGTCGCTTGCTCGCTCAATATCTGGGTGCGGTGCCCCACGCGGTTCGCTTGAGCCGGTCGGAAGCGGGCAAGCCGAGGCTGGCTTCACATTCCGGTCTCAGCTTCAACATGTCTCGTACGTCCGACGTTGCACTGTATGGCTTCAGTCGAGACGGAGAGATTGGCGTCGACATCGAACAGGTCAGATCCGATATCGACACACAATCACTTGCCAACCAGTTCTTCACGACCTCCGAATCGACGACCATCGCGGGGGCCGGCCCCGACGAGCGAATCCGGCTCTTTTTCACGGCATGGGTTCGAAAAGAGGCGGTTCTCAAGGCGGAAGGCGGCGGTCTCTCCGCCGGACTGTCCGCGGTCGATGTTGCCCCGCAGAATGCCGAGTCGCTTCTGACCGTGCCGCTCTGTGGGAGCACACGGTCATTCTGGCATGTGGTGACCCTTCCGCCGTGGCACGGCCATTTGGCGGCGCTCGCGACGCGTCGGCCGCCGAGCCGCGTGCGATGTTTCCTGGGATAACCGGGACCCGGCATCCTGCATCTTCCAGAACTCGACGATCGCCGCGGCATCGAATGGCTGTGGCCAGCCGGTTCGAGCCGCACAACCAGGTAACCTTCGTCGCCCGGGCGTGCGACACCGGACTGGCGGTGGTCGCGACGATCGGTGGCCGGTGTCTACGCTTCCCGGGAGATCCGCGCCGCATTCACGCGTGAGGCCCGTAGTGCGGGCAGCCAGCAGGCAAAGAGACAGATGACGCCGATGGTCACGATCACAAGCGCGTACGTGGCCGGATCGTGCGGTGGGACGCCGAACAGAAGGCCCGCGATGATGCGGCCCAGCACGAACGCGCCGGCCAGGCCGATGGCGACACCGAGCAGGCAGAGCTGCATGCCCTCCCGCACGACGAGCCCACGCACACCGGCGGGGCTCGCACCCAACGCGATCCGGAGGCTCATCTCGCGCCGGCGCTGCGCCACCGCGTAGCTGATCACGCCGTAGAGGCCGACCCCCGCGAGCGCCAGCGCGAGCGCCGAGAAGGCCGTGAACAGCACACCCCACAGCCGCCGCTGCCAGAGCGACTCCGTCATCGTGCGCTCCAGCGTCTTCACGGAGCGCACGGCGAGCGTCGAATCCGCCTCGAGAATCGTCCGGCGGACCGTGCCGAGCATCGCGTCGGGATCGCCGGTCGTCTTCAGCACGTAATAGCTGTTGCGCACGGGCCACTGCGTGATCGGATAGTAGAGCTCCACGCCCTCTTCGCCTTCGGACGCATACTGCTTCACGTTGCCGACGACCCCCACGACGCGCGTCCAGGGGTTCTGGGCGCTCGGTACTCCCCAGGAGAGCAACCGGCCGATCGGATCCTGGTCCGACCAGAACAGGCGCGCGGCGCGCTCGTTGATGACGACGACCGGCTCGGACTCCGTCGTGTCTGATGCGTCGATGAGGCGGCCGCGCCGGAGCGGGATCCGCAGCGTCGTGAAATAGTCCGCGCTGACGTCGGCGCCGGTGATGGGCACGACCGTCCGGGTCTCCTGCTCCGCGCGACCGCGGATGTAGACGTCCCCGCGCGGCCGGTTGGCCCTGGCGGCGGCGTACGGGACGTCGTTGGACACGGCGGCGGAGGCAACGCCAGGCAGCGCGCGGAGGGCCGCGAGCACCCGGCCGTGCACGTCGTTCAGGACGGCGGCGGCCTCCGTCCGCGTGCCGGGCGCCCAGGCAACCACGCGCGCCGTCACCACACTGCGGCTCTGGAACCCCGGGTCGCGGTCTTGCAGGTGCAGGAACGTCTTCATCAGCAGGCTGGCGCCGGCCAGCAGCACGACGGACAGCGCGATCTCTCCGACGACGAGCGCGTGGCGGAGGCGTGACCGCGGAGACGAACGCGCGCCCTCGCGCAGACCGCCCGTCACGTCCACGCGCGTGGCCGCCAGCACGGGGGCCAGCCCGAACAGGACGGCCGTCACGACGCCGACCGTCATCGTGAACAACAGCACCGGCAGGTCGAGCTCGATGCGCATCCAGGCCGGCAGCGTGACCGGGATCAGCGCCAGGAGCCCCTGCACGCCGCCGAGCGCGAACACCAGACCCAGCGCCGCCCCGGCGAGCCCCAGGATCAGGCTCTCCACGAGCAGGCCGCGGGCGATGCGGGCGGCGCTTGCCCCCAACGCGATCTTGACGGCCACCTCGCCGCGGCGGCCCGCGGCCCGCACAAGCAGCAGGTTCGCGACGTTCGCGCCGCCGATCAGCAGCACCATGCCCACACCCGCGATACAGATGATGAGGTACGGACGCACCGCGCCCGTTTCGAACTCGCGCAGCGGCGTCAGCGCAACGCGCACGCCGTCGTTGTCGTTGGGGAACTCGCGCTCGAGCGCTGCGGCCACGAGGTTCAGGTCCGCCTCGGCTTCGGCCACGCCCACACCTGGCTTCAGGCGCGCGACCGTGGCGTAGATGCGCGACGTGCGCGGCTTCAACTTGCGATCGTCCCCGGGCGGCAGGTCTGCGTACCACGACTCCATCGGGGTCCAGGCGTCCACACGATCCGGAAAACGGAACCCCGGCGGCATCACACCCACGATGGTGTAGGTCTGACGGTCGGTGCGCAGCGGCTTGCCGACGATGGACTGATCGCCGCCGAAGCGCGCCTGCCAGAGGTTGTGCGAGACTACCACCTTGTGGACGTCGCCTCCCGGCACGTCCTCATCGGGCCGGAGCAGCCGGCCCACGTGGGGTGCGACGCCGAGCATGCCCAGCGTCTGCGCGTTGATCTGCGACATGCTGACGATCTCGGGCGGACCGTCGGTCAGGAGCCGGGTGTCGAAGACCGTGTAGGCGCCGATGTCGGCCAGCCGCGTGCTCCGCTGCCGGTAGTCCTCCATGTCCCGGAGCGAGCAGCCACGCCGCGCTCCCCCCTCCTCGGTGGCGACCGTCTGCACGCGGACGAGGCGATCGGGCTCGAGATACGGGTACGGCCTGAGAAGCAGCGCGTACACGAAGCTGAAGATCGTCGTGGTCGCGGCGATGCCGAGCGCGAGTGTCAGCACCAGCACGAGGCTGAAGCTGGGACGGCCCGCAAGCGATCGCAGCGCGTCTCGGAGATCGGCAGGAAGCCAGGCGGTCATGGTGCCACATTAGCACCTTGCTCTCGATCCGGTGCCCGCCGGGTCCAGTTTTTCAACGACTGACATGCCGGGGGCCCTGAGTGGCCGGCCGCAAGCCATGGATGGCCCTCCTCGCCCGGCCGGTCCTCCTTCTCGTTCAGAAATAGCGTTCCCCCATTTGGTCTGCCCATCCGGGCCGACATTGGGCACGTTCCGACGGTACTTGCCTGATGTCCGCCTTCGCCGGTTAGCCAATCGTGCGAGCTCCCCCCTCGCTTGACCCTCCCAGTAACCAGCCATCGGGCCAAGCAGTCCACTGACCGCCCCAGAGCGTCCGGCCGTTCGAAATGACGTGTGCCGGGCTTCGCCGCCGTCCGATACTCGCGGGTGTCCGAAACGGCACCGCGCGTCACCATCCGGCCGGGCGTGCCTGGACGACGGAAGGAGTCGAGGACTATGCGCCCGGTGGCCCGAGCCAGCTTGCTCGTGATCTCTGCGTTGCTCTGCACCCTGCTTCCGCTCCCGGCTGACGCCCAGTCCGCGACCGGCGACATCAGCGGCACGGTCGTCGACGAGAGCGGTGGTGCCGTCGTGGGGGCCGAGGTCGTGGTCTCGGCGCCGGCAACCGGTCTGGAACGGCGGTTGGCGACGAGCGGCACCGGTACGTTCAGCGTCCCGCGGCTCCCACCGGGCGAGTACACGATCAGTGCCACGGCCCCCGGGTTCTCGCCGACGACCCTGGAAGGCCTGGTAATCAACGTGAACGACGCCCGCGCCGTGCACATCGAATTGCGGGTCGGCGGGGTCGTGGATGTCGTCACCGTGGAGGCCACGCCGATGATCAATGAATCGCCCGCGGTCGCGACGACCGTCGAGCGGCGGTTCGTCGAGGGCCTGCCGCTGAACGGCCGTACGTTCCAGTCGCTGATCGCGCTCGCCCCGGGCGTGGTGCCGGTACCGACCAGCGCGGACCGATTCGGCCAGTTCAGCGTGAACGGCCAGCGTGACAGCGCCAACGCGTTCACGGTGGACGGGGTGAGCGCCAACATCGGCGTCAGCGTCGGCCGGGCCAGCCCGTTCGGCGGCGGTGGCCAGCAACCGGGCTTCAACGCCGTGGGAGGCACGATGAGTCTCGTGCCGGTGGATGCAATGCAGGAGTTCACCGTGCAGACCTCGAGCTACGCGCCGGAGCATGGGCGCTCGCCCGGCGGACAGGTCGCGATCGTCACGCGGTCCGGCACGAACGCCATTCGGGGCTCCGTGTTCAGTTTCATGCGCCACGAGGCCCTGGACGCCACGGATTGGTTCGCGAAGAGCCGGAACCTGGGAAAGTCCGAGTTGCGCAACCAGCAGTTCGGCGGTGTGGTCGGCGGACCCCTGGTGCGCAACCGCACGTTCTTCTTCGCCGCCTACGAGGGGCTCCGGCTGCGGCTGCCCCAGACCGGTGTGCGCCCGGTGCCGACACGCGCCGCGCGCGAGCAGGCCGTTGGTCCGGTCCGCGAGCTGCTCGAGGCGTTCCCGCAGCCGACGGGCGCGGAGCTCGGCGACGGCACGGCCGAGTTCGCCGGCCGCTACTCCGAGCCGTCCAGCGCCGACGTGCTGAGTGTTCGCCTCGATCACCGGCTCAGCCCCGACTGGTCGCTGTTTGGGCGATACGCCGCGGCGAGGACCGGCGCCGAGACGCGCGGCAACCTGAACCAGAGCCTGAGCAGCGTGGCGACCACGAACGTCGATACGAACGTGGTGACGCTGGGTTCGACCGGCATCCTCACGCCCCGACTGGTCAACGACCTTCGCATCAACTACAGCGGCGTGAGCGGCGGCACGTTCACGGAGCTGGACACGTTCGGCGGTGCGACGCCGCTCGCCCCGTCAGCGCTCTTCCCGGCGTTCGCGACGGCAGACGATTCACTGTTCCGCGCCTTCTTCAACGGGTTCTCGTTCGCCCTGTTCTCCGGCTCGACGGCCCGCACCACTCTCGATCAGATCAATGTCGTAGACACGCTGTCGTACGCGACCGGCGCGCATCAGTTGCGCTTCGGCGTCGACTGGCGCTGGTTGTCACCGCGCGTCGATCATCAGTCGTATCAACAGGCGATCGCGTTCGACACCGTCGACGCCGCCGTGAACGGCGCGAGCTCATTCGCCTTCGTCGGGGCCCAGGGTGAGCCGCTGAATCCACGATTCCAGAATCTGTCCCTGTTCGCGCAGGACACGTGGCGCGCGTCGGACCGCCTGACGTTGACGTATGGCCTGCGGTGGGACTTCAATCCGCCGCCGACGGAAGCCGACGGTCACGACGTGCGAACGGTGGTCGGCCTCGCCGACCCGGGCACGATGACACTCGCGCCGCAGGGCACGCCGCTCTGGAAGACGTCGTATCGCGACTTCGCGCCCCGGGCGGGCTTCGCGTATCGACTGTCGCGATCCGCGCGTTTCGGGTCGGTGCTGCGCGGCGGCGTCGGAATGTTCTACGACATCACGACGGGCAGCGTGGCCTCGGCCTACGACTCGTTTGCCTACCCGCATGCGGCGGGGCGCGTGGTGGTGGACGTGTTGCCGTACCCCCTTCCACCGGAGATCGCTGCGCCGCCACGGCTGACGGCCGATCCGCCGTACAACTACGTCTACGGTTTCGACCCGGAGCTGCGCTCGCCGCGGACAACGCAGTGGAATGTCGCGCTCGAACAGACGATCGGGAGTATTCAGACCGTGACCGTGTCGTACGTGGGCGCAGCCGGACGTCGTCTCTATCGCGTGGCGTACTACGGCTCGCCGAATCCGGACTTCCAGAACTTCCATTCGCTCACGAACGAGGACTCGTCCGACTATCACGCGCTGCAGGTGCAGTTCGCGCGCCGGCTCGCGCGCGGCTTCGCGGGGCTCGTCTCCTATACGTGGTCTCACGCGACCGACACCTCCTCCTCCGACGTCAACGTGTTCTCGGGCAACCTGCCGAGCGATGTGTGGCCGGTGCGTCTCGACCGTGGCGATGCCGATTTCGATTACCGGCACGTGGTGAGCGGCGCCCTCAGCTACGATCTCCCCGCGCCCCGGGGTGACGGGATCGGGGGCACGTTGCTGGACGGCTGGTCGCTCGACGGTGTGTTGCGGGCGTCGTCCGCGCCACCCGTCACGGTGATCACGAACAACCAGGGCTTCGGGTTCGACCTGCGGCCCGATCTCGTGCCCAACCAGCCCTTGTATCTCGACGATCCGAACGTCGCCGGCGGACGCCGCTTCAATCCCGATGCGTTCGCCCCGCCGCCGGGAGACCGTCATGGTTCGCTCGGACGGAACGTGCTGCGCGGCTTTCCCGCCTGGCAGCTCGATCTCGCGCTGCGGCGCAGGATCGCGTTGCAGAACGACGTGGGGCTGCAGGTTCGGATGGACATGTTCAACCTCTTCAACCGCGCCAACTTCGCGCCGCCGAACGGAAACCCGGACGATCCCTTCTTCGGGCAGTCCACGCAAATGCTGAACCGCGGCCTGGGCGGCCTGAACCCGCTCTACCAAATCGGGGGGCCGCGCTCGATCCAGCTTGGACTGAGAGTCGATTTCTGACGGGCTTCGGCGCCATCGGGAGCGGTGCACCAGTCCTGATCTCGTCGCGGGCCATGTCCAGGTACTCGACGTTCGTTGACCTGCTGCGGGACCGCGCGGCCGAGACTCCGGATCGACTCGCCTCGATCTCGCTGAAGGACGGTGAGACCGAGGGCACCCGCCTGAGCTTCGGCGAGATCGACACGCGCGCCGCCGCCATCGCGGCGGCGCTCCTCGAGCGCGGCCGACCGGGCGATCCGGTGCTCGTGCCCGCGACGACGAGTGGCGAGTTCCTGGCCGCGTTCCTCGGTTGCCTCTATGCCGGCATGCCGGCCGTGCCCGTCGCCGCACCGCGGGGGCATCGCTACGCCGAGCGACTGGCAGCCGTTGTTCGCGATACCCGCACGCGTCTCGTCCTCACCAACGGGCCGCTGGCCAGCGCCTTTGGCGACCATGTCAACGGGCGCTCCGGCACCCTCCCAATCGAGCCCGTGCGAATCGAGACGATCGCGTCCGGCGCGGCCGCCGCCTGGCAACGCCCGGCGCTGTCAGCCTCGACAATCGCGCTCCTTCAATACACCTCGGGCTCGACGAGCGATCCCAGGGGTGTGATCGTGACCCACGCCAACCTTCTCCACAACGAGGAGGCGATTCGCCGCGCCTTCGACCTGAGCGAACGCTCCATCGTCGTCAGCTGGTTGCCACTCTTCCACGACATGGGTCTGATCGGCACGCTGCTGCAGCCGCTCTACGCCGGCGCGGTGAGCGTGCTCATGCCGCCGAATGCGTTCCTGCAGAGGCCGTCACGGTGGCTCCGAACCATCTCCCGCTACCGGGCGACCACGAGCGGAGGCCCGAACTTCGCGTACGACCTGTGCACGCGCAGGATTCGGCCGGACGAGATGGACGGGATCGATCTGTCGTCTTGGGAGGTGGCGTTCAACGGTGCGGAGCCGGTGCGCGCGGGCACGCTCGAGCGCTTCGCCGCGCGGTTTGCGGCGCACGGTTTTCAATCGCGCGCGTTCCTGCCGTGTTACGGCCTCGCCGAGGCCACGCTCCTCGTCACCGGGTCGAGAACCGGCGCGGCGCACGTCCAACACCTCGAGACGTCGGCGCTCGGTCAAGGTGTCGTGCGCCCCGCGCGGGTCGCCGGCTCGGCGCAGGCCGAGGCGGTCCGTCATCTCGTCGGGTGCGGCCCCGTGGCCAGAGGGTTGCGCGTGGCCATTGTCGATCCCGAGACGCAGGAGCCCTGCCCGCTCGATCGCGTCGGTGAGGTCTGGATCGCGGGCCCATCCGTCTGCCAGGGATACTGGAACCGGCCTGACGAGACGCGACACACGTTTGCCGCACGGCTGGCCGACGCGGGTGCCGGCCCGCAGCCGACCGAGGCCGTTGCCACCGGTCCCTACCTCCGGACGGGCGATCTCGGCTTTCTGTGCGACGGTGAGCTGTTCGTCGCGGGACGCGCGAAGGACCTGATCATCGTGCGGGGACGCAATCTTCATCCCCAGGACATCGAGTGGACCGTGGAATCCTGCCACCCGGCCGTCCGCCCCGCGGCCTGCGTCGCGTTCGCGGTCGCAGGCGGTGACGATCGCGACATCGACATCGACATCGACGGCGGCGGCGAGCGCGTCGCCGTCGTAGCCGAGATCGAGCGTCACGCGGACGATCCCCAGACGATCGTGGCGGCCATCTGCGGGGCGGTTGCGCGCGAACACGATCTCGCGCCGGCGCGGGTTGCCCTGCTGCCGCCGGGCGGCGTGCCGAAGACGACGAGCGGCAAGCTGCGCCGCGGCACGTGCCGCGCGCGGCTGCTCGCCGGGACACTCGCGCCGACCACGGACTGGACTCGCGACCCCGCCGTCGACCCGAGCCGGGGCGACGATCGTCCCGAGTCCCCCGAGATCGTGAACCGCCAGCGGCGGGATGCCCCGTCGCGCGGGTCGGTGCCCACCGCCTCGCAGATCGAGGGGTGGTTGACAACGTTCGTGGCGAAGCGAATCGGCCTCTCGGCCTCGGTCGTCGATCCGCAGCAGCCGCTCACGCGCCTGGGCCTCGACTCGCTCGGCCGTGTCGAGCTCGCGCACGCGGCCGAACGGCGGTTCGGTGCCCACCTGCCCTCGCCGATCGACGTCGGCGACACCTCAATCGCGGCATTCGCCGCGACGGTGCGCGGCGAGCTCGTCGCGGCGGCACGCTGCCCGCCGGACCACGCGGCGGCGCCGCACGCCCCGACGCCGGATCCGGAGGCCGATGACGTGCCCGCCACGTATGGGCAGCGCGCGCTCTTCTTCCTGCACCAGCTCGCGCCGGACAGCGTCGCCTACACGATCGCGGCCGGTCTGCGCATCGAGGCGGGACTCGATCCGGAGCTCCTCCGTGTCGCGTGGCAAGCGGTCGTCGATCGACACACCGCGCTCAGAACGGTGTTCGCTCCCACGCCGCACGGGCTCGTGCAGCGCGTCACCTCGGAACCGCCCGCGTTCGCCGTCGAGACCTTGGCGTCAGCGGACGACGCCGTGCTGCAGGAACGCGTGGTCCAGGCGATCCGGCGGCCATTCCGGCTCGAACGCGGGCCGCTCGCCCGACTGCTGGTCCTCCGTCTCCCGTCGAGCGAGAGTGTGCTCCTGCTGACGGTGCACCATGCCGTGATCGATTTCTGGTCGCTGGCCGTGCTCGTGGGCGAACTCGGCGCGCTGCTGGAGCTCGCGTCCCGGGGGGCACCAACTCGCCTGGCGGCGCCGGCGCCGTCGTTCGCGCCGTTCGCGCGGCGCGAACACGCCTTGCTCGCGAGCGAACGCGGGGAACGCTTGTGGAGGTACTGGCGACAGCGGCTTGCGACTCCGCCGCCTGCGCTCGTGCTGCCGTCGAATCGTCAGCGACCGGCGGTCGCGACGCACCGCGGCGCGGTGGTGCGCGGACGGCTGACACGCGCGCGCTCCGCCCGCGTGCTGGACTACGCGCGCTCCCGAGGGGCGACCCCGTTCGTTGTGCTGTTGGCGGCGTACGAAGCGCTGCTCGCGCGATACACGCGGCAGGAGTCGTTCGCGGTCGGCACGCCGACCGCCGGCCGGGACGCCGCCGATGCGGCCGCAGCGGTCGGCTATTTCGCCAATCCCGTCGTCCTGCGCGCCGACGTGTCGGGAGATCCGACGTTCGAGGGGCTGGTCGAGCGCGTACGCCGCGATGTCGAGGGAGCGCTCGCCCATCAGGCGTTCCCGTTCGCCCTCCTCGTCGAGCGGCTCCAGCCTGCACGCGACCTGTCGCGCACGCCGTTCTTCCAGACGATGTTCGTGCTGCACCAGGTGCCGGAATTCGCAGAGGCCGGTCTTGCGGCCGCGGCGATCGGCGAGGCCGGCGCGCGCGTACCGCTCGGACCGATCCACGGCAGGACGCTGGCGTTGCCGTATCAAGAAGCGATGTTCGATCTCACGTTCACCGTCGCCGATCGCGATGGCGACTTCACCGCGTCGATCGAATACAACACCGAGCTCGTCGACGAGCCGGCCGTGCCGGTGATGCTGCAGCACTACCGAGCGCTGCTCGACGCGGCGCTCGCCGCCCCCGACACCCGCATCGCCGCGCTGAGGCTCGAGCCGGCCGGCCTGCTCATCGCCACGGGACCGCCGCGCGCGCGCGTGGAGGTCCGCGGAGGTCGGGTCGATGTCGACGAGATCGAGGCCGCGGTTCGGCTTCACCCGACCGTGGCCGACGCAGCCGTTACCTACGATGGCTCCACGCAGCGGTTCGTCGCCTACATCGTTGCGCGGCCCGGACGGCGCGCGGAGCCCGAGGCGCTGAGCGCGGATCTGTCGTCGCGTCTTCCGTCCAACCTGATGCCGTCGCTCTTCATCCCGCTCGCGACCGTACCCCGCGGGTCCGACGGCAGGGTCGATCGCCGGCGGCTGCCGGCGCCCGAGTGCATCGCCCCGGAACCGTTTGTCGAGCCCACGACACCGGTCGAGCGTCTGATTGCGGCGATCTGGATCGAGGTGCTTGCGCTGGATCGTGTCGGGATTCACGACAACTTCTTCAACATCGGCGGGCATTCGCTCGTCGCCGGGCAGATGGTGGCGCGCATCAACGCCGTCATCCCGATCGGCCTGCCCATGTCGGCGATCTTCCACGCCCAGACGATCTCGCGGCTCGCGGCCCAGGTGGAGGAGGTCGCCCGGGACCGCGACGTCGACGCGGCCGGGATTGCCGACGCGGCAATGGCGATCGGCGCGCTCACGGATCACGAGGTCGAGCGGATGCTGGCCGAACGGGCCGCGGAGACGGAGACCACCTCGTGAGTGCCATCGATACGGGTTGGCTCCTGGACCGGTTCGCGCGCGCCGGTATCGAGCGGCTGAGACGCGTCGATCCGGTTCTGCACGATCTGCTCGAACGCGAGCATCGGCGGCAGGCCGAGACGCTATCGATGGTGGCGGCCTCGAGCTTCGCGGATCCGTCGGTGCTCATGTGCGAGGCGTCGCCGCTCGCGAACCTGACGACGGAGGGTCATCCCGGCGCGCGTTTTCACCGCGGCTGCGCGCACGCGGATCGCATCGAGTGCCTGGCCGAGGCGCGCGCACGACAGGTGTTCGCGGCGCGCTACGCCAACGTCCAGCCGCACTCCGGCTCGTCGGCGAACCAGATCGTCATGTTTGGCCTCCTCGATCCCGGCGACACGATTCTCGGCATGCGCCTCGACGCCGGCGGTCATCTGACGCACGGCGCGACGGCGTCCATCAGCGGCCGCTACTTCACCGCCCTCGGGTATGGGGTCACCCCCGAGGGCCGGATCGACTTCGATGTCGTCCGCGACCTCGCCCGGCGCCATCGGCCGCGCCTGATCGTCTGCGGCGCCAGCGCGTACCCGCGCCGGATCGAGTGGGCACGCTTCCGCGAGATCGCGGACGAGGTCGGCGCGTATGTGCTGGCGGACATCTCGCACGTCGCGGGACTGGTGGCCGGCGGCTGTCATCCAAGCCCCATCGACACCGCCCACGTCACGACCACCAGCACCTACAAGCAGCTCTTCGGGCCGCGCGGCGGCTTGATTCTCGCCGGCCGCGACGCCGACCTCCCGGTGCGCGCCGAACGCGGCCGGGCGTCGGTCCCGCTGGCGACCGCCATCGATCGCTTCGTGTTCCCGCACTTTCAGGGCACGCCGAACCTCCACGCGATCGCCGCGAAGGCACGGGCCCTCGGCGCGATTGCCGAGCCGGTCTTCGGGCAGCTCGCCCATCGGATCGTCGCCAGCGCAAGGACCTTCGCGGCCGCGCTGATGCAGCGCGACTATCGCGTAGCCACCGGCGGCACCGACACCCACATGGTGCTCGTCGATCTGCGCGAACGGCGCTTGACCGGGGTGGTGGCGGCGGGGGCGCTGGAATCGTGCGGGATCGTCGCGAACATGAACGTCGTGGCGGACGACCCGAAGGGCCCGCGGGTGACGAGCGGCCTCCGGTTCGGCACCAACATCGTCGCGCTGCGTGGTCTCGACGATGAGGCGCTCGTCGAGTGCGCCGCCATCGTCGGCGACGTCCTGGACGCCGTCACGATGACGGGCGACACCGCCTTTCGTCTGTCGGAGCGCGTGCGCGCCGATGCGGCCGCGCGCGTGCGGGCTCTGTGCCGGCAGCATCCGATTCCGGAGTATCCGGCGCCTGGCATCGAGGTGAGCGCGGCGGCGCTCACGCCGGCCTCCGCGCCGCGGTCCGGGTTCGCGCCACGCAGCCGGCGCCCGAACACGAGTGGGGCCGGGAGGAGATCGTGAACCCATCGTCGACCGCAGGCCTCGTCCTCTCGCCCGAGAAGCGGCGCCTGCTCGACCAACTGTTGAAGGCGCGCGGGATCGTGCGACCGGATCCCGGCCCGATTCCTCGACGCGAGCCCGGCGACGAGGCCCCGCTCTCGCTCGCGCAGCAACGCCTGTCGTTTCTCCACCGGCTCGATCCGACGAGTCCGTTCTACAACGTTGCCGGGGCGATGCAGCTTGGCGGCCGGCTCGACGTCGGCGCGCTCTCGCGTGCCCTCGATGCGCTGGTCGAACGCCACGAAGCGATGCGGACGGTCTTCGTCGACGCGGAACCCGAGATGCGCCAGCGCATCCTGCCGCCGTTCGCCCTGGCCCTGCCGATCGACGACCTGTCGGCATGGCCACCGGATCGCCGGGATGCCGAGGCCCGGGCACGCGTTGACGCCTGGGCAAGACAACCGTTCGACCTCACGCGCGGTCCACTCGTTCGCGCCTGGCTGCTGCGGCTGGACGAAGAGAGGTATCTGCTGGCGCTGGCGTTGCATCACATCGTATGCGACGGCTGGTCGATCGCGCAGCTCGTCTCGGATCTGGCGGCGGCCTACGCGGGTGTCCCGCTGCCGCCGCTCGCCGTGCAGTATGCGGACTTCGCCGTCTGGCAGCGCCGGTCTCTACAGGGCCCGCATGTCGAACGGCTGGTCGAGTTCTGGCGTGAACGGCTGCTGCCGCTGCCACCGTCGCTCGAGCTGCCGGCCGACCGTCCGCGGCGCGCGGCGCAGTCGTTTCGGGGCAGGACGCTGACGCGCGTGGTTCCGGACGCGCTGCTGGCACGCGCGCGCACCATGGGCGCCGGCCGTCCGGCCACACTCTTCCACGTGCTGCTGGCCGCGTTCGCCGCGCTGGTCGCGCGCTACACGGGGGAGACCGATCTCTGCATCGGGACGCTCGTCGCGAACCGCTCCCGGCCCGAGCTCGAGCCGCTGGTCGGCTTTTTCGTCAACACGCTCGCGCTCCGTATCGACGCCTCGGGCGACCCCACGGCGGCCGACCTGATCGATCGCGTGCGCGACGCGACGCTGTCGGCGTTCGCGTACCAGGAGCTGCCCTTCGAGCGGCTGGTCGAAGAGCTGCAGCCTCCTCGATCCCTCGCCGCGCAGCCGCTCTTCAACGTGATGTTCATCCACCAGGGCGCCTCGGCGGACGGACGGGTGCGTCTTGGCGATCTCGACGCGCGCCGCGTGCACGTCGAGACCGGCGCATCGCGGTTCGATTTGACCCTCTCGGTGGAGGCGCTGGACGGCCAGACGGTGGTCCAGGTGGAGTACAGCACCGAGCTGTTCGACGACGACCGCATCGAGCGCATGCTCGATCACTGGTTCACGCTGATCGGCGGCGCCGCGACGAACGTCGAGTTGCGGCTCTCCGCGCTGCCGTTGCTGCGGCCGGCCGAACGGCACACGGTCCTCGACACCTTCAACGCGACGGACGTGAGATGGACGGAGGACAGAGTCCGCTTGCACGAGCTCGTCGAGCGCCAGGCTCACGCCACGCCGGACGCGGTGGCAGTGTCGTTCGAAGGGGCGACCCTGACCTACCGTGCGTTGGACGCGCAGGCCAACCGGATCGCGCGCCGTCTGCAGGCATGGGGCGCCGGACCTGAAACGCTCGTCGCCGTGCTCGCCGAACGGTGTCTCGGGCTCGTGCCCGCACTGCTCGGGGTGCTCAAGGCGGGCGCTGCCTATCTGCCGATCGATCCCGGCACTCCCGACGATCGGCTCGCCTGGATGCTCGCCGACGCGCGGCCGATCGCCGTGCTGTCGCCGCGATCGCACGTCGAACGCTTCGGCGCGATCGCGATCCCGCTGCTGGCGTTCGACGACCCGCGGATCGCCGCCGAGCGCGGCCAGCGGCTCGACGACGGGCCGGGCCCGCCTGGCACGCTCGCCTACGCCATCTACACGTCCGGCTCCACGGGACGACCGAAGTGCGCCGCGAACACGCACGACGCGGCGGTGAACCGCCTCCGCTGGATGCAGCAGCAGTTCGAGCTCGGGCCTGGTGAGGCCGTTCTGCAGAAGACGACCTGCAGCTTCGACGTGTCGGTGTGGGAGATCTTCTGGCCTTTGATCGCCGGCGCGCGGGTCGTGCTCGCGCGGCCGGACGGCCATCGCGATCCGCGGTATCTGGCCGAGACCATCACACGCGAGCAGATCACGACCATCCACTTCGTCCCGCCGATGCTGCGTGTCTTCCTGGAGGAGGAACGGAGCGGCGCATGCCGCAGCCTGCGACGGATCGTCTGCAGCGGCGAGGCGCTGCCGGCCGACCTCGCGCGCGCCTGTCAGACGCGTCTCCGCGCGGCCGAGCTGCACAATCTCTACGGGCCGACGGAAGCAGCGATCGACGTGACGCACTGGCCATGCCGTGTCGACCGCGACGGCGACGTCGTGCCGATCGGACGCCCGATCGCCAACACGCGAATCTACATCCTCGATCGCCACCTGCAGCCGGCGCCGATCGGCGTACCGGGCGAGCTGTACATCGGCGGGCGGCAGGTCGGCCGGGGCTATCTCGCCCGGCCCACGCTGACGGCGGAGCGGTTCGTGCCCGACCCGTTCGGCCCGGCGCCGGGCGCGCGTCTCTACCGTACCGGCGATATCGCTCGCTACCGCGTCGATGGCGAGATCGAGTTCCTCGGGCGCGCCGACGACCAGCTCAAGGTGCGCGGCTTCCGCATCGAGCCGGGCGAGATCGAGGCCGCGATCGGCCGGGTGCCGGGGGTAGCGCATGCCGCCGTGCTGGCGCGGGACGACGTCCCCGGCGACCGCCGCCTCGTGGCGTATGTCGTGCCGGCCGGAACGGACGCCGTGCCCGTGGAGACGCCGCCGCCCGCACCGCGCGGCGCGAGCCCGCGGCGCACGCGCGACGAGGCGCTGGCGGGCGCGATTCGCGAGGCGCTGCCGCGCGCCCTGCCCGAGTACATGGTGCCGAGTGCGATCGTCTTCGTCGATCGCCTGCCGCTGACGCCGAACGGCAAGATCGACCGGCCCAGGCTCGTGACGCCCTCCGACGTCGCGGGCGCGGGCGGCCGGTTCGTGCCGCCGCGCACCGCGGCCGAGGAGGCCGTTGCGGCCATCTGGCGCGAGGTGTTGCAGATCGAGCAGGTCGGTATTCGAGACGACTTCTTCGCGCTCGGCGGCCACTCGCTGATGGCGGCGCGAGTCGCCGCCCGCGTGCGCGCCGTGTTCGGCATCGATCTGCCCGTGCGCGCGATGTTCGAGACGCCGACGATCGAGACGCTCACGCCAATCGTGATGCGCGCGTCCCACCCCACGGCGCCGGCGACAAGCGATCCGATCCGTCGCCGCTCCCCGGACGGACCGGTGCCGCTGGCGTTTGCGCAGGAGCGTCTGTGGTTTCTGGACCGTCTCGCGCCCGGCGGTGCCGCGTACGCCATGCCGGCCGCGATTCGTCTTCGAGGACCTCTGGACGTAGCCAGGCTGCAGCGCGCGCTGGAAGCGGTCGTGCACCGTCACGAGGTCCTGCGCACGACCTTTCCGCTCGTCGATGGCCGGCCGGTTCAGGTCGTGGCGCCGGAAGGACCGCTCGACGTGCCGCTCGTCGACCTCAGTGCGATGCGCGAGCCCGAGGCGGAGCGTGCGGTGCGACGGTTGGCCGCCGAGCAGGAGCGGGAACCGTTCGCTCTCGCGGCCGGTCCCCTCGTGCGTGCCCGGCTGGTCCGTCTGGCGGACGCGCACCACATCCTCCTGTTCGCAATCCACCACATCGTGGCGGACGGCTGGTCGCTGGCCTTGCTCACGCGCGAGATCGGCGAGCTGTACGCGGCGCTCGTCGAGGATCGGCCGTCGCCCCTCGCGCCGCTGCCATTGCAGTACGCCGACTTCGCCGTCTGGCAGCGCGCCTGGGCCGAGCGTCCGGAGCATGCGGGCCAGCTCGAGTACTGGACGGAACAGCTCGCCGGCCGGCTTCCGCTGCTCGACCTTCCTGCCGATCGCCCGCGACCCGGCGTGCTGACCTTCCGCGGCGGCATGCGGACCGCCGTGCTCGATCGTGACCTCTCGGAGGCGCTGGGCGCCTTCAGCCGGCGGGCGCAGGTCACGCTCTTCATGACGCTGCTCGCGGCCTTCGCGACGCTGCTGTTCCGATACACGGGGCAGACCGACGTGGCGATCGGGACCGGCGTGGCCAACCGCGGACGTCGCGAGCTCGAGTCGTTGATTGGCTGCTTCATCAATGTCCTCGTCCTGCGCACGGATCTCTCCGGCCAGCCGAGCTTCCGCGAGCTCCTGCGTCGCGTGCGCGACGTCACGCTGAACGCCTACGCGAACCAGGACGTGCCGTTCGAGCGGATCGTCGACGCGCTGCAGCCGGACCGCGACCTCGCGCGCCAGCCGCTCTTCCAGGTGATGCTCGTTGTGCACAACGAGCCCGCGTCGGAGCTGCGCCTCGGCTCGCTGGAGGTGAGCCCGGTCGAGATCCCGCGCTCGTCCGCCCAGTTCGATCTCACGCTCCACGTGCGCGAACGCCGCGACGGCCTCACGCTCGCCCTGGAATACAGCGCCGATCTCTTCGACGCGTCGACTGCGGATCGCATGCTGGAGCACCTCGGCGTGCTGCTCGCGGCTGCGATCGACGAGCCCGAGCGTGCGGTCGCCGACCTGCCGATCCTGCGTCCAACGGAGCGGCAGCTCGTCGCGCGCGCCTGGAACGCCACCCGCGCGCCGTATCCCGATCGCGCCGGCCTGCACGAGATCGTCGAAGCGCACGTCGACAGGGATCCGGCGGCCGCGGCCATCGTGGGCGGCGGCGCCCCGATGACGCTCGGCGACCTGGAGGCGCGCGCGAACCAGCTCGCGCACGCCCTCAGGCAATGTGGCGTTGGCCCCGACACGTGCGTGGGCGTCGGCCTCGATCGATCGCCGGACCTGATCGTGGCCACGCTCGCGGTGCTCAAGGCCGGCGGCGCGTTCGTGCCGCTGGATGCGCGCTATCCAGCCGAGCGGCTCACGCACATGGTGCGGGATGCGGGTGTCTCGACCGTGATCGCGCGGGGAGGCATCGCCGAGTCGCCCGCCCTGCGCGGCGTGCGCATCCTCGGCATCGATTCGCCCGCCGTACGCCTCGAGTCGACCGAACGGCCGGCCCCGGTGGCCACTCCGGAGCATCTCGCGTACGTGATCTACACCTCGGGCTCGACCGGCACGCCGAAGGGTGTCGCCGTGCGCCATCGCGGCGCGCTAAACAACGTCGCCGACCTGAACCGGCGCTTCGAGATTGGTCCTGCCGACAGCGTCCTGTCGCTCTCGTCACCGAGCTTCGACATGAGCGTCTACGAGCACCTCGGTCTGCTCGCGGCCGGCGGCCGCGTGATCGTTCCCGAGCCCGGCGGCGAGCGGGACCCGGCGTGCTGGGCCGCGCTCATCGCCGAGCACCAGGTCACGGTCTGGAACTCCGCGCCCGCGCTGCTCGAGATGTTGGTGGGGTTCGCAGCGGGGCGTCCGGACGTCGATCTGCACTCGCTGCGCGTGGCGTTGCTCGGTGGCGACCGGATAGCCGTCACGCTGCCCGACCGGTTGCGGTCGTTGGCGTCGCGAGTGCGCGTGATCAGTCTCGGCGGGGCCACCGAGGCGTCCATTCACTCGACCGTGTTCCCGGTGGACGCGATCGATCCGGCCTGGACCCGCATTCCCTACGGACGTCCGATGGCCAACCAGACGACCTACGTGCTGGATTCCCGGCTGCAGCCGGTTCCCATCGGCGTGCGGGGCGAGCTGTTTCTCGGCGGCCTGGGACTTGCGCGCGGCTACTTGCGGCGACCGGATCTGACTGCGGAGCGGTTCCTCCCGAACCCGCTGTCGGACGAGCCCGGCGCCCGGATGTATCGCACCGGCGACCTCGCGCGGTTCCTCCCGGACGGCACGCTCGATCTGCTTGGACGTGTCGACGATCAGGTGAAGATTCGCGGGCACCGCGTCGAGCCGGGCGAGATCGCTGCGGTGCTGCGGGAGCACCCGGAGGTCGCGGACGCCGCGGCGGCCGCCCATCGCGATCGAGGCGGCGACGTGCGGCTCTGCGCCTACGTGCGGTGGACGAGCGACGCGTCGTCGCCAAGTGTCGACCCATTGATGACGTATCTGACGCACCGGCTGCCCCCCTACATGACGCCGGCCGCGATCGTCACGCTCGATCGCCTGCCGCTCTCGCCGAACGGCAAGCTCGATCGGCGCGCGCTGCCGCGGCCGGACTTCGATCGGTTGACGTCGGACGCACCGTTCGTTGCCCCACGGACGCCCACCGAAGAACGCCTTGCCAGACTCTGGCGGGACCTGCTCGGGCTCGATCGCGTCGGCACGCGAGACAACTTCTTCGCGCGGGGTGGCCACTCGCTGCTGGCCGTGCGCCTGGCCGCCGGCGTGCGCGATCGGTTCGGCGTCGACCTGTCGCTCCGCGCAATCTTCGAGGACCCGACGCTGGCGGCCGTCGCGGTGCGCATCGACGAGGCGCGCACGACCCAGGCGAGCCCGACCACCCCAATCGCGCGCGCGCGGCGACAGCAGTTTCGCGCGGGCGGGCGAGCGAGGACACGTCCACGATGACCGACGAGGTCTACGAGTTCCCGGTCTCGTTCCAGCAGGAGCGTTTCTGGCTGCTCGAACAGCTCGATCGACCCGGCGTCGCCTACAACGTGCCGTGCGCGATCCGGCTGCGTGGTCCGCTCGACGTCGAGGCGCTCGCCCGGGCGCTCGACGCGCTGGTGGCCCGCCACGAGGGACTGCGGACGATCTTCGTCGATCGCGCGGACGGTCCACGTCAGCGGGTGCTGCCGCCAGGTCCGCTCCCGCTCGCGCGAGAGGATCTGTCGACGATTCCGGCGGACGGCCGCACCGGCGACGCGCTTGCACGACTGGAGCGCTTCGCCCGCGAGCCCTTCGACCTCAGCCGCGGGCCGCTCGTTCGGGCGTGCCTGCTGCGTCTCGATGCCCTGGAGCATCTCTTCGCGCTCTGTCTGCATCATATCGTGTGCGACGGTTGGTCCATCGCGCGGCTCGTCTCCGACCTGGCCGCGGCGTACGTTGACGCCCCGCTGCCACCGGTGGCGCTCCAGTACGCGGACTTCGCGGTGTGGCAGCGGCAAACGACCCGGGGAGCGACATACGATCGCCTGCTTGCGTTCTGGCGCACGCAGCTCCTGCCGCTGCCACCGACGCTGGAACTGCCCGCGGATCGCCCGCGGCCGAGCGTTCGATCGTTCCGCGGCGACGTGGTCCGTTTCGAGATCGGACCGACGCTGACCGCGCGCCTGACGACGGTCGCGCGCGCCCGCGGCGCGACACGGTTCCATGCACTGCTCGCAGCGTTCGCCGCCGTGCTCACCCGCTACACCGGCGAGACGGATCTCTGCATCGGCACGCCGGTCGCGAACCGGCAGCGGCGGGAGCTGGAACCGATCGTCGGCTGTTTCGTGAACACGTTGCCGCTGCGTCTGAATCTATCGGGGAATCCCAGCTTCGCGACGGTCCTGGATCAGGCGCGCGAGCACGCGCTCGCGGCGTTCGCGCACCAGACGATGCCGTTCGAGCGGATCGTCGAGGCGCTCCGGCCCGAGCGCGACGCGGCGGGCCAGCCGTTCTTCCGCGTGGTGCTCGTGCTCCAGGACGTGCCGGAGACGCTGCCGCCGCTCGGCCGACTCGCGCTCGAACCGGTGCCCGTCGACACCGCGACGGCGAAGTTCGATCTCGTGCTCTCGATCGCACCGCGGGGCGAAGGCCTCGCCGGTCGGCTCGAATACGCCACGGATCTCTTCGATCGAGAACGCATCGCAGGCCTGGCGGGACATCTCACCACGCTGCTCGGTGCCGTCACCGCCAGCCCGGATCGGCGCCTCTCGACAGCGCCGCTCCTCACGGACCGCGACCGCGCGGCGCTGCTCGCGCGGAGCGCCCCGCGCGAGGTGGCCGTCGAGCCCCCGTTGCTCCACCAGCGCTTCGAAGCGTGGGCGCGCGCAACGCCGTCCGCCGTGGCGGTCGAGTGCGGCCGGAACGGCGCGACGCTGACGTACGCCGAGCTCGATTGCCGCGCCAACCAGCTCGCGCGGCTGCTTCAGTCCGAGGGTGTGCGCCCGGGCGATCTGGTCGCGCTCTGCCTGGACCGGTCGTTCGACAGCATCGTCGCGATGGTCGCGATTCTGAAGGCTGGCGCCGCCTACCTGCCGCTCGATCCCTCGTTTCCCGACGCGCGGCTGGCGTGGCTCCTCGCCGACGCCCGGCCGCGGGTCCTCCTCTCCGATCGCGACGGCGCGACCCGCATCGCGTCAGCTCCCGGTGCGCCGGCAGGGTTGCTCGTCATCCAGCTCGATCGGGAGCGCGATGCGCTCGCTGAGCTCGATCCCACCGCCGTCGCAACCGCACGGCCGGTTGAACCGGACGATCTCGCCTACGTGATCTACACCTCCGGCTCCACGGGGACTCCGAAGGGCGTCGCGGTGACCCACTCCAACGTCGTCCGCCTGTTCGCGGCGACGACGGCGTTCGCCTTCGACCGGCACGACACGTGGTCACTCTTCCACTCGCTCTCGTTCGACTTCTCCGTGTGGGAAATCTGGGGCGCCCTCTCGCACGGCGCGCGCCTGCTGATCGTCCCGCGCGCGGTGAGCCGATCACCCGAGTCGTTCTACGACCTCGTCTGCTCGCGCGGCGTGACCGTGCTCAACCAGACGCCCTCCGCCTTCCGCCAGTTCGCGACCGTCGACCGTGACCGGGCGGCGGTATTGCCGGTGCGGGTGGTCATCTTCGGCGGCGAGACGCTCGAAGCGGCGACGCTCACGTCCTGGTTCCAGCGTCACGGCGACACGCTTCCGCGCCTCGTCAACATGTACGGCATCACCGAGACGACGGTGCACGTCACGCATCGGCCGCTCTCGGCCGGCGATGTTGACGCGTACCCCAACAGCCCGATAGGGGCGCCGCTGGCGGACCTGCAGCTCCATGTGCTCGACGGAGGCCTGAACGTCGCGCCGGCCGGCGTGCCCGGCGAACTGTATGTCGGCGGACGTGGCCTCGCGCGCGGTTATCTGCATAGGCCGGACCTGACCGCAGAGCGCTTCGTGCCCAGCCCGTTCGGCCCCGAGCCGGGTGCGCGTCTGTATCGCTCCGGCGATCTCGGCGTGCGGCTGGCGACCGGCGAGCTCTGTCATCTCGGACGAACCGACCAGCAGGTGAAGATCCGCGGGCATCGGATCGAGCTCGGCGAGATCGAAGCCGCCCTCGCCCGGGTCGAGACGGTCCGCGAGTGTGCGGTCGTGGCGGCTCCCGACGATACCGGCGCGCTGCGCCTGGTCGCCTACGTCGTGCCGCGGGTGGCCGCGAGCACGATGAGCGATCTGCGGGCGGCGCTGGCCGCCCGCTTGCCGGACTACATGCTGCCGTCGCACATCGTCCGGCTCGACGCGCTGCCGCTCACCGCGAACGGCAAGCTGGATCGGGGGGCGCTTCCGTCGCCGGCAACCCGGCCCGCGCTCGATCACCCGTTCGTGGCGCCCTCCGGGACGCTGGAGCAGGGGCTCGCGTCCGTGTGGGTCGAGACTCTGGGGGTCGATCGTGTGGGCGCGGAGGACACGTTCTTCGAGCTCGGCGGCGACTCCATCCGCGCCATCCGCGTCGTCGCCCTCGCGCGCGAGCGCAACATCCCGATCTCCGTGTCGGATGTCTTCCGGTACCCGACGGTCCGCGCGCTCGCCGCGAACCTGGCGTCGCCGGACCCGGCCATCGCACCGACACGCCCCTTCGACCTCGTGCCCGCCCGAGACCGGTCGCGACTGCCGCCCGATCTCGAGGACGCGTATCCCCTCTCGCGCCTGCAGTCGGGGCTCGCGTTCCACGCCGAGCACAGCGCCGACTACCTGACCTACGTGTCGAGCTTCCACGTGCGGGCGCCGCTCGATCTCGCCGCGCTGCAACGCGCGATTGCGTCCGTCGTGGCGCGGCACCCGATGCTGCGCACGTCGTTCGACCTGGGGGGCTACCGCGAGCCGCTGCAGCTCGTGCACCGCCACGTCGAAGTGCCGGTGGTCGTGCACGATCTGCGCGACCATCCCCCCGCCGTGCAGGCGACCGAG
Organism: Acidobacteriota bacterium; assembly: GCA_011523845.1. GTDB lineage: Bacteria > Acidobacteriota > Vicinamibacteria > Vicinamibacterales > UBA8438 > WTFV01. The sequence continues at coordinate 101,630 of WTFV01000002.1, read as the reverse complement.
ATCGCACGATGGCTCGATGCCGAAACGAGGCGTCGTTTCGACTGGACGGAGACGCCCCTCGTTCGGGTGCACGTGCATCGCCGTTCCGACAACGCGTTCCAGTTCACGCTGACGGAGCCGTTCCTCGACGGCTGGAGCGTCGCGCTGCTGCTGACGGAGCTGTTCGAACAATATGCGGCCGGCGGTGCGACGGGAGCGCCGTCCGCACGGCCGCCGCTGGCCGCCTCGTATCGCGACTACGTCGCGCTCGAGCGTGAGGCGCTGGCATCGAGCGCCGCGCGCGAGTTCTGGACGCGCGCGCTCGAAGGCACCGCGTCGCGTCCGCTCCCGAAGGACGAGGAGCTGGACGCGGCCGAGCGCCCGATCCGCCGGGTCGAGGTGCCGATCGCCAAGACCACGTCCGATGCGCTCCAGCGTCTGGCGGACAGGTCGGGCACACCGCTCAAGAGCGTGTTGCTCGCGGCGCACGCCCGGGTCGTCAGCCACCTCACCGGCGCACGTGATGTAGTGACCGGGCTCCTCTACAACGGCCGGCCCGAAGTACACGACGGTGACCGCCTCATCGGCATCTTTCTGAACGCGGTTCCGCTCCGGCTGCACATGACGCCCGGCCCCTGGCGGCATCTGGTCGACCGCGCCTTCGAAGCGGAGCAGGCCATCCTGCCGCATCGCCGATTTCCGCTGGCCGAGATCCAGCGTCTGCACGGCAGCCGCCCACTGGTCGACACGGCGTTCAACTTCATGAACTTCCACATCTACGACGGGCTGCGCCGGGCCGGCGGCCTGGAGTTGATCGACTCCTACAGCTCCGAGCAGACGTACTTCGATCTCACCGCGCAGTTCAACGTCGATCAGGAGACGTCGCGAGTGCAGTTGTTCCTCGACGTGCGCACGGCCGCGTTCGGCAGGGCGCGCACCGACGCGATTGCGGGGACCTTCGGACGCGCGCTCGAGGCGCTGGCCGCGGCCCCCGACGCGCGCCACGAGACGTGTCGGCTGCTGTCCGAAGCAGAACGGCGACGCGCGCTCGTCCAGTGGAGCCGGACGCACCTGTCCGTCGATCCGGACGCGCGCCAATCGGAGCTGCTGCACGACCTGATCGCCCGGCAGGCTGCGCGGACGCCCGATGCGACCGCCGTGGTCTACGAGGAGGCGGCGATCAGCTATCGCACGCTCGAACGCAGGGCCAACCGGCTCGCACACCACCTGCGCGGCTGGATCGGCCCGGATCGGATTGTGGCGATACTGATGGATCGGTCGATCGAGATGGTCGTGTCGCTCGTGGCCGTGCTGAAGGCCGGCGGTGCCTATCTGCCGATCGAGCCTTCACTGCCCCATGCCCGCGTAGCCGCGATGCTCGAGGATGCCGGGTGGCCGCTGGTGTTGACCCATCACGGCCTCGGTCGAAATCTCGCCGCCAGCGGTCCTGTCGTCCTCGCGATCGACGCCGAAGGCCGGCCGGTCGGTGACGCCGGCGACCGTCGGGCGGACGACGCGCACGACGCGACGGGTGCGGGCGAACCGGAGGGCCCTCGGGTAGCCGCGGCGGGAACCGACGCGCTCGACATGGCCCCCGAGTCCGGGGTTCAACCCGACAACCTGGCCTATGTGATCTTCACGTCCGGATCCACGGGCCGGCCGAAGGGCGCGATGAACACCCATCGTGCCATCTGCAACCGCCTGCGCTGGATGCACGAGACCTATCGGCTCGACCCGACGACGGATCGGGTTCTGCAGAAGACGCCGTTCGGCTTCGACGTGTCGGTCTGGGAGCTGTTCTGGCCGTTGATCGCGGGGGCGCCGCTGATCGTGGCCCGGCCCGGCGGACACCTGGAGCCGGACTACCTGGCGGAGGCGATCGCGCGGTATCGGATCACGACGCTGCACTTCGTGCCGTCGATGCTGGCCGTCTTCCTCGATGCCGTGCCGGAGACCGCGAGCTTGTCGTCGCTACGGCGAGTCATCTGCAGCGGCGAAGCGCTGCCGGCCGCCACGAGCGAACGGGCGGCGGCGCGATTCGGCTGCGAGATCCACAACCTCTACGGTCCGACCGAGGCCGCAGTCGACGTGACGGCCTGGCCGTGCGCCGAGACCGGCCGGGCAGCGGCCGGCGGCATCGTACCGATCGGGCGGCCCATCGCGAACGTGCAGACCTACGTGCTCGACGACCGGCTCGAGCCCGTGCCGATCGGGACGCCCGGCGAGCTGTTCCTCGCCGGCGTGCAGCTCGCGCGCGGCTACCTGGCCGTTCCCGGGCTGACCGCCGAGCGCTTTCTGCCGAGCCCGTTCGGCCCACCGGGCGCACGGATGTACCGCACGGGCGATCTCGTGCGTTTCCAGCCCGACGGCGTCATCGACTTTCTTGGCCGTCTCGATCACCAGGTGAAGCTGCATGGGCTGCGCATCGAGCTCGGCGAGATCGAAGCGGCCCTGCGCGCGCACCACGGCATTCGTGATGCCGTCGCCGCCGTGCGCGAGGACAGCGCCGGCGTCACCCGACTCGTCGCCTATGCCGTCGGCCGCGACGGGACGCCGCCCGCTCCGGCGGAGCTCCGGGCGTTCCTGCGCCGGACGCTGCCGCTGTCGATGGTGCCGACGGCCTTCGTCACGTTGCCGGCGCTCCCGCTCTCGCCGAACGGCAAGGTCGATCGCCGCAGGTTGCCGCCGCCGCCCGGACCCGGCGACGACAGGCGCGCTGCGGCCGTCGTCGAGCGGCTCACACGTCTCTCCGACGCCGGCGCCCGCACGTTGCTCGCACGGCGTCGCGCCCGGCCGCCGGCGGAGGGGCCGGCGCCACGCGCCGCGCGACCGGACCGCACGACGCGCCTCCCGGAAGGATCCCGATGACCGACTACGCTACCCGTCTGTCGGCGTTGTCGCCCGAGAAGCGTGAGCTGTTCGAGCTGCTCATGCGCGAGAGCGATGGTCGAGGGCGCGATGCCGACCGCCCGCCGACGGCGGTTGAAGCGGCGCTGGCCACGATCTGGGCCGAGGTGCTCGGCGTGGAGTCGGTGGGCCTGGACGACGACTTCTTCGAGCTGGGCGGCGATTCGATCCAGTGCATCCAGATCGTCGCGAAGGCGCGGCGGAAGGGCGTGCGCATCACGACGAGCGCGCTCTTCGAGCACCCCACGGTCGCGGCGGTGGCGGCCGTGGCAACGCGCGCGGAGTCGCCGGTCGACGACACCGCACCGGTCGACGGCCTCGTCCCGCTGACGCCCATCCAGCGCTGGTTCTTCGAGCTCGACTTGCCGAACCCGCACCACTGGAATCAGTCGGTCCTGCTCGAGCTGCGTACGGTCCCCGATCCGGCCCGGTTGCGTGAGGCCCTGCAGACGCTCGCGCGCCATCACGACGCCTTGCGGCTGCGCTTCGAGCCCGTGGGCGTTGCCAGCTCGGTGCCGGGGGGCGGGGGCGGGTGGCGCCAGCGCCTGGCGCCCGACGCCGTCGAGGTGCCGCTGACCGAAGTGGACCTGTCGCACGTTTCACCGGCGGCGCTCGAAGCGGCGCTCGATCGCGAAGCCACACGGATTCAGGCGAGCCTCGACGTCACGCACGGTCCGGTGCTTGCGGCGGCACTCTTTGCGATGGCCGGTGGCGAAACGCCACGCCTGCTGCTCGTTGTTCATCATCTGGTCGTCGACGCGGTGTCGTTCCGGATCCTGCTCGAGGATCTCGGCGCGGCGTACGCCGCGCTCTGTGGCGGCGGCACGCCGGCGCTGCCGGCGAAGACGACCTCGTTCGCCACCTGGGCACGGCGGATCGAGGCGCATGCGGCCTCGGACGCGCTCCGCGCGGAGGCGCCGATCTGGTTGCGGGACGACGACGCGTCAGCGGGCCTGCCGGTGGATACACCCGGTGGGCGGAACGACGAGGCATCCGCGCGCGAGGTGAGCGTGGCGCTCACGGCCGAGGAGACACGGGTGCTGCTTCAGCAGGTTCCGACCGCGCTGCGCGCGCGCATCGGCGAGCTGTTGCTGGCCGCGGTCGTGCGCGCCATCGCGCTCTGGACGGGCAATCCACGGACGCGACTCGAGGTCGAAGGCCACGGTCGCGAGGAGCTCTTTTCGGGCATCGATGTCTCGCGGACGGTCGGCTGGTTCACGTCGCTCTATCCGGTCGACGTCGATCTCATCGAGCCGGCGCCCACGCCGCTCGACGCGCTCGACGCGACGCAGCAGGCGCTGCGGCGGCTGCCGCAGGGGGGCGTGGGATACGGCATGCTGCGCTTCCTCGCGCGGGATCCGGCGCTCGCCGCGCGCGCCCGTGGGGAGCGGCGCGCGGAGGTCAGCTTCAACTACCTCGGACAGCTCGATGGCGCCGTGGCCCCGGCCACGCCGTTCGCGGCGGCCCGCGAGCGTGGCGGCTCGTCCTATGACCCACGGAACACGCGACCGCATCTGCTCCACGGCGTCGCGAGCACGCTCGGCGGCTGCTTCCGCACCACCTGGATCTACAGCAACGCGCTGCATCGGCGCGAGACGGTCGAGCGCGTGGCGGCCGGATATCTGGACACGCTGCGGCAGCTCCTCGCGGCGGGCGCCGCGCCGGAGCCCACGTCGCCGGGGCCGGCGGACTTTCCGGAAGCGGAGCTGACGCGTGACGAGCTCGATCGGCTGCTTGAGCGCATGCTCGACGGGGAGGAGGCATGACGCCGGCCGGGCGCACCAGCGTCGAGGACGTGTACACGCTGACGCCGGTCCAACTCGGCATCCTGTTCGAGGTGCTCGCCGAGCCGGCGCCGGGCATGTATCTCGACCAGATGACGTGCGAGGTACGGGGGCCGCTCGACGAAGCCGCCTTCTCTCGCGCCTGGCAGGCCGCCGTCGATCGTCATCCGACGCTGCGCACGGGGTTCGTGTGGAACGGGGTGTCGAAACCCGTGCAGATCGTCCACCGGCGTGTGCCGTTCGCCGTCACGTGGCTTGCCTGGCGCGGGCTGGACGAAGCGGAATGCGAGCGGCGCTTCACGGAGCTTTCCGAGGCGGAACGGCGCCGGGGCGTGACGCTCGAGACGCCGCCGTTGATGCGTGTGGTCGGCGTGCGGATGGGCGACGAGCGGTATCGGTTCGTCTGGAGTATCCATCATCTCATCGAGGATGCCTGGTCCATCTCGGTCCTGATGAAGGAGGTGCTTGCCGCCTATCACGCGCGAGCCGATCGGATCGCCGGTCCCCCTCCGCGGCCGTATCGCGATTTCGTGGCCTGGCTCAAGCGGCAGGATCCGAGGGCGACGGAAGCCTTCTGGCGTGAGTATCTGGGCGGCTGGCACCAGGTGACGCCCATCCCGTTCGGCCGCCACCGCCCGGAGGCGCCGTCGGAGGAGCGGATGTATCGGATGTCATTGGGCGCTGACATTCCACGGCGTCTGGCCACCGCGGCCAAGCGGCTGCGCATCACCGAGCACATCCTCCTGCAGACCGCATGGGCACTGCTCCTCGCCCGCGAGACCGGCGAGCGCGACATCGTCTTCGGCACGGTCGTCGCAGGGCGGCCGATGGAGCTCGCCGGGATCGACGCCACGGTCGGTCCGTTCATCAACACGCTGCCCGCACGCGTACGGCTGCATCCGGGGGAGCCGCTCGCCGAACTCGCCCGCCGCCTGCACGCGGAGCAGCGCTTGCGGCATCGCGTCGAGCACACGCCGCTCGGGCGGATCGCGCCGTGGATCGGCCACCGGCAGGGGACGCGGCTGTTCGAGACCGCGTTGATCGCGCTCAGCGCGAGACTGGGCGCCACCCGCGATGACGCGGGTGCGTTGGTGTTCGACCGCGTCAGGTCGTCCGGACGTGCAAGCTTCCCGCTGGCCATGCGCACCCGCCCCGGAAACGAAACGGTGCTCGAGGTCCTGCATGACCCGCGGCGTATCGGCACCGAGGACGCCCCGCGCGTTGCGCACGGCCTCCGCACGCTGCTCGATACGCTGCCGGATGCGCTCGATGGGCCCGTCGAGCGCCTGCTCGACCGGTCAGCGCCCCGCGCGTCGATGCCCCGGCCGGCACCGTTCGCACGGCGTTCCGGACCCGCGCGGGCAGACCTGCGGCAGCCTCCCGTAGCGCAATCCGGCGCGCCTCCCGGGGCGCCGCGTCCTGACGCTGAAGGTCACCGTCCGAGGGCGATTGCGACGCCGACCCCGGGTGAGGGGAGATTCGGTGAGGGGAGAACATGACCGCGCCCCGCGGTGAGGTCGTCGAGGGATATCACCTCTCCACGCAACAGAAGCAGGCGTGGAGGCTGCTGGCCGCCGGCTCGGTGCCCGTCACCCAGATGGTGCTCACGTCCGCGACGCCGCTGGACCTGGTCGACGTGCGGTCCGCGCTGGTTGCGGTGGTGTCGCGCCACGAAGCGCTCCGCACGCGGTTCCGGCGGCTCCCCGGGCTCGCGGTGCCGCTGCAGGTGATCGGGGAGCCGGCCATCGATCTGCAGGACGCCGGAACCAACCCGGATCCGGTGGACGGTGTCATCGCGTCGGCTGATGGCTCCGCGCGGTCGGGCGCGCCGCCGGCGATCGGAGACGAACGCGGTGATGCCGATCGCGACCGGATCGCGCAACTCGGCGCGAGCGACCGCGAGCGGCCGTTCGACCTCGAGGCGGGGCCCCTCGTCCGCGGCACGCTCGTCCGGGTGGCCGAACATCACGTCCTGATCGTCACGACGCCGGCCCTGTGTGCGGACGCCCGCTCCTTCGAGGTCGTGGCCGCGGAGCTCGCGCACGCCCTCGGCGGCAGGACGCCCGCCCCCGCTCCGGACGACGTGATTCAGTATGCGCAGTACGCCGATTGGCAAGGCGGCGTGCTCGAGCGTGTCGATTCGTCCGGGGGCACGCCGTCGCCCGGCCGCGGCCGGCACGCCGGCACCGGCCGCTCCCAGCCGGTCGTCGTCACGCACGAGATCCAACCATCCGCGGAGGCGCTCCGCCCCCACGACCTCGCCGTCACGCTGTCCCGCGACGTCGCGCGTGCCTTCGCCGAGGCGGCACGCACGCGCGGCGTCACCGAACGCGGCCTGCTCCTGGCGTGCTGGCTGACGCTTCTCGCCCGGTCGGCCGGCCGCCGGGAGATCCGGCTCGGACTGCTCGACGACAACCGGCCGTTCGAGGGCATGGATTGCGCCGTCGGGCCGTTCGCGCGATTCGTGCCGGCCGCGTTCACGCTTCGCGCCGACGCGCGCCTGGAGACCCTCGCGAGTACGCTGGAGGCGTCGCATCTCGCGCGTGTGGATCTCGACACCGATGCGATCGAGCGCGACGAGCGCGCGTTCGCCGGGTGGGCGGACCGCAGGCCGTCGACCACCTTTGCCCACACCTTCGCCTATCGCAACCTCCCGCGGCCCGATCACGCCACGGCGGCCGTGACGCTGGCGCATGTCACGCACGATGCGGACCGGTTCGTGGCGCAGCTCTCCGCGCTTCGCGGCGACGAGCTGTCGCTCTGGCTGCGTTACGATCCCGCTGCGCTCCCCACGCACGAGGCGCAGCGTCTTGCCGATCGGCTGTCCGCGTTGGTGACGCAGGTCGCGCACAAGCCCGAAGGCACCGTCGGGACCCTCGACATCGTGACGGCCGGCGAGCGCCGAATCCTCCTGCACGAGGGGACCGGGGCCGCTGTCGATCTCGGCCCCGACACGCCCGTGCATCGCCTCATCGAGGCGCACGCTCGCGCCACGCCGGATCGTGTGGCTGTCGCGCTCGACGACGGCGCCCTGCGTTACGGCGAGCTCGACGCCCGCGCGTCCGCCCTCGCCCGCCGCCTGCGCCGTCTGGACATCGGTGCCGAGTCGGTCGTCGCGATCGTGGCCGATCGCACACCGCGCACGATCGCCGCCATTCTCGCGATCCTCAAGGCAGGCGCGGCCTATCTGCCGATCCATCCCGAGACCCCGCCCGATCGACTCCGCGTCATCCTCGAGGACTCGTGCGCCGCGCTCCTGCTCGCGTCTCCGGACGCGAATGCCGCGGCGGCGTCCGCTCTGCCGGTCGATCGGCTCGTGCTGGCGGACGCGCTGTTTGCCGACGGTGAGCGCCCCGAGCCCATCGACGTCGAAGTGTCACCAGATGCGCTCGCCTACGTCATCTACACGTCCGGATCGACCGGCCGGCCGAAGGGGGTGCTCGTCACGCACCGGACTCTTGTCCAGTCGACGCGCGCGCGTGCGGTCTGCTACGGGGACGAGCCTCCGACGTTCCTGCTGGTCTCGCCGCTCAGCTTCGACAGCGCCGTCGCGGGTCTGTTCTGGTCACTGTGCAGCGGCGGCACGCTGTGGCTCGCGTCGGATGGTTTTCAGCACGACCTGGACGCGCTCATCGAGCGGGCGGCGGTCGGGGGCATCACCCACATGCTCTGCCTGCCGTCGTTGTACGGCGCGATCCTCGACCGGGTCCGGGACGCCCGGCGACTCGCGTCGTTGCGGATCGCGATCGTCGCCGGCGAGTCCTGTCCCAGCCGGCTCGTCGAGCGGCACCGGGCCGTGGCGCCGGCGGTGCGGCTGTTCAACGAATACGGGCCCACCGAGGCAACCGTCTGGTGCAGCGTCCACGAATGCCTGGCGGCGGATGCCGGCCGGCGCGTACCGATTGGCCGCCCGATTCCAAACGCACGCCTCTACGTGGTCGACGCGTCGCTGCGGCTCGCCCCGGCCGGGGTGGGGGGTGAGCTGCTGGTGGCGGGCGCCGGGGTGACCCGCGGCTATCTGGGACGGCCGGATCTCACCGCGGAGCGGTTCCTCCCGGATCCGTTCTCCGAGACGCCCGGCGCCCGCGTCTATCGCACGGGCGATCGCGCCCGCTGGCTCGAGGACGGCACGCTCGAGTTCCTCGGCCGCACGGACGATCAGGTGAAGATTCGCGGCCACCGCGTCGAGCCCGACGAGGTTGCCGCACGCCTCGCCGAGCATTCATCGATCACCGAGTGCGCCGTCGTCGCCCGCGCCGACGAAGCCGGCTCCCTGCGTCTCGTCGCCTACGTCGTCTCGACGACGTCCAGCGAGGATGCGGCCGGATGGCGCGCGCATCTGTCCACGTGCGTGCCGCCGTACATGATCCCGGCGTCGTTCGTGCGCGTCGACCGCCTGCCGCGCACGCCCAACGGCAAGATCGATCGCACCGCGCTCGCCGGTCGGCCGGCGGTCGGGCCGTCCCGGACGCTCGTCCCGCCGGAAACGCCGACGGAGATCGCGCTCGCGTCGATCTGGTCGGAGGTCCTCGGCGTGACGCCGGTAGGGGCCACGGACAACTTCTACGAGCTCGGCGGCGACTCGATCCGCAGCATCCAGGTGCTGGCGCGCGCGGGCGAACGCGGTCTCGACTTTCCATTGCAGTTGCTCACGCGCCATCCGACCGTCCGCGAGCTCGCGCGTCAGCTCGTCGACGGCAATCGTTCGCTCGACGCCGGCGGCGAGGTCACGTCGTTCGCGCTGATCCCAGCGGCAGATCGGGCACGCTTGCCGCCGGACGTCGAGGATGCATATCCACTCGCCGCGTTGCAGTCCGGAATGCTGCTCATCTCGGAGCTGCAACGTGAGGCGGCCGTCTTCCACGATGTCGCCAGCGTCCACCTGCGCGCCCCCTTCGATTCCGATGCGTTACGCGACGCGCTCGACGAGCTGGCCTCCCGACACCCCGTGCTGCGCAGCGCATTCGATTATTCGTCGTTCAGCGAGCCGCTCCAGCTCGTGCGCCGCCGCGCGGCGATCCCCGTCGACGTCGTCGATCTCCGCGGAACCGCCGAACGCGCACAGCAACGCGTCCTGGACGACTGGATCGCGCACGAACGCACGCGCGGCTTCGACTGGACGACGGCGCCGCTCCTCCGCTTCGCCGTGCACCGCCGGTCGGACGACCGGTTCGAGCTGGCGTATTCCTGTCACCACGCCATTCTCGACGGGTGGAGCGCGGCGACGATGCTGGTCGATCTGTTCCAGATCTACCTGCACCGCCTTGGACGGCATCCGGCGCCGCCGCGCGCGCCGGTCAGTGCCTATCGCGACTTCGTCGCGCTCGAACGCGCGGCCGTGCGCTCGGTCGCGAGCCGGGCCTTCTGGACGGATGCGCTCGCGGGCGCGACCGTGGCCGAATTGCCGCGCCGGATCCCGGCCACGGCGGATCGCGAACGCGGTCTGCACCATGTCGAGATCGACGCGGTGACGGCGGCCGGCGTGCGTCGGGTGGCGGCGACGGCGGGTGTCTCGCTACGCGACGTCCTGCTGGCCGTCCACCTGCGGGCGCTGTCCCGGATCACCGGCGCGGACGACGTGACGACCGGGCTGGTCTCCCACGGGCGACTCGAGCGACGCGACGGCGATCGAGCGCTCGGGGTGTTCCTCAATACGGTGCCCGTGCGGATGAGGGCGGGCGCGGGCACGTGGCTCGACCTCGTGCAGGGCGTCCGCAGAGTCAGCACCGAGCTGATTCCGCATCGGCGGTTTCCGTTGGCCGAGATCCAGCGCGCGCGTGGCGGCACGCCGCTCTTCGAGGCCGCCTTCAACTTCGTGCACTTCCATGTCCTGCGTCCCGTCGGCCACGTACCGGGCATCGAGGTACTCGGCGAACGGACGGCGACCGCAACCGACCTCCCGCTCCTCGTGACGTTTTCGGCGGATCCCTCCTCCGAGCGGCTGAGGCTCGGTCTGGCTCACGACGGCGCACGCATCGACGCGGCGCTCGCGCGGTTGATCGGCGAGGTTCACGTGAATGCCCTGCGGGCGATCGCAGCCGATGTCCGCGCGCCGCTCAACGGGGTGTCGCTGCTGCCGGGGCCCGACCTCGACCGGTTGGCGCGATGGGGTGATGGCGGGCCGCCGGCGCGCGGCGACGAATACCTCCACCAGCGTTTCGAAGTGCAGGTGCGGCAAACACCGGACGCCGGCGCCATCCGCTGGCGCTCGACCGGCCACTCGTATTCCGGCATCGACGCCCGCGCCAACCGGCTCTCGCACCTGCTTGCCGCCGCGGGCGCCCGACGGGGCACGTGCGTCGGCATCTGTCTGCGTCGTTCACCCGACCTGATCGTCGGCATGCTGGCCGTACTCAAGGCGGGCGCAGCGTACGTGCCGGTCGATCCGGCGTATCCACCGGCCCGCGTGGCCGCGATGTTCGAGGACGCGCGCGTCGACGCGGTCGTGACGACCAGCGATCTCACCGAACGATTCGCGGAGGCAACCGCGCGGCCGATCTGCCTCGATCGCATTCTGCACGACCTGTCGCGGCAGCCTGGCGATCGACCGGCGGCACGACCGTCCGGCCGCGATCTGGCGTACGTGCTCTTCACCTCCGGATCGACGGGCCGGCCCAAAGGCGTGGCGATTGAGCACGCGCAGGCGGCGGCGCTGCTCGGATGGGCGCTCGAGACCTACGGCGCCGCGGAGGCGGAATCGACGCTCTTTGCAACATCCGCCTCCTTCGATCTCTCGATCTTCGAGATCTTCCTGCCCCTCAGCCGCGGCGGTCGGCTCGTCATCGTCGAAGACGCGCTCGGTCTCGCGACGCTCGACGAAAACGAGGAGGTGACGCTCGTGAACACGGTGCCGTCGGCGATGACGGAGCTGGTACGCACGGGCCGTCTTCCGCGTACGGTGCGCACGGTGAATCTGGCCGGCGAGCCGCTGTCGCGCGACCTCGTCGAGCGCGTGTACGCGGTCGCCAACGTCGATCGCATCGTGAACCTGTATGGCCCGACGGAGGCGACGACCTACTCGACGGTGGCCGAACAGCGGCGCGGGGATACGGACGCCCCGTCCATCGGCCGGCCGATTGCGGGCACGCGGGTCTACGTGCTCGACGCGTGGCTGATGCCCGTGCCTGCCGGCGCCGTCGGGGAGATCCATCTTGGCGGCGCCGGGGTGGCGCGGGGGTACGTCAACCGGCCGGAGCTGACGGCCGAGCGTTTCGTGCCGGATCCGTTCTCGACAGAGCCGGGCGCGCGGATGTATCGCACGGGCGATCTCGGCCGCTACGCTGCGGATGGGACCGTGCGGTTCCTGGGACGCCGCGATCAGCAGGTCAAGCTGCGCGGGTTCCGGATCGAGCTTGCGGAGATCGAATCGGTGCTGCAGGAGCATCGGCACGTTCGCCAGGCCGCGGCGATCGTCGCAGATCGCCCGGCCGGTCCCGCGATCGTGGCGTTTCTTGCCGCGGACACGGACCTGCCGCTGGAGGAAGTGCAGGCGCTCGCGGCGGCACGGCTCCCGCACTTCATGCGGCCGGCGGCGTTCGTGCGCGTCGATCGCCTGCCGCTGTCGCCGAACGGCAAGACCGATCGTGCGGCGCTCGCGCGCCGCGATGCGGCCACGGGTTCCGCGTCAGATCCGGCGACGTGCGTTCCGCCCGCCACGGCGACCGAAGCCGCGATTGTCGACCTCTACGCGGAGCTGCTCGGGCGGCGACGCGTGTCCGCGGTCGACAGTTTCTTCGAGCTCGGCGGGCACTCGCTCGTCGCCGCCCAGCTCGTCGCACGCCTGCGGGCGACGTTCGACATCGATCTGCCGATTCGTGCGCCGTTCGACGCACCGTCCCCTCGCCGGCTGGCCGCCGAGATCGATCGCGCGCTGGCAGCCGGCACGGGTGGAGCGCTTCCGGCGATCGAGCCGCGAGCGGCGCCCGGCCCCTGGCCGCTCGCCTTCGGTCAGGAATCGCTCTGGTTCGCGGCCCACCTCGATCCAGGGTCGCCGGCATACGCCGTCCCGGTGGGCGTCCGGCTGCGCGGCGCGATCGATGCCGGCGCGCTCGAGGCCGCGCTCACATCCCTCGTGGCCCGCCACGCCGCGCTGCGCAGCACGTTCGACGCGCCCGACGGGCGTCCGCGCCTGCACGTGCGCGACCCGTTTCCGCTCGCGCTCGAACGCCTCGACCTCTCGGAGATCGCGGAGACGACGGGAGCGACGACCGGGTCGGACGCGGAGGCCGACACCGCGTCGGCTTCGGCCACACGCGCGGCGGCGCTGGCGACAGCATTCGCGGCGCGCCCGTTCGATCTCGAGCAGGGGCCGCTCGTCCGCGCGGCCTTGATCCGGCTGGGCGAAGCGGACCACGTCGCGCTCCTCTGCCTGCACCACATCATTTCGGACGGCTGGACGACGGGTCTGCTGGTGTCCGAACTGGTCCGGCTCTATGCGGAGCGCGCCGGCGGCCCGGCCGCACGGCTGGCGGCGCTGCCGTTCCAATATCACGATTTCGCCCGCTGGCAACGCCGTGTGCTCCAGGGTCGCAGGCTGCAGCGGCTGCTGGCGGAGTGGAGTACCCATCTCGATCACGCGCCGCGCGGGCTCGACCTGCCATTCGATCGCGTGCGCCGACCGGCGGGCCAGCGCCGCGGTGGTCGGCATCGGGTCCGCCTCGGGATCGATCTCAGCCGGCAGTTGCGCGACCTGGCCCGCGCCGAGCGCGCGACGCTCTTCCACGTGCTGCTCGCGGCATGGTCCGCGCTGCTCGCGCGGTGGACGGGCGCACGCGAACTCTGCGTCGGTACGCCGTCGGCGGGCCGCACCCAGCCAGCCCTCGAGCGGATCGCCGGCTTCTTCATCAACACGCTCGTGCTGCGGCTCGATCTTGCCGGCGATCCGACGTTCCGCGTGCTACTCGCGCGGGCGCGCCACGAGGGGTTGTGGGCGCTGGCGCACCAGGAGCTACCGTTCGAGCGGCTGGCCGAGCACCTGGGCGTCCGGCACGAGTTGGGACGACCCGTGTTCTACAACGTCTGGATCGCCTTCCACAACACGCCGGCGATCGACATCGCGCTGCCCGGCGTGAGCGCCGAGCCTTTTGCGGTCGACACCGGCACGGCCAAGTTCGATCTTGCGCTCCTCGCGTCGGACACGGAGGACCTGACGCTGGTGATCGAGTACGACGCCGATCTCTTCACCGGCGTCACGATCGACCGCCTCGGGCGGGACCTTCACACGTTGTTCGCGGTCGCCGCTGCGGATCCCGGCGCCACGCTGTCGGCGCTCGATCGGCGGCTCGCCGAGCACACCCGCGCGCGGCAGGCGGAGCGGATCGCGGCGATCGCGGCAACCGACCGCGAACGTTTGCGCTCGCGGCGCGGGCGCAACGCGCCCGTGCCGCCACGGAGCATCCCACGCGGGTAACCGAGGAGACGCAACATGAGCGAAGCCATGCCTGCGCCGCGCGCCTCGTCGCTGGACGGCCCCGGCACCTTCCGGCGCAAGCCGGTCACGGTATCGACCACGGATCTGATCCGGACCGGGTTCGATCCGGAGCGTCCCCGCGCGCCGCTCATCGTGCGGCCCAAGGTGCCTGACGTCGATCTGGCGACCTGGGCGCGCGCCGACCGACCGCGCGTCCAGACGCTGCTCGCGGAGCACCGGGCCCTGCTGTTTCGCGGTTTCCCCATACCTTCGACCGAGGCGTTCTCGGCCGTCGTCGCCGCGGTCTCCGACGGCACCTTGCTCGACTACCGCGACCGCTCGTCGCCCCGGCACGAGGTGGGTGACAGGATCTACACATCGACCGACTATCCGCGCGACCAGACGATCAACCTGCACAACGAGGGGACGTATTGGCAGCGCTGGCCATTGAAGATCGTCTTCGCGTGCCTGCAGCGGGCGGAGACCGGCGGCGAGACGCCGATCGCGGACTGCCGGCGCGTATACGAGCGCATCGCTCCTGCCGTCCGCGACCGGTTCCGCGAGCGGCGCATCCGCTACGTCCGCAACTACAACGACGGCTTCGGGCTGACCTGGCAGACGGTGTTCCAAACCGAGGATCCCGCCGAGGTCGAGGCCTACTGCGGGCGGAACGACATCGCGGTCGAGTGGAAGCCGGGCGGTCGCCTGCGGACACGCGCGATCCGCGACGCCATCGCCCATCACCCGGTGACCGGTGAGGCGATCTGGTTCAATCACGGCGCGTTCTTCCACGTGTCGTCGCTCGACTCGCCGATGCGCGAGGAGTTGCTGGCGTCGTTCGCCGAGGCGGACCTTCCATCCAACACGTACTACGGCGACGGCACCCCGATCGAGCCGGAGGTGCTCGACGAGATTCGCGCCGCCTATCGCGCGGAGAAGACGGTGTTTCCGTGGCAGCAGCAGGACGTGCTCCTCCTCGACAACATGTCCTTCGCGCACGGCCGCGAGCCGTACACCGGCGAGCGTACGGTCATGGTCGGGATGGCCGAACCCTACGCGCGCCCCGGCACCCGCCATGCAGGAGCGTAACCAGATGCAGGAGCGTGGCCGATCATGAGCGACGCGGGGAACGCGACCGGAACCCGGGGAGGTCAGGTTCCCGATCGTGCCGACCCGGCACGGTCGGGGAGGCCGCGCGACGGGGACGGAATCAAGGGAATCCGGCTGTCGCCGGTGCAGCGCCAGCTCTGGAGGCGGGGTGCCCCCCCGCGCGACGGGGAGGGAACGCTGCTCGTCGCGGGTCCGCTCGACCGCGAACGGCTACGGACGGCGCTCGCGACCGTGATCCGCGAGCACGACATCCTCCGCACGACGTTCCGGCGCGTCGCCGGCCTCGCGTGGCCGCTCCAGTTCGTCGGCGAGGCGGAACTCGCGTCTCCGACGATAGAGGACGATCTGCCCGAGCGTGGCGCGGCGACGCTCTCCGAGCCGGGGCCCGACGCCCCCGTCGTGGCGGCGGCCCTCGTCCCGCTCGGATCGAATCGCTATCACGTGCGGCTGCGGCTCCCCGGCCTGTGCGCGGATGCCACTACGTTCCGCGTGCTGGCCACCGAGCTGGCCGGTGCGCTCGACGGCGCCGTCGGCAGCGAACCGGGCGGCAGACTGCAGTACGGCGATGTATCCGAGTGGCTCCACGAGATCGCGGACGATCCGGTGCGCGAGGAGGCCCGTCAGTTCTGGCGCGCGCGCGCCAGCACGAACGGCAGTCGTCCGCGGCTCCCGTTCGAACGCCGCGACGGGACGGAGGCGAGCGAAGCCGGCGCCACGCGCTGTTCGGTCGCGGTGATGTTGCCGTCCGATCTCGTCGCCGAGCTCGCGGCGCGGCTCGACGTCGACGCGGAAGACGTGCTGCTTGGATGCTGGGCGCTTCTCCTCGCGCGCTGCGCAGGACAGGAGACACTCATCGTCGACGTCGCGTTCAACGGGCGCTACTACCCTGAGCTGCAGCACGTCGTCGGCCCGCTCACGCGTCTCCTGCCGTTGCCGGTGCGGGCGCCCGCGACGGCCGGCTTCGCGCAGTTCATCCGCGCCGTGCGCGAGATCCGCCTCGAGGGCGTGCGCCTGCAGGCGGACTACGTCGAGCCCGGCGCCGCGCCCGAGCACGACGGTACTCTCGCGCCACCCACCGCGACCGCGGCCGGACCGCATGCCGACCCCGTTGCCGCACCGGGCGACACCGTCGCGTTCGAGTGGATCGACGTGGCCGGCGAGGCGCGCGCCGGCTCCTTCGTCGTCGGCGTCGAGCAGGTCGCCTGCGAGACCGAGCCCTCGGCGCTGAAGCTCGCGACCATTCGGACGCAGGCTGGTGACACGACCGAGCTGTCCTTCGACGCCCGCCACGTGGGACACGATGATGCCGCTCTGCTGTGCCGTCGCCTCGTTCGCCTCGTCGAATCCGCGGCCCATGACCCGGTGCGACCGATCGCGGATCTCGACCTCCTGGACGACGCCGAGCGCACGCGCGTGCTCCAGGCGTTCAACGACACCGCGACCGGACCACCGGAGCCGGACCCCGTCCTCACGGCGGTCGTGGCAGCGGCCGCGCGCCGCCCGCACCGGACGGCGGTCGTCTCGGGGAGCGGCACGCTCAGTTATGCCGAACTAACCGCGCGAAGCACCGGGCTCGCGGCGATCCTGCGTAGCCGCGGTGCAGGTCCCGGCACGCTGGTCGGGATCTGCCTCGAGCGGTCGGCCGACGCCATCGTGGCGATTCTCGCGGCGCTCGAAGCGGGGGCCGCCTACCTGCCCCTCGATGTCGCGCACCCCTCCGAACGGCTGGCGTTCATGCTGGCGGACGCGGATGTGCGGGTGGTGGTGACGGCGACCCGGCACCGGGCCGGGCTGGGCGTGACGCGCGCGTCGATCGTCTGCCTCGATGACCCGGGGCCCGGGCCGGACGGCCGGACGGCTGCCACCGAGACGATCGGCGCGGAGGGCGCCGGGGTCGCGTCCTCCCCGGACGATCTCGCGTATGTCATCTACACATCCGGCTCGACGGGCCGGCCGAAGGGCGTCCAGGTCACACATCGCAACCTCGCATGGTCCACTCACGCGCGCAGCGTGCGCTATGCGGAGCCGGTCGGCGCGTACCTCCTGCTGTCGTCGCTGGCCGTCGACAGCTCGGTCGCCGGCATCTTCTGGACGCTGACGCAAGGCGGCACGCTCGTGCTGCCGGACGAGACGGCGTCGGCCGACCTCGGGACACTCGCGTCTCTGGTGGAGCGCCACCGGATCACGCACCTCCTCGGCCTGCCTTCGCTCTACGCGAGCCTGCTGGAACACCACGCGCCGCGGCTCGCGTCGCTGCGGGTCGCGATTGTGGCTGGCGAAGCCTGTCCGGATCGGCTTGTAGCTCAGCACGCGGCTCAGCTCGGTCGCGCGTTGCTGGTCAACGAATATGGCCCGACCGAGGCGACCGTCTGGGCGTCCGCGGAGCAGTGCCGGCCGGAGGCCGCGTGCGTGACCATCGGGCGGCCCATTCCGAACGCACGCCTCTACGTGCTCGACGCGCGCGGACGGCCCACACCGCTCGGAGTGCCCGGCGAAATCTACGTCGGCGGACGCGGCGTCGCACGCGGGTACCTCAATCGACCCGACCTGACGGCCGAGCGCTTCGTTCCGGATCCCTTCGCCGGTGAGCCTGGTGCACGTCTGTACCGCACGGGGGATCTGGGACGCTGGACCCACGAGGGCAGGCTCCGGTTCCTCGGCCGACGCGACCATCAGATCAAGCTGCGCGGCTACCGCGTGGAACTGCCGGAGATAGAAGCCGTCCTCACCTCGCATCCGGACGTGCGGCAGGCGGCCGCGCTCGTGGTCGATCGTCCCGCGGGCCCGGCGCTCGTCGCCTTTCTCGCCGCGGACGCGTCGCTCGCGATCGACGAGGTGCGTGCGTTCGCCGCGTCGCGGCTTCCGCACGTCATGCAGCCGGGGGTATTCGCGCGCCTCGACCGGCTGCCGCGTTCCCCGAGCGGCAAGGTCGATCGCGCCGCGCTGGCGGCGCTGGACACGCCGCCGGCCCCGGACGACTCGACAGCCTTCGTGCCCGCGGCGTCGGCCACCGAAGCGGCGGTGGCCGACCTCTTCGCGGAGCTGCTCGGCCGGCCGCAGATGTCGGCGACCGACAGCTTCTTCGACCTCGGCGGCCACTCGCTCCTCGCCGCGCAGCTCGTCGCCCGCGCGCGAGCAACGTTCGATGTGGATCTCACTGTCCGCGCACTGTTCGACGCGCCATCACCACGCCTGCTCGCGCGCGAGCTCGAACGCGCGCTCACGGACGGTTCGTCGGAGGCGCCGCCGCCGATCGAGCGGCTCGACGGCGACGGGCCCTGGTCACTGTCGTTCGGACAGGAACGCCTCTGGTTTCTCGCCCAGCTCGACCCTGCGTCCGCGGCGTACGTCGTGCCCGCGGCGATGCGCCTGCGCGGTCGGCTCGATGTCGGCGCGCTCGAAGCGGCGCTCCGCGCGCTGGTCGCGCGCCACGGCGCGCTGCGGAGCACCTTCCTCGCTCCGGATGCGCGCCCGGCGATATGCCTGGTCGATGCCGGTGAGGTCACGCTCGAGCGCGTCGATTCCTGCTCGTCCATCGAGGACGCGCGCGCCTTCGCCGTCGCGTTCGCCGCGCGACCGTTCGATCTCTCCCGCGGCCCGCTCGTGCGCGCCGCACTCGTGCGCCTCGGCAACGACGATCATCTTGCCGTTCTCTGCCTGCACCACATCATCTCGGATGGTTGGAGCGCCGGCGTGCTCGTCTCGGAGCTGGCGCGGCTGTACGTCCAGTGCCGTGGTGGACCGCCTGCCGCGCTCCCTCCGCCGCCGTGCGAGTATCACGAGTTCGCGTGCTGGCAGCGCCGCCTGCTCGACGGCCCACGGCTGGATCGACTGCTGGCGGCCTGGCGCACGCACCTGGCGGGCGCGCCGCCGGTCATCGACCTGCCGCTCGATCGCCCCCGGCGTTCGACCGGCACGCGTCGTGGGCAGCGTCACACGAGGCGGCTCGGGGCGGTGACGAGCGGGCAGATGCGCGAACTCGCCCGCGCGCAACGCGCCACGCTCTTCCACATGATTCTCGCCGGGTGGGCCGCGCTCCTCGCACGCTGGACCGGTGCATCCGAGCTGTGTCTCGGGACACCGGTCGCGGGCCGCTCCCGACCCGAGCTCGAGCGGGTCGTCGGCTTCTTCGTGAACACGCTCGTCCTGCGCCTGGACATGACCGGCGATCCGACCTTCCGTATGCTGCTCGCTCGTGCCCGGGAAGAAGCACTCTGGGCGCTCGCGCATCAAGAGCTGCCGTTCGAGCTGCTGGTGGAGCATCTCCAGCCCGCACGCGACCTGAGCGCCTCTCCGCTGTTCCAGGTCACGGTCGCCTTCCAGAACCTGCCGATCCCGCGCATCGCGATCGATGGGCTCGCGGTCGACGTGGAGTCGGTCGGCGTCGACACCGCCAAATACGATCTCGGCCTCGCGGCGCTGGAGGATGGCGACGACCTGGTGCTGTCGATCGAGTACGACGCCGATCTGTTCGAGCAGGCCACCATCGACCGGCTTCTCGGCGGCCTCCAGACGTTGCTCGCGGCCGGCGCCCACACACCGGATCGTCGCGTGAGCGCGCTCCCGGTGCTCGCGCCGGCCGACCGGCGGCGGCTGCTCTTCGACTGGAACGCGAGCGCCGCGCTCTTCGCGCGCGATCACGCCATCCACGAGCTCTTCGAAGCGCACGCGCGCCGCCAGCCCGATGCGACCTGTCTCGTCGCGGGCGAGACTCGCCTCGCCTACGGCGAGGTCGATCGCCGCGCCAACCGTCTGGCTCGACATCTCCAGCGCCTGGGCGTGGGTCCGGAAACAACGGTGGGATTGCTGCTCGACCGATCGCCGGATGTCGTGGTGGCCATCCTCGGCGTGCTCAAGGCCGGCGCCGTCTACGTGCCGCTCGATCCCGCGTACCCCGCCGAGCGGCTGCGCGCCATCGGCGACGATGCGCGGCTGGCGGTCCTGGTGTCGGAACGCTCGCGGCGCGAGCTCATGCCGGGCTTCCGCGGCCACCTCGTCCTGCTCGATGTGGATCGCGACCTCATCGAGGCCGAGCGCGACGAGCCACTTGGGCGGACCACGCCTCCGGACGGACTGGCCTACGTCATCTACACCTCGGGCAGCACGGGGCAACCCAAGGGCGTCATGATCGCGCACGCCAGCGTCATCAACCTGGCGACGTGGCAGGCGGCGGAGTTCGGGATCACCGCCGCCAGCCGGGTCTCGCAGTTCGCGTCCTACGGCTTCGATGGCGCCGTGGGCGAGACGTTCATGGCCCTGTTGAACGGCGCCACGCTGGTCATGTTCGATCGCGGGGCGCTCGACGGCCAGGCCGTGATCGAGGCGTTGAATCGGCACGCGATCACGTTTGCGGTGTTCGTGCCGTCTCTGCTCGCGCAGATGGATCCGGCGGCGCTCACGGGCGGGACCGACCTCACGATCGTCTCCGTGGGCGAGACCTGCCCGCCCGATCTCGCCCGCGCGTATGCGCGGCACTGCACGTTCATCAACGGGTACGGCCCGACGGAGTTCACCGTCTACTCCCACATCTGGCGGGTGCCGGAGCACTTCGACGGCGACCGCGTCCCCATTGGCGCCCCGATGAGCAACACGAGGACGTATCTGCTCGACGAGGCGTTGCGTCCGGTCCCGATCGGCGCGGTCGGCGAGATCTATCTGAGTGGCGTCGGCGCGGCGCGTGGTTACGCCGGACGTCCCGCACTGACGGCGGAGCGATTCCTCCCGAACCCGTTTCACGACGCGCACCCTGGTGACGTGGGGTTCGACGACCCCGAGGCCGGAGCGAACGATTCGCGGGCCGAGGCGACGGTTGAAACGCTCGAGCTGGCGAGCGCGCGAGACTCCTGCGCCGAGCTGCGCGCGATGCCGGCATCATCGGGCGCGGCCCGGAACGACACCGCCGTGTCGCCACACGACCTGCTCGCCTGTCTGGAGGGGTTGGACGACGACCTCGCCGAGCGGACGACGCGATTCCTGCAGAATCGTACCGCGGACGAGATCGCGTTCCGTGGCTTCTCGCGGTACTTCCTCGAGGGTGTGGCCAACCGGTTCGCCTCGCGCGGCATCAACGCCGACGTCCTGCGGCGGCTGCTGCCGTTCGAGACGTTCGAGCGACTGCGGGCGATCGATTTCGGCTTCGGTAATCGGGAGGTCCTGCACGCGTTGCGTGAGCTCGGCGCATCGGTCTGCGGCATCGATCTCAGCCCGTTCTTCGTCCAGCGAGCGCGCCACGAGGGGCTCACGGTCACGATGGCAAGGGTCGACAGCGACCTGGAGGCCTTCGTGGACGAAACCGGCATCACCCCCGGTTCGTACGACATTGCGCTGACCACGATGACGCTGGACCGCGTGGCGCGGCCGCGGCGTCTGCTCGAAAACCTGTTTGCGGTGCTGAAGGACGGTGGACGATTCGCCGTCCAGACGCTGCTCCCGATCGTTCCGACGGACGACGGCGCGGTCTCGTCGCCGGTGGTGTATACGGCGGAGGCGGACCGGATCACGGCGGGGCGAGACCTCGCCGGCGACAAGGCGACGCTCGTGTCGCTGCTGCGCGCGCTCGGCGCCCGCGACCTGCAGCTCCACCGATTGCCTTATGTGGTGGCCAGCGGCGACGGCGTGCAGGAATACACGCTCTGGGCGTTTGTCGGCATCAAGGCCGTCGCGGCCGGGGGCGACGCGTACACGCGGATGTACCGCACCGGCGATCTCGGGCGCTACACGGCGGACGGCGCGCTCGTCTTCCTCGGCCGGCGCGATCATCAGGTCAAGCTGCGCGGCTGCCGCGTCGAGCTTCAGGAGATCGAAGCCGTGCTGGCCGCGCACCCGGAGATACGCGCCGCGGCCGTGCGCGTGGCCGCGCGGGCGACGGGCCCTGCTCTCGTGGCTTTCGTCGCCGCTGACGCGACGCTCGCGCTCGACGAGTTGCGGGCCTGGACGGCCGCGCGGCTGCCCGCGTTCATGCGTCCGGCGACGTTCGTCCGCCTCGACGCCTTGCCGCTCACACCGAACGGCAAGGTAGACCGCGCGGCGCTCGCCCCGTTGGACGATGGATCGACGGCCTCGGACGACTCGGCATTCGAGCCGCCGGGATCGACCACGGAGTCGGCCCTGGCCGACCTCTTCGCCGAACTGCTCGCGCGGCCGCGGGTGTCGGTCACAGATAGCTTCTTCGATCTCGGTGGGCACTCGCTCCTGGCGGCACAGCTCGTGGCGCGCCTGCGCGCCGCGTTCCAGGTGGATTTGCCTCTACGCGCCCTCTTCGACGCGCCGTCGCCGCGTCGACTCGCGCGCGAGCTGAAACGGGCGCTGGCGGGTACGCCGGCCGGTGTGCCCGTGCCGATGGAACGGGTCGCCGACGATCGGGGCCCCTGGCCGCTGGCCTACGGCCAGCAACGTGTCTGGTTCCTGTCGCGCCTCGATCCGGCATCGCGCGCGTACGTCGTTCCGGCCGCTGTGCGCCTGCGCGGCCGACTCGTCATCCCCGCCCTCGAGAGATCGCTCACCGCGCTCGTCGAGCGCCACGCCGCTCTGCGCAGCACGTTTCCGGCGCCGGACGGGACGCCGGTGCTCCAGGTGAACGAGCCGTTCCCGCTCGAGATGGAACGCGCCGATCTGAGCGGGGCGGATCCGGACCGGGACGCCGGGGCGCTCAGCAACGATGACGCCCGAGCGGCGGCGGTTGCCGACCCGAGCTCGAAGTCCGTCGACGCGCTGGCGCGGGCGGTGGCCTTCGGGGCGGACTTCGCCGCGCGGCCGTTCGACCTCGCACGCGGTCCGCTCGTGCGCGCGGCGCTGCTCCGTCTGGGTGAGGACGACCATCTCGTGCTGCTCTGCATGCACCACATCGTGGCCGACGGCTGGAGCGTCGGGTTGCTGGTTGGCGATCTCGCGCAACTCTATCGTCTTCACGCCGGCCCGAGCGCGCCCGGACCGGCCGGCGACCCGTCCCCCAGCCTGCCGGCGCCGCACTGGCGCTATCAGGACTTCGTGCAGTGGCAGCGTCGTGTTCTGGATGGCGCGCGGCTCGATGACCTGCTCGCCGCCTGGCGCGCGCATCTCGACGGCGCGCCGCACGTCCTCGATCTCCCGCTCGACCACCCTCGCCGGCCGTCGGGGCCGCGCCCGGGTCGCCGCCGCAGGTTGCGGCTCGACGCCGCGGCCAGCGCTCGCCTGCGGGCGCTCGCCCGCGGCCAGCGCGCCTCGCTCTTCCAGGTGATCCTCGCGGCCTGGTCGGCCCTGCTCGCACGCTGGACCGGCAGCACCACGCTGTGCCTCGGCACCCCCACCGCCGGCCGGCCTCGGCCCGAGCTCGAGCGCGTCGTCGGATTCTTCGTCAACACGCTCGTGCTGCGGTTCGACCTGGGCGGCGACCCGAGCTTCCGGACGCTGATAGACCGGGCACGTGAAGAGGCGCTGTGGGCGCTCGCCCATGAGGACCTGCCGTTCGAGCTGCTCGTCGACCACGTGCAGCCCGCCCGCGATATCGCCTCGTCACCGCTGTTTCAGGTGATGGTGATGATGCAGAATACGCCGGGATCGCGGGTCGACCTTCCCGGGTTCTCCGCCGAGACGGTGCGTGTGGAGGTCGACCACGCGAAGTTCGACCTGACGCTGTCGGTCGTCGACGCGGACGCCATCGCCTTCACACTCGAGTACGCGGCCGATGTGTTCGACGATCGCACGATGGAGCGGCTGCTCGCGCGGTTCGAGCGGGTGCTCCGGGCTGTGGCCGACGCACCGGACCTGCGCCTCTCGCAGATCCCGATCCTCGATGAGGCGGAACGACATCACCTGCTCGTCGTGTGGAACGCCACTGCGACGGCCGCCGACGGGGCGCTCGCGCACCAGACGTTCGAGCGCCACGCCCGGCGGTCGCCTCGGGCGGTCGCGATCGAGCACGCGGGTACCGTGCAGACCTACGACGAGCTCGACCGCCGCGCGAACGGGATCGCGCGGCGCCTGCGACAGGTCGGCATCGGTCCCGAATCGCGCGTCGGGGTCCTGCTCGAGCGGTCACCCGATCTCGTGGCCACGCTGCTCGGGGTCATGAAGGCCGGCGGCGCCTACGTGCCGCTCGATCCCTCGCATCCTCCGCCGCGCACCAACGCGGTCGTTGCCGAGGCATCGGTCCACGCCCTCGTCACGACGGACGCGCTCGCGGGGCGGCTGTCGGCCGCGTGCGGACGCCTGGTGTGTCTGGACGCGACCGAGGCCGATACGGCAGGGTCCGCGAGCGACCCGCTGGCGGGTGACCTGCGCGTGCGGCCGGATACCGCCGCGTATCTGATGTTCACGTCGGGCTCCACCGGCCGGCCCAAGGGCGTCGTCGTCCCCCATCGGGCGCTCGCGAACTTCCTCGCCGCGATGCGAACACAGGTGGCGGTTGCTGCGGAGGACAAGCTGCTCGCCGTGACGACGATCGCGTTCGATATCGCGGCGCTGGAAATCTTCCTGCCGCTCACGTCGGGTGCCCGAGTGATCATCGCGCCGCGGACCACTGTCGCGTCGGGCGATCTGCTTGGGGACCTGGCGCGCGCGACGCGTCCGACGCTCATGCAGGCGACGCCCGCCGGATGGCGGCTGCTGATGGATGCCGGGTGGCAGGGCGATCCCCAACTGCGGGCGCTGTGCGGCGGCGAGCCACTCGAAGCGGAGCTCGCCGAGCGGCTGCGCGCGCGGGTGGGGGTGCTCTGGAACGTCTACGGACCGACCGAGACGACCATCTGGTCCACATCATCCCGTCTGGACGAGGACGAGCCGGTCACGATCGGGCGGCCGATTGCCAACACGTGCGCATACGTACTGGACGCGAGCGGTCAGCCCGTGCCGATTGGCGCGGTCGGCGAGCTGTTCATCGCCGGCCTCGGGCTTGCCCGCGGCTATCACGGGAAGCCTGCGCTCACCGCCGACGCCTTCGTGCCGGATCCGTTCGCGTCCCGGCCCGGTGAGCGCATGTATCGCACCGGCGACCTGGCGCGCCGTTTGGAGGATGGGCGGATCGTCTGTCTCGGCCGCCGCGACAGCCAGCTCAAGGTGCGCGGTTTCCGCATCGAAGCAGGCGACGTGGAGGCCGCCCTGCGATGCCATCCCGCCGTGCTCGACGCCGCGGTCCGCGTCTGGGATGCGGCGCCCGGCGATCGTCGTCTGGTCGCGTACGTCGTCTTCAACCGCGACCCGAACGAGGCGCGACCGAGCACCGCCGACCTGCGTGCGTTCACGGCGGAGCGTTTACCCGACTACATGGTGCCCTCGCACTTCGTGCCGCTCGAGGCGCTGCCGCTCACGGCGAACGGCAAGCTCGATCGCCGCGCCCTTCCGCCGCCGCGGGGCGAGACCGACGTGCCCTTCGCCCCGCCGCAGACCGACGACGAGCGGCGCATAGCGGAGGCCTGGAAGACCGTACTCGGTGTCGATCGCGTTGGTCTCGACGATCACTTCTTCGAGCTCGGCGGTCATTCGCTGCTCGTCGTGCGGCTGCAAGCGGATCTGCGGATGACGTACGCCGATCTGACGGTCGTCGATCTCTTCGCCTATCCAACCGTGCGGGCGCTCGCGCAGCGAATTCGCGCGATGCGTGTCGCAGCGCCTTCCGGCGCGGCCGATGGCCGAGCCGCAGGCGAGCGGCCGGCCGCCGCCACCTCCGACCGTGGGACCGTGCGCCGCCAGGCCCGTTCCCGCGGCGCCCGCGCGCGGCGTCGCGCGATCGAAGACTGAGCGAGCACAGGCATGAGCGAACATCACAACCCGGATGCAGGCACGGACGTCGCGGTGATAGCCGTCGCGGGGCGCTTCCCCGGCGCCGAGACCGTCGACGCGTTCTGGAACGGCATTGTCCAGGGGGTCGACTCGATCCGCTGGTTCTCGGACGAGGAGCTGCGTCAGACCGGCGTCAGCGACACCACGCTGCGCGACCCGGCGTATGTGAAAGCGCGCGGCACGATCGAGGGGGCCGACCGGTTCGATGCGGCGTTCTTCGGCTACAGCGCCCGCGAGGCGGAGCTCACCGATCCGCAGCAGCGTGTTTTCCTCGAATGCGCCTGGGAGGCCCTCGAACGTGCCGGCTACGATCCGGCGCGCACGCGCGGCCTGGTGGGTGTCTTCGCCGGTGCGGCGCTCGGCACGTATTTGCGATACGTCCTCGGGAGCCGGCAGGCCGCCGCAGCGAGCGCACTCGACCTGCTGATCGCGAACGACAAGGATCACCTCGCCCCGCGTGTCTCCTACAAGCTCGATCTGCGCGGGCCGAGCGTCACGGTGCAGACCGCCTGCTCCACATCGCTCGTCGCCGTGCACCTGGCCGTCCAGAGCCTCCTCGCGCGCGAGTGCGACATGGCGTTGGCCGGCGGCGTGTCCATCCGATTCCCGCAGGTCGACGGGTATCTGCACCAGTACGGCAGCATCGCCTCGCCCGACGGTCGCTGCCGCGCGTTCGACGCCAGGGCGCGCGGCACGGTGAGCGGCAACGGCGCCGCGATCGTCGTGCTCAAACGGCTGGACGACGCGCAGGCGGACGCAGACACGGTACTGGCGGTGGTGCGGGGGACGGCGATCAACAACGACGGCGCGCGCAAGGCTGGCTACACCGCGCCCAGCGTGCAGGGGCAGGCCACCGCCATCGCGGACGCGATGGCGGTGGCCGACGTCGATCCCACGACCATCGGGTTGGTCGAAGCCCACGGAACCGGCACCGAGCTGGGCGACCCCATCGAGATCGAGGCCCTCGTGCGCGCGTTCGGGCGCGGGGGGCCCCCGTGGTGCGCGATCGGCTCGGTCAAGACCAACATCGGACATCTCGACACCGCGTCGGGCATCGCCGGCTTCATCAAGGCGGCGCTCGCCGTCGAACGCGGCGTCGTTCCCCCGAGCCTCTACTTCGAGGAACCGAATCCACGAGTCGATTTCGAGCACAGCCCGTTCCGGGTGGCGACTCGCACCGAATCCTGGCCGCTGACGAACGGACCGCGGCGCGCGGGCGTCAGCTCCTTCGGGCTTGGCGGCACGAACGCGCACGTCGTCCTCGAACAGGCGCCGCCACCGGTGCCGGCGACGTCCGACATCGAGCGCCCGGCCCACCTGCTCCTCCTGTCCGCCCGCACGCCCGAGGCGCTCGATCGTGCTGCCGAACGGCTCGCCTCGCATCTGGGTCGCGAGTCGGCGCTCGCGCTCGCCGATGTCGCGCACACGCTCCGGGTCGGACGGAGGTTCTTCGCGCACCGACGCATCGCGGTGGCCTCGGACACGGAATCCGCGGTGGCCACGCTGGCGACCCGCGGGGATTCGCCGTCGCCGGCCCTGACCGGCCTCGCCGCCGAGCATCGCCCGCTCGCGCTGATCTTCCCCGGACACGGCGTACGCCTGGCGGGGCCGGGCGTGGGGTTGTATCGGATCGAGCCCGCGTTTCGCGCGGCACTGGACTGCTGCGCCCACGTGGTCGAGTCCGAGCTCGACATCGACGTCCGTCCCACGCGGTTCGTGGCCGAAGGCCATGAGGCGGCGGCCGAGGGGCTCGACCGCCTCGATGTGGCACACACGACCTTGTTCGCACTCGAGTATGCGCTGGCGCAGTGCCTTGCCGCCTGGGGCATGCGTCCTTGTGCGATGCTCGGACACAGCCTGGGAGAGTACGTGGCGGCCTGCCTGGCCGGGGTCTTGTCGCTCGATGACGCGTTGCGCCTCGTCGCCGCGAGGGGGCGCCTGATGCAGACCCTGCCGCCGGGCGGGATGCTGGCCGTGAACCTCGACGAGACGGGAGCGCAAGCGCTGGTCTCGGACCGCGTGTCGATCGCCGCCGTCAACGGCCCGCAGTTGACCGTCCTCGCGGGGGACACGGAAGCCCTCGACACGCTCGCCCGCGAGCTGAACGCTCGCGAGATTGGCGTGTCGTCGCTCGCCATGACCCGTGCGTTCCACTCGCCGGTCATCGACGCCATACTCGATCCGTATGCCGACCTCGTCGCCGGCGTAACGCTTCATCCGCCGCAAGTCCCGTTCCTGTCGAACGTCACCGGCACCTGGATCACGCCCGAACAAGCCACCGATCCCGGGTACTGGGCCGCGCACATGCGTAGACCCGTACGTTTCGTCGATGCCGCGCGCGCGTTGCTGGAGGACACCGACCGCGTGGCGCTCGAAGCCGGTCCCGGTCACGTGTTGACGAACCTCGTCCGAGCAATCGCGCCGCGCACGACGGTCGTGCCGCTGCTCGATTGGGCGCCCGAGGAGGACGAGTACACGGCCTTCCTCGAGGCGCTCGGCCGCCTCTGGATCGAGGGTGTCGCCATCGACTGGGAAGCCTTCGGCGCGGGTGAGCGCCGCCGGCGCGTGCCGCTCCCCACCTATCCGTTCGAGCGGCAGCGCTACTGGGTGGACGCTGCACCGCGCGCCGCGGAGATGTCGCCGCGGCCCCCCGCCGCCAGCAACGACGTCGCCGACTGGTACGGCCTGCCGGTCTGGCGGCCGACGCCGTTCCTGCGCGGCGATGTCCGGACGAAGGGCTGCTGGTTGGTCTTCGCGAACGAGCTCACGCTCGGGGATGCGGTCGCCGGGCACATGCCGCCCCCGGTCGACGTGATCACCATCGTGCCGGGCGAGGCCTTCGAACGAATCGGCGATCGCTCGTTTGCCGCGCGTCCAGGCGTCGCCGACGACTATCGCGCGGTGCTGGCCGCGCTCCGTCGCGCCGGCCTCGTGCCCGACGTGGTGCTCCACATGTGGGATCCGTCCACGTCGGCCGACGCGGATCCCGCGGCCTCGATGGCCGGCGGCTTCGCCAGCCTCGTGGCGCTGGCCCAAGCACTCGAGACCAGCCGAGTGACGACGCCTCTGCGCGTGCTCGTGGTGACGCGACGGGCAGTGGCCGTGCTCGCGGGTCGCGACGTGGTACCCGAGCGCGCGACCGTCCTCGGCGCATGCCTCGTGATCGCGCAGGAGTACCACAACGTTAGCTGCCGCCTCGTGGACATCGGTGACGAGCCCGTTGCCGCCCTCCTCGATCGCCTTGTCGCCGAGATCGGTGGCGCCGCGTCCGAGCACGTCATCGCCTATCGGGACGGCCGCCGCTGGACGCGTGGATTCCAGCGGGCGCGTATCGAGCGCCCCGACACGCCGGCGATCAGACCCGGCGGCGTTTATCTGATCACGGGCGGTTTGGGCAAGGTCGGCCGGGCCCTCGGGCGCCATCTGGCGCAGGAGCTCGGCGCCCGGATCGCGGTCTGCTCGCGATCGGCTTCCAGCCGCGATGGTGCCGCGGAGCTCGGGCCGGATGCCTTCGTGGTCGACGCCGATATCGGCGACGAGCGTGCGGCGCGCCGGGTGGTCGAGCAGATCATCTCACGCTTCGGCGCGCTGCACGGCGTGATCCATGCGGCTGGCATGGCTGGCCACGACGCCCTGGTCAGCCTCCGCGAGATCACGTCCGCGCGCATCGCGGCGCAGGTGCGGCCGAAGATCGCCGGGACGCGCGCGCTCGCCGCGGCGCTCGACGGGCTGACGCACGCTCCCGACTTCTGCCTCCTGATCTCGTCGAGCGCGTCAATCCTGGGCGGCCTCGGGTACGCGGCCTACTCCGCCGCCAACGCGTATCTCGACGCCTTTGCCGTGGCGCAGAGGGCTCGATCGGCGTCCGGCGGCACGCGCTGGTTGAGCGCCTCGCTCGATTCGTGGGGCGCACGGGGACATCCAGCGCTGGACGAGGGCGTGCTGCCGCCGGAACGGGGCGTCGAGGCGATCGTGCGGCTGATCGGCGCCGAGGGGATCGACCACGCAATCGTCACGACCTCGGATCTCGACGCGCGGCTCGCGCGCTGGACCGGCCTCGATGCCCGGTCGGCGACGGCGTCCGCCACGCCACCGCCCCCACCCGCGGCCGCCCCCCGACGGACCACGGCCGAGTACATGGCGCCGCGCAACGACGTCGAAGCCGCGATCGCGCGCAAGTGGGAGGGGCTGCTCGGGATCGAGCCGATCGGCGCGTTCGACGACTTCTTCGAACTGGGCGGCCATTCCCTGCTTGCCACCCAGCTGATCGCGTGGGGGCGCGCGACGTTCGAGGTCGAGCTGCCGCTCCGCGCCATCTTCGACGCGTCGACCGTCGCCGCGATGGCCGAGGCGATCCTCGCGCGCCGTCCGGCGCGCGCCCGGGTCCCGTCGCCATGACCGCCCCGTCCTGCATCGTCGACCTCCAGCCGCTCGATCTCGAGCGGTGGCGCGAGAAGCGCCCGTTCTTCTGCGTGCACCCGGTGAGCGGCAGCGTGAGTCGCTACTACGACCTGGCGCGGCACCTCGGCCGCGATCGGCCGTTTTTCGGGATCCAGTCGGCGGGGCTCGATGGACGGGAGCCGCCGCTGACGCGGATTCCACGCATGGCCGCGCGCTACGCCCGGGAGATCCGCGCGATACAGCCCGCAGGCGCGATCCTCCTCGGCGGCTGGTCGCTGGGCGGCATCATCGCGTTCGAGACCGCGCGACAGCTCGCCGCCGCCGGCGAGGACATCGCGCTGCTGGCCATCATCGATGCGAAGGCGCCAGGCTTTCTCTCGATCGAACGCCGTGATCCAGTCCAACTCCTCATCGATCTCTTCCCGGACGAGCTGCACTCGATCGAGACCGATCTGCGGCGCGTCGATCGGGACGAGCGGCTCGCGCTGGCCTACGAGCACGTGCGGCGGGCCGACCGCGTGCCGGCCGGGTTCACCCTGGCGTGGTTCCGGACGTACTTCGATGTCTTCGAGGCCAACTGCGAGTCGATTCACGCCTATCGAACCCAGCCGTGCGAACTCGCGGCAACGCTCTTCCGGGCGTCCGAGGATCTCGCGCGCGAGCCGGGCCCGCCGGCGGTCGGATGGAACACGGTGGCCCGAGGCGGTGTCGCGGTCATTCCGGTGCCCGGCAGCCACGCCAGCCTCGTGTCGGAACCGCAGGTCGTCGTTCTCGCCGAGCGCCTGAACGCGGCGATGGCTCGCGCCGAGGCGGGACGGCCGGCGGATGGCGCGCCGAGGCGCCCGTGAAGCTCTTGCGCGTTCTGACGGGCCGATCGCGCGCGCAGGTCGTGCTGGCGGTCGCCGTCGGGCTGGCCAGCGGCTTCGCAAGCACAGGGCTCCTCGCGCTGGTTCACGCCGCCACGCGTGACCGCGGCGCGGCCGGCATGCTCGTCGGGGCGTTCATCGCCCTGTGTGCGGCGCGGCTCGTCGGGGGCGTGTTCTCCGAGTGGCTGCTGATTCGGTTGTCACAGACGGCTATCTACGAGCTGCGCACCGGTCTGGCGCGGCGCGTGCTCGATGCGGCGTTTCGGCG
The DNA here is from genome assembly GCA_011523845.1 of Acidobacteriota bacterium. Taxonomy (GTDB): domain Bacteria; phylum Acidobacteriota; class Vicinamibacteria; order Vicinamibacterales; family UBA8438; genus WTFV01. The sequence continues at coordinate 70,151 of WTFV01000002.1, read as the reverse complement.
GCTCGAGCAGATCGGCCCGCACCGCGTGCTCTCGGCTTTGACCGACGACGTCGTTTCGATCACGACCGCGTTCGGCAGTCTGCCGCGGGTGTGCGTGAGCGGGGCGATTGTCGCGGGATGTCTTGCCTACATCGCATGGCTGTCCCCGGCGGCGCTGGCGCTGGTGCTCGCCTTCATGGCGGTCGGTATCGGCGTGTATCAGCTCCTGGCCGCGCGTGCGCTCAGCCGCCTGCGCGCAGCGCGCCGGAAGCAGGATGCGATGTTCTCGCACCTGCGTGGACTGACGGCCGGCGCGAAAGAACTGAAGCTGCACGCCGCGCGGCGTGACGCGTTCCTCACCGACCTTCTCGTCCCGACGGCCGCCGCGTTCCGGGCGGACAACGCGGCCGGCCTCACCTTGTATGCGGTGGCGGCCAACTGGGGCTCTCTGCTGTTCTTCGTGGTGATGGGGCTCCTCGTCTTCGCCGTGCCTGGATGGATCACGCTTCCAGGCGAGACGCTCGGCGGCCTCCTCCTCGCGCTGATCTTCATGATGGCGCCGCTCGATCTGCTGCTGGGCACGTTGCCGATCCTCGCCCGCGCTCGGGTGGCGCTCGACGCCATCGCGGCGCTGGGGCTCTCGCTGGACCAGGCATCCACGGAACCCGCCTGCAATCGGCGGGAGAACGGGCCGCCCTCGTGGACGCGCATCGAGCTGCGCGGGGTGACCCACACGTATCGCGGGCGCACCGCGGACGAGCGCTTCACGCTCGGCCCGATCGATCTCACGATCGAACCGGGCGATCTCCTCTTCCTGGTCGGCGGCAACGGCAGCGGCAAGACGACACTGATGAAGCTGGTCGCGGGGCTGTATGCGCCGGAGTCCGGGGCAGTGCTGCTCGATGGCTGTCGGGTCGGGGACAGGAATCGGGACTGCTACCGGCAGCTCTTCTCGGCGGTGTTCGCCGATTTCCACCTCTTCGATCGGCTGCTCGGCCTCGACGCGACGCAGGCCGCGACGGCCGCGCGCGAGCACCTTGCGCGGCTGCAACTCGACGGCATCGTCAGCCTGAACGCCGGGCGCTTCTCGTCGACCGATCTGTCGCAAGGACAAAGGAAACGGCTGGCGCTCCTGGTGGCGTATCTCGAGGATCGGCCACTCTGCGTCTTCGACGAGTGGGCGGCCGACCAGGAGCCCGCGATGCGCGATCGCTTCTATCGTCAACTCCTGCCCGAGTTGAAAGCTCGCGGCACGGCGGTGCTCGTCGTCACGCACGACGATCGATACTTCGATGCCGCGGACCGGATCATCCGGCTCGACTACGGTCGCATCGCATCCCCCGATCGGGACGATGATGGGCCATGCGTTCGCCCGCCCGCGCCGGCGCGCTGACTCGCGGCGCAGCCGGAGCACGCAGCCGTGACGCCAGGACCGCCGGCGTCAGTCCTCCGATCGCGTAGAGCACGTTGATCGTCACGCCCGCCATGGGAGCCCGCGTGTGGCGCGCAGCCGATACCGTGCAGGTCGTCCGCCCCAATCACACCACGCCAAAGCGACGGAAGGCGACGACCGCGCCGGAGGTCCCGAACGCGGCGAACGCGGCGAGCGCGGCGAGCGCGGCCAGAGACCGCCGCACAACCCATCCGGCGGGTTCTTCCACATACTCGAAGGTCGGCAGGCGGTCATAGTCCGCGGCCGAGAGCGTCGCCGCATGGAACACACGCGGCCAGAAAAAGGCGCGCTGCTCCGCCTGATAGACGGCCGCCTGTTCGAAGAAGCGTCGATAGCGGGCCTCACCCGTACCGGCCGCGTCGCTGAGCACGCGTTGCGCGAGAGAGGCCGGCGCCAGCCATGCCCACCGATCGAGAAACGCGCGTCGCGAGGCCAGGCCGTCGGCGATGCGATCCCTAACCGCCTCCGTGCGGCGCTCGACTGCCTCCTCCTGTGCCGCCAGCAGCACGTAGAAGAGGCTCATCTGCGTGAAGCGGCGATCGCCGGCGAGCTTCGGATGACGCGCGAAGAAATCGTCGAGGAGCGGGTTGCCCGCGGGCGCCGGCTCGACGATGGTGGTCATCGCCGCGTACATCGACGCCTGGTCGTGGATGCGATCGCGGTGTCGTTCGAGGAACCGGCGGCGCAGCGCCTCCTCGTTGGCGGTCACGCGCGCCTCGTTGCGCGCGCGGCGCGCGGCCTCCACGAGCTCGATGCGGGGCGGCACCGGGTGCAGCTCGGTGGCCGCGAGCGTGAGCGCGGACGGGAGCACGACCACCAGGACAATCCACAAGGTGGCCAGCACCATCACGTTGTGCGCGGAACTGCGGCCGGATGCGTTGATCCAGGCCGCGAGCGCGAGCCAGAAGGCGCCGTAGAGCACGACCGCGGCGGTCCACAGCAGCAGGCGCGTGCCGTCACCGGGCGCGGCGAAGCCGGTCGACGCGGCGATCCCGATCGCGGGGCACAGGAGGGCGAGGCCGACGAGCAGCGCGCCGCGGAGCGCGATCTTCGCGGCCACCAGCGTCCCCAGCCGGATGGGCTGGGCAAGCACGAGCGCCAGCGTGCCCTCCTCGCGCTCGGTGGCGAGCAGGTTGCAGGTGAGCGCGATGATCAACAGGGGATAGCCGTAGACCATCAGGAACAGCAGATCGAAGTGACCGACGAGCAGCTTGCGCGGGCTGGTCACGTTCTCGATCGCCCGGCCGAAGATCGGCCCGGCACCCTTCGACGGCAGTGCCTGCGGGTAGGGATTGATCCCGATCTCCAGCGTCATCACCGAGTAGACGTCCGGGTAGAGGTCCGTGCGGCCGACGGCGAGGCCCTCGTGCGGGGAGGGTGGCAGGACGACGTTCCGCTGCCGCGTGGCGGCGAGCACGAACTCCGGATCGCGAGGGCCGTATTCCGGTGGCCCGTCCGACGGCGCCCCCGGACGACGTTCGGCGTCCATGGCCTGCTGCCGGAGCTCGGCCACGGTCAGGCGACTTGCCTCGGCCAGCCGCTCGAGGGCGGAACGGTGCGCGGAGGCGCGCCGTTCCCCGGTGCCGAGCGCATAGGCCGCGAGGGCGATGAAGAGGACGAGCACCACGACCACGGCGCGATCGGCGCGCAGCAGGCGCCATTCGTGGCGAAGCACCGTGCCCAACGTGCCTGAACCCTCAGACATGCAACCTCCGAACCGAGGCCAGCAGGCCGGCGGTGGCGGCCGTCAGCCAGAGGAGGAGCGTGGCGGTGGATGTCCACGTGTAGCTCGCCGCCCAAGCCAGCGGAGGCCGCACGTACTCGAATCGCGGCAGCTCGGCCCAGAGGTCGCGCCCGCGCAGATAACCCGCGTAGAACGTCTCGTCGCCGGGACGCTGCGCGATCTCGTCGTTCACGGCGATGGCGCGGTTGAGCGGCTGCACCAGGTCCAGTCGATAGGCTTCCGCGGCGGCGGCGAAGCGGCGGTGGTGCGCGAGGTCGGTGCCGGACAGCGCATTCGAGACGTGCTGCAAGGCCAGCGCCGGCGCCAGCAGTCCGACGAGGCGTCCGACCTGCTCCTGCCGTTCGTAGGTGTCGAAGAGTGCGTCCAGGTGGCGGCGGTAGATATGACTGCTCTCGGCTTCGCCCTCGGAGAGCGCAAAGCCGATGGGACTGACCGGCAACGCCTCGGGGCCGGCGACGCCGTACTCGGAGACGAGCCGCTTCGTCACCGCCTCCACGCGCCGCGGGAAGGGGATCATCTGCGCGAAATCCTCTTCGATGGCGGCATCGAAGGCCGTCGCGAGCGGGGCGGGATGGACGAACCCCGCGAGATCGGCACCGAGCCGCGGTGCGAGCAGACAGGTGGCGAACCAGAACGCGAGCAGCCCCGCCAACGCCTGACGGCTCGTACCGGCGCGGGCCGACACCCAGAGCCCCGCTACGGCCCAGATCGCGAAGTACGCGAGGTAGACGAGCGCGAGCGCGACGGCGCGGCCCACCTCTTCCCGCACTTCCGAAGCGTCGACCAGCGCGAGTCCTGCCCCCAATAGCGCGGCGGGAAGGAGCACGCAGGCGAGGAGCAGGGCGACGGCCACGGTTTTTCCAAGGACGAGCTCCCAGCCGCGCACACCGGTGGCGAGCGTCTGGCGCAGCGTGCCCTGCTCGCGCTCCCCGGCGAACGTGGAAAACGTGAGGAGCAGGATCACCAGCGGCACGAGGACCTGCAGCGCGGCGGCGGCCGTCAGCTCGCCGAAGCGTGCGCCCGGGGGGGCATCGGCGGCCGGCCGTCCGGCGAAGAGGTTCTGCTTGTGGGCTTCGAGAAAGACGAACGATCCGACGTAGTCGTCGATCCCCCGGTCGACGGCGGCCAGGGGCGGCACCGGCTTGAACAGGAACATGCCGTAGTGGGCCGCCATGTGCGGATGCATCGCTCCCTTCTCGAGCCAAGCCTCGTGCTGGACGTCCGTCGCCGCACGCCGAAGGGCGGCCGCCTGGGTGGAGCGCGTCCAGCCGACACACACGGAAACGGCGAGCAGCAGCAGGAGCACACCCACGGCCCAGCGCAGACGACCGTCGCGCGACATCTCCAGCAGGTCCCGGCGCGCGACCTGGAGCGCGATCATGCTCTCATCCTTCAACGCACGCCCGGCCGCGAGCGCGGGCAACCCGAACGTCATGGGCGGCGACGTGCACGCCAACGCCGTCGCGCGGCTCGTCACCTCGAGATCGAAGCCGTCCGCCGACGCATTCCACACTATCGCGCGGCGCCCGGTTGCCACACGTACGCGACCGCCGTAGCGGGGCTCGCCACGGCTCCCATGCGGTTGCCCGGATCGCGAGGCCGTCCAGTACACACCGAGGCGTTCTTGTCAGCCGCTCGACCCGGCCGTGGGAGTGGATTCCTCCATGGCCTTGCGGAGGCTGAGCGGCCGCATGTCCGTCCAGACCTCCTTGACGTATTCGAGACAGTCGGCCTTCGGTCCCGTCTTGCCCGCATCGCGCCAGCCGGGCGGAAGCTCCTGATCGGCGGGCCAGATGGAGTACTGCTCCTCGTGGTTCACCACCACCCGGTAGATGGTTGCATCGTCCTGCTCGTCGGCCATCTTGATCGAATCTCCTGACACGGCCTCGCTCGTCGAGCCACGATTCACGATACAGGCGTGGTGAGACCAGGCGACAGGGCATTCCTATCGGCAGTCGAAATATGGCCATGAGCGGTCGGTTTCAGCCGCCCGGACGCCCATCCCGGGCGGCGTCGGCTGGTCCGGCAGCAGGAGTCGGGGAGCGAGCCTGTCACCTGCGTGGGAATCGATGCGCACAAGGTGCAGTTGCAGGTCGCGGTGTTGGCTCCGGACGCGTCCGAGCCGACTATCTGGACGGTGCGGAACGAGGTCCGGGCGGTGAACCGTCTACGGCGGAGGCTCGAAGAGGATGGGGGCGCGCGTGGACGCAGGCGCATCGGCGTTGGGTCAATGGTCTGACGTGGCCGCATCCGGCCGACCGGGTGGTGGTCGACGACTACCTGCTGGCGATCGACCAGCTCGAAACCCGGCTGTTGGAGCTGGACGCGCAGTTGGTCGCGGTGGCGGACACGGAGCCGTATCGAGCGGGCTATTGCCACGGGCTGTCAGGTCCGCATGACCCGGAACGCGAGCGGCGGGGCCGGCTTCTCCGCCTCGGCGAGCGCCTCGGCGATCAGGTGGTGCTGGGGCGACAGGTGGCAGACCGGATCGGTGGCGTTGGCGTCGCCGGTCATCAGGTAGGCCTGGCAGCGGCAGCCGCCGAAGTCGATCTCGCGGCGGTCGCAGCTCCGGCACGGTTCGGGCAGCCAGTCCGTGCCGCGGAACCGCTGGAAGACGTCCGAGGTGAACCAGATCTCCTCCAGCGACGAATCCCGCACGTTGGGGAACTCGAGACCCGGAATCTCGCGCGCGGTCTGGCAGGGCAGGGCCGCGCCGTCCGGGGCCACGGCCATGAAGACCATGCCCCACCCGTGCAGGCACGCCTTGGGAAACTCCTCGAAGTAGTCGGGCAGCACGTGCACGACTTCCAGCCGCCCGGTGCTCGCGGCCAGCTTCTCGTCCACGACGCGCTGGGCGCGCTCGACCTGCGCGCGCGTCGGCATCAGTGCCGCCCGGTTGCGGAACGCCCAGCCGGTGTACTGCGTGTTGGCCAGCTCCAGACGGTCGACCCCCCAGGCGAACGCCGTGTCGATGACCTCCCCGATCCGCTCCAGGTTGTGCCGGTGCAGGACGACGTTGAGGGTCACCGGGAACCCGATCCGCTTGGCGGTGAGCACGGCGGCGCGCTTGCGTTCGAAGGACGGGGCGGCGGCCAGCCAGTCGTTGGCCTCCGGATCGGTATCGAGCAGGCTCACTTGCAGGTGATCGAGCCCGGCTTCGCGCAGGCGCTCGATCATCTTCTGGTCCGCCACCGTGGCTCCGGTGCTCATGTTCGAGTAGAGCTCGCAGTCGCGCGCGGCGCGGCAAAGGTCGAGGATGTCGCGGCGGACGAGGGGCTCGCCGCCCGAGAGATGGAGTTGCGCGACGCCCAGCTCCGCCGCCTGCTCGAACACCCGCACCCAGGTGGCGGTGTCCAGCTCGCTCTTGTAGCGGGCGAGCTCCAGCGGATTGCTGCAGTACGGACACTGCAGCGGACAGCGGTAGGTGATCTCGGCGAGCAGCGCGCGCGGCCGGGGCAGCTCAGTCGGCGGCGGCATCATTGACCAGTCCTCTCTCGGCGAGCTGGCCGAGGAACTCCCGGACGTCGTTCTCCGGCTCGGCTCCGGGGAACTTCTCCTTGAGCGCCGCCACCATCTCGTCCAGCGAACGCCCGTCGCACAGCTCGACGATGGCCTTGCCCGGCTCGTTGAGCACCATCATCCCCTCGGGAAACACGAGTTGATGCTCGTTGCGGACCTTGTCCCAGCGGTACCGCGCGTGCGGCGCCAGCCTGGGGCGCCTGATGCTCTCCCCCATGTCACCCGGTCATCGTCATCCGGCCACCCGGTCACCCTCGCGCGGCCGCCCCGTCGGTCGGGGTCACGCACTGATGATAGACGGCATCGAGCTGCGCCCAGAGCAGATCGCACTTGAAGCGCAGCGCCGCCGCCGCCCGTTCCTGCTCCGGGCGCGTCGCGCAGTGGTCCAGCACGATACCCAGCCCGTGGTCGGTGTCGCGCGGCGCCTGCGTCAGGCGCGACCGGAAGTACGCCAGCGCCTCCGGATCGATCCAGGTGTAGTGCTTCTCGAAGGCCGCCAGCCGCGTCGCCATCAGGTTGGGAGAAAAGAGCTCGGTCAACGACGAGGCGACTCCTTCCACCCACGGGCGCGTCTCCACGAACTTCACGTAGGCATCGACCGCGTAGCGCACACCCGGCAGCAGCCGGCGATCGTCCTCGAGCTCCTCCGGGGCCACGCCCGCCGCCGCAGCCAGGCGCAGCCACTTGTCGATGCCGCCGGGACCGCTCTCGGTTCCGTCATGGTCGTGGATTCGCTGGATCCACTTCTGGCGGATACCCCGATCGGGACACCGCGACAACAGGATCGCGTCCTTGATCGGGATGTTCTTCTGATAGTAGAAGCGGTTGGCGACCCAGAGCTGAAGCTGTTCCCGGCTCAGCCGGCCGTCGTTCATCAGCCGGTGAAACGGGTGCTTGTCGTGGTAGCGGGCCTGTCCGATGGCCCGCAACTGCTCGGTGAACTCGTCCCGTGACCACGGTTTCATTGTCGCTCCCGACCGATCCACGGCGGCGGCCGTTCCGCCGCCCGCGGCCGCTCCCCGGCGCCTAGAGATCGAACACGTCCCCGTCGGCGCCGACCCGGACACCCGCGGCGTCGACGCGGCGCCTCTGCGGGCCGGCGTCGTTCAGCATCGGGTTCGTGTTGTTGATGTGCACGTAGACGCGATGCCGAATCGGCAGGCCGCCGATCCATGCCAGGCTCCCGCCCCCGCCGTCGACCGGGAGATGGCCCATCTCCCGGGCCGTGATATCGGTGATGCCGGTCTCGCGCGGCTCCTCGTCCGACCAGAAGGTGCCGTCCATCATGAGGGCGTCGGCCCCGTCGGCCGCCGCCCGCAACGCATCGTTGATGGCCGGCACGCCGGGCGCGTACACGAGCCGGGCGCCGCGGGCGACGTCCGTAATCTCCAGCCCGATGACGGACCCCACGGCGTCGGCCGCTTCCGTCCCGACGACGAACCGCGGCACGTCGCGGCCCACCTCGAACGCGCGCAGGCGCAGGCCGCTGGGTTCTCCGTCCGAACCGCCCGGCAAATCCGTCGGCTCATCCAGCGGCAGGTCGATCCAGGGACGCGGCGCGAAGTGCGACAGCACGGGCGCGACCGGAAAGTGCTCGGTCAGCCACTCGCGCACCAGCGGCGTCGAGACGACGGGGAACGAGCACCCCTCCCGGATGAGGAGCAGTCCGGACATGTGATCCAGCTCCGCGTCCGTGAGCACGCAGCCCGCGATCGCCGTGGCGCGCCCGCCGCTACCGGACGGTGTCAATTCGGGCGTCGACTGGATCTGCTGCCGGATGTCCGGGGATACGTTGAAGAGGAACCACCGATCGCCGTCGGCGGTAATCGCAAGGGAAGATTGGGTGCGTGCGGAAATCTCGGAAGATCCCGCACGCACTCCAGAGCAGTTCGGGCATCGGCAATTCCACTGCGGCAGGCCGCCGCCGGCCGCCGAGCCCAGGATCCGAACGCGCACAGCGAACGACCCTGTCGATCTCGCCTAGCGGCTGTTGACGTAGAACGTCACTTCCATCGACAGCGAGATCGCCTTGAACTCAGGCTTCGTCCAGGTCATCTTGGCTACTCCTTGGTAGTTCCGAAGAAACCGCCGCAAACCGTGAATGAGGGAGCATACCACCGTCGTCAAGAGCGCGCAAGCGTCGATTTCACAAATCTGCAAACCCGGTCCGACGACCGTCCGACGACCGGTCGGCCGCCCCCGGCGAGGCCCCCGTCCCGGCGGCGAGCCCCCGTCCCGCCCAACTGAGGCCCCGTCCCGGCGGCGTCGCGCCGGTCCGTCAGACGCGCAGCGTCCGCCAGCGTCCACTGCGGAAGAGTCGCTGCATCAGCGCCAACTGCAGCACGGGCGCCGCCACCCAGGCCAGGAGGGCGCCCTCGGGCACCCAGCCGAGCCCCACCGACAGGGCCAGCGTCATGGCCAGCAGCACGACCCACTGCGTCACGATCGTGTAGCGGAAGATCGGCCTGGTATCGCCCACGCCGGTCAGCGCTCCCTGCGTGCCGATGCTGAGGGAGCTGAAGAACTGCGCCACCGCGAACCAGCGCAGCACCGTGGCCCCGAGCGCGGCGACCTCCGGGTCGACGATGAACAGCGCCGCCAGCGGCTCGGCGAGCAGGAACGTCACCGCCACCACGCCCGCCATGATCAGGGCGAGCAGCAGCACGGTGCGCTGGCCGATCGCCTGCGCCAGGTCGTACCGGCGCGCCCCTACCGCCTGACCGACGAGCGTCGCGGCGGCCACCTGGAACGCCAGCGCCGGCAGTACGCTGACCAGACGCACCTGCAGGCCGACGCCTGCCGCGGCGTGCAGCGAGGCGCCCAACGGCACGATTCCCAGCAGGGCCAGGTACACGACGCGGGCGCCGTTGCGGGCGATGGCGGCCAGAGCCGGCGACCAGCCGATGCGCAGGATGCGCCGCATCAGCTCCCAGTCGACGTCCATCCAGGGCCGCGGCCGCAGGCGGGCGTGCGGCGTGCCGCGCACCAGCAGGACCACGTAGACCGCGGAGCCGATGGCGCGGGCCGCCACGGTGCCGATGGCCGCCCCGGCCACGCCGTACGCGGGAATCGCGCCGGCGCCGAAGACGAAGACGTAGTTGAGGCCGATGTTGAGCACGCTGACCCCGGCGGCGAGCTTCAGCGGCGTGAGCGTGTCGCCGGTCCCCCGGAAGACGGCGGCCGCCACGAGGCTCGTCCAGAGGAAGAGCGTGCCCAGAAAGTAGATGTGCAGGTACGGGACGCCGTGGGCGAGCGTCTCGGGGCTCGCCTGCAGTGCAACCAGAAGCGGCCGGCTCGCCGCGTAGCCGACCAGCGTCGTGGGAACGCCGAGCAGCAGGACGAGGCGGAAGCTCTGCCGCACGGCGCCGTCGACCTGCTCGCGATTCTCCGCCCCGACCCCCTGGCTGACGAGCGTGATCACCCCGGTGGCCACCGCGAGCGCCGCCGACTCGAGCAGAAAGGCGATCTGCCGGTTGAGCCCGATGGCGGCCGTCGCCTCGCTGCCCAGCCCGCGGACCATCAGGAAGTCAGCCACCCCCAGGCTCAGTTCCAGCACGCTGTAGACCAGCGTGGGCCAGGCGAGCGCCCAGATGCGGCGGTACGAGCCGCCGTCGGCTGATTCGGGCATGTATCCTGATTGGGTTCGCAGTGCGGGAGGACAATACCAGGATCCGGGTGATCTCGGCCCGCGACATGCACCGTACGGAGCGAGCACGACATGACCAGCACGAGTGACCGGCGCTCCCGGTTCCGGACCGAGACCCAGGAAAGAACGTTCTGGGAGACCCACGACTCCAGTCCACATGTCGACTGGAACCAGGGAACACGGATCCGGTTTCCCAACCTGAAGCCGTCGACGAAGGCGATCTCCCTGAGACTCCCGGTCGACCTGCTCGAACGGATCAAGGTGGCCGCCAACCTGCGGGACGTCCCCTACCAGTCGCTCATCAAGGTCTGGCTGGCGGAAAAGGTGGACGCGACGCAGCTTCGGGATTGACTGAACTCCTCGCCCGCCGACGGTCATGTCCGCCATCGCCCCCGAAGAGACCGGGTCGGAGAGCATCAGACCATCTCCACTCGCGCGCAAGGCCGCCGAACACGCCGCGACACGGCTCGCCGGCGCCACCTCCACGCTGGCGGCGCTCGTGGGCTTTCCTACCGTCGCCGCGCCTCCGACACCCAACGTGCAACTGCCGTCCTTCCGGCGTCTGAAGGAGTACCTGGCGGGCCTGTGCGGCGAATGGCGTCTCGACTTCGAGGACCACGGCGCTGCGGTCGTGATCGGCCTGGGCCGGGGGGCAAACCGCCTGGGGGTCCTGACGCACGGGGACGTGCAGCCCGCGGACCGCGAGCGGTGGCGCGGCGACCCGTTCACACTGGATGCGGCCAGCGAGCCGGGACGGCTCATCGGCCGGGGCGTCGAGGACGACAAGGCGTCGATCGCGACGGCGCTCCACGCCATGCGCACCGTTCGCGAACTCGGCGTGCCGCTGCGGCGCCGGATCGAGCTCATCGTGTCGATGACCGAGGAATCGGACTGGAAGCCGTTCCGGGAATTCCTGCAGCAATGGGACCCGCCCGCGCTCAACGTGGCGCTCGACGCCAAGTACCCGGTCGTGACCGCGGAGAAGGGAACCGGCGGCATCTTCCTGACCGTCCCACCGGGCCCGCCCGCCAGAGCACGTCCGGAGGAGCGCCGCGCGTGTCTCCTGTCGCTGGGCGGCGGCGAGGCTCGTACGCGCGTACCCTCGGAGGCGGTCGCGGTGGTCGCGGATGCGGAACCCGGCCTGGCGGCGGACATGCGCGCCGGCATCGATCCATCACGCGGCGTGCAGTTCGACCTGGAGCCCGACGGTGACCGGTTGACGGTACGGGCGCACGGCGTCGCGGCACACTCGTCCACGCCATGGGAGGGCCGCAACGCGATCACCCACCTCGTCGCGCTCCTCGCCCGCCGCGACTGGCCCGCTACGCCCGCGAGTCGCATGGTGCGGCTCGTGAACGATCTCGTCGGAACGGGGGATTGCGCCGAGCGCTTCGGCGACCTCGCGTGCACGCACTCGTTCATGGGACCGCTCACCCTGGTGCTCACCCGGCTGTACCCACTCGAGGACGGCGGCCTGGAGGCGTGCCTCAACATCCGCTGCCCGGTCGGTCGGAGCCGGGAGCAGGTCGAGACGGCGGCGCGCGCCGCGATCGAGACGTGGGCCATGCGCCGCGGGACCGCGCCGCCGGGATGCAGGATCGAGATGGGCGACCCGTACTACGTGGAGTCGGCGCCCCATGTGCCGGTGCTGGTCGACATCTACCGCCACTACACCGGCCAGCACGACGCGGGCCCCATCGCAGTGGGTGGCGGCACGCAGGCGCGCCTGTTGCCGAACGGGGTCAACTTCGGGCCTTCGATGCCCGGCGCCGCCTACACCGGCCACAGCGACCACGAGTTCGTGACGGTGGAGCAGCTCCGGCTGAACCTGATGATGCAGGCGGCCATGCTGGTCGAGCTTGCCGCCGGGTAGCGAACGCCCGAGGCGGGGCGACGTCGCGGCGGCCGCCTCCTCCGCCACCTCCGAGCCGGCGGGACTACTGCTTCTTGCCGGTCCAGGTGCCGGATCCGTACCAGACGAAGTGTCCCTCGTCACCCGTGATGGTGGCGCCGTCGACCTCGCCGGAGAGGTTGATCGGCATGTCGCCGTCGAGATCCGGCACGATGAACACGAATGCGATCGTGTTGCCCTCGACGGAGCCTTCGACGGGCAGGGTGCCCTCACCATCGTTCATGTCGATCTCGCCACCGAGCGTCGACCCGTTCTGCTGGAAGATCACGGTCCAGGTCTGCTCGCCGGTCTGGGTGTCTAGATCGAGCTGCCAGACGCCGCTGACGTCGGACTGCGCGTGGACGCCGGGGCCGGAGAAACCGACGGCGGCAAGGGCGGTGAATCCCAAAACGGCTGTCATCAACGTGCGTCTCGTCATCTTCTCTCCTGTCCGCTCGTGGCGCGGACGCAATTCTAGCCCGACAACCGTCGCCCGCGGCTCCGCGGGTAGAATGTGTGGCCGGCCTGCGCCCCGGCCCGCCGCGGACGGGCGCCGGCCCTGGCCGTTCGCATCGGCGGGAACCAGACCGCGACGCCGCCGGGCGTCGACACGAGAGGAGCGCCCGAATGACTGACGCGACCGCAGCCTCTGCCGATTCCTCGCCCAACCGCTGGCTCCCGCTCATCGGCGGCGTTCTGATGAACCTGGCGCTCGGCGTCATCTACGCGTGGAGCGTCTTCGTCGCCCCGTTCGACGCCGACTTCGGCTGGACCCGGACCCAGGTCTCGGTGGTCTTCACCATCGCCATCCTCTCGGTCGGCTCGTGGTTCGTCGTCGCCGGCTTCCTCCAGGACCGCTACGGACCGCAGCGGGTCGCGGCGTTCGGGGGCATCCTGTACGCCCTCGGCTTCTTCCTGGCGAGCCAGACCGAGTCGCTCATCTGGCTCTACGTCACCTTCGGCGCCATCGCCGGCGCCGGCAACGGCTTCGGCTACGCCATCCCGATCCCGGTCTGCTCGAAGTGGTTCCCCGACCGCCGCGGCCTGGCGGTCGGCCTGGTGGTGGGCGGCTACGGAGCCGGATCCGGCATCTACGGCCCGCTGGCGCGGGAGTGGCTGATCCCCAGCTACGGCTGGCAGGGAACGATGCAGATCTCCGCGCTCGTCTTCCTGGTGATGACGCTGGCGGCGGCCTACCTGCTGAAGAACCCGCCGGAGGGCTACCGTCCTCCGGCCGCGGCGCCCGCCCCGGCCTCCGGCGGCGCGCCGAAGGCGGCCGCCCCGGCGACGGCGCGCGATTTCGCCACGGGGGAGATGGTGCGCACCCCGACCTTCTACCTGCTCTGGATCGCCTACTGCCTGGGAGCCGCGGCCGGCCTGATGGTGATCAGCCAGCTCGTCCCGGTGGGCGAAGCGGCGGGCCTGGGCGCCGCGGCGGGCCTCGGACTGACCATCGGCGCGATTGGCAACACGGGCGGGCGCGTACTGTCCGGCTGGATGTCCGACACGTTCGGCCGGCTGAACACGCTGCGCCTGATGGTGCTGCTCTCGGCGGTGGCGCTGCCCCTGTTCTATCTCTTCGCCGAGCAGGTGGTGCTCTTCTACCTGCTGCTCATCGTGATCTACTACGGCTACGGAACGCTGCTGTCGGTCTTCGCCTCGACCTGCGCCGACTTCTACGGAACGCGGCACATGGGCGTGAACTACGGCCTGCTCTTCTCGGCGTGGGGCGTCGCGGGCATCGTGGGACCGGTGATCGCGGGCCGCGTCTTCGACGCCACCGAGAGCTACGAGCTGGCCTTCTACCTCGCCGCCGGGCTGTCGGTGGTCGCGCTCGGGGCACTGATGCTGGCGAAGCAGCCGCAGGCGCCGGCGCAGGCCTCCTGATCGGATTCGGACGGGACCATGCCTGAGCCATCGAACAGCAGCACCAGCGGCGTCGTCGCCGTCGTCGGCGATCTCGGGGACCGCCTCTGCCGGTTCACCCAGCGCTGGATCCCCGACTCGTGGGTCGTCTGCATGCTCCTGACCGTGGCGGCGATATTCCTGGCCATGTTCGGCGCCGGGGCGAGCCTCAACGAGTCGGTCCTCGCCTGGGGCGACGGCATGTGGGCGCTGCTCGAGCTGGGGATGCAGTTCTCCATCGCCATGATCGCGGCGCACGCCTGCGTCTCGTCCCGGCCCGTCTACCGGTTCCTCGACTGGCTGGCCAGCCGGCCCGACCCCGACCGGCCGATCCAGGCCATCGCCCTCATCGGCGCCTACGCGCTGGTCACCGGCTATCTCAACTGGGCCCTCAGCGTCGTGGCGTCGGCGCTCTTCGTGCCGTTCATCGCGCGGCGCAATCCGAAGGCCGACATCCGGGTGGTGATCGCCGCCGCCTATCTCGGGATCTGCACCATCTGGCACGGCGGCCTGTCGGGATCGGCGCCGCTGATTCTCGCCACCCCCGGCAATCCGCTGCTCGAGCCGGCGAGCGGCGAGCCGGTCATCGACCGCCTGCTGCCGGTCACCGAGACGCTGTTCATTCCGTTCAACCTGATCTTCATCGCCATCCTGGGGGCCGTGGCCCTGGCGACGGTGATGCTGCTCCACCCGCGGCAGAACGTGCAGACGCTGACGTCGGACCAGATCGACCGCATGATGCCGACGCTCCCCGAGGACCAACCCCCGGAGTCGCCGGCCGGCCGCATGGAGGCGTTTCCCGGCTGGGTGATCCTGGCCGCGATCCTGATCGGCTACCCCCTCGGCTACTCCATCGTCACCCGCGGCTTCGGCGCCTCGTGGACCATCAACGCCTACAACGCGGTCTTCCTGGTGGCGGCGCTGCTGCTCCAGGGCCGGCCGTCCAACCTGGTGCGCGCGTTCGCCAACGGCGCCCGGACCGCATCCGGGGTCATCCTGCAGTTCCCGTTCTACGCGGGCATCTTCGGCGTCATCAACAACACCGGCCTCGGCGCCTGGCTCGGCGAGCTGTTCGTCACGTTCGCCACCCAGGAGACCTACCCGCTGGTGGTCTACTTCTATTCCGGCTTCGTGAACCTCTTCGTGCCCTCGGGCGGATCCAAGTGGCTGATCGAGGCGCCCTACCTGCTGCCGGCCGCGCGCGAGCTCGGCGTATCCGCCACCACCACGGTGCTCGCCTATGCCTACGGCGACGCGACGACCAACTTCATCCAGCCGTTCTGGGCGATACCCATCCTGACCGTCACCCGCCTGAAGTTCGGGGACGTCCTCGGGTACACCGGGATCGCGGCGGTGGTGTGCATCCTGATCAGCGTGATCGCGATGCTGATCATCCCGACGGATCTGTAGAACGGCGGAACCGTCCGACGAGCTATTGTGCCGTCCGGGAGACACAAGCACAATTCGGTCCGCCCGTGGTGAGGAATCCCTGGCGTCTCCGCGGTCCTGAGCGGCGAGGAATTCTGCATCGAACTTGAGAGGCAGGACACCAAGGAGTTACACATGATCCGCTCTTCGTCTCCCGCGGCCGTACCTCCTGCATGCTTCCCATGTCTGGTCGCACTCGCGCTCATGCTGCTCGCTGGCACGCCGGCGCCGGTTCAGAGCCAGCCGCGCGGCGCCGGCGGTCTGTTCTCCGACGCCGATCCCGCGCTGCGGGGTGACGCTTTCCCCGGAGCGGGCCCCATCAGGGTGCCCGGCATCACGACCCTGCGCAGCCGCGCGGTCGACATCGACTTCCGACAGCTCGCCGAGGCGCGCGCCGCCGGCGCGTGGGCCGATGCGCCGGCGGGGAACGTCGAGGCCGTCGACATCACCCTGAACCTGTTCGACGACGTTGTGCTGCCGGCTGTCGTCGAGCGCTCAGCCGCCACCGCGTCCCGGTCCGGGTACGTGGTGTCGGGGCGCCTCGATGGCATCGATCGGGGGACGTGGAGACTGTTTGTCTACGACGGATCCGTGACAGGCGCTGTCCGCACGCCGACCGAGACCTTCCGCATCCGCACCGTCGACGGCGTGCACGTCATCAGCCAGATCGACACGTCCGCCCTGCCGCGCTTCGGGGACCGCGCCGTCCCGGCGCCCCCGGACGCCCGCCCGGACCCGACTCCGTCCGGACCTGATGCCGGACTGCCCGATGCCATCGGCCGGACCATGGATCCCCGCGCCGAGGCGATCATCGACGTGGCCGTCGCCTATACGCCGGCCGCCGTGGAGGGAGCCAGGGAACTGAAGGGGGACACCGGCATCGACGGTCTGATCGACGAGATGATCGACAATGCCCACCAGGCCTATGAACGCTCCGGCGCGCTGCTGCGGCTGCGGCTGGCGTGGAGCGGGCAACAGGCGTGCAGCGGGAGTGCGTGCAGCAACGGCGACGCGGCATTGGAGTACCTGGCCACGAAAGGACGCCTGCGCACCGCTTACGGTGCCGACCTGCTGAGCTGGATCGTCGACATTCCCAGTTTCGGTGGTCTGGCATATGTTGGGGGCTACTACAGCGTCGTCAACTACAACCAGGAACCGGACCACTACACGTTCGCGCACGAGCTGGGGCACAATATGTACCTCCATCACGACTGGTGGACACACTTGTACCATCCAACAGGGAAGAGCAGAGGAAGCGTCGAAGGTCCGTATCCCTGGAGCCATGGCTACATGAGCAGAGACTGCACATGGCGCACGATCATGGCTTATGAAGCGCCGGCGACCAATCCAGAAGGAGTACCGCCTCATCCGTGCGTTGGCAAAAGGACGCCGGCATTGCGGAACTTCTCCAACCCCTATGAGTATTACGAAGGGGAACGGATGGGCGTTCCCGCGGATTCGCCTGCGGAGGACGTGGACGGCCCCGCCGACGCCGTGCGCAGCCTGAACGCGAAGCGGTGGGTGGTGGCGGCCAACTGGAACCCGTCGTCGGACCGCCAGGCCCTGCTCACGTTCCTGTCCACGATCAAGGCATTCGGTCGTCCGATTTCGACAGTTCACCGGAACTGGCTGCGCTTCAACGCCCAGGATCGTGCGACCCACGTGTATCTCGGCGGCGAACGTTTGAGCGGCGAGCTACCCGATTACCTCGGGACCCTGACGGAACTGGAAATTCTTCAACTGGGCGCCAACTTCTTCACCGGGATAATTCCCGCTACCCTCGGGAGGTTGACCAACCTGGGGGGCCTCGACCTCTCATACAACGAGCTGACCGGGGGGATTCCCGCAGCACTCGGAAACCTGACCAGGCTGAGGGGGCTGAATCTCCAGGGCAACCAATTGACCGGACCGATTCCGTCCGAACTCGGGAAACTGATCAATCTGGAGGGCCTTTCGTTGGGGGGTTGGGCCGGCAACCGATTGACAGGACGGATTCCACGGGAACTCGGAAGGCTGACCAAACTGGAGTACCTGGGACTCGGCAACAACCAGTTGACCGGACCGATTCCGTCGGAGCTCGGAAAGCTGACCAAGCTGGAGTACGTGGAACTCGGAGCCAACCAATTGACCGGACCGATTCCACCGGAGTTGGGAAGTCTGACCAGAGCGCACCTCTTGGATCTCGGCAACAACCAGTTGACCGGCCCTATTCCCGCCGAACTCGGAAGGCTGACCACCCTGAATACGTTATGGCTCGACAACAACCAGTTGACCGGCCCTATTCCCGCCGAACTCGCTCGCATGAACGTGCGAGAGCTGCACATCGACCGCGACACTGGACTCTGCCTCGCCCGGGACTTTCCCCCCGAGTCTCCGTTCGCGCGACTGGCGCGGTCCGCGGGCGTCTCCGTCTGCGCCGCCGGCGCGTTCACGTTCACCGACGATCCGCTCGTCGCCCGTGTGACCGCGGTCAAGGCGGTGCACTTCACGGAGCTGCGCGCGCGGGTCGACGGCCTGCGCGTCGCGCACGGACTGGGCCGGTTCCCGTGGACCGATCCGACCCTCACCGCGGGAGTCACGTCGGTCGCGGCGGTGCACGTGTCGCAGGTGCGGGCCGCGCTCGTCCAGGCGTACGATGCGGCAGGCGCAACGCCTCCCGGCTTCGGCACCGAGTCGCCGGTGCGGTCGGGTGGCAACATCCGGGCCGCGCACGTCAACGAGCTGCGGCGCGCCGTCGAGGCGCTGGAGCAGCGTTGAAGCCGGGCCAGTTGCGATCGGTGCCCGGCTCAGGATCAGATCCTGCTCGATCTGGAAATCCTGAACCCAAGGCGCGTGCAGACGCCACTCGGTGACGTAGTCGCGGGGATCATGTATCCGGCTCGACGTCAGCGTTGATCCGCAGTCGCCAGTCGCCGGAACGGGAGGTGTGTCGGCGGGCGACAGTTGGAACGAGCGCAGTGGATTGCCGCGCCGTCCGTTGCACGTACTCCTTCAGCGCCATCACCCTGTCCGCAGCACCGACCAATTCGAGGAGGTAACCGAGTCGCTGCGCCCAGGAAACGGGCGCCGTCTGCGCCGCGATCACCAGCCGGTCGGGATCGATTCGTTCGGCAAGCTCGGAGAGCACGGTCGCCACGTGATGCAGTCCCCCGGCGCGTCGTTCGTAGCCCAACGGCATCGGCAACCTCGCCGACGGACTCCGTCGAGTCGCGCGGCGGTGGATCCCCGACTCCGCCTGGGCGTTCTCAGGTTCTCGGCGGAGGCAGCAGCAAGTGGGCGATGCGCGGGTCGGCCGACCGGCCGATAATGGGAGCGATGTCTCTCGCCGCCCAGATCATCGACCAGCGGGTGTCCGGCATCATCGAGAAGCTGTCGGACATCTTCACCGACGAGCTGGGACTGGGCCCCGACGAACAGAAAAGGCGCGCGATGGCGTTCCTCTTTCTGGCCGCCAAGACCGCGTTCGATCTCACCGACGAGCAGACGATAGACGGCATCGTCGACGGCGCCGACGATTTCGGAATCGATGCGGTGTACTTCGAGCCGCCCGACGACGGCGAGCTCCATATCACCCTGATACAGGGAAAGTACAAGAGGAAGCTCGGTGGAGACTCGGCGTTCCCCGAGAACGGTATCGCCGGGATGATCGACGCCATCGGCGCGCTCTTCGACCCTGCGCAGCCTGTGCAACTGAACCGACGTCTGAACGAGCGGATCGAAGACATCCGTTCGTTCGTCAAGGATGGCGCGATCCCGCGGGTGACCGCGGTCGCCGCCAACAACGGAGTACGCTGGACGGTCCAGGCCCAACAGCGGATCGACAGCGCCGCGAGGGAGTTCGGGCAGCAGGTCGAGTGGCGGCACATCGGCGCCGACGAGATCCTCGCCCTGCTGCAGGCGCGGAAGCCGATCGACGCCGACCTGAAGCTCACCGGCGCCGCCACGGTCGAGACGTTCGACTTCCGGCGCGTGCTGACCGGCCGCATGTCCGTCGCCGAGCTCGCACGGCTGACCGACACGTACGACAACCGGCTGTTCGAGAGGAACATCCGCCGCTACCTGGGGCTGGCCGGCAACCGCGTGAACGAGGCGGTGGCGGCCACCCTGCGCGAAACCGACCAGCGATCCAACTTCTACTTCTACAACAACGGCATCACGATCACCTGCTCGCAGTTTCGCCACAATGCGCTACAGAGAGAGGACTGGAGCGTCCAGGTGAGCGACCTGCAAATCGTCAATGGTGGACAGACGGCACGCACGGTCCAACACGTCGCAAGGGAAGTCGGTTCGCAGATCGGCGATGCGGAGGTGCTCGTGCGACTGTACGAGCTCGAGCAGAACGATGCCGAACTCGTGGAGGCGATCACGTTCGCCACCAACAGCCAGAACTCGGTCGACCTGCGGGATCTGAAGGCCAACGACGCACGCCAGAAGGCCCTCGGCCACTCGATCTCCGAGCTGGGGTACACCTACCGCGCCAAACGCGAAGACCGGCCGGTATCTTCAGACGAATTCACGAGCGCGGTAATCGCCGAAGCGGTCCTCGCCATCTGGCGCCGCCGGCCGCACCAGGCGCGGTTCCGGAGCCGCGAGCACTTCGGCGCCCTGTACAGCACGATCTTCAGCGCGGATCTGAACGGAGCACAGGCGGTCATCGCCGCTCTGTTGCACCGCCACGCAGAGAACCACCGCAAGCGTCGGCCCGAGGATGCGCCCGATTTCCTCGCGTACGGATCGCGCTTCATCGCGATGTTGATGGGTCGCTATCTGCTGAACGAGATGGGCATCTCACTGGGGGGACTCGACCACCGCAACCTCGGCGACGCGCGTGAGCTGGTGCGTCAGAAGTCGGACGACTATCTGGCGCGGGCCGAAGCGCAAATCGGCAACGCGCTCGACCCGTTGTTCACAGGCAGGGAACGGACGCTGCAGCGCCTGTCAGCCACCTTCCGCCGGGCGGATCTGGTCGAGACGCTGCTGGAGACCGTCCAGGCGTGACGACAACGAACAGTGACGAGCGAGCCTGGCAGCCCGTGGTGAAGTTTCCGCCGCATTCGAGCGGCGATGCATCCCGTCTGACTGCGTTGTTCGTCGGTTGCATATGCCCAATATGCGCCCTCCTCACGCCGGGTACCGGGTGTCGGGGCGCCTCGCCACTCTCTCGGTGCGACGCGGGGTTCCACCACGGGCTGCTGAGGCCCTCCAGTCGGAACGCACCGACGCGCCGATTCCAGGCAGATGTGGACGGATCGACCGGCCCCCCACCGCCGGCCGGGCGGTGAAGGGCCGAATCGGGTAGCAGTGCAGCTAGTTCGAGCCCCCCGCCACGGCGCCGGCGAGGATGTTGTAGAGGCCGTAGTTGCCCTCGTGGCAGGCGTACTCGTACAGCGGCTCCATGTTCCTGCGCATCGGGACCGAGAACGTCCAGGGCTGCGTCCAGACCGTCGGGTCGTCGACGGTGACGTCGTACCGCAGCGTGTCGGCGTCCACCCGCGTGAGCCGCTCGACGAGCGTGAGGTTGGGCGTGGTCGCGCCCCGCATGAAGTTCGTCTCGCGCAGGAAGTTCGTGGTCTCCACCACCAGGGTGTCGCCCTCCCAACGGCCGCGCGAGTCGCCCACCCACTGGCCGATGCTCGCATCCAGATGGTCCCGTCCGTCCAGGGGCACGACGCGGGCGTTGTGGTTCATCTCGTTGTACAGCACGACGGTGTCCTCGGTCTGGAAGACCTGGACGTTGTTGTTGTACGCGCTCGGCGCCATGGGCGGCCCCGAGTTGAAGCCGAGGATGCAGCGGACCTGCAGCCCGCCCGGTCCGAGGTCTTCGACGAACCCGCCCTCTGTCGGCTCGTGCCCGCCCACGCCGGCCCGCGCCTCTTCCAGCGCCTGCTGCCGGTCCATGGCCTCCTGCGTCAGCGCGGGAATCCGTCCGTTCGGCGGATCGACCACCAGCGACGTGCGCTCGGTCGTGACCGAGGTCCCTTCATCGAACCAGAAGTCGTTGTAGGGGACGACGCGGTCGGACGTGTCGTTGTCGCGGCTGCGGGTCCGGATGGTTTCCTCGGCGAACTCCGCCGCCTGCTCGGCCGTGAAGGTCTCGGTGTCGGCGAGCTCCTCGGGACGTTCCATCGGCGTGAGGCTGCGGAAGTCCCAGACCCCCTGCAGGTCCGGAGCGCCCCACGGGGTGCGCGGCGGCTCCATCGACGCCTCGGTCTGCGCGGCGGTCTGCGCCGGCGCGAGCGCGGCGATGGCCAGCACGGTCAACAGGGCTGCAAGCACGTGACGACTCATGATTCACCTCCCAATTTGCCAAACGTCGTCTGCGCCAGAACCGTCCTCCGGGCGCAGGCTCTCAGGCGGCATCGTCTCCGAAACGGGAACGGCCCATTCTAGCGCCGCCGGCATCCACTTCCGCAACGAGCGCACGAATCGGCGCCCGACACCCGACGCGTCGTCGGGCGCTTGCCGATGCTACCGCCCGGCCGATGTCGTCTCCGCCTCGCGGACGATCCGCTCGACGTCCTCGTCGAGCAGCAGCCGCGCGCGCGCCAGCGCCTCCGCCGCTGCCGCGACCGCGTCCACGTAGGCCCGCGCGTGCGGGTAGCGCTCCTCCAGCGACGGACGCGGGTCCCCGCCGGCGAGCCGGTCGTCGCGCGTCGCCGGGAAGTCGATCTGCTGGCCGGCCGCATCGCAGAGATCCGGTCCGCCGAACGCCGGCGCGCGCAGCGCCCAGCCCGTGAACGTGGCGCGCGGGGCCGCGACCGCCGGCAGACGGATGCCGGCGAGATCGTTGCCGTCGGCGTCGGTGCGCGGCACGAAGACGGGGTACGGCGCTCCGGCGGACGCGGGCGGCAGGGTGGTCAGGATGCCCTCGGCGAAATCGGGGCCATAGTCGAACAGATCGCCCGTGCTCATCAGGCCGGTATAGAGCACGCCCGGGATGTTCGGAAAGCCGACCATTTCGCGCGGCAACGGCGGCACCAGCGATCCGTCGGCGCGGCGCGGCACCCGGCTGGCCGGCGGCTCGGCGCCGGTCGTGACCCATTCGTCGAGCGCCGCCAGCAGTGCCCGCAGGCCCGCGTTGGCGACCAGCGGATTTCGCGGCTGCCGGCAGATGCCGAGTCCGCTGGAGCCGATGCCCGCGGCGTGCGGCAGGCTCGAGAACAGGTAGAACCGAACCTCGGGCGGGTCGGGCAGATCGTCGCCTGCCAGATCGGTATGCAGCAGTGACGCCCCCTTGACCCAGTACTCGTTGGCCGAGTTGGCCTCCATCAGCCTGGGACAGGTCCGGCTCTCCCGGCAGCGTTCGAGCCGCCCGTCGGTGCGTCCGGTCACCGGATCGGTCAGCAGGTGGTTGGCGAACGGAAACTCGCGCTCCGGAAACCGGCGCGCGATGTGCTGCCGGTGCGTGCGGAACGGCTGGGCGAAACGGTAGTTGAAGAAGCCGCCGCTGGCGCCGCCGATCCAGTTCAGCACGCCGTCGAACACCTGCCGGCCGCCCTCGTCGGCGTTGAAGCCAAGGTGCACGAAGTCGCGCAGGAGACGTGCCGCCTGCGAAATGCCCATCGTCAGGACGTGCTCGATCGAGCCCGCCAGGGGGTTCGCAGTACCTTCGTCGTCCGCCGTGGCGTGACGCAGGAAAGCGACCGCGTCGCGCACCGCGGCGAGGCCGAGCCCCGCCACCCGCGGATCGCGGGCCGGATAGGCAAGCTCGTACAGGCGGCCTTGCTCGAACCGCGTGCCCGGGGGACGCAGGCGAATAGTGCGCTCGTCGATGTACTCCCACCCGCCGACGTCGATCGGCTCCGGGACGTCCGTGTAGCGCGTGCGCACGGTCAGGCTCGCCCGCGTCGTGTCCCGGCTCGCCGCGGGATA
Organism: Acidobacteriota bacterium; assembly: GCA_011523845.1. Classification (GTDB taxonomy): domain Bacteria; phylum Acidobacteriota; class Vicinamibacteria; order Vicinamibacterales; family UBA8438; genus WTFV01. The sequence goes on along the minus strand of WTFV01000002.1, from coordinate 46,714 downwards.
CGTGAGCGTCCCGGTCAGGGTCGAGTCGTTGTCGACGACGAACTCCTCCAGGGCCGGCCCCACGATGGGCGAGCCGTCGGGATTCACGGCGATTGGCACAGCGACGCGCAGCCGCGTGCCGTCGGGCGCCGCCGTCGCGTCCCAGCCGCTCGACACGAAGGTGTAGCCGCGGCGCATCAGGAACCCGTTGCCGGCGTCCGCGGCTGTCGTCGGATCGTTGCCGCCCGAACGGGCGTCGTTCAACTGGCCCAGCGAGAGCATCCGGCCGCGGTTGTTGAGCTCGTAGAAGATGCGGCTGTTGCCCCTCGACGGATCCACCGGCCGCAGAATGAGGAGATCCGCCGCGTACTCCACCAGGCCGCGGGCGTTCCGGGGCGCCAGCTCGATGTCGGTGATGACCGCGTTCTGCGGCGCCTCCGGATCCACCTCCCCGAAGACGCGGCCGACCAGCTTCTCGTACGGCCCCACGTCACCGAACGACTGCCCCTCGAACGTCGGCGACTCGACCCGCTCGATCTCGATGCGCACCACGCGTGCCTCGGTCGGGCTCGGTACAACGAGCACCGCCGTCAGGACCGTGCACAGAACGGCTCCGCGGAAACGCCGGCAGGTTGCTGATCGCATGTACTGCCTCCTGGATGAGTTGTCGGTCCGCGTCACGCCGTCGCGCTCTCCCCCGGGTGAACCGGCAACGTCGCGCCGAACCAGGTTCTTCCCGCGTCGAATCGAAGCGGCGCGGCGGCGATCCGTTCCGTTCCCGATTCGCTGGCCGACGGCCGGGGAAGCGCGGCCCGGAATGCAGCGACCCGCGCTACGCCTGCCGGTCGAGGATCGCCTCGATCTCGTCCATCACGCGGTTCATCCGGGCGATGAGGGCATCGTACGGCGCATCGGTCGCCAGGTCGATGCCGCACTCGCGAAGCAGCTCGTAGGCGTAGCGCGACCCGCCGGCCCGCAACACGGCCAGATAGTCGTCACGTCCCCGGCCGTTGCCCTCGAGCGCCTGCCCGGCGTCGGGCGCGCCGACACCGTCTCCCGCGGCGCGGGCTCCCAGCAGCCGCTCGGCGAACAGCGCCGCCCCGGCGATCGACGTGGCGTACTGAAAGACGTAGAAGTTGCTGTAGAAGTGCGGGATGAACGCCCACTCTACCGCATAGGCGGCGTCGTACTCCAGCACGCCCTCGTCCGAGCCGTGGTAGCGGCGCACGAGCTTCTCGTACCGCTCGCTGAGTTTTTCGCCCGACAGCGCCTCCCCCTGCTCGGCCGATTCGTGCATCCCCAGCTCGAACTCGGCGAACATGACCTGCCGGAAGAACGTGGCGCGGATCCCTTCGAGCGCCGTCCCCAGGTAGAAGAGGCGCTCGCGGTCGGAGCGTTCCTGCGCGAGCAGATGCTCCTGCAGGAGGATCTCGTTGGTGATGGACGCGATCTCCGCCGTGAACGTCACGTAGCTGGCCGTCTCGTAGGGATTCCGCTGCTTCGCCAGCACGGTGTGCATGGCGTGGCCCCACTCGTGGACCAGGGTGGTGACGTCGTCGTACTCGCCGTTGTAGTTGAGCAGCAGGTAGGGATGCCCGTCGTAGATCGCGCCGTACATGTAGGCGCCGGGCGCCTTGCCCGGCTGCGGATAGACGTGCATCCAGTCGCCCGCGAACCCCTCGCGGAGGAGCGTCACGTACTCGTCGCCGAGGGGCGCGGCGGCGGCGAGGGCCAGCGCCTCGGCCTCATCGAGGTCGAAGGACCGCTCCGACGCGACGAGCGAGGGGTAGATGTCGTAGTAGCGCAGATCGTCCAGACCCAGCATCCGCTTGCGGAGTCCGAAATAGCGATGCAGCGACGGGAGATGACGATTTGCCGCGGCGACCAGCGTCCGGTAGACCGTGGGCGGGATGTTGGGCCCGGCCAGCGCCGCATCAAGGGCGCTCCCGTAGCTCCGGGACCGCGCCTCGAACACGTGCGCCTTGACGTGGGTGTCCAGCGTCTGGCCCAGCGTCGCCGCGTAGCCCTTCCAGGTCTTCCAGAACGCATCGAAGACCAGCTTGCGGTCGGCGCGGACCCGGGAGGAGCGGTGCTTGGCATAGTTCGCCTGGTCGAGACGCACCTCCTCGCCGGTCGACAGCGTGATGGTCGGGAACGGCATGTCCGAGCTGGTGAGCATCGCGAACACCCGCTCCGGCCCCTGCCGCATGGCGCTCGTCCCGGCGATGACCGCCTCGGCCTCGTCCGACAGCGTGTGCGGCTCCTTGCGCAGGATGTTGCGGACGTTGAAGGCGTGCCGCGCGAGGCGCGGCTCCGCGTCCAGGTAGCGCTCGATGGTCGCCGAGCCGACGCGCAACAGCTCCGGCGAGACGAAGCTCGTCGCCTCCTCGAACGCGGCCAGCAGCAGCGTCGCCTCCCCGCGCCGTTCCTGCGCCTCCGATACCCGCCGGTCCTCGTCCGCCTTCAGGAACGCGTATACGTAGACCCGGACGAGGTCCTTCTCCGTGCCGCTGATCGCATCGAGCGCCTCCGAGAGCACGGCGGCGCTCTCGCCGAGGCGGCCCTTGAACCGCGCCAGATCCGTGACTTGCGCCTCGAGGCGCGCCTTGTCCGCCCGCCAGGCATCGAGGCTGTCGTAGATCTCCGCCAGGTTCCACTCTATCTGCGCCGGCGCCGCTCCAGCGGGCTCGGCAGTCGCAGTTGTCGTCATCTTCAGCCTTGCCGGCGGTACGTGCGCTCCCGCCTCAAGTCGCAGTAGTCGAGCATGACCACGTCATCGTGAATGCTGTAGACGAAGCGCCAGCGCTGTTTGCGATAGCGATAGCGCTGGAAGGCCGGAAGCGGCCTGATGGGATGCGAACGACTGCGGTTGTACGGATCTGCCGCCAGCACTCGCAGCATCTCCTCGTATACGGCAGTGACATCCTGGTGCCGGCTCGCGTACTTCCGAAGGCGTCGCTCGAACGAGGCCGTTGCTCGGACCTCGAAGAGCGGCATCAATCCCGCCGCGTCGTCGACCCGTCAGGGACGAGTCCGACGTCCCGCTTCAGCTCCGCGAGCAGCGCTTCGGCCGGCCGGGTTCTGCCATCTCGGACATCCCGCTCGCTCTCGGCGAGCGCCTCCAGGAGTTCCGTGCGCCAGTCCAGATAGTTGTCGAGGTCGATGGGATCGATGAAGGCGACAGGCAGGACTCCATTCTTTTCCAACACGAAGCACTCGTTGTTCCTGCAGATTCGCATGGCGATGTCGCTGAGATCACCGACTTCGTCCATCGAAACCCGCCGAATGTCGGTCGGTCGGCAGGCGTTCTCCCCGGCGTCCTGCTCGATCCCGGCCAGCGCCTCCTGTACATCCGGGTCCTGCGTGCGTTCTTCGCGCCACTCGAGATAGTCATCGAGATCGTCCCGGGATATCAGGGCGACAGACAGAAGTCCTGTCTCGATTACGAAATACTCGCGGTTCGCGTAGATGCGCTCGGCGAGCTTGCTGATGTCGCCAGCTTCACTGCTCGAAAGATGACGCACGACAGGGTCCGCTGCTCTTGTCACGGCGTCCTCCCTGGACCTCCCGCCACCCCGACCGGCCGCCGACGGGCTCGACAGTCGCAGTCATCATCGTATCTTCCGTCCGCCGATGTCTACGCGGCGGCGAGCTGCCGCAGGACGTACGGCAGGATGCCGCCGTGACGGTAGTAGTCGAGCTCGTCCGGGGTGTCGATGCGCGCGGTCACCGTGAACTCCACCACCGTCCCGTCGGCGCGGGTGGCCCGGACCCGCACCTCGCTGCGCGGGGCCAGACCGTCGGCGATGCCGGTCAGGTCGAACGACTCTTCCCCCGTCAGCCCCAGGGTCTCGGCGTCGTCGCCGTCCTGGAACACCAGCGGCAGCACCCCCATGAAGACCAGGTTGCTGCGGTGGATGCGCTCGAAGCTCGAAGCCATGACGGCGCGCACGCCGAGCAGCATGGTCCCCTTGGCGGCCCAGTCGCGCGAGGAGCCGGAGCCGTACTCCGCCCCGGCCAGCACCACGAGCGGCGTGCCCTCCTCCTGGTAGCGCATCGCCGCGTCGTAGATCGCCATCTGCTCGCCGTCGGGCTGGTGCCGGGTCCAGCCCCCCTCGGTGCCGGGAGCGAGGAGGTTGCGCAGCCGGATGTTGGCGAACGTGCCGCGCATCATCACCTCGTGGTTCCCGCGGCGGCTGCCGAACGAGTTGAAGTCCTTCGGCTCGACGCCGTTGGCGATCAGGTACCGCCCGGCCGGGCCGTCCGGCGGAATGGCGCCGGCGGGCGAGATGTGGTCCGTGGTGACGCTGTCGCCGAGCAGAGCGAGCACGCGCGCCCCGGCGATATCCGACTGCGGTGCGGGCGTCGGCGTGAGTGCCTCGAAGAACGGGGGGTGGCGGACGTAGGTCGAATCGTCGGTCCAGCGGAACCGGTCGCCGGTCGGGGCCGGCAGCCCCCGCCAGCGGTCGTCGCCGTCGAAGACCTGGCCGTACTTGTCGGTGAACTGATCGGTGCGGACGGCCGCCGCCATCGCTTCCTGCACCTCGGCGGCCGACGGCCAGACGTCCGCCAGGTGGACGTCCTTGCCCTCCGCGTCCTGTCCGAGCGGCTCGGTGGTCAGATCGGTCGTCATCCGTCCGGCCAGCGCATAGGCGACCACGAGCGGCGGCGAGGCGAGGTAGTTGGCGCGGACCAGCGGCTGCACGCGGCCCTCGAAGTTGCGGTTGCCGCTCAGCACCGACGTCACCACGAGGTCGCGCTCCCGGACGGCCGCGGCGATCGACTCCGGTAGCGGGCCGCTGTTGCCGATGCAGGTGGTGCAGCCGTAACCCACCAGGTCGAAGCCGAGCGCGGCCAGCGGCTCGAGCAGGCCGGCCGCCCGCAGGTACTCGGTGACCACCAGCGAGCCGGGCGCCAGGCTGGTCTTGACCCACGGCTTCGGCCGGAGGCCTCGCGCCGCCGCCTTCCGTGCGAGCAGACCCGCCGCGATCATGACGCTCGGGTTCGACGTGTTCGTGCAGCTCGTGATGGCGGCGATCACCACCGCGCCGTCCTCGACTTGCGCCTCGGCGCCCGCACCTGCTCCGGCGGCAGTCCGGCCCGGATCCGCGGGAGCCTCCCCCGCCGGGGCCGACGGCGTCCCCGCGCCCGCCGCCCCGCTGCCCGCGGCGGGCCGCTCGCGACCACCCGCCAGGCTCCCGAGCGCCGAGGCGAAGGCCGACTTCGCCGCGTGCAGCGGCACCCGGTCCTGCGGGCGTTTCGGTCCGGCGATGCTCGGCTCCACGCTCCCCAGGTCGAGCTCCACCACGTCGGTGTACGTCGGATCGTCGGCGTCCGATGCGAACAGGCCCTGCGTCTTGGCGTACGCCTCGACGAGATCGACCTGCCCCGGATCGCGCCCGGTCAGTGCGAGGTAGTCGAGCGTCATCCGGTCGATGGGACAGATCGCCACGGTGGAGCCGTACTCCGGCGACATGTTCCCGAGCGTCGCGCGGTCCGCCACGGTCAGCGACCCGAGCCCCGGTCCGAAGAACTCGACGAACTTCCCGACCACGCCGTACTGCCGGAGCCGTTCCGTGATGGTCAGGACGAGGTCGGTCGCGGTGGTTCCCTCCGGCAGCTCGCCCACCAGCCGGAAGCCGATCACGTCCGGGACGAGCATCGAGATCGGCTGCCCGAGCATCGCGGCCTCGGCCTCGATGCCGCCGACGCCCCAGCCGACGACGCCGAGGCCATTGACCATCGTCGTGTGCGAGTCGGTCCCGACCAGGGTGTCCGGATAGGCCACGACGCGCCCGTTCGACGTGTCGCGGCACACCACGCGCGCCAGGTACTCGATGTTGACCTGGTGGACGATGCCGGTGTCGGGGGGCACCACCTTGAAGTTGCGGAACGCGTCCTGGCCCCACTTGAGGAAGGCGTAGCGCTCGCGGTTGCGCGCGAACTCGAGCTGCGCGTTCAGCTCCAGCGCGTTCGCGGTCCCGAAGTGATCGACCTGCACCGAGTGGTCGATGACCAGCTCGGCCGGCTGCAGCGGGTTGACGAGTCCGGGATCGCCGCCCAGGCGCGCGATGCCCTCGCGCATCGCGGCGAGGTCGACCACCGCGGGCACGCCGGTGAAGTCCTGCAGCAGGACGCGGGCCGGCATGAACGCGATCTCCTTGCCGACGCCGGGCGCCCAGCGGGCCAGCGCCTCGATGTCGTCCGCCCTCACCGCGCGGCCGTCCTCGCGGCGGAGCATGTTCTCCAGGAGGATCTTCAGCGAGTACGGCAGACGCCCGACACCGGGATAACCCGACGTCTCGAGCGCGCGCAGGTTGTATACGTCGACGGTCGTGCCGTCGCCGGCCGGCAGAGACTGATGGGTGCCGAATGAGTTGTTGCTCATGGATGGGACTCTCGCTTTGACTGCGAACCGTCAATGATCCTTCACCAGCGCCCCGCGACGCAAGCCGGCCATCCCCGTACCGCGAGGTCGAGGCGGCGCAGCTCTGGCCCCACGAGGCCGGCGAGCTCGACTACCACCACTGAACGGAAATTGCGGTTCGAAGCACCCAACCCTCCCGAGTCCCCTCTCTCCCAGTGTTCGCCGACACAGGGGCACTCCGAGCGGATGCGGACCGGGCTGCCGCGAGAGGGAATCAGGGGAAGAACGCGATCTTGACGAGCCAGCCGATGATGAGCGGTCCGTAGGCGAACTTCAGCAGCTCGAGATCCGCCTTGAGTTCGGCGATCCCGCTCTGCACGCGGCTCATGGCGCGTTCGAGGTCGAGCTTCGTGACGAGATCCTCGCGGCCGACGATGGCCCCGGCTGCCGCCTTGGCAAGATGGTCGCTGACGTTGGCGGCTCTGAACGCCTCGTAGATCTCGGTGACGATCCGACTCATGGTCTCCGTGAGCGTAGCCCGAACAGCCGGGAGCCGTCGCGAGCCGGTTCCGCCGGGCGGGCGTAGAGGTCGAGAATCCCACCCATCCGCGCGGCTTCCAGCGGCGGCCGGACGAGCGCTCTCATCCATCCGGACCCTCCCGGCCGATCCTCGGCCGGCGTCTCCCAGTGCGCTACGGCAAATCCCGCCGCCTCGACGAGCGCGGCCAACGTCGGCGGCGTGAAGAACCAGAGGTGGTGCAGCGCGCCGTAGTGCTTCCAGCCCCGCCGCTTCAGGCCGAGACGGCTCTGCAGGCTCTTGAGACGGATGCTCAGCCCGGCGAGGTTCGGCACGCCGATCAGCAGGACGCCGTCGTCCGCGACGACGCGACGCGCCTGGCGCAACTCGCGCAACGGATCCGGCGTGTGCTCGAGCACGTGGTTGAGGCGGACGGCGTCGAAGCGGGCGCCGCCGAAGTCGATGTCGGGCAACTGTCCCTGCCAGAGCCGCGCGCCGTGGCGTCCCGCGGCCTCGGTGACGCGGATGTCCGTGCCGCCGGCGTGCCACCCCCGCGCGCGGGCGTAACCGAGAAACGCGCCGGCCCCGCAGCCGACGTCGAGCAGATCGGCGGGCCGACGGCGGACGTACCGCTCGAGATGCTCCATCTGTCTCGCGAAGGTCCGTTCCCGGCCGGGATCGACCGTCTCGTGCCCTTCGGGATGGTAGTCCGCGGTGTAGACGGCGGCGGCGAGCTGCTCGAACACCGGGCGCGGACTCTGGAACTCGAGACCGCAGGCTCGGCAACGAGCCAGTTGCAGACCCTGGAAATCGACACCGAACCGGCGGGGCGCCCGGCCGCACAGCGGGCAGTCGACCGACTCGCGGTCCGGTAGCGCGGCCTCGACCTCCGCACGCGAACGTCCGAACAACGAGCCTGACACGTCCCGATGATCTCACGGCCCGGGCGGCCCGGGCGTCGCGACCGGCCCGCCGACGATCACCCGCCGCGTACCGCTGAAGCGGGTGTCGATGCCGAGGCGCGTCGCGACCTGCGTACGCGCCGGTATCGGCCCGCCGCGGTTCGGCGGGTGTAGATTTCCGAAGCCCTGGAGGTGTCGGGGAGCGCCCGTCGGGAATTCCGACCATCCGCGACCGCGTCGTACAGACGGCGGCGGTGCTGATGCCGTCGCCCATCTTCGAGGCGGACTTCACCCGGCGCGACGCCGCCATCGACCGCCGGTCCGGTCCGACCGCGCCTGTGGTAGGGTCGTACCCCATGCCCGACCGTCTCACCCGCGCCGACGTCGAGCGGATCGCCGCGCTGGCGCATCTCGATCTCACGCCCGAGGAAATCGATCTGTTCACGCCGCAGCTCGGCGACATCCTGGAGTACGCGAAGCGTCTGCAGGGCGTCGACGTCAGCGGCGCCGACGATACATGGCACCCGGGGGGTCCGGACTGCCCGCGCCGGCCGGATACCGTGCGGCCGTCGCTCGACCGCGAAGCGACGCTGTCGAACGCGCCGGACGGCGTGACCGCCGGCGCCCCGGAGACCGGCGGGTTCTTCCGCGTGCCGCGGGTGCTCGGGTGAAGCCGGCAGCGGCAGGGTCCGCGGGCGCGGAAACAGCGACATCCATTCGGGACGCCGTCCGGACCGGCCGCCGGTCGGCCGTGGACGTGTGCGGGCACTACCTGGACCGGATCGCGGAAGGCAACGGCCGCTGGAACGCGCTGACCGCCGTGTTCCGGGACGAGGCGTTGACCCGGGCGGCCGAGATCGACCGGCGCCGGAACGAGTGGCGCGACAGGCCGCTGCTCGGCGTGCCCATCACCATCAAGGACGTCATCTGCACGCGCGGACAGCCCACGACCGCGGCGTCGCGCATCCTCGCCGGCTTTCGGCCGCCGTACGAAGCCACGGTAGCGACCCGCCTCAGGGAAGCCGGCGCGATCGTCGTCGGCAAGACCAACTGCGACGAGTTCGCAATGGGATCGTCGACCGAGCATTCGGCTTACGGGCCGAGCCGCAACCCGTGGGACCGGGAACGCACGCCGGGCGGGTCGAGCGGCGGGGCGGCCGCGTCGGTCGCGGCCGCGCTCGCCCCCGTCGCCATCGGATCGGACACGGGAGGCTCGATTCGCCAGCCGGCGGCCTTCTGCGGAATCGTCGGACTGAAGCCGACCTACGGCCGCGTCTCGCGCTACGGCTTGCTGGCCTTCGCCTCGTCGCTCGACCAGATCGGGCCGCTGACGCAGACCGTGCGCGACGCCGCGCTCGTGCTCGGCGTACTGGCGGGACGGGATCCTCGCGACGCGACATCCGTGGAGGCGCCGGTGGACGACTACACGGCGGCGCTCACCGGCGAGGCGACGGGACTGCGAGTCGGCGTGCCGCGCGCCCTGCTGGAGAGCGGCGACGCGGGCATCGACGACGAGGTGCTGGCCGCCTTCCGGCAGGCCCTGGACGCCATGCAGGCGGCGGGAGCGACCCTGGTGGACATCGACCTTCCGCACGCGGAGTACGCCGTGCCGGTCTACTATCTGGTCGCACCCGCCGAGGCGAGTTCGAACCTCGCGCGCTACGACGGCGTCCGCTACGGCGCCCGCTGCGGCGTGGCCGATGACGAGGCGAACGGCGGCTCTCCGATCTCCACGATGTACGACCGGACGCGCGACGCCGGCTTCGGACCGGAAGTCAAGCGTCGCATCATGCTGGGCACCTACGCGCTCAGCGCCGGATACTACGACGCGTACTATCGGCGGGCCCAGCGCGTCCGCAGCCTGATTCGCCGCGACTACGACATCGCCTTCGACGAAGCCGGCGGATCCGGGGTGGATGCCGTCGCCATGCCCACCACGCCGTCGCCCGCCTTCCGGCTGGGCGAGCATCTGCAGGAGCCGCTGGCGATGTATCTGGGCGACGTGTTCACCGTGAGCGCCAACCTGACCGGGCTGCCCGCGATCAGCGTACCCGCCGGCTTCACGGGGGAGGGTCTGCCGGTCGGTCTGCAACTGGTGGGACGCGCCTTCGACGAGGCGACGCTGCTGCGCCTCGGGGACGCATGCGAGAGCACCGTCGCCGGCAGCCGCCGGCGCCCGGATCGAGCCGGGGAGTGAAGGCGTGCCGCCCGCCGGGCGAGCAGGTCAGCAACCCGTGGTGAATCGCCGCGTGGCACCGAGAGCGGCGAGGCGCCCGCGTGGCAAGGCGCGACGAGGGAGCATTTTGGGCATATTCGACCGAGGAGCAACGCAGTCCACGCGGGATGCATCGCCGCTCGAATGCAGCGGGGCTCTTGCCACGGGCTCCTACGCCGACGGTTCCCGGGAAGCGCCCGCGCCCGCCGATTCGGCGGCCTGTTCGAGCAGTTCCGGCGTGCGCAACTGATCCCGGTTCCCGGTCTGCGCATCGGGCGGCAGGTACCGCACACGCGCACCGTCCATCTGGTCCACGAGGTTGCGTACGACGAGCGAGCCGCGCCCGGTCTTGCGGAACTTCGTGAATCCGGCGACGACGAGGAACCCGATGAAGAGCGCGAGCAGGAAACCGGTGGAGACGGCCAGTCCCGTCAGGGTCTGCACGGCGCCACCGATGAGGGGCTGCAGGTCTGGCGCCACGATCACTCCTCACGTGCCGACCCCGGCACGTCGTAACGAATCTTGCCCCGATCCACTTCGCGCATGGCGATGCGCTCGAGCTTGTGACGCAGCGTCGCGGGTGTGGCCGCCTCCGACTCGCCGGCCAACTCCTCGAGACGCGGCAACGCGCCCCGCCGCAACTGCTTGGCGCGCTGCGCCGCGACGTCGACGTACAGGAAACGACTCTCGATGGGCGGCGCCGGCTCCGGGTCGGCCTCCGCCGGGTCCGCCGCCGCCCGGGCAGCGTTCTTCACCGGTTCCGCGATGGCCTCGAGGACCTCGGACTCCTGATCCATGCCTACTAGGATACGCGAAGAGGTGTAGCAGGGTCGATATCCGCCGCCGCGCCTTCGGCCGCGTCGACTGTCCGCACGCCCGTCCTCGGCTCCGGCAGCGCCTCGAACCACTGGTCCTGCAGGCGTCGGACCCGGCCGGCAGGCTGCCGAGCGCGGACAACCTGTGCGATCATTCGATCAGATGCCGGATGCGGTCACCATCCTGTTCGTCGGCGACATAGTCGGCAAACCCGGGCGGACGATCACCCGGCTCGCCCTGCCCCGTCTGGTCGCCCGCCACGGGGTCGACCTCGTGATCGCCAACGTCGAGAACGCGGCCGGCGGCAACGGCATCACGCGCGACATCGCGGAGACGCTGCTCGATTACGGCGTGCAGGTGATGACGACCGGCAACCACGTCTGGGACAAGAAGGAGGCGCTAGCCTACATCGAGAGCCAGCCGCGCCTCCTCAGACCCGGAAACTACCCGGCCGGCGTACCGGGTCGGGGCCACTTCAGCGCGCGGACGCGCGACGGGGCGGCGGTCGGCGTCGTCAACGTCATGGGCCGCATCTTCATGAACCCGCTGGACAACCCGTTCCATGTCGTCCGGGAGCAGATAGCCATGGTTCGCGCGGAGCACGATGCACGGATCGTGTTCGTCGACTTCCACGCCGAGGCGACGTCGGAAAAGAAGGCCATGGGCTGGCATCTCGACGGCGAGGTGACCGTCGTCGCGGGCACGCACACCCACGTCCAGACGGCCGACGAGCGCATCCTGCCGCAGGGCACCGCCTACATTACCGACGTGGGGATGACCGGTCCCCACGATTCGATCATCGGGGTCGACCCCCGGCCCGCGCTGCAGCGTTTCCTCGACGGGATGCCGGCAAAGTTCGATACCGCGACGCGGAATCCGAGAATCAACGCAATCGTCGTGACCGCCGACCCCGGGAGCGGGCGCGCGCACACGATCCAACGGGTCGACCTCTCCGCGGACGAGGTCGATGCGCTCGACCTGCACGGGGAACCGCAACCGTGACGAGGCTTCCATTCGGCGAGTCGGCGCCGGCCCCGCGCGCGCGAACGGGCCGCCAGGTGCTCACGGTCACGCAGTTGACGGCGCGCATCCGGCTGCAGCTCGAGTCGGCGTACCCCACGGTCTGGGTCGAGGGCGAGCTGTCCAACTGCCGCCGCTGGAACACGGGACATCTGTATTTCACCCTGAAGGACGGTGCCGCCCAGATCCGGGGCGTGATGTTCCGGTCCGCGTTCCGCTATCTCCGATTCGAGCCGGGCGACGGCCAGCGGGTCGTGGCTCGCGGTCGGATCAGCGTCTACGATCCGAAGGGCGAGTATCAGCTCGTGGCGGAGCACCTGGAGCCGTTCGGGCTCGGCGCCCGGCAGTTGGCGTTCGAGCAGCTCCGGAAACGGCTCGAGAACGAAGGCCTGTTCGACGCGGCTCGCAAGCGTCCGCTCCCGACGCTGCCACGCGGGATCGGCATCGTCACCTCGCTCGACGGGGCGGCGCTGCGCGACGTCCTGAACGTACTTGGCCGCCGGTTCCCGAACGTCCGTCTCGTCATCAGCCCGACCCGCGTGCAGGGTGACGGGGCGGCGCGGGAGATCGCCGCCGCGCTCGCGCGCGTCGCCCGTGTCGCCGGGATGGACGTGGTGATCCTGGCGCGCGGCGGCGGATCGCTGGAGGATCTCTGGGAATTCAACGACGAAACGCTCGCCAGGACGATTGCCGCCGTCGACGTGCCGGTGATCTCGGCGGTCGGGCACCAGACGGACTACACGATCAGCGATTTCGTCGCCGACCTGCGCGCGCCGACCCCCTCGGCGGCAGCGGAGCTGGTGGTCGCGCAGAAGACGGAGCTGGAAGCGCGCCTCGAGCGTGCCGCGGGCCGCCTCGCGGCGGCGGCCCGCGTCGCCCTCCATCGGAGGCGCGCGCTCGTGGATGCGGCGCGCCACCGTCCGGGCATGGCTTCGTTTCCGACCCGCCTCGCGTTGCACGGCCGCCGGGTCGACGAGCTCACCCGTCGTCTCATCGAGCGGGCACGGGCGGACCTCGGCCGGCACGAGCGGCGGCGCGCCGCATTGCGACTGCGCCTGGAGGCCCTCGACGTCGGCCCCCGTCTGGCCCGCATCCGGACCCGGCTGGCCGTCGCGCGGGAGAGCCTGGCGCGGGCGGCCACCGACGGCCATGCCGCGCGACGGCGGCGTTTGACGACGAGCGGCGAGCACCTGGCGCGCGCCATGCGCGACGGCCACGCCCGCGCCGGGAAGCGGCTGGAGACCGCCGCGGCGAAGCTCGACTCGCTCAGCCCGCTCGGTGTCCTGGCGCGCGGCTACTCGGTCTGCTGGAACGACGAACGGACGGCCGTGGTCCGGCGGTCGGTCGACGTCGCGGTCGGCGACCCGGTGCGCATCACCCTGCACGAAGGCGCGTTGCGCTGCGATGTCACGGCACGGGAATAGCGCGGAAAGCGTCGCCTGCGGCTGCGCTCGCCGCCCAACCAACCCTCCCGGGGTCCGCGCCCTGCCGCGGCGCAGACCCCCGGCACGCACGAGTGAGGAAGCGTGAGCCATGGATGACCCGAACATGAAGGACTTCGAATCGGCCCTCGCCGAGCTCGAGACGATCGTCAGGACGCTCGAGGACGGGCAACTCCCGCTGGAGCAGTCGCTGGCGCACTTCGAACGCGGAATCGCGCTGTCGCGTTTCTGCCACACGCGACTCGAGGACGCCGAGCGCCGCGTCGAGCTGCTCACCGAGCGCGGAGAGACCCGTCCCGCGCCGGCCGCGATCGCCGGCACGACGACGGCCCCCGACGCGGCAGTGGGCGGCGGCGCGGCCGAGGGACCGACCGACGATGACCTCCGGTTCTGAGCCGGCGGACGCGGACGTGTCCTTCGACGACTACGCGCGCACGCGGCGCGCCGCGGTCGAGGCCGCGCTCGACCGCCTGCTTCCGGCGCCGCCGGCCTGCCCGCCCCTGATCGCGGAGGCGATGCGCTACACCGTCTTCTCCGGGGGCAAGCGTCTTCGGCCGCTTCTCACGCTGGCGGCCGCCGACAGCGTGGCGCCGTGCGGCACGGCGGACGACCGGGACGTGCTGCCGACCGCCTGTGCGATCGAGCTGATTCACACCTACTCGCTGGTCCACGACGACCTGCCCGCGATGGACGACGACACGCTCAGACGCGGGCGGCCGACGGCCCACGTCGTCTACGGCGAGGGAATCGCGATTCTGGCCGGTGACGCGCTGCTCACCGAGGCGTTCCGCATACTGGCCCTGCACTCGGAGTCCGATGCGCCGGACCTGCGCAACCGCCGGCTGCGAACGCTGAGCCGCATCGCGACCGCCGCCGGCGCCGAGGGCATGGTGGGCGGACAGGCAATCGACGTCGCCGCCACCGGGACCACGTCGGCGACCTTCGATGCCGCCGGCCTGCGCGCCATGCACGAGCGCAAGACCGGCGCTCTCATTCGCGCCGCCGCAGCCGCGGGCGCGTACATGGGCGGCTCGTCCGATGCCGAAGCCGACGCAGTCGACCGGTACGCAGCGCACCTCGGACTGGCGTTCCAGATAGTCGACGACATCCTCGACGTCGAGGGTGAACAGGAGCGCATCGGCAAGACGGCGGGCAAGGACGCCGAAGCCGGCAAACCGACGTATCCGGCGCTGTTCGGCCTCGCCGAATCCCGGCGCCTCGCTGCCCGGTCGGTAGCCGACGCGAAAGGGGCGCTGAAGGCCGCCGGGCTCGGCGGTCGCCTGTCCGAGATCGCCAACTGGGTGCTCGGCCGCACGCGGTGAGCGTCCACGGTGGCTCCGATGACACAGCGGACCAGGCTGGACGCGCTCGTAGTCGAGCGGCGCCTCGCCGCGACGCGGGCGCGGGCGCGCGCCCTCATCCTGGCCGGACAGGTCCGGGTGAACGACGCCGTGCATACGAAGGCGGGGACGGCGGTCGCCACCGATGCCCGGATACGGCTGAGCGTCCCGGACCATCCCTACGTCGGACGCGGCGGCGTCAAGCTGGCCCATGCGCTCGCACGCTTCGGCATCGGCGTGGAGGGCCGGACGGCCCTGGACGTGGGCGCCTCGACCGGCGGCTTCACCGACGCGATGCTGCAGCGGGGCGCGAGGCTCGTGGTGGCGCTCGACGTCGGGAGGGGTCAACTGGACTGGAAGCTGCGGAGGGACTCCCGCGTCATCCCGCTCGAAGGGATCAACGCCCGGCGCCTGACGGCGGCGGCGCTGCCGGGCGGGATCCTCCCGGTCGACATCGTGACGATCGACGTCTCGTTCATCTCGCTGCGGCTCGTCCTGCCCGTGGTCCCGGGGCTCGTCGCGGATGACGGCGACGTGGTGGCGCTGGTCAAACCACAGTTCGAGGCGACGCGCGACGAGGTGGGCAAGGGGGGCATCGTCCGCGATCGGGCGGTTCGGCGGCGTGCCGTCCGACAGGTGATCTCCGCGGCCGATGCGTTAGGATTGGCGTACGTCTCGACGACGCCGGCACCACGCCGCGACGCCGCCGGCAACCGCGAGTACTTCGTCCACCTGCGTCGCTGCGCGACACCCTCTTCCTGATGGCGCCTTCGGCCCCGTCTCCCGACGCCGGCGGACCCGGCACGACGGTCGGCATCCTGGCCCGCCCGAACGCCCCCAATGCAATCTCGGCCGCCAGAGACGCCGCGGTCTGGTTGCAGGAGCGCGCGACCCCCATGGTGATCGAGACCGAGACGGCGCGCAACGCCGGCTTGGGCGGGCACAGGACAGCCTCGCGGGCGGAGCTGCCGGGCGTGGCGGACGTGCTCCTGGTGCTCGGCGGCGACGGCACCCTGCTGAGCGTCGCCCACCCGGTCGCGCGGCTGGCCCCGGACACGCTGATCCTCGGCGTCAACTGCGGGAGTCTGGGCTTCCTCACCGAGATCACGCGGCCCGAGATGTACGACGCGCTCGACTCCGTGCTGGCCGGCCGGGCCGGCATCGACGAACGACTCACCGTCCGCGCCCGCGTACAGCGCGGCGGACGGCAGATCGCCGACAGGACCGTACTCAACGACGTCGTGATCGGCAGGTCGGCCGAGTCGGGCATCATCGACGTAACCATCACGCTGCGTGAGCGCCTCGTCACGAGTTGCCGGGCCGACGGCGTGGTCCTCGCGACGCCGACCGGATCCACGGGGTACAACCTGGCCGCGGGCGGACCGATCGTGCACCCGACCGTGGATGCCCTGACCGTGACCCCCATCGCGCCGCATACCCTGGCCAACCGTCCGGTCGTCATCCCCGCGGGCGAGCAGGTGACGCTGGAGCCGAAGCTGACCGGATCCCACGTCGATGCGTTCGGCAGCTTCGACGGTCAACTCAGCGTCGCACTCGAGGACGGCGACCGGGTCGTCGTCGAACGCTCGACCCGCCCGCTGCGGCTCGTGAGCGCCGAATCGCGCGACTACTTCACGGTGCTGCGGCAGAAGCTCAAGTGGGGCGAGCGCTGATTGGCGGATGGTAGATGATCTGCACCCGATTGCCGTCCGGGTCCGAGAGGTACAGCGACCGCGCGCCGTCGCGATGCGTCCTCGGGGGAGCATCGAGCGCAATGCCCCTCCCGGTCAGGTAGTCCGCCCACGCATCGACGTCGTCCTGCCGCCTCACCACCAGGCCCAGGTGATCGAGCGCACCCGCGGCAGCCGGTTCCGGAACACCGGGCCAACGGTGGAGCGCCAGGTTGTCGGCGCCGGACGTGAGGTACACGTTGTCGGCATCCGGCTCCCATTCGACGGCGAACCCGAGCACCTCCGTGTAGAACCGCCGCATGGCCTCGAACGCGCGCGCATGGAGAGCCAGGTGCCGGAGACCGCAGTGCGGCGGAGGACCCGGCAGGGGTCGCGACGAATGATGCGCCATGGATCTCATGGTAACCCCGTCGCAGGGCTCCGTGTTCAGGCCCGGCCCCCACCGCCCCGGGAGTCTGCGCCGCGGAACTCGCTTCGTTGCGTTCCGCGGCGCAGACTCCTAGAATCGACGGCATGGCTACACGTTCGGCCGCGCGCGTGCGGTGCGCCCTCTGCGGCGCAAAGGAGGTATCCGAGCCTCGCGGCGAGGAGAAGTACTGCCACGAATGCTGGGTGAAGAAGATGGCGGTCGAAGACGTCGTCGCCCAGGAATTCGCGCTCAAGCGCTACATCCGAGCCCACAGCGCGGAAAAGTACCTCGTGTACCACTCCACGCAGAAACGGCCCTGCGGCCAACTGCTCGTCGTCGACGACGGCTACGACCTGTTCCTCAGCCTGATCCTGTACCCCACCTTCAACTGGGACGACCCGGCCTACCACCTCGATGGCGATCCGGAAGGGCGGGCGTTCTCGGAATTGCTGGTCGACGTCGTCGCCGCCGAGGTGATCGAGCCCTGGGGCGGCGGCAAGTGGCATCTGGAGGTGTTCCGATCGGCGAGCGCCGAGCCGGAGGACTGGAACGGAGAAATGTAGCGCGCCCCGCACCCGGCGCAGGCTGCTATACTTTCGCCTCATCTCTACGAACGATCTTCGGGAGGACATGCGATGCAATCCGTGAACCGCGCACTGCTTTTCGGTGTGATGGCCGTGCTCGTGGCGGCAGCCGCCTGCGGCGGCGGCGAGGAGGAAGCGGCGGCGGCCGCGGCCGCCGCCGAGGCCGTGGTCGAGGTCAGTCCCGAGGCCAGGGCCGCCGCAGACCGCCTGGCGGCGAGACTCTCCGCGGGAATCACGCTCGTACCGACCCAGCGCGGGCAGGCCGAAATCGGCTACACGCAGCCGACGGCCCGCCGCGGCACCGGCGACGACAGAGGCTTCAACATCACGTCGATCCGGATCAGGAACCTCTCGCAGAACGCCATTGCGGGCTTCCAGGTCGACGAGTTCTGGTACGACGGGGACGGCAACACGGTGACCGGCGACCAGGCGCGGCGCCGGCTGCCGATCCTGGTGAACGAGGTGTGCGACATCGAGCTCCGCGTGCCGGTAGTGTCCGCCATGGACGCCAGCAACTACGAGTTCTCCCACCAGAACGGCGAAATCAAGGCGACCCTCCTCGAAGACATCGAGTTCCCGCCCCAGCCTGAAGTCGAAGAGGGCGAAGAGGCCGAAGAGGCCGAGCAAGAAGAGGGCGAAGAGGCCGAGGAAGAGGAGTTGAGCGAGGACGAGCTCAAGTTCACCTGCCTCCGGCCCGTCGAAGGAATGCCCGCGGTGCCCGTGGAGACCGAGGAAGCGCAGGACGACTGAGCTTCCGGATCGCAGAGGAAAAGCCATCGCCGGGGCGGCGCCGCCTGCGCGTGTGACGGCGCGGGGGCGCCGGGGCCCGGCTGGCATTGACCCGTCCGTCGGCTCGTCACGTCCGGTTCCCGCGTCAGCCGGACATCTCGCTTCCGGTCCGGCCGGGTTCGGGATCCGGTCGCGGATCACGGCGCGGATTGCGGCGTCCTGCTCGACCCTCGATCGAGGTTCGAGCGTTGGGCCGTGCCCGCCAGGACAGTTCGCACGCATGACATTCGACCAGTCGTCGATTCAACAGGCGCTCCGCGAGGACGGCCTCGACGGTTGGCTGCTCTACGACTTTCACGGGTCGAATCCCATCGCGCGCCGAATGGCCGGTCTGAGCGGTGCGGCGAAGCTGACCACTCGCCGCTGGTACTATCTCGTGCCGGCTTCCGGGACACCGCGCGCGCTCGTTCACCGCATCGAGCGGAACACCCTCGCACACCTCCCCGGGGAGCGACGCGTCTACGCGGAACGTGGCGAGCTCGAGGCGGGTCTCAACGACCTCCTGCAGGGCATGCGCCGGATTGCCATGGAGTACTCTCCCGCGTGCGCGATCCCCTACCTGTCGCGGGTAGACGCGGGCACGGTGGAGCGGATCCGCTCGCTGGGCGCCGAGGTGGTGTCGTCCGGTGACCTGGTGCAACGCTTCGAGGCGAGCTGGGACCCGTCGGCGCTGGCGAGCCATCGGGCGGCGTCCGAGCACCTCTACTCCATAAAGGACCGCACGTTCCAGTTCATCCGCAACCGCGTGAACGACGGAACCCTCACGGAGTACGAGGTTCAGCAGACGATGGTCGAGTGGTTCGGGGAGAAGGGCCTGATCACCGACTGCCCGCCGGTCGTCGCGGCGCAGGAGAGCAGCGGGAACCCGCACTATCTGCCGACCGATGCGGCTCACCGCCCCATCCGGTCCGGACAGGTCGTGCTGCTCGACCTGTGGGGCAAGCTCGACCGGCCGGGCGCCGTGTACGCCGACATCACCTGGGTCGCGTTCACCGGCCCGGACGCGCCTGCCGAGGTTGCCGCGATCTTCGACGCGGCGCGCGAGGCGCGCGAGGCGGCGGTCGCGCTCGTTGCGGATCGCGTGCGGACCGGACACCCGATCAGCGGCTGGGAGGTGGACCGCGCCGCACGGGACGTGATCGGAGCCGCCGGCTACGGTGACCGCTTCGTGCATCGCACCGGACACAGCCTCGGCGAGGAGGTGCACGGCAACGGTGTGCACATGGACGACTACGAGACCCACGACGAGCGTCGCCTGATCGACGGCGCCGGATTCACGATAGAGCCCGGAATCTATCTGGACGACTTCGGCGTCCGGACCGAGATAAACATGCATGTAGGGAGCGCCGAGGCCACCGTCACCGGCCCGCGACAGACGGAAGTCGTGCTGCTGAGCTGACCGTCCGGCCGCCCGGCGACGCTCCTCCGCCCGCGCGCCGCGGCGTTACACCGGGGAAACGGCAATCGAGGATGCGGGTGGTCGCCCCGCTGGAGGAAGAGATGCCGAGATCGAGGACCACATTCGTTTCGACGCTGCTGATCGCCCTGACCGCGATGGCGTTCGGAATGGTGATCGCGTCGCGCTTCAACCTGGCGTCGCAGTCGGCGGCCCAGTCCGTTCAACCTCCCGTCTCGAACAGCGCGCCCATCTCCGGCAACCTGACCGCGACCACGTTCCGCGAGATCGCCGATACGCAGACGGCGATGGTGGTCACCATCTGGACCCGGCAACCGCAACAGCGGAGCAACATGAACTTCGGCGGCGACGAGTTCCTCCGCCGCTTCTTCGGGGACCCGCCCACTCCCGACCGGGAGGAGGAGGACAACGAGGTCACGCCCCGATCGGCCACCGGGACCGGATTCGTCATCGACCGCTCGGGTCTGATCCTGACGAACAATCACGTCGTCGAAAACGCCACGAGCATCGAGATCCAGTTCTTCGGGGACGACGACGAGCTCTACGAGGCACAGGTGCTCGGACGCGATCGGCTGACCGACAGCGCGCTCCTCGAGCTCGTCGAGCAGCCGGACGGGGACCTGCCGGTGGCGTCGTTCGGCGACTCCAGCCAGATGGCCCCGGGTGACTGGGTGATGGCCATCGGCGCACCGTTCGGCCTCAGCCATACGGTCACCGTGGGTGTCATCTCGGCCCTGAGCCGGCCTCTTCCCGCCGCCCGCGGCCGCTGGAACGAGATGTTGCAGACCGACGCGGCCATCAACCCGGGCAACTCCGGCGGACCGCTCCTGAACATCCGTGGCGAGGTCGTCGGGATGAACACGGCGATCGTGAGCGACCGTCGATCCAACGCGGGGGTCGGATTCGCCGTTCCGATCAACACCGTGCGCGAACTGCTCCCCGAGTTGCGCGGCGGCAAGGTGACGCGCGGGGTGATCGGCATCGGCATCAACAACATCCCACGGGACGAGTACGAGGTGCTCGGACTCTCGGAAGCGGGTGGGGTGCTGGTCTCCCAGGTCCAGGCGGACGGCCCTGCCGATGACGCCGACATGGAACCGGGCGACATCATCGTCGCCTTCGACGGGCAACCGGTGGACGAAACCCGCGAGCTGCAGAATCGTGTCGTCGCCACCAGGCCGGGAACCACGGTGCCGGTCGACATCGTCCGCGACGGCGAGCCGCTGACGCTGGACGTGACGATCGGCGAGCTCGACCTCGAGGCGGAGAACCGCACGGCAACGGTTGCGGCCGAGGAGACGAGCGAGGGCTTCGGCGTCACGCTGCAGGACCTGACCCCGGAGATGACACGTCGCCTGCGCGTTCCCGCGGACACCGTCGGCGCCGTCGTCGTGGACGTCCGGCGCGGCAGCACCTCCGAGGCGAGCGACCTGCGCCCCGGCGACGTCATTCTCAGCGTCAACCGCGTCGATGTCGGCTCGGCCAGTGACGCGACCGCCGAGCTCAACGCCATCGAGTCCGGTCGCACCGCGTTCCTGCTCGTGCAGCGGCGCGACACGCGCGTGTTCCTGCAGGTCGAAAAGGACTGAGTACGGACACGATTCGACGGCGCCGGACGACCCTGCGAGAGGTCATCCGGGAGCGGATTCGCACCGCGGGTCCGCTCCCGTTCGCCGCCTACGCGGAGCTCGCCCTCTATCATCCCGAACTGGGCTACTACTCGCGCGCCGACCGGCGCTCCGGACGCGCGGGCGACTTCTTCACCAGCGTCGATCTCGGCCCGCTGTTCGGCACGCTGCTCGCGTCGCAGCTCGCGGAGATGTGGCGCCTCCTGCGGTCGACGGACGGAGACGCACGGTTCGATCTCGTCGAGGCGGCGGCCGGCAACGGCCGGCTCGCGCGGGACGTGCTGGACGCCGCCGCCGCCGAGAAACCGGAGTTCTACCGCGCCATCGATCTGCACCTCGTCGAACGCAGCCGGGCCGCGCGCGACGCACAGGCCGCCACCCTCGGTCCGCACGCCGGCAAGGTGGCTTCGTCCGGCGCCGACATCCCGCCGGCGATACGAGGCGCCATCTTCGCCAACGAGCTGCTGGATGCGCTCCCGCCGCACGTGCTGGAGATGACCGGCGACGGACTGCGGGAGGTGTACGTCGACGTCGACCAGCAAGGCGCGGACTTCGTCGAGCGCCTCGGTCCGCTGTCCGATGCGCGGCTCGGGACCCACGTCGACGACCGGAACATCACGCTCGAGCCGGGGTGGCGGGCGGAGATCGTCCCGGCAGCGGCCGACTGGGTGCGACAGGCGATTGGCCGACTCGAACGCGGCTTCCTGCTCCTGATCGACTACGGCCACGAGGCGCGCGAGCTGTACTCGGCCACTCACGCGGCGGGTACTCTCGCGACCTACCGCCGCCAGCGGGTCGAAGACGCCGGCGACGGCATGCCTCCCCCCTGGCTCGCCGCGCCCGGGGAATGCGACATCACCGCCCACGTCGACCTGACTCTGGTGCGCGACGCGGCCGAGGAGGCGGGCGCCTCCACGCTCGGCATCCTGGATCAGACCTACTTCCTGCTGGGGCTCGGCGCGGCCGAGCGAGTGGGCGGCGACCCCGGCGAAGACGACGTCGCCGCCCTCCGGCGCAGGCTGGCGCTGAAGTCCCTCCTCGTGCCCGGCGGGCTCGGCAGCACGCACAAGGTGCTGATCTTCGGCAAGCAGGTCGGGACGCCGGCGCTGGCGGGCTGCTCCTATCGCATCCGCGCGACGCGCTAGGAATCTGCGCCGCAGAACGCAGCGCAGCGGAGTTCTGCGGCGCAGGGTCATGGAGCGGGGGGATGGGCCGAAACGCCGAGCCAGCGAGGCGTTCCGGGGGCGCCAGCGCCTGGCAGTCCGCAGATCGGCTGCCAGCCTCCCTCCGGCGGCACGTGCAGAGGCGGCGCGTGCCAAACATGGTCGCGTGACGACTCCACTTGGCGTAGGCTTTCCCGGATGCCCGGCTCGCTCCTCGCCGTGGATGTCGCGCTCCTGCTGCCGCCGGCGGCGCAGGAAGTGGTCGCACTGCTCAATGCGCAACTCGCCGGCCCGCCGGACGGCTTCCGTTTCGACGCCGGTCATCTGCCCCACGTGACGCTCGTGCAACAGTTCGTGCCCGCGGCCGACCTGCCGCTGGCGGCGGCCGAGACCGGAGCCGTCCTGGCTGCGTTCGCCCCGCTGACCCTCGCGGCCGAGCGGCTCGCGTCGAGCGGGCCGACCACGTCGCTCGTCCTCGGCGCGACCGAACCGCTCGCCGACCTTCACCGGCGCCTCATGGATCGCCTGGCGCCGTTCGACATGGCGGCAGGCGGGGCCGACGCCTTCGTCACGGACGACGCGCCCCCGCGCCAGCGTGACGTCGAGTGGGTCACGCGGTTCCGGACCGCCGCCGCCTACGGCGCGTTCGAGCCGCACGTCACGCTGGGCGCCGGCCTGCTCGACGCCCCGGCCCCGGGGCTCGAGTTCACGGCGGCGCGGGTCGCGCTGTGCCGGCTCGGGCGCTTCTGCACGTGCCGGCAGGTGCTGGCCTCGTGGACGCTCGGGAAACGGATCGGGACATGAACCTGGCCATCGGCGTGCTGGCTGCCGTCGGCCTCGCCATCGCCACCTACTTCACGGCCGTCGCCTGGCGCTGGACGAAGCCGGACGTGCGCTGGATCCCCGCGTTCTGCCGACTGGAGGCACGGACGTGCGCATCGGTCGTCTTCACGCCCAGCGCGCGCGTATTCGGCCCGCCGAACTCGCTGCTCGGCCAGGTGTTCTACGCGGCGCTGCTGGCCGGAGCGGTGTCGGGCTGGCTCACCGACCCGCTATTCTGGCTCTTCTACTTCGGAGCCAGCCTCGCGACCGTCGCCCTCGGCGTCTACCTCAGCTATGCGCTGCTGTTCGTGCTCCGCGTGCCCTGCCCGCTCTGCTTCGCCTCGCACGGCATCAACGCGGTCATCTGCGGACTCCTGCTGTTGGTGCGGACCGCACAGTGAACTCGGTCCGGGCAAGAGCGCCGTTGCCGAGGCGGGCGGCGGCGGCGCAGACGGGCGGGCGGCGGCGCGACGAAGGGTCGGTGCTCCCGGTCGGTTTCAGCAATCGCCGGAACTGCGGCGCAGACCGGCGGGCGGCGGCGCGGCGAAGGGTCGGTGCTCGGCAACCGGGCATCGGCGAACTCGTCGACGGCGGGTGACCCGGTGGTGGTATAGTCAGGGGCTGTTTTCGGGTACGCGTTCCACACGCTGGACCACATTCGACACGTTGAACTGAAGAGGGACTCAATGATCGCACGACGCAACGGCACGATCGGCGCCGCCGCGGCCCTGCTGGTGTTGGCCGGCATTTTCTCCGCGAACGTGGCGGCACAGGACACCAAGTCGACCTGGGACGGCATCTTCACCGCCGAGCAGGCGGAGCGCGGCGAGGCGACCTACAATCAGGAATGTGCCCAGTGTCATCTGGAGGACCTGCTTGGGGACGGCATCGCCCCCTCGCTCATCGGCGCGCCGTTCCACTTCCGCTGGAGCGAGCTGTCGGTCGGCGACATGCTGGTCGCCATCCGGACCACGATGCCGCAGGGAGCGCCGGCCAGCCTGAGCCCGCGGGCCTACGTCGACATCGTCGCATACATGCTCTCGCGCAACGACTTCCCCGCCGGCGACATGGAGCTGCCCACCGACCAGGACGTCCTCGAGTCGATCATCATCCAGGAAGACGCGCCGTAGGCAGGCGCGACCAGGAAGACGCGCCGTAGGCAGGCGCGACGGCGAGCCGAGTCGCCGTCACACCCCGGCGATTTCACGTGACGGGCGAGCGGCCGGCTTCGCGGCGGGCCGCTCGCCCTCTTTGCCGTACGAGCCCGTGGTGAAAGTCCCCGCTGCATTCGAGCGGCGATGCATCCCGTCTGACTGCGTTGTTCGTCGGTTACGTATGCCCGATCTGCGCTCTCCTCACGCCGGGGTACCGGGTGTCCGGGCGACTCGTCGCTCTCGGTGCCACGCGGCGTTCCACCACGGCCGGTACGGGAACGGAGTGCCCCGCCGGTACAGCCGGACGGACATCTGTCGTGCGGATTCGCGCCCCCGTGTGCCACAATCCCGGTACCTTGGATTGCATCAGGAGCCTGACGTTGAAGAGACACACCCGTACCGGTCCGGATCATCGTGCGTTCCGGAGTTCGCTGTGCGCAGCCGCGCTGCTGCTGGCAGCGGCGCTCGCCGCACCGGCGCAGGCGGGAGCGCAGGATGACATCCTGGTAGTCGGCGGCGACGGCCGCCATTGCGGCGAGGATCCGCAGTGCATGAACCGCCTGCATCCCGCCATCCCGATGGCGGCCCGGGCGCGGCCCGGCCAGACCATCGTCTTCCGGGCGCGCAACGCCAGCGACTTCGATCTCGACCCGGAGAGCACCTACAATGACCCGCGGGCCGGCGATTCGCAGATCGGGACGGTGCATCCGCTGACCGGGCCCGTCCACATCGAGGGCGCCGAGCCCGGCGACGTGCTGGCGGTAACTCTGCTCGACATCGCGCCGGGACCGTTCGGCTACACGTCGGTCAGCCCCATCGGGTTCGTCTCCGATCACGTCACCGGGGCGTTCCGGGCCGAGTGGCGCCTCAACCGGATCGAGGCGGTCAGCGACGACCTGCCCGGGGTGCGCATCCCGAACGCCAGCTTCCCCGGCATCGTCACCGTGCTGCCCGGCCCCGACCAGCTCGCCGCGATGCTCTCGCGCGAGGCGGAGCTGCGCGCGGTCGGCGGGGCCGGCTTTCCGCCGTATCCGACGCACGCCTCTCCCGCGGCGGTCTGCGGTCCCGACGGCTCCCACCCCGACGAGTGCCTGCGCACCCTCCCGCCCCGCGAGCACGGCGGCAACCTCGACATCCGCTATCTGCAGGTCGGCGTCACGGTGTATCTGCCCTGCTACGTCGCGGGCTGCGGCCTGGCCATCGGCGACCCGCACTTTGCGCAGGGCGACGGCGAGGTCTCCGGCACCGCCATCGAGATGGACGCCGACTTCACGCTGACCACGCGGCTCATCCAGGAGGGCCCGGAGCTGCGCCGCGGCCCGCACTTCGAGGGACCGGTCCGCGTGCTCGACATCCCCTCGCGGCGCTTCTACGCCACCACCGGGTTTCCGCTGAAGGCGGCCGGCGAGGTGCCTCCCGACATGCGCTACCTGGGTGCTTCCGAGCGCATCGGCGCCCTCCGCAACCTGTCCAAGGACGTCTCCCTGGCCGCGCGCAACGCCCTGCTGGAGATGATCGACTACATGACCGAGACCTACGGCCTGACGCAGGAGCAGGCCTACGTCGTCGCCAGCGTCGCGGTGGACCTGCGCATCGGGCAGCTCGTGGATGCGCCGAACGTCGGCGTGACGGCGCTGCTGCCGCTGGACATCTTCACGCGGCGTTGAGGGCGCAACCTCGGGATCGACCCGGGACCGTGAACATCGCCATTCGTACCAAGGGCCCTCCGCGATCGTCGGAACGCGTAGAGTCCTGGAACCGGTGAAGGGCATGGACCGCGTCGATGTAGAGCCCGAGCTGCTGCGCTGGGCGCGCCAACGCGCCGGTTTGGGCATCGATGCGCTCGCCGGCCGGTTTCCCAGGCTCGATGCCTGGGAACGGGGTGAGATTCGGCCCACGCTCAAGCAGCTCGAGCGTTTCGCCAAGGCGACCTTCACGCCGATCGGGTGCCTGTTTCTTCGCGAGCCGCCGGTCGAGCACATCCCGATTCCCGATTTCCGCACGGCAGGCGACACACGCCTGCATCGGCCAAGCGCCAATCTGCTCGATACCGTCTATCTCTGCCAGCAGCGGCAGGACTGGTATCGCGAGTTCATGCGGTCCACGGGAGGAGAAGCGGTCGACTTCGTGGGCTCCGCTCGCTCCGAGGACGACGTCACCGAAGTCGCGGTCCGCATGCGGCACTCCCTCCGCTTCGACGTCGCGGAGCGCCGGCGAATCCCAACTTGGACCGACGCATTGAGACGGTTTATCGGACAAGCGGATGCGCTTGGCGTGCTCGTCATGGTCAGCGGCGTGGTAGGCAGCAGCAGCCGACGCAGTCTCGATCCACGCGAATTCCGAGGGTTTGCCTTGGCGGATCCGGTTGCGCCGCTCATCTTCATCAATGGAAAGGACACCAAGGCGGCGCAGATGTTCACGCTCGCACACGAGCTGGCTCATCTCTGGTTGGGAACTTCGGGTATTTCCGATGCGGAGGCCCTGGAGATCGGCGGCCAGAAGACCGAACGCTGGTGCAACCGGGTCGCTGCAGAATTGCTGGTTCCTCTCCACCTGTTGCAGGCCGATTACTCCGCGAGAGCCCCGCTGAGCGATGAACTCAACCGTCTGGCTCGACGCTTCAAGGTCAGCACGCTGGTTATCCTGCGGCGCATCCACGACGCGCGTTTTCTGACTCGTGACGCATTCCGGTCGGCCTACGTGGCGGAAATCGATCGCCTGGGCGGACTTCCCGGGGGGGGGAGCGGAGGCAACTTCTATCTTACACTCGGTGCGCGCGTCAGCCAGCGTTTCGCGCGGGCAATCGTGACCAGCACCCTGGAGGGACAGACGTCGTTCACCGAGTCCTTCCGGCTCCTCGGCTTCCGAAGAATGAAGACCTTCGACAGGTTGGCGAACAACCTGGGCTTGGGCTCCTGAATGGCCTACCTTCTCGATGCCGACGTCTTCATCCGCGCCAAGAATCTGCATTACGGGTTCGACTTCTGCCCGGCGTTCTGGGATTGGCTGGTCGCCGAACACCGTGCCGGCAACGTCTACAGCGTGGAGAAGGTCGGTGACGAGCTGCAGGCGGTGGCCGACGAGCTGTCGGCGTGGGCCGCGAGGCTGGATGACGGGTTCTTTCTGCGACCCGACGCGTCCGTGTTCCCCGCGCTGGCCACGGTAAGCGGCTGGGTTCAGCGCCAGCAGTACACGCAGTCGGCCGTGAGTACGTTTCTCCAGGTTGCCGACTACTATCTCATCGCCCAGGCACACGCCGGCGGACACACGGTTGTCACGCACGAAGTCCCGTCAGCCTCCACGCGACGGGTCAAGATCCCGGACGCGTGCATCGGACTCGGCATCAAGTGTGTGACCCCGTATCAGATGCTGCGAATCCGGCGGGCTCGCTTCATTCTGGGTCCGCGTCCCTGAACGACGAACGCCTCTCGGACTCCCGCACAAGACTTGCGGACGGACTCCTCGTGACCCGAGCGCAAACGCGCCGGGCGGGGGGAGCGCGCCTTCCGCTACTGGTCGGCGGCGCCACGGTCGGCCGCGCGGTTCACCAGGTCCTGGAACTCGCGGCGCGGGTTGATTCCGCCGGGGCTCTGCGTGAACACCATGCCGATGATCTCGCGGGCCGGGTCGACCCAGCCCATCGTTCCGTCGGAGCCGGAGTGCGAGTACGCGCCGTCACTCGTGATCTGCCAGCCGAGTCCGTACCGGGTGTTCGTCCCGCTGGCGATCTCGCCGCGCGTTGCGGCCGCCACCGAGTCCTGCGAGAGGATCTGCGCGTCGGCGTAGCGCCCGCCGTTCAGGTACATCTGCAGGAAGCGGGCATAGTCCGGCGCGGTCGAGATCATGCCGCCCGAGGCGCGGACCACCGGGAAATCCGGCGGGTCGCCCGGCGTGAAGCCCTCCCGGAAGTCGACTCGACCGCCATCCCGGCGCCGCCCGCGATAGACGGTGGCCATCCGGCTCAGTTTGGTGGCGTCCTCGTGATTCAGGGTGTCCGTCATCCCGAGCGGCTCGTAGATGCGGGCCCGGAGGAAGTCCTCGAGCGGCATCCCGGAGGCGACCTCGATGATGGCGCCGACGGTGTTGTAGCCGGCGTTGTTGTAGCTGTAGGACGTGCCCGGCTCCACGGCCGGCCCCTCGGCCCCGAACCTCGCCGCCGCGCCGATCAGGGTCGGGTCCTCGTCGCCTTCGAACGGGTAGAAGATCGGACCGATCCGCAGCCCGGAGGAGTGACTCAGCAACTGCCGGATGGTCATTTCGCGCGAGCGGTGGTTGTCGAAGGATTCCAGGTATTGCGCCGCGCGATCGTCGAGCGAGAGCCGGCCCTCCTCCTGCAGAATCAGGACCGCGGTGCCGACGACCGGCTTCGTGTTCGAGGCCATCCGGAACAGCGTGTCGTTCTCCATCGGAAGCTGGTACGCCTCGTGCCGCCACCCGACGGCCTCGTGCACGACGATGACGCCCCGGCGCGCGACCATGAGCACCGCGCCCTTCAGCTCGTCCCGCTCGACGGCGTCCCGATAGAGCTGAACCGCCTCGTCGAGCAGCGCGGCGTCCATTCCCACCGAGGACGCCGAACCGTAGGAGAGCGTCGTGGCGTCCTGCGCCGGCGCCGCCGACGACCAGACCGACAACGACCAGATGACCGCGGCGACGGTTGCGAGACGGCAAGTCGATGGCTTCATGGGCGTACTCCCTCGGGCATCCGAATTCTTCACCTCGGCATTCGCGGCTCGGGCGGCCACTGCGGGCGCCACGCTCCACCGGGCTATTGCCGAGATGGTCCTCACCTCCTGCGCCGTGACCTACCCTGAGGCCGTCGTGGTGGCGGAACCGGAGCGTCCTTGCCAAGCTGGCGTCGGATATTCGCGACTATGAAAAGCGGAAGGTCATCATATTTCGGCACAACTATCGGCCGTGGCGATCCGGGTTTCGTATAGATCATGTGGCTGCCTTGTTGCCGCTTTAGAACCCATCCTTCTTGTTCACACATTCCGGCGAGGTCCTTGTGTGTGTGTGACGCTTCTTCATGCCGGCGCTTCGAGGAGATGCTGATATGCAAAGTCAGAGAAATCACCGGAGATATCGTCACAGAATGCTTCATCAGGCAGGTAGTCAGCGGACTTCATATATGAACATGACCCGATCTTTACCAAATCCAACTTGCGATTGTCACTCGGAACCTCGTCTCGCGTAGCCACCATGAACCCTACCTCCTGCAGTGCCTCATGCAACGTCCCCAGCTCGCCGCAAGTGTCAAGCCACAAGCCGATCGCCTCCTTTACGGCTTCGCGCGCCTGCGCCCGTGTTCGGCCGACCGACGCAACGTCAATGCTCGGACACCATCCGACCCAGAGGTTGCTGTCCTCCTGGCGGGTTCCGATACGAAGATTCATCTCAACCAACGGCAACTGCCACTACCCCCTTCTCACTATCCAACGGCACGCCGGACCCTCTTCCGCAGGCTAACTCAGGTCGTTGTTCCTGTCCAGACGTTGAACACGCCTGCACCTCATCGAACACGCTGCCGGAGCTCGGAAACAACCGCGGCGGGGGCGCGCAGACCCTTCCCGAGCATCGCCCGCGCCGCGATCCCGGTGACGTTGGCCACGGCGAAGCTCAGCCCCTTGAGGTTCCGTTCGGGATCGACGCCAGGGATCGGACGCGGATAGCCGCAGGTGTGGAAAACCGAAGCCTCGGGCGGACCCGTGACCCTGTGGGATCCGCGCGGGTACGCCCAGTCGAGCTCGACGCGGACGACGCCGTCGAGATCGAGCGTGCCGGGCAGCCAGTCGACGCCCCGGTTGGAACCGGCTGCCACGATAACGACGCCGGCTTGGTGCGCACGCCCGACCGCATCCGCCAACACACCGGCGCGGGACCGGTCATTCGTGCCGAGGCTGAGGTTCACGAGCGGCAACCCGTGCGCCGCCGCCCAGTCGATGGCCGCGACCAACGCCTCGACCGACGCGTCGAGCGAGCGGTCGAAGACTCTCAGCGGGCAGACATGAACGGCGGGAGCGAAGTCCTGGATCGCCGCGGCAACAGCCGTACCATGGCCCAGGCGGTCGACGGTGTCGTCATTGAGGTTCCCCTCGCCGTCGAAGCCCGCGCCGGCTGCAACCGGGCCGATGTGCGGGTGGTCCGGATGGATGCCGCTGTCGATGACCCCGACGACGAACGGTTGCGCTGGGTCTGCTGAAGTCACCGGACCTCGCCTGGAGTTGGACGCCGACGCACGACGAACGGCCGAACAGGCCGCATTCCAGGCCCGTAGCGCCACCGCCCGCCGCAGCGATGCACCGGCCATGCGACGTGGACCTCGCCTACCGTGCCGGCGCAGCCTCCCCGGCGTACGAAGCCTCGGCCTGTTTCCCGGCCGACTCGCTCTCCTCCGCCGAGCCGGCCACCACCCCGGAATGTCCGGCTTCCCCCTGCTCCGGAGTGCGTAACTGCGATTCGAACAGCCGCGCGAAAACCCCGCCCCGCGCCAGCAGATCCGCCGGCGGCCCGATCTCGGCGACGCGCGCCCCGTCGAGGGCGACGACCCGGTCGGCCCGCCGGGCGAGCCCGAAGCGATGCGTGATGAGCAGCGTCGTCCGTTGCCGCATGAGCGCCTCGTAGCCGTCGACGACGCGCCGCTCCGCGACCGGATCCAGCGAGGCCGTCGCCTCGTCGAGCACCAGCACGGTCGGATCGGCGAGCAGCGCACGGGCGATGCCGACGCGCTGCCGCTCCCCGGCCGACAACGCCGCCCCCCGCTCGCCCACAACGGTCTCGTAGCCCTCCGGGAGCCCGGCGATGAAGTCGTGGATCCCGGCCGCGCGGGCCGCCGCCTCCACCTCGGCATCGGCTGCGTCCGGGCGCGCGTAACGGATGTTCTCGGCCATCGACGCGTGAAAGACGAACGGCGCGTGCTCCACCAGCGCCACGTGCCGGCGCAGGAACGCGAACGGCAGCGTCCGGACGTCGCGGCCGTCGAGGCGGACCGCGCCCCGGTCCGGATCGAGGAGCCGCAGCAGCAGGTCGGCCACGGTCGACTTCCCGACGCCGCTACGGCCGACGATGGCCACGGTCTCCCCCGGCGCCACGGTGAACGAGACGTCCTCCAGCGTCGGTGCGCCGCGGTCGAACGAGAAGCTGACCCCGTCGAACGCCACCACCCCGCGGCCTTCGGCGGGCGCTACCGCTCCGGGTGCTTCTTCCACGTCGACGGGCGCATCCGCGATCTCGTGGACGCGCGCCAGCGAGACCTTGGCGGTGGCGAGACTCGCGTAGAGCCCCATCAGCCCCTGCACCGGCGCCATCAGCCGCGTCTGGTAGGCCATGAACGCCACCAGCGTCCCCATGCTGAGCGTGCCGTCCAGATAGCGGAAGCCCCCGTAGAGAAACACGACGCCCAGGCCGCCGGACAGCAGCACGCCGGGTAGCCCGCCGGCCAGGTAGGTCACCCGCTGCATGGCCATCAGCGCGCCGATGAACGCCTGGTTCCGGTCGCGGAAGCGCGCCGCCTCCCGCCCCTGTGCGTTGGCGGTGACCACGAGCTTCATGGCCGAGAGCGTCTCGATCAGAAAGCTCCCGATGTCGGCGCTGCGCTCGCGGAACGTGGCCACGCGCCCCTCGAGCCGACGGCGGTAGACCACCAGCGCCCACACGCTCAGCGGCAACACGGCGATGCCGGCCAGGAACAGCCGCAGATCGAGCCAGATCATCATGCCGACCGATCCGGCCAGGAACAGCAGGTTGCCGATCCACGAGAGCGCGGCCTCGGCCGCCACGCGCTGGATCTCGCCGATGTCGTTGTTCAGGCGCGAGACGATGTCGCCCAGCCGCGTGCGGGCGTAGAAGCGGGGCGAGAGCCGCTGCAGGTGGCGGTACAGATCGAGCCGCATGTCGAAGAGGATCTCCGCCGACACGCGGGTGTAGCGCAGGCCGCTGGCGACGTTCAGCAGGAAGCCGAGCAGCGTCAGGCCGACGAACAGCGCGACGATGCGCACCAGCACCGCCCGGTCGCCGGCGAGCAGCGCGTCGTCGATGAGGTCGCGGGAGAGCAGCGGGACGATCAGCGACGCCGCGGTGCTGGCGAGGCTGAGCACCACCACCAGCGCGAGGCGCCGCCAGTACGGCGCGACGTAGGCCAGCGCGCGCCGGAACTGGGGATCCAGAAGCCCGTGGCGACGTTTCACCACGGGCTCCACCCGCGCCGGCTCGGGGTCGTCCTCGCCAGCACGACTTCCGCGGCGCGGCCTCCCGGCCTGCCGCCGTCGCTGCGGCAGGCGCACGCGTCCGGCGCCGCCAAACCCGTTACAACGTCGGTCTCGTCGGCGTGGCGGTCTTGGTACGATGCGGCGCACGCGTCCGGCGCCGCCAAACTCGTTACAACGGGTTGTGGCCCCGGCCCCCACCGCCCCAGGAACTCGCGCCTCAGAACTCACTCCATTGCGTTCTGCGGCTCGAGCTCCCGGTCTCGCGTCAGGGCGCCGGCGAGGACGGGATGATGATCAACCCCGACGTCATGTCGCCGTCGAGCGCCAGCGTGTCGAGGTAGTCGAACGACGCGGCGTCGTAGAAGTCGATGGTGTTGCCGGCGGACGAGATGTACAGCACCTCCCCGTTGGTGCTCACGTCGAGGGCCATGCGCGGCCGTCCCGCGACCTGCCGGCGGTTGCCGATGCTGCGCTGCTCCAGATCGAAGGTCCAGAATTCGTAGCTCTCGATGCTGCTCTCCAGGCCGTAGGCGGTCCGCCGCCCCGGCGCCAGCGCGAACTGGATGCCCCTGGACGGTCCCAGCGTGTAGAAGTCGACATCGCGGTTCGGCAGATCGATGCGGGCGATGCCCATCAGGTCGCGATCCTGCGCCTCGTCGTGCAGCGTGAACAGGTTGGTGAAGAAGCCGGGCTCCTCATAGATCAGGTCGGTGGAAAACCCGAACCGGATCGGCCCCACGCCGGGCTGGACCGGCTCGCGCAAGGACCAGCGGTCGACCTCGGTGAAACCCTCGGTCTCCAGGATGATCACGTCGCGGCCGAAGTGGTACACGTACTCGCCGTCGGGCGAGTAGAGGAAACGTGAGCGGGGCGTCGGCTCCCCCGTCGGCCACGGCAGGTCCTGCAGGATCTCGTGGGTCTCGAGATCGACCTCCACCAGCCGGTACGGCTCGATCTCGAAGCGGTCGATCCGCTTGACCGCGGTGTCGAGCGTCAGGATGGCGGTCCGGCCGTCAGGCGCCGCCCGGAACCCCCGGATGCGCACCGTACGGTTTCCCTCGCTGAACCTGAACGAGTCGGTGACCTCCCGCGAGGCGACGTCGACCGTCGTCAGGTACTCCATGGTCGGGTCGAGGAAGTAGAAGCGCTCGCCGTCCTCCGACACGACCATCGCGCGCGGCGAGCCGTGCGGCACCGCGATCTCGTCGACGACGCGGGTGGTTGCCTCGTCGATCACGAAGATGCGGCTGGGAAACCCGCCGAGGTAGAGCGTGCCGTCGCCGGCCGACACCTCCGGCGGCAACGACGCCTCCTGCGCCGGGGCCGGCTGGCCGGCCAGGACGAGCAGCGCCCACAGCGCGGCCATCACCCACCCGATTCCGTGCCGCCCGCGCGTTCCGCGCACGTGCGGTGGCAGGCACCGCCGCCCAGCCGGCTCCGGACGCCCGGCATGCCTGCACGGCCGGCCGCGGCGAGGAGATCCTTCGCCACGCGGCCGCCCGGTCGGGTCCGGATGCCCGGCACAATTACGGGAATATGAGGTCAACCTTCCGCCAGTCCTTCTGCGCCGCGGCGCATTTGCCCGTCCAGTCGGGCGCGTGATTCAACTGGTCCGGCACCTGCGCCGGCCAGAAGCAGCCGAGGTGGCAGTCGAACAGGTCGCGCTCGACCGGCTGGCACAGTCCCGCCGCGCCGCCGTTGCTGTCCGCCTCCCAGCCCGGCAGGAAGATGAAGCTGCAGCCGAGCGGGATGTGCGGACCCTCCTGCTGCGGCGGCTGCGCCGGACTGTCCTGCAGCGCCACCACCCGGCCATCCTCGCCGGCGGCCGTCCGGCCGTTCCCGGCCGCGGCCTGGCGCCGGGCCTCGGCGATCCCGGCGGCGATCCGGGCCGCCTTCTGGTTAACGGGCCTGAGATGCGTCATCGTTCCCCTCTTCCGGCGTGCCGCCGTTCTCGAACCGCCGCAGATACGCGGGGTTCCGCTCGGCGATCTCACCGTAGATCTCCAGGCAGGTCTCGGTCCAGCCGCGAATCCACTCGCAGTAGTGCAGGTTGGGCGCCTGCGTGGTGCCGTAGCGCGTGTACGCCTCGTGGTAACAGCCGCCGGCGCACAGCGGTCGCGCCCAGCAGGTCCGGCAGTCGGTCTTGCGGTCGATGTGGTGCGCGTCGAGGAACGCCGTCTGCGCCGTGTCGTCGACCCCGTCCCGCACGGTGCCCAGCTTGTGGGCGTCGGAGCCGGCGAAGCGGTGGCACAGCGCCACGTCCCCGTTGGTCGCCACCCCCATCAGGCCGAGCCCTGCGCCGCACGGCAGCGCCTTGCTGGCCCCCTTGTGCAGCTCCTCGACCGTGTCGCGCACGTTGCTGAAGCCGTGGTGCCGGCCGGCGAGCGCAGCTTCCAGGAACTCGTGCGCCAGTTCCCGGAACTGCGCCAGCATGGAGTCGAAGCCGGTCTCGCCGATGGCGTGCGCGCGGCCCGGCGAGGTGGTCACCGGCGCGAAGCCGACCTCCCAGAAGCCGACCTCCTCCCGCAGGTGCCGGTAGATGCGCGTGATGTCGAGCACGTCGGAGGTCAGCGTCACCCGCGCGCCGATCGGCCGCGACCGGTGCCGCCCGAGCAGCTCGCGCACCTTCGGGGCCACCACGTCGTAGCTGCCCCGCCCGTCGTGGAACACGCGGAACTTGTCCTGCATCTCCTTGGGACCGTCGATGGAGATGGTGACCCCCACGTCGTTGTCGGCCAGGAACTCGATGACCTCCGGACGCAGCAGCGTGCCGTTGGTCGTCAGGCTGAACTCCACCCGCTTGCCCGCCGCGGCGGCGCGGCGGCGTGCGTACGGAATCGTCTTCTCCAGCACGTCGAAGTTCAGCAGCGTCTCGCCGCCGAAGAAGGTCAGCCGCACCACCGGGCTGCCGCCCGAGCGCTCGATCATGAAGTCGACGCTGGCGCGCGCCGTCTCCTCGCTCATCAGCTTCGGCATGCCGCCGGCGGTCGGCTCGGCGATCCTGTCCTCGCCGTACTCGTAGCAGTACGCGCAGCTCAGGTTGCAGCGGTTCGTGACGTTGACCACCAGCGTCGAGAGCGGAATCGGCTTCAGCGGGATGATGTTCGGGGCCGGCTCCGGCGGCGGCACGACCGGCGGCGCGGGATCGACCGGCTGAATGACTCGCGCGCCCGCCAGCTCGGAGAGACTGGCCTCGACCGTCCGCGGATCGAAGCGGGGCGCCAGACGGGAATAGAGGTCGGGCGCGGCAAGCTGCCCGCCGCGCAGCGTCTCGACGACGGCAGCCGACGCCTCGTCGAGCGCGAACACCGCGGCGCTCGGGACCAGGTACAGGAACTGCCGGCCCGCGGCCTCGAACGGATGACATTCACCGAGCGCGATCCGGGTCATTGGCCCGCTTCCCCCCGCCGGATGTACAGCGGCACCGTCACCAGCAGATGCGCCCGCGCCCGGAGCGGCCGGTCGAGCACGGTGCCGTCCGGGGCCGTGGCAAGCGTCGCCACCACCCAGACGTCGCCGACGTTGTTGCGTTCGCCGCTCCGCTCCGGATTCGGACCGTCGACGGCCGGCTCGAACACCCCGTGCTCGCCGAGCGTGCCGACGAACGCCGTGTCGTCGTCGTCGAAGGTGACGGCGTACTCCTCCATGCTCCAGTCGACGTCGGCCAGCATGCCGAGATCGAGGTCGTCTTCCGTGCCCGGCTCGCCGTCCGGACCGTCGTGCCAGGCGCGCGCCTCGAAGCGCTCGTACTGCTTGGGGAACGCCGCGCCGCCCACGCGGGCGAGCCCGGTCGCCGGGGTCACCTCCAGCCGGTCGATCTCGTCGTACACGGTGACCGCCGCGGTCAGCGCCGCCGGGCCGATGAAGAGGTCCCGGCTGCCGACCCGCGCGTCCGGCGCCACGGTCACCTGCAGCGTCGCCGCCGTCGACGACTGGCCGCTGACGCCGGTGACGGTCAGGCCCGCGCCGAGGTCGATCGCCCCCGCGTCGAGCCCGTCCGGCAGGTTGGCGCCGAACAACCGCAGGGTCGTCTCCCCCGCCGTGACGGGCACCGCGGGCGGATAGACGCCGGTGATCATCGGCTCGGGCCCGACTCTGCGCAGCAACACGTCGATGCCGCGCTCGTCGTAGGCGCCGGTGAACCAGCGGCCCGCGATCTCGTCGCGGTCGCGCGAGACGAACAGCACCTCGCGCGCGCTGAAGTGCTCCGGGCTGGTGCTCCGCCCGCGCCACTGGTAGCCCGTATAGACCAGCGCCTGCCCGGTCCGGGTGACGTCCACGTCGCGGGCCGGATACGTGTAGCGCGCCCGCGTCTCGAGCTCGTCCGGCGCGGCGGGATTCGCCTCGACGACGACCTCGCCGTACACCGGTCCCTGCCCCCGCTCGTTGCCGACCAGCGCCCAGGTGCCCTCGAGCCGCGGCGTCCGCATGTTCGCCGACCAGCTCGCCCACGCCGGCGAATCGAGCGGGAACACCTCGGCGAGATGGGCCACCGCGCGTTCGACCGCCGTCCGGTCATCGTCGCCTTCGACGGCCTCCGGCCCCGGCCCGCCGAGCCAGTCGCCCACGAGGAACGACTGCACGTCCGCGAGCGGGTAGTAGCCGCGGTGCATCGCGGTCAACAGCTCCCACTCTTCGAGCGTCCGGCGCTGATTCAGCACCCGCCCCATCGAGTGGCAGCGGTTGCAGGTCTGCTGCGTCTCCGGGTCGGCCTCGTAGTAGAAGTCGATGTTGCGGCGCTCGACCTCGAACGCCCCGAGCCGCGCCTCCTCGGGCGCCAGACCGTGGTTCGTCGCGAGATAGCGCACCGCCTCACGCGCATCGGCCGGCTCGATCTGCAGGTCGTTCAGCAGCACCATGCGGCGGATGGTCTGCTGCCAGCCTTCCGGCGTGGTGCGCTGGTAGGAAATGCGGCTCATGCGCCGCTGCTCGTCGGCGCGGTGGCACGTCCCGCAGACGCGGTGCACGAGATCGCTCGTAACGGGGATGCCGCCGTCCGGCAGAACGGCCCCGGACGATGCCTCCTGTGCCGCTGTCGGCGCGCCGGCAGCCGCCATGACCGTCAGCACCGTCACCGCCGCCGCGAACCTTCCGCAGAGCGCCGCGACACACGTGGCGCGTCGCGGAGAAACCTGAAATGGAAAAGACATGACTGCTGCCTGTTGTAGCACACATTGGCAGTGCGGTCGAATGCTGCACCAAGGTCGGCAGGTCTCGGATCTCGTTCCCGAACAGTTCCGTGCGGAGCAGGACCACCAGCGCACGGCGGAGAATCGACCGAACCGCTACTGCTTCAGACTGGCCAGCAGCGTGTCGAGAACTCCGCGCATGTACTTCACGTCCCCGGCGACCGCATCGATCCGCCGCCCCATATCCGCGGCAACAGCATCGATCCGTTTACCCAACTCTGCGTGGGCGTCCGCGTTGCGCGGCAGATCATGGCGAACTGCTCCGGCACGGTCAGATGTCGTTCCGCAGCAGCCCCTTCCCGAGCAGGACCGACAGCGCGCCGAGAAAATCGGCCAGTTCCACCGGGGGATGCGACCGCCGGTAGGTCTCGTAGAGGTCCGGCACCTGCGACCGCTGGCCGGCCATCCCGACGAGCGCCGGCAGATCGACGCCGCGCAGATAGCGGATGGTCACGGTCCCGGCCTCGCCCGCCGCGATCGACAGGCTGGCGTCGGGCACGATCTCGCGTCCCACCACCGCCGGGGCCGTCGTCGTGCGTGCATCGCGGGTCGGCCGCAGGCGAATCGACGGCGCGCGGCGCAGCGCCTCGAACGCGTCCCGGACCGCCGGGTCGCGGCGAAACGCCTCGACCGCGTCCGCCGCGCCGGACCGGTCCGCGGTACTCTCCACCACGACCGGGTCCGCACGGTCGTTCCAGAAAGGGTGCAATTCCTTCGCCGACACCTGCGCGAAGAACGCGGCCGCCTGCCGCCGATAGCTCGCCCAGACCTCCTGCTCCCGGTCGGCATGGAAGTGTCGCGCCAGCTCCCCGCGCTCGGGGTGCCGCAGGCAGGTATTCGCTGCAACCGCGGCGAGCCAACCCGACGCCATCGCCTTCTTGACCCCGAACGACGAGAGGGGATCGATGAATGTCGCCGCGTCGCCGACGAGGAAAAAGCCGGGGCCGCCGAAACGGCGGGCGCCGTACTGCGAGGCGT
Source organism: Acidobacteriota bacterium (assembly GCA_011523845.1). Classification (GTDB taxonomy): domain Bacteria; phylum Acidobacteriota; class Vicinamibacteria; order Vicinamibacterales; family UBA8438; genus WTFV01. Next base: position 8,085 of record WTFV01000002.1, on the reverse strand, counting down.
CGCAGGCCCAGGGCGGGCTCTCGAGTGTGGCGCCGGCGGTCATGCGCGTCAGATGGCGTGTCTTCCCGAGCTCGGCGGCGTAGCGTGCGGCCAGCGATCCGGGGTGCTCGGTTTCCGTAGTGCGCGGATCGACCATCACCGTCACGTAGCGCCGCCGGCTCGACACCGGCACCGACCACGCCCAGCCGTCGCGGTAGGCCTCGACCACGGTGTGCGCGCCGCCATCCGTCTCCGATTCGGTGGCGCTGCCGGACGCGCTGTCGAGCGGCGGCCATCCATCGTCGCACCGCCAGACACCGAGCAGGGCCAGCGTGGTTTCGCCCGCGCGCACGCGCGTCCGGTAGCGACGCGCGACCACGCCCGTCCGACCGGAACAGTCGAGGACCATCCGCGCCATCGCCTCGACCGCATCGCCACGGTCGTCGCGGCCGGTGACCCGCCCGGCCGAGGAATCGCCACGCACGCCTCCCGTCGCGTCGGGGCTGCCGGACGAGCCTGCCGCGGGCGCCTCTTCGCCTTCGCGCCGCAGCGAGCCGCCCGGAAGCGCGGCGTGGCGCACGGTCACGCCGGTCCGCACCACCGCGCCGGCACGTCGTGCCTCGGCCAGCAGCAGCCGATCGAGATCCCGCCGCAGAACCTGATGGCCGACCCGGCCGCCGCCGAACGACGCGACCCGCGGCGCACCGCCGCCCCAGCAGACCGTGTTCCCGCTCGCCGTCAGGAACCCCGCCGCCTCTATTGCCTGGCGTACCCCAACCGCCTCGAAGACCTTCCGGCAGCTCGGCGGCAGCGACTCGGCCAACGAAGGCGTCCCTGCATCGGATCTGGTCAGCAGGAGAACCGAGTGGCCCCATGCGGCGAGGAGGCGCGCCGCCGACGCGCCGGCCGGACCGCCGCCGATGACCGCCACATCGACCGTCGGTGCCGAATCCGGCCGGCCGGGCATGTCGTTCGCAATCATCGTCAGACGATACCCGCTGACGGTGCTCGATGGCGCGGCACGGGTTGCCCTCGCTCGGCCGGTGAGATAACCTGACCCTGTTTCAGAGACCGCGTGCCCCGGAGGTATCCCATGCCCGTTTCGCGACCGACTCTCCCGATTCTGCTCGCCGCGGCCGTCGCCGTGGTCCTTGCCCAGCCGGCGTTCGCCCAGAACAGCGCCCGCATCTTCGGCGTGGTGACCGATCACGAGGGGAACGTCGTCGAGGACGCCCGCGTCCACATCGACTTCCAGGGCGGCATCACGCGCAGCTTCGAGACCACGACGAACGACGAGGGCGAGTACATCCAGATGGGACTCGCTAGCGGCCCCTACATCGTGACGTACACGGCGGACGGGATCGGCACCCTGACGTACAACCTCCGCGTATCCGCCGGGCAGGAGTTCGAGCTGGACGTCCAGATCCTCGGCCGGGGACAGGTGGACCGCACGGGGATGTCGGCAGAGGAGATCGCCGAGCTGGAAGCGCGCGAAGCGACGGCCGACGCGTTCGAGGGCGGCCTGGAAGCGGCGCGCGGGGGCAACTACGACGAGGCCGCCGAGCTCCTGAGCGAAGCCATCGAGACGACGCCGGATTGCGGCGAGTGCCTCCGCAACCTGGGCATCGTCGAGTACCAGCGAGGGAACTACGACGAGGCCGAGGAGGCCCTGCTGCGGGCGACCGAGATCGCCGCGGACGACGCGGCGGCGTTCGACACGCTGGCCGCCGTCTACAACGCGCAGCGGCGCTTCGACGATGCGGGCGAGGCGAGCGCCCAGGCGTCCCGGATCCGGGGCGGCGGGGCGGGCGGGGGCGGCGACGCCGGCGCGGTGTTCAATCAGGGCCTCGCCGCCTGGAACGCGGGGCGTACCGATGAAGCCCGCGGCCACTTCGAGCAGACCCTGGCGCTGGACCCGAGCCACGGCGAGGCGAACTACTGGCTGGGGATGGCGAGCCTGAACGCGGGGCAGATCGCCGAGGCGGTCACCTACTGGCGGACCTACGTGGAACGCGAGCCCGACGGCCGCTTCGCGGCCCAGGCGAGCGGACTGATCGCCCAGCTCGCCCCGTAGGCATAGGGCAGTCGGCGGCCGGGTTCCACGCGCCTCCGCCGCGCAGGGACCGGCCGTCCGACGACGCCCGGCTCGGAATCTCGCAGAGAAATTGGCGCCGGCGGGGCTGCCCCCGGTCCCGTCGCCTACCTGCCGGGGAACTGCAGAAGGTTCCGGACCTCCTCCGATTCGAAGGCCTGCCGGGCGATCGTCTCCAGGACGCGGCTCTCGGCCCCGCTGCGGACCGAGCCGACGAGCATGACCACCGCCTGATCGACGATGATGCGGAACGGCGGGATGATGTCGCCCGTCAGCGTGTAGTGCGAAAGAGTCGGATGCCGCAACGCGCGGGCGGCGATCTCCATTCGCAGCCGGTCGTCGCGGGCCGAGGCCGACTGCTGCGCAATCCCCATCCGGATCTCCTGCACGCCGGGAATCCTCGCCACCCGCTCGAACAGCTCCCCCGCCTTGTCGCGGTCCGGTGTCACCGCCCCGTTCAGGGTCACGACGCCGTTCTCCACGCCGCCGCCGACGTAGTCCCAGATGGTGATGTAGCGGTAGTTGATGATCGCCCGGCCCACCTCGCGGGCAATCTCGTTGTCGTCCTCGACCTCGGGAACGATCAGCTCGCTCGCGACGGTCTCCACCTGGGGAAACGCCAGGGTCCGGTCGATCGCCTCGGTCTTGTCCCACAGCGTCGGCACGCTGCCGGCGAGCGTCGCCTCGGTGCCGTCCACCGTAACCGTCACGCCATCGAGGTCGAGGCCGTCGCGCAGCATCTCCGCCACGGCGTCGGCGACCGTCGGCCGCGACTGTTCCGCGCCGGCAGTCGCCGACGCAGCAGGAGGAGTCAGGAGCAGGAGACCGGCCAGGGCGGGAAGAATCACCAGCGAGCCGCGCATTGGAGCATTCATGAGCACCTCTCCCCCATCCTACTCCCATCGGCGGGCTTCCGTGTCGTGCACAAGACGGGTTAGGATGGTCGTTGTGTCGACAAGGAGGATGAGAATCCCCATGCGCAATCTTCCAGCGATTCGGTCGAGATTCCTGCGTGCCGGGCTCGGGATCGGGATTGCCGTTCTGGTGGCGGGACTCGCGCCGGCGGCCCAGGCCCAGACGGAACAGGCGCCCGGACTCCCGCAGGGCGGCACCTTCCGGTCCGGCGTCACGCTGATCCGCACGGACGTCATCGTCCGCGACGCCAACGGCGCCTTCATCCCCGATCTGACGCCGGCCGACTTCCGGATACTGGAAGACGGCGTGCCCCAGGAGGTGGCGTCGCTGATCCTGGTGCACGGCGGCCGCGTCTTCAACCAGCTCGTGCCGCCGCCGCCGGTGCACGAGGGCATCATCCTCCCGGAGCGCCGCGTACAGAGCCAGATCCCGGGACGCATCATCGTCTTCTTCGTCGATGCGATGCACCTGGAGCCGGAGGTCACCCCCCGGGTCCGGCACTTCGTCAAGGAGGTGGCCGACACCCTGGTGCACGACGGCGACCTGGTGGGGCTGATTTCCAACGGCCCGGCCGGGAAGGCGGTCGACCTGACCTACGACCTCCAGCACGTGAAGTCGGCGGTGGACGGGATCGTCGGCAACGGCATGACGCCGCGCGACCTCATCGAGAACACGCAGGAGGGACCGGACGGCCCCGGCGAACTGCGCTGGCGCGCGCACCGCGCGTTCATGACGGTGAACGGCGTCCTGGAGGGATTGTCGGGAATCCAGGACCGGCGCAAGGTCATCATCTACATCAGCACCGGATACGACCTGAATCCCTTCGCCCTGCAACGGCTGCATCGCACCCCCCTGCGCGACGGGATCCTCCGCGAGCGGCCGATCGACCTGGCCGGCGGCGGCAGCGGCATCTCCGAGCGCGCGCTCACGAGCCCCTTCAATCGCGTCGAGCGCCAGGGAGCGGTGTTCGCCGACGGGGAGCTCATCAGCGAGCTGGCCGAGCTGAGCGACACGGCCACCCGCGCCAACACGACGCTGTACACCATGGACCCGCGGGGACTCATCTCCAGCCCCGACATCGACTACGACGTGCCGATCGACGCCTGGCGCGAGTACATGATGGCGGCCCGCTCCAGCCTGCGCACGCTGGCGGAGCTGACCGGCGGCATCTCCATCGTCAACACGAACAACTTCTCCGAGCTGCTGCGGCAGATCGACGCGGAGACGAGCGACTACTACGTCGTCGGCTACTACACCAGCAACCCGGACCCCACCCACCGGCAACGCTCCCTGCGCGTGACCGTCGCCCGCGACGGCCTGGAGGTGCAGGCGCGCGATTCGTATACGCTCGCCCGCATGGGGGGGGACTTCGGGGACGTACCACCGGGACCCTGAACGACCGCCAGCCCGTCAATCGTCGCCTCCGGCTCCGGTTGCCGTCCAACTCCGGGCGGGAGTCTCCATCGCTTCTGCGGCGCAGACTCCCGAACGGGGTTCGAGTCCCGCGGGCGGTCTCGCAGTTCGGGCGCATGCGCCGCCAGCCGGGCGAACTGGTCGCCGAAGGGCTCAGGCCGGCGCGGTTTCGAAGGCGACGACGTTGCGGGACTCGCGGCTGAACTCCACCCCCACCAGGTGGATCGGCTCGCCCGACCCACGGTACCTGTCCGCGTAGCCTCGCTCTCGCAATTGGGCCAGCGCCGCACCTGCCCCCGCCTGCTCCACCACCTTGAACTCGAACAGATACACCCGCCCGTCGCAGCGCACCGCCATGTCCAGCCGTCCGCCGCTGCTGCTGTCCTCCACCGTCACCTCCAGCCCCGACGCCGCCAGGTACGAGTAGAAGACGCTCGCGTACCAGCCCTCGAAGCGCGCCATCTCGTTCCGCGTGTGCCACTCGTACGGGATGCCCGCGAACACCGCGTGGAACAGCTCCTGCAAGCCCGCCACGTCGGCAGCTCTCAGCAGCCGCCGCAGACGGCGGCTGTTGTCGACCCGCCGCGACGGGCTACCCGTCAGACGGTCCAGCAGGTTCTCGTTCAGGCTCTGCCGCACCTCCCGGTTCGGATAACCCAGCCGGTGGTACGTGTGCCCGTCTTCCTGCTCCGTGCCCTGGATGGTCAGATACCCCGTCTGGAACAGCAGCGCCTCGGTGGCCATGTGCTCGACGTCGAACGTGGACAGCAGCTCGTCCGTGCTGACCATGCCGTCCAGCGCCACCGACGGGACCCCGCGCTCGACCAGCGTCTCCACCAGATACGCCGGCGTGCCCGTCTCGAACCACCACGCCTGAAACTCCCGCCGCCGGAACAGCCTGAGCACGTCGTAGGGGTTGTAGACCTTCTCCGGCCCCCGCCAGTTGTAGCCGTTGTACCAGTCGCGGATCCGTCCGCGGTCGAGGCCGGCCAGTTCCGGCGCGAACACCCTGTCGAGGTCCGCTTCGGTGTAGCCGCAGATCGCCGCCGTTTCTTCATGGAACCACGCTCAGATTCTACTCACGGGAATCATCGCACCGGGCACGGGTGCGCGAGAGTACAGAAAAGGAGCCGGACGCCCGCAGGGCGCCCGGCTCCAGGTCGACTCCGGTCAGACGCTCGACGCGCCGCCTAGAAGCCGTACCGCACGCCGAAGTTCGCCTGCCGCGGGATACCCCCCGAGCGCAGCGACACGTAGTTCAGGAAGTCGCCGCTGTTCTGGTTCCCGACCGCCGGGTTGAAGTTCGGGCGGTTGAACACGTTGATGAGATCGAAGTAGATGTCCAGCGTGTCCCCCTCCCCGGGGCGGGCCCGCCACCCGAACCGCAGGTCCATGTTGATGTAGTCGGCCGAGCGCGCGCCGCCCTGCCGGCCGTTGTGCTCCACCGTGATCGGGTTGTTGCCGGAGCCGGTGTAGGACCCCGCGGCAATCGGGTCCCAGTTGGTGCCGTTCCGGTCCAGGTCGATCCGGCTGTTGTACATCGTGAACGGCATCGCGCTCATGTAGCGGAAGATGGGGCTCAGGGTAATCCCGCCCGGCAGCTCGGTGCGCCCGCTCAGCGTCAGCACGTGCAGGCGGTCCTGCTCGGCCGGCTGCCAGTTCTCGGCCATGTTGAGGTCGCCGAGCACCTGGGTCTGGACGCCGTTGAGGCTGACGCCGTTGGTGCCGTACTGCTCGAACGTGTCGCCGCGCGAGTAGCCGGCCGCGTACGAGAGCCGCATGCCCCAGCGGTCCGAGTAGCGCTTCTCCATCGAGAAGTTCAGGCCGTCGTAGGCCGACCTCCCGACGCTCTCGATGGAGAGGAGCCGGCTCTGCCAGACGCCGATCGGCAGACCCGCAGGCCCGAGGCCCGTCGCCGGATCCACCTTCGCGCACTCCTGGGCGAGCCGGGCGGGATTGCTGTAGAGACCGGCGGTCACCGCGTCCGGGCAGCTCGGATAGAACACGGTGTCGGTCCGGTTGTAGACCCCGCCCCGATCCGTTCCGTACCACGCGTCGTACCACGTCAGCGGATCGCTGCTGTCGGTTCCGGAGCGCAACGGCGCCACGTAGTTGATGCGGTTGAGCAGCCCGCTGCCGCGGATGTTGACGTAGTCGACCCCGATCGACAGCGTCGGCATCAGCTCGCGCTCGAACCCCGCCGTGAACTGCGCGAACAACGGCTGCTGCCGGCGGTAGTTGTCGATGTAGACCGCTGCCTCGTTGAAGCGGGTCACGTTCGCGGGGTAGATCCCTCGTATGAAGTCGTGATTCACCAGCACGCAGTGCGGCACGCCGTCGCGTATGGTCTCCGGCCCGCACTCCCCGGACGACGCCGGGGCGATGCGGAGGGCTCCCGCCAGCTCGGGATCCTGGATCGGCATGCCGTTGCGCGGCCCGGGGTCCTCCTGCCCGCCCTGGCCGCCGCCGCCGCGGGGGAAGGAGGCCTCGAACGAGTCGTTGAACACCGGATCCTGCAGGACGTTGTCGAGCCCGCTGAAGAGGGTCCGGTCGTAGAAGTGCCCGAAGCCCATCCGGAAAACGGATCGGCCGTCGCCGGTCACGTCGTAGGCGAGCGACAACCGCGGCGAGATGTTGTTCCAGTCGCGCGGGTCGGTCCGCGGCACCATCAGCGGATTGTCCGTCACCTTCGCGTTCAGCATCTCGGCGTCCCACCGGACGCCGAGCCCGATCGTCCAGCGCTCGTTCAGCGTCCACTTGTCCTGGAAGAACGCCTCCCACGTGTTGATGGGGTAGGCGAACGTCCGGCCGGCATCGCTCCCGACGCGAATCGTGAGCCGCTCGGGATAGGTCGAGTAGTCGTCGATGTCGAACGGCCTGTCGGTCGCGAAGAAGAAGCGGCCGCCCAGCAGGCTCTCGTTGTAGTCGTCGATGAACGAACGGTGGAAGGTGCCGCCGAACTTGAAGTCGTGATCGCCCATCATGTCGGGGACGAACCACGACGTGGTGTTGTTGTACTGCCACTGCGAGTCGATGCGGCCGCCCGCCCACGCGTAGTTGCCGTCGGTGAAGCTGTCGTAGGTGTAGGCGGGCGGGCAGTTCCGCGTCTGACCGTTCAGAAGCTGCGGTCCGCCCAGGTCGAACCAGCAGCGGCCGCCCCAGTCGTACTTCTCGTAGCTGCGGGTGACCCGCACGGTGTTGACGACGTTGTTCCCGATGACGCTGGTGTAGCTGCCGACCCAGATCTGCTCGTCGTCCTCGTTGTCACGCACCGAGGCCAGCGTCCGGCCGCCGTACGTGTTCCTCTCCGGGCTCAGCTCGCGCATCAACCGCAGCGCCCACGAGTTGCTGCCGTTGATCTGGTGGTCCACCCGGTACATCGTGTTCCAGGCTCGCCACTCCTCGGGGGCGGACCAGCTCAGATCGGGGCGGGTGTTGAAGGTGCGCGACCGGGCGGGGTCGCTGAGGCGCCGCTCGAGGCTGACGAAGAAGTGCGCCTTGTCCTGCACGATCGGCCCGCCGAACACGCCGCCGAACTCGTACTTGTTGTTCGTCGGCTTCTCGACGCTCGGGTCGTCGGCGAACTGCTGGGCGTTGAAGTAGTTCCGCGCCGTCATGTTCGTGCTGGTGCTGTAGCTGAAGCCGGCGCCGGACCACTGGTTCGTGCCCCGCTTGGTCACCGCGTT
>WTFV01000100.1:122392-126381 GCA_011523845.1 Acidobacteriota bacterium | reverse complement strand
CCGTGAAGACGTACGCCCGCTGCTGGTCGAGGAACGGGTCGAAGTAGATGAGGAACAGATCGTCGTCGATGGACTCGTCGCGGTCCCGCCGGTTCGCGCGGATCATGCCGGGATTGGAGTAGTGCGCGTACAGGCCGACGTAGATGTTGGTGCCGTCGTAGGCGAGATAGATGTCGCTGGGCTCGCTCGCCGGAATCCCGTCGAAGGGCCGGCGCTGGACGAGCTCCGAGATGTGGGCGGCGTCGCGCCAGAGCGGCTCGTCGAGGCGGCCGTCGATCACCGGCGGCTCGGCCAGCCGCGGCGGGCGCACGACGGGGCGGCCGGTCAGCACCCCGGCGTCCACCGCCGTGTCGGCCGTCCGTGGCGTCTCGGGCGCTGCCTGGCCATGGGCGGCGTCCGGGAGACCGACGGCGACGATGCACAGCGCCACCAGCCTGCGCCCCAGGAAACGGCGCCGGCGGAGATGACGCTGACGTGGCGGCAGTCGACCGCGGCGTAGCGCCGCACTCGCGAGATGTATCGCCGCTCGAATGCAACGCGGCACTCGCCACGGGTTGCCGGTCGCCGGCCGCCGGTCCTGGGGGACGTGAGCCACATCAAACCGCCCGGCTCATTGTGGTTCACACTGCGTCGTGCGTGCCACCGGCGGAGCAGGTTTCGTGCCGCCAGGGAGCCTCAGGGAGCCTCTTGACCGGGTTCCCGATCCGGCTCAAGATGAATCGATGGAGACCTGGACGTTCGTCGTCGGCGTTGTCGCCATCATTGGCACCCTTGGCGGCCTGATTGGACTGCTCATGCGCCAGAACAGTCAGGCGCACGCGTTGATCGGCAAGCGGATTGACGATACCCGCAACGACCTCGGCAAGCGGATTGACGATACCCGCAACGACCTCGGCAAGCGGATTGACGATACCCGCAACGACCTCGTCAGGCGGATTGACGATGCGCATCAGGCGACCAACAAGCGCATCAACGATGCCCGCAACGACCTCGGCAAGCGAATCGAGGCGACTGACAAGCGGATCGACGACTTGCGCGCCGACAACCGCGAAGTGCATAACGACCTGCGCGCCATCCTGCAAGCCCTCGTTCGACCACCGACCAGCCGGTAGGCCGGATTCCCACGCGCTTGCCATTAGTTAGCGCCTGCATTGCCCATTGTCTGCGCATGCAGCACACGATCCGCGGCGTCCCGGCGGTCGTCGACGACGCCCTGCGCATGCGTGCACGCGAGACTGGCAAGAGGCTGAACGAGGTCGGCATCGACGCGCTGGCGGAAGGTGCGGGCGTGACCCAGGCGCCGCGCAGGAGGCGGGATCTGAGCGACGTGGCCGGCACGTGGGACGCCGACCCGGCGGTCGAAGCCGCCCTCGCCGCGCAGGACGAGCCCGATCCGGATCTCTGGCGATGAGGATCGCGAGGCGTTGGTGCAACGAGCATCCACTTGTGAGAAGATGCCGAACGCGACGGAATCCGCCCCCGCGCCGGGGCAGGGAGGTGCCACCGTGCAACCGTTTCCTGTTCGCCGTCTCTCCGGGATTGGGCTGCTTGCCTGCGGCTGCGTCCTCCTCACAGTCGCCGCCGCCTCCGGCCAGGCCCGGCAGCGCACAACCTCGATCAGCGGCATTCCGGCCCTGGAACCTCCGTCCCAGCCGGTGGTGCTGTACAGCAACGACGTGCCCCGGATCCGCGTCGTGCCGATCGTGACCGGCCTCTCGCATCCGTGGGGCCTTGCGTTCCGCCGCAACGGCGACATCCTCGTCACCGAACGCAACAACGGCGCCCTGCGGCTGATCCGGGACGGCGTGCTCGACCCGCGACCCATTCCCGGCGTCCCGGAGGTCTACAAGGGGACCCGGCTGGCCGGCCTGATGGATATCGCCCTGCACCCGGAGGACGACCGGCTGGTCTACCTCACCTACTCGAAGCCGGCGGAGCAGGACGGCCGGCGCGGCGCAGTGATCGCGCTGGCGCGCGGGCGGCTCGACGCGGGAGCGCTGACCGAGGTGCGCGACATCTTCGTATCCGAGGGATTCGGCCGCGGGGTCGCGGCGTCGCGGGTCACGTTCGGGCCGGACGGCAAGGTCTACATGACGATCGGCGGCGCCATCCGGTCACAGACGACCGGGCTGCGCGCCCAGGATCCGGGCGAGCACGTCGGCAAGGTGGTACGCCTGAACGACGACGGCAGCGCGCCGGCCGACAACCCCTTCGTCGGCGAGCCCGGTTATCTGCCCGAGATCTACTCGCTGGGTCACCGCAACCAGATCGGCCTCACCTTCCACCCCGAGAACGGCACGCTGTGGGCCAGCGAGAACGCGCCGCAGGGCGGCGACGAGGTCAACGTCATCCTCCCCGGCCGCAACTACGGCTGGCCGCTCGCCTCCGACGGCCGGGAGTACACGGGCGTACGGGTGTCGGACACGCCCTGGCTGGCGGAGTTCGAGCGGCCGGAGATCCTGTGGTGGCCGTCCATCGCGCCATCCGGCCTGACTTTCTACGACGGCGAGCACTTCCCCGCCTGGCGCGGCAACCTCTTCGTCGGCTCGATGACCGTCGGCCGGATGCAGCGGACCGGCCACCTCGAGCGCATCGTGTTCAACCGGCGCGGCGAGGAGATGGGGCGCGAGTGGCTGCTGGCCGAGCTCAAGCAGCGGATTCGCGACGTCCGCCAGGGTCCGGACGGGTATCTCTACGTGCTGACCGAGGAGGACAACGCGGCGCTGCTGCGCATCGAGCCGGCCCGGGCCTTCACCGGACTGCCGGGCAGCGTGCAGCCGCACCGGCGCCTGCGCCAGCCGCGCATCCCGCCGTTGCCGGCCGCCGAGTGGACGGACGACCAGCGGGCCGTGGTGAACCGCTACGCGCCGGACGGGAATGCGGGCAACGCGTTGCGGACGCTGGCGCGTGTGCCGGCGCTGGCCGATCGCATCTTCCCGTTCATGCACTACGTCGCCAACGAGTCGACGCTGCCGCCCCGGCACCGCGAGATCCTGATCCTGCGGACGGCGTGGCTCGCGCAGAACGCGTACCTGTGGGCCGAGCATGCCGTTCGCGCCGCGGACGCCGGGCTGACGCCGGAGGAGATATTCTCCGTCGCCGAGGGGCCCTCCCAGGAACGCTGGGAGCCCTTCGAGAACGTGCTCGTCGGCCTGCCGGACCAGTTGTTCGGCAACTCGTCGATCAGCGACGAGACCTGGGACCTGCTCCTGGAGGATTACGACCTGCACAACCTGATGGACGCGGTCGCGACCGTGGCGGACACCACCACGGTGTCCATCCTCTTCAACGCGCTCGGCGTCCAGCCTGACGAGGACGCCGGGGCCGGATTGCCGGTGGACGACGTCGCCTACCGGGTGGTGGTGCCGGCCCGCGAGCCGCCGCTGGCGGCGCCGCGCGTCGAGCCGGTCGAGGGACCCGGCCTGCGGGTCTCGCGCACGCTGCGCCGCCACGAGGCGCTGGCGGACGCCTGGTACACGAACCCCGGCTACGTGATGAACCCGGAGCGTTCCGGACTGACGCCGCACGACCGCGAGCTGCTGATTCTGCGCACCGGGTGGAACGCACAGTCGGTCTACGAGTGGGCCAAGCACGTCGGCAGCGTCGGCCGCGCCCGCGACCACGGCCTCGACCCGCACTGGATCGCGCAGGGCCACGACGCGGCGGGCTGGAACGAGAACGAACGCCTGCTCATCGACGCCGCCAACGAGATGTACCGCGATACGACCGTCTCGGACGAGACCTGGGCGGCGCTGGCCGAGCGCTATACCGAGCACCAACTGATGAGCATCGTCGCCACCGCCGCCCGCTACCGGAAGGTGTCGATGGTCCTCAACGCGCTCGGCGTGCAGCCGCTGCCGGACGACGAGCGATTCCCGGTGCTGGCGGGCTACTGATCGGAGCGAGCGACTCCGGTCGTCGACCAAAGGGGTCGGTTCCGCGTGGCCGGCGCCCGTCCGACCCGCGAGAGGCAACGCTCGCGTTTACGG
>WTFV01000100.1:66277-122292 GCA_011523845.1 Acidobacteriota bacterium | reverse complement strand
GCGTTCGGCAGTTGCCGAATCGAGATAGCGCCGGCCGAGGACGACCGTCGAGCGGACACCGCGCGGTATCCGCGAGAGGCAGCGCTCGCGTCTACGGGCGTTCGGCAGTTGCCGAATCGAGATAGCGCCGGCCGAGGACGACCGTCGAGCGGGCGACCGCGCGGTAGCGGCCGTCCGGTGTCTCCCTGGCGATCTCCGCCGCCCGTGGCTCGGCCGCAAGATCGGGGCCGTCGCGCAACGCCTCGGTCAACGGCCGCCCGGCCATCGTCGGCGCGGCGCTCAACCCGAGCAGGTAGAGGAACGTCGGAGCGAAGTCGACGTTGGAGGTCGGCAGCGCAACCTCCATGCCGGACTGCAGGGCCGGACCCGCCGCGATCAGCGTGTTGTGGATGTCCCAGGGGCTCGTGCTGCCGTGGCCCGCCGTGCCGTTCGATGCGCTCGTGCCCCGGTAGCCGTACTCGTTCTCGGCGTCGGTCCACGCCACCGAATAGAGGATGTCGGCGGAACGGACATGGTCCCAACGCGCGGCGTCGAAGGCCAACGTACCGGGCACCTGCGCGTCTCTCGTGAAGATGGCCCCCACCTGGTCCGAGCCCTGCAGCGCCTCGACGATTCCGGCCACGGCACCGGCATCCCCGTCCCGCACGTAGATCGCACCGCTACCCGCCACGATCCGCGGCGACCCGTCCGCCAGCGTGCCGGCGAACGGCGCGAGCAGGGCGTCGAGGTCGACGGCGCCGGTGTATGTCGAGAAGCCGTGGTCGGAGGTCACCCAGATGTTCAACGATTCGAGGAGGCCCGCCGCGCGCAGGCCGTCCTGTATGCGCCGGATCTCCTCATCCACGGCGCGCAGCGACGCCACCGAGGCCGGGTGCCCGATGCCGTTGGCATGGGCCGTCGTGTCGGGATCGGTCAGCCACAGGACGGTAACCACCGGATCGACCTGCTCGAGGCCGACCTCCAGGAGTGCGTCGACGATGTAACGGTTGCGCTCGCGGCTGGGCGTCGCGAGGGAAGGCGGCGGGCCGAGCCGTTCCCGCACCGCGGCGCCCAGCACCTCCGGCAGCGCGTACTCGTAATGGATGATGCCGCCGCCGGCCACGCGGTGGTTCAACAGGTACGACGACCCGCTCGAGCCCGCGCTGGCCACGAGCATCCGCAGCCCGGCGCCCTGCAGGCGCTCGCCCAAGGTCGGCGCTGTCAGCAACCGTCCGCCTTCCGCCTCCTCGATCCGCAGCAGGTTGTCCCGCTGGCCGGTGTTCAGGAACCGCGTCGGGTCGACCGCGGGAAAGAAGACCGCGTTGCCCATCAATCCGTGCGTCTCGGGGTAGGCCCCGGTGGAGATGGAGGCGGCGTTGACGCGCGTCACGGTCGGATAGACCGCATGGTGGTTGGTGAAGACGACCCCGCGCTCGCCCAGCGCGTGCAGGTTCGGCATCAGCTCCGGCGTGACGTAGTCCGGCCGCAGCCCGTCGAGGACGATCAGCAGATGCCGCTGCTCCTGGCGGTCGGGCGCCTCCTGCTCTGGTTGCGCCGCGGACGGCCCGCAGGCGGCGGCGAGGCACAGCAGAACGACCAGCAACGCAGTCATCGCGCGGGACTCTGGCATGGTGGCGGCAGTATACCAACGCGCACCGTGCGTCCCGGGTTGCGCCAACCGCCCTTCGGCGGCGCTGGCCGAGAAGCTCGCGACGACCCGCATCGTCGGCGCCGCGGCAGGTTCCGCGCCGCCGCGACAATCTATAATTCACAGATGGCCATGCCGAATCCGTCCCCGTCCTCCGCGTCGTCCGCGACACTGCGGATCGACGCGCTCACGCCGACCATCGGGGCGGAGGTTTCGGGCATCGATCTGACCCGGCCGCTCGACGAGGCGACACTGGCCGCGCTGAAGGACGCCTGGGCGCGGCACCTGGTCCTCTTCTTCCGCGACCAGGAGCTGACGTTCGAGCAGCACAAGGCGGTCGGCCGCCGCTTCGGCGAGCTGCACATCCACCCCGCCGCGCCGAAGGACGCCGAGCATCCGGAGATCCTGGTCGTCCACGGCGACGACAAGGTGGAGTTCGTGGCGGGAAGCTTGTGGCACTCCGACGTCTCGTGCGACGTCGAGCCGCCGATGGCCAGCATGCTGCGCATCGTCCAGGTGCCTCCGTCCGGCGGCGGCGACACGCTCTTCTCGAGCATGTATGCCGCCTACGAGGGTCTCTCGGACCGGATGCAGCGGTTCCTCACCGGGCTGACCGCCGTTCACGAGGGCGAGCAGTACTACCGCGGGCGGTACGGCGCGGGCACCCTCCGGGACGACGACTACCCGTCGGCCGAGCATCCGGTCATCCGCACCCACCCGGTCACCGGCAAACCCGCGCTCTACGTGAACCAGGGGTTCACGACGCGCATCAAGGACCTGCCGCTCGCCGAGAGCGACGCCGTGCTGGCCTTCCTGTTCAAGCACTGCGCGCAGCCCGACTATCACGTCCGGTTCCGCTGGCGGGAGAACTCGGTGGCCTTCTGGGACAACCGCTGCACCCAGCACCTGGCGATCTGGGACTACTACCCCGAGACCCGCCACGGATACCGCGTCACCATCAAGGGCGACGCGCCGTTCTACGACCCCGACCGCGGGTAGTGACCGATTCCGGAGCCGCACCGGAAGAACTTCGGCTACGTCCCGCGGCTGGTCGAGGCCGGACTGCTGACCGCGGCGGAACGTCAGGCTCTCGAGGTGGAGTGGCACGAGCGTGAGCAGGATCCCGGTACGTTCCTGTTGGCGCCACCCACGGTCGGAATCATCGCCGAAAAGCAATAGCCGGGCGCTCTCGGTCCAGTTCGCGAGCCGAGCACGTACCGCGTTGGTCCCGCGCCCATGGAGACGCGCGACGGAACGAAAGCGATTGGCCGCAGCACCGGACTGTGCAAGACTAGCGGTTCGGGACGCGAATGCAAGGAGAGGACAGATGAGCCATCGCATGCTTGCGGCGTGGGTGACGGTAGTCGCGCTCGGCTTGCTGGCGCCGGCTTCCGTCGCGGCGCAGAGCCAGGCCGAGGACGCGGCGGATGCGGCCTCTACGTGGACCATGCCGCGTCTTCCCGACGGCCAGCCCGATCTGCAGGGCTACTGGACGACCCAGACGTTCACACCCCTGGAGCGGCCCGAGTACCTGGCCGACCAGGAGTTCTTCACCGCGGAGGAGACCGCCGCGCTGAACGCGCAGTTGACGGCCGAGGGCGTCGATCCGTCGGCGCGCAACGCCGTCGAGATCGAGGATCCGGAGGAGCGGGAGCGACGGCTGTACCAGGTCAACCGCGACCCCTCCTACGTCCATTACGACAACGAGATCTGGCTGCGCACGCCGGTGCCGAAGGGCCTGTCGACCCAGCGCACCTCCCTGATCACGGATCCGCCGAACGGGAGGCTGCCCGCCCTGACGCCGGAGGCCGCGGACAAGCTGGCCGCCGAGGCCGCCGCGCGGCGCCTGCCGAGCGCCTTCGACAGCCACCTGCACCGGCCGCTGCCCGAGCGCTGCATCGTGTGGTCGCACGAGGGCCCGCCGAACCTGCCGCCGGCCTACAACGACATCCACCAGATCTTCCAGGTCCCAGGCTACGTCGTCGTGTTCACGGAGCTGAACACCAACCCGCCGCGCATCATCCCGATCGACGGGCGGCCGTTCATCTCCCGCAAGATCGGGCAGTGGGCCGGCGATTCGACAGGCCGCTGGGAGGGCGACACGCTGGTCGTCGAGACCAGGAACTTCAACGAGCGGCGGCGCTACCGGGGGGCCACCGAGCAGATGACCGTCGTGGAGCGGTTCACGCGCGTCTCGGACGACCGCATCCGCTACGAGTTCACCGTCGAGGATCCCAACACGTGGATGCGCCCGTGGAGCGCCGAGGTCCCGATGGTCGCAACGGAGGGCCCACTCTACGAGTACGCATGCCACGAGGGCAACCACGACGCCCGGCACATCCTCGAGATCTACCGGAACCTGGAGAGGCAGGCGGAGGCCGCGGCGGCGGCGGAAGAGTCGCAGTAACGGCGCCCGTCGCCGTGATGCCGCGCCGGGCGGAGGGCCCTGCGCGGCGTCCCGGCGGGCGGTCGTTTGGCCGGCGCGAGGTGGCAGACGTGAAGGCAGTACATGTGTACGGGTGTGTGGCAGCCCTGGCCGGGGCGCTGCTGGCGTTGCCCTCATCCGCCGGCGCGCAGGACGAAGTCCAGCACGGCGTGACGCCGCTCGTGCTGGATTGGAAGGCGGCCGACTGGGGACCGCCGTCCGAGCGGCCGGGCTTCCCTGCCGGTATCCGCAACGCGCCGATCTCCACCGACCCGGAGACCGGCGGCCCGACCTACCTGGCGCGCTTCCCCGCCGGGTCGGAGTTCGCCATGCACTGGCACACCTACACCGAGACGGTGGTCGTGCTGGAGGGGACGGTGGACATCGTCATGGACGGCACACGCTACACGGCCACGTCAGGCAGCTACATCATCATCCCCGGCAGGGCGCACCACGCCCGGCACGTGCACGCGGACGCCGACGTCGTGCTGCTGGCGCGCCGCGACGGACCGGCCGACTTCCACTTCGTCGACCCGTAGCAGCACCCGCCGGCGCGTCGGCGGGAGCACCGGCAGTAGGGACTGCCATTGTTCCGTCTTGGGAGCGTACATGACAGCCCGAACACTCGCTACATCGCGCGATGAACTTGCCCAGGTTGCCGCCGGTCGCCGATATTGTCAGGGAGACCCTCGCAGAGCGTTTCGCCGGCGAGTTCGTCTTCGAACCCATCAAGGTCATCCCTGCCGTCGATGAATTCGGCGACGGCGACGGCCAGCCGTACCTTCGCATCGTGATTGTCTTCGACGGAGACCAAAAGGCGCTCGACCCCCGCTGGACGTCGAGCTTGATCAGACGCATTCGCCCGAAGCTGATTGAAGCGGGCGTCGAAGAGTTTCCCAGTCCGTCATTCGTGGAAAAGTCAGAATGGCCGCGACTGGAGCGGAGCCTGAAGCGTGCAAGCGCTTGACTTCATTGAGACTGCTTGGGCCTGGCGACGTCCAGTCATTCCTCGTCCGACGTTTCGCTGTCAGCAATCGTAGCCGCTGTCAACTCGGTCGGCAACTTCACGTTCCGCTCCGCCATGAAACTTCTCTCTCCAGCGATCAGGGTTTCCCGCCGCGACTTGATCAGACCCTCCCGGTCACCGTTCCGCAGTCGAGCGATACCATCCACCGAGAATCCGTGCGTCGGCAGCAGTGCGTCGAGTGTCCTGTCGTCCAACTCCGAGAGCCTGCCGAGTGCCTGCCCCACATGCTCCGGATCCACGAACAACCTGTTCGCAGGACTCGACACCATATCGCTCTGGTCGGGATTGGACCATACATAACCCAGCGCGTCGGTCCCCAGTTGGGAGAGGAGTGAACCTGGATCCAGATCGCCGTCGCCCTGAAGCGAACGGGGACCAAGCGACGCAAGGTAAAGGAGAAACGCCCGCACGCGGGCGCTTCGAGCGTCGAAGCGGTCAGGAAACGGCTGGGCCTGCGAGCCCAGATCGACCACGTTGAACTCTTCGCTCGTGCCCCGTGCAAGACCTCGGATCTCCTCAAGTGCGCGCTTGGCCTGAGCGGTGTTGACGCCGCCAAACCAGCCGGTAAACGAGGTGACCCAGAACCAGCGCTTCAGCAGGTCGACGGCTCGGTCGGTCGGATGCGGGCAGATGCGGTGGAACTCGCCGAGAAGCACGAGTTGCAGCCCATACGGAAGCAACCGGTCGGACGTGACGCCGAGGCGCCCGAGCAGGACCAGCGCCAGTCTGATCCCCTGCTTCGCCGCCTCGAACGCGCCCGGGAGCTTCTCACGCACCTCAGGCTTGACCATGAGGTCTGCCCAGTCCTTCGCGTAGATG
This sequence comes from Acidobacteriota bacterium, assembly GCA_011523845.1. Classification (GTDB taxonomy): domain Bacteria; phylum Acidobacteriota; class Vicinamibacteria; order Vicinamibacterales; family UBA8438; genus WTFV01. Next base: position 116,394 of record WTFV01000100.1, on the reverse strand, counting down.
TCCCGCTCGAGGGCCGCAAGCACCGATCGCAGAAGAAAGACGCGGTCCAGATTTCCGAAGCCTCTCTTCTTGAGCTCAGCCTTGAATTCGCTCAGCATCCCGGCAAGATGAAACTCTCCCTCCTGGTAGGTGAGCGCGGACACCATTTCATCAGCTGCCATCTTGCGTCCGGTACGGTTCAGTCGGGCGAAGACCGTGACCGCACTCTCGAGGTCGGCCTCGCGGATGTGAATCAGCGGGAGCTGATAGTCGCGAAAGGCGTTTGCGAGGCGGTCTGCCTCATCCAGCCGGCGCTGGATCGCTCCGCTCCCGCTATCCGACTGGATGCGGCGGCATGCCTCGAAGAACCCGGCAGTGTTGAGCAGGCTCCGTACCGGAAAGTACTGCGGTCCCGCAGACTCTTGCCGCTGGCGGTGGATGAATTCCTGGCTATCCAGGTCGTAATACACGCGCCAATCAATCTGATCGACGACCGCGTCCGTCTCATCGGCCAACCGCAGCGTACCTACGAGAGTGGAGACGCGCTGTTGGCCGTCGAGCAGGTAACCAACCAACCCTTTCGTCCGGGGATTGATTCCTACCGGACCGATGCGCGAGGTGGACTCTATCTCCTCATCCGTGTCCCAGACGAGGATCGAGCCGATTGGGAAGCCGCGGCGAACGCTGTCGAGAAGCGTATACAGGTCGGGCTGCTTCCAGACGAAGTTGCGCTGGAACCTGGGGACGCGGATCTTGCCGGCGGCGACGCGTTCGACGAGCTTGCCCAGAAAGACGACCTCTGGAACGACTTCGGTGCGCTTCTGCCTGCCGTCGGACATCTCGTTACACTTCCTTCCGAATCAACTCGACGCCGTGCTCGAGGTCTCCCCTTCCGCGAGCCAGCAGTTCATCCCTGATTCCCCGCACCTGCCACAGGATCCAGCACTGGTGCACGTTGGTGCCGAAGCCGACGGTGAGGATCTCGCGTTCGGCCTCGGGCAGTCCATCGAACAGGTCCCGCTCGATATCGGAGGGGCGCTCGGCCAACCCACCCTTCATGTCGAAGAAGTCCTTCTGATCGTCGTTGAGCGTGTCCCATGCTTCGACCCGCCGTTCATGCCTGGCGTCAGCATCCTGTCTACCGTCGAGAAGCATCCGCGGCAGATAATTCTCCGCCTCACGCTTTGCGAGCACCCAGCACGAAAGACCGCGCTCCTCGCAGGCGCGGCGCAGTGCGCGAGCCTCCGGGCTCACCGTGTCTCCCGGCCCCTTCCGATCGCTGTCAATGACGGCGACCAACCGTGGGCGATACGGCAGTCCGCGCGTCCGTGCGATGACTTCCTCGGACATCTGGCCACGGCCACCCACGCTGTCGAATCGGATAGGGCTTCCCCCGCGTCCCCAAAGGCCACGGAGGGAATTGTCGAGTTCCTTCACGACCCGCTCAACGAACGGGCCGTCACTATGCCTGTTCTCGACGAGGATTACGAGTGGTTCGTCGGCCAGCCGACATGCCTGCTCAGGCAAGAGTTCGTCCACAGCGCCAGGACGCGCTGTCACGCGTACGCGGCGGTCGTGCGGGGCCAAGGTCCACGCGCCTCGCTGAACTGATGCGACCAGCAATTCACGAACCCATTCGCCTTGCGCGCCACGACCATCAACCCACGTTGTAGCCTGAAACGCGTCGGGACTCGGAGAATCCGCTAGATCCCATATGTGCCAGCCGTCTTCGACCTTGTACAGGATTCGGTCCAGCCACCGGTGCGCACCTGGATCGTTCGCCGCGCTGGTGTCAATCGCGATTCGCATGCCGTTCCAGCCCCTGCTTTCTCGCGGCGCGCCGAATCGCGAGGATCTCTTCGTAGTCCTCGATGAAGACGCCGTCCGGCCAGGTTTCCACCTCACCGTTCTCACGCATGCTGATTCTCTCCGCCACGGATCCATGCCCCGGCTCTGCATGAATCCAGTAGACCAGTACATGTCGAGACGGCAACCGCCCTTCCGCAACCCAGCGCCGAGCACGGAGCAGCACCATTTCCGAATGTGTCTCGACGACAAGAGGTCGCGCGACTCCCGCCAGGTTCTCCATCAGGAGTTCCGCAATCTCCGCGTGTGCGGCCGGATGGAGCTCGGCCTCCGGATGTTCGATGACGTCGACGCCGGCCCCCGCCCGGCGCGCGGTCAGCGCCGTGACCACGACCGGCAGAACGTGGGAGAGTCCGCGACCCGATTGGGCGATGGCTACGTCGTGGTCCCGTCCCGGCGTTCCGGTCACCAGATTCGAGTACCTGCCATCGGAGAGGATGTCGATGCGCACACCGAACGTGTTCCGGTACCACCTGCGAACGGAATCCCTCAACGCATCATCTGCCGCCAAGGCTAACGGCGCATCGCGCCCATCGGATCCGAGACCCGCAGGCGAGCGCTCCGCGGCCAGAAAAGGAGATGAGACCAGGTGCCGCGGGCAACGCAGGTGGCGAACCCCGGTGGCCCAGGTCTTGAGAGCGTCGAGTTGCGGGTCTGCCCATTCCGCACGCTCCTCCAGTTGCTGAGGGATTCGAGGAATCAGACCTCGCCATGCTATGGTGTGAGCATCCGGCCGCGCCCCTGAGACAGAAACCCGATAGTCCGATGATCCGCCGAATCCCTGTCGTTCGGCATGGATCTCACCGTAGTCGCTCTTCATCCGCCAATCGGAGATCTGCCGTTCGGAAGGCTGCCCCGGCGCCACTACGTTGGTGACGGTGGCGGCTAGTGACAATTCGCCGCTTTCACCCGCCAAGGTCACGGAAAAATGCAACTGGCCATGCACGGCTCGCCCAGTCACGAGATCCGCGAAGGTCTCGCCGTGCCGAATCCCACCGGACTCCAGTGGAAGCGGCTCCCGCTCGTCGCGGTCGGACCCCAGCCCTCCCGCCAGCAACTGGATCCCCTGAGCCAGCGCGGTCTTGCCGGAATTATTGGTACCGACGAGGATGGTCAACGGAGCGAGGTCCAGCTCGACCCGCCGGGCGTATCCCTTGTACCGTTCGAGAGCTATCTTCCGGAGTTCCACGGCCGCCACATGATAACCGTCCGAGATTGTCCCACTTTCCGTTGAGCTCTACATTGACGCCGAACCAGCGCGCCCGCGCGGCGTCTCTACCCCAGCCGGATGGTCATGTTGGGGCGCTCCACCGGCGCAGCGTCGAACCAGCGCGCCGTGACGGTCTTGGTCTCGGTGTAGAAGCGCACCGCCTCCTTGCCGTAGACGTGCTGATCGCCGAAGAACGAGTCCTTCCAGCCGGTGAACGAGAAGAACGGCAGCGGGACCGGAATGGGGATGTTGATGCCGACCTGCCCCACCCGGATCTCGCGCTGGAACCGGCGCGCGGCCCCACCGGAAGACGTGAAGAGGGAGACGCCGTTGCCGAAGGGATTGGCGTTGATCAACTCGATGGCGTTCTCCAGGGTATCCACCTCGGAGGTGACCAGCACCGGGCCGAAGATCTCGTCCCTGTAGATCGACATCTCGGGCGTGACGCCGGCGAACAGCGTCGGTCCGACCCAGTTGCCGTCCGGGTAGCCCTCCACCTGGCAGCCGCTGCCGTCCAGGAGGCATTGTGCGCCCTCGGCCTTGCCCCGCTCGATGCAGCCGAGTATCCGCTCCCGCGCGGCGCGGGTGATCTGCGGGCCGTAGCTCGCACCCTTGTCGTCCCAGGGACCTGGCCGCACCGCCGCCATGGCCGCCTTCAGGTCGCCCAGCCAGCCCCTGGCCTCGCCCACCAGCACGGCGGCGCTGATCGCCATGCAGCGCTGGCCCGCGGCGCCGCAGGTGGCGCCGACCAGGCTCGCGATGGCCTGCTCCCTGTCGGCGTCGGGCAGGATCACCAGGTGGTTCTTGGCGCCGGCGAGCGCCTGCACCCGCTTGCCGTTCGCGGCGGCCGTGGCATAGATGCTCCTGGCGACGGGCGCCGAGCCGACGAAGCTGACCGCGCGCACGTCCGGGTGCGTCAGCAGGGCCTCCACCTGCTCCTTGCCGCCGTGGATCACCTGCACGAGCCCTTCCGGGGCGCCGGCCTCGGCGAGCAGCTCCATCAGCCGGTTGGGGACCGTCGGATCCTGCTCCGAGGGTTTCAGCACGAAGGTGTTGCCGCAGGCGACGGCCAGCGGGAACATCCACAACGGCACCATGGCCGGGAAGTTGAACGGCGTGATGCCGGCGCACACGCCGACGGGCTGGACGAGGCTGTAGGTGTCGATGCCCCGGGCGACGTTCTCCACCGTCTCGCCCATCATCAGCGAGGCGATGCCGCAGGCGTGCTCCGCCACCTCGATGCCGCGCCAGACCTCGCCCCGCGCGTCCTCCCAGGTCTTGCCGGTATCCCGGCACAGCAGGCGGGCGATGTCGTCCTGGTTCTTCTTCAGGATGTCCTGGTAGGCGAACAGCAGCCGCGCCCGCTCCGGCGTCGGCACCTCGCGCCAGGTCCGGAACGTCGCCCCGGCCCCCTGGACTGCGCGGTCCACCTCGTCGGCCGTGGCGAAGGGAACCTCGCAGAGCACCTCCTGCGTGGCGGGGTCGGTTACCTCGATGCCGCCGGCGCTGCTGTCGACGAATCTGCCGTTCACGAAGAGCTTGAGCCTGTTCATGCCCGAGGTCCTGCGACGCGATTATAGCGAGCCCGTACGCCGTCCGGGTCCCCCGGGGACGCGGCGCTCGTCCCGACCGGCAAACGCATCGCGAGCGTCAACCCCGTACGCCGTCCGGATCCGCCCAGGGACGCCGCGCTCGACGATGACGCTTCACCTGGCTGTCGGCATCCCGCTACTCGTCTACCCGATCCGGTTCCGCGGGGAAGCGCGAGAAGCGCCGCACCTGATCCCGGCGACGCGCCGAGAGAGCATGCGGACCGACCGGCCTGCGGGGTCGGTGTCACCTCGAACGTCGGTCAAGCGCCGCCGGACGCGCCGTCAGTGGCGCCGTCGTACGCCCGGCGCACCTCTTCGGCGATGATGTCGAGGCCCCGCTCCGTTCGTTCCCAGTCGTCGGCGTAGCTGATGCGGATGCACTCGCGCTTGTGCGGCCACTCGTCGTCCTCGCGCCCCGGGAAGAAGTAGTGTCCGGAGACGACGATGACGTCGCGCTTCTTCAGCCGCGCATACAGCGCGGCGTTGGTGATCGGAAGCCCCGGCATCCAGAGCCACAGGAAGAAGGCTCCCTCCGGCTTGTGGATTCGGATGGGGTAGTCACCGAGTCCGGCGCGGAGCCGATCGACGGCGCGCGCGGCCCGTTCGGCATAGTGTGGCCGGATGACGTCGCGAACGAGTGCGAGCAGGGCCCCGCTCTCGACGAGCTCGGTGGCGAGCGCAGGGCCGAGCCTGCCCGGCGACAGGCAGAAGATCGCCGTGGCGGCGGACAGCGCCTCGATGATCTCCTCCTTCGCGATCACGATGCCGGTGCGAAATCCGGGAAGACCGAGCTTCGACAGGCTCATGCAGACGACCGTGTGCTCGTTCCACACCGGCGTCGAGTCGCCGAAGACGATGCCTGGGAACGGCGCGCCGTACGCCGTGTCCAGAACGAGAGGCACGCCTCGCGCGCGGGCGACGGCGCCGAGCCGTTCGACCTCCTCGTCGGTGATGACGTTCCCGGTCGGGTTGGTGGGCCGCGAGACGCAGATGGCGCCGATGTCCTCGACCTCGTCCAGCCCCTTGAAGTCCACCCCGTACTTGAAGAGCTGGTCGTCGAGCTCGTGGATGGTCGAGCGGCGCGCGGTGAACAGACCGGGCGTGAAGCCGACGTCCGCGTAGCCGATGTACTCCGGCGACAGCGGCAGCAGGATGCGCCGGTCCGGCCGGCCGTCGCCCATCGGCCCCGCCAGCAGATTGAACAACGGGAGGAAAGCGGACTGGCTCCCGTTGGTCAGGGCGATGTTGCGCGCGGTCACCTCCCAGCCGACCTCGCGCCGGAGGAGTCCGGCCAGGGCCCGGGCGAAGTCCCGATCGCCCTCCGGTCCGCCGTACAAGCCGATGGCCCGCTCGAACGCCCCTTCGCGCTGCAGCAGCCCCACCATGTGACGGCGGAATACCGCTTCCGCGGCCGGAATCAGACTCGGACTGCCGCCCCCCAGATTCATGATCGCGCCGCCGGCCGCCGCGATCGCGCCGAGGTCGTCCATCAGCGACCGCGTGCCGGAGTCCCCCAGCAGCCGTCGTCCGTACGCCGAAACATCCATCCCTTAACGATAGAACGAACAGGGACCGTGGTGGTGGGCGTGGTCCGCTGACGGAGCGCCGCGCGAGACGCGGGCCGCGCCCCGTCTCGCGGGGAAGCGGTTGTCGCCGCGGACCGCTACTCGATCAGCGGTTGAAAATCGCGATCGGTCATCGGCTCGTGGCTACCCCAGTTGCCGGCCAGCTCGATCAGCAGCCGCTGCTGCGACGGCGCCGGCAGCGGGTTCACCCGGATCACGTGGGCCACGCACGTGCCTGGACTCTCCGCCATGGCCATCATGAGGTCCCGCACCAGGTACCGGGGCGCCCAACCGATCACGTGATAGTCCAGGGTCTGGAGCTGCACGGCTACCCGGGCCACCGGGTTGGACAACTCCAGCGTGACGTGGAGCCGGTCGTTCTCCGCCACCCGGTCGAGCCGCGCCTGCGCGGTCTGATTCACGTAGCGCCAGCCGTGCAGGAAGAAGCGGCACCGGAACCCGCCGTCGGAGCCCTTCTCGATTTTCGGAAACACCTCGAAGGCGTCCGTCACGGACCGGCCGCCGTCCACGGCCAGAATCTCGACCGGGTCCGCCTGCACCGGCAGGTCGAGGTTCTTCACGTAACGGGCGAAATCCCGTCTCCCCGACGTCATGATCCGATTCTGGAAGAATGGAAAGAGCTTCGGTGACCGGTAGTCGTCCGTCAGCGCCGGAAAGGCAGGCGTCGGAGAGAAGCCCACCTCCTGCTGCGCCCGTTCGGCGCCTCCCGTATAGCGAAAGCGAAACGCCGACTGTTGAAGATCCGCGTCGAGGCGACCCACGGGAAACCACTGCCGGCTCCGACTGTCCTGCCAGGCGAGGAACAACGTTCTCGCACCCATCTGCTCATGCTCCGGAGCGGGCGCTCGACGAGCGCCCGCAATCGACCGACCGTGGAGCGCAAGGCTCGCCGTCCCGCGCCTCGCGGTCCGCCGTGGAACCCCGCGTCGCACCGAGAGCGGCGAGGCGCCCGTACATCCGGTACGCGGCGTGCGGAGGACGCGTATCGGGCATATGCGACCGACGAACAACGCAGTCAGGCGGGATGCATCGCCGCTCGATTGCAGCGGGGACCTTCGCCACGGGCTGCTCGAGACGGGCCTGCATCGGAGCCACCGACAGGTCCTTCATCAGCGCCCGAACAACTCCGACGGCCGGTGCAGCACGTAGCGCACCAGTCGCCGCCGGCTGACCTCGCCCGCGTAGATGTTGCCGTCGAAGTCGACGCCCAGAAACTCTATGCCCGCGCCGACGTCCTCGTCATGTTGCGGAACGAAATGGGTTACCCACGCCTGGTCCGTCTTCAGGTCGCCGATCCGTATGCCCTTCTCCCAGCCGAGGTTGCTGCGCCAGTTGTCGGGCGGCCCCTGGCGGACCATCCCGGACAGGCCGTCGCCCGCGTAGAGAATGTCGTTGCGATCGATGAACAGGCCGCTCGGCTTCCCGTAGTGGGTCCATATGTGCAGGAGGTTCCCGTCGGAATCGAACACCTGGATGCGGCTGTTGCCGCGGTCGGCGACGTAGACCCGCCCCTGCGAGTCCATCTTGATGTCGTGCGGGTCGCTGAAGCGGGCCGCCTCCTTGCTCTCGGAGCCTACGCCGCCGCCGACCGCCAGCAGGAACGTGCCGTCGCTCGAGAACTTGACGATCCGGTTGTTGCCGCCGCGGTGCCCGTCCGACACCCAGATGTCGCCGTCGGGAGAGACCACCACGCCCGACGGCCCGTTGAAGTGGTGCTCGTCGTCGCCCCAGACGGCCGCTTCGCCCAGCCGCATGACCACCTCGCCCTGCTGGTCGAGCTTCAGCACCTGGTGCCCGATGCCGATCTGCTCGCCCGGCGTCGCCCGGGCGTCGCCGTGCGAGCCCCCCTCGGTCACCCACAGGAAGCCCTCGTGGTCCAGGAAGAACCCGTGCGGGAAGCCGAAGAGCCCGGCCCCGAAGCTGTCCACGAGGTTGCCCTCGAGGTCGAACTTCATGATCGGGTCCAGGTCGGAGCCGGCGCACTGGTTGGCGCCGCAACGGTCGAGGATCCACAGGTGCCGGCCGTCCGGGTCCGGAAAGACCCCGCTCACCGTGCCCATCACGCGCCCTTCGGGCATCTTCTCCCAGCCGAACGTCGCCCGATACGGGTTGGTGGTCGACGACTGGGCCTGCACTTCCATGCCCGTCCCGATCATCAGCCCCGCCAGCGCGACGAGGGTTGCTGCGACCCCGAGCACCGAACCACGTCGACCTGCTCTCGGCATTGGATCTCTCCTTCTCCACCGCGGCCTGGAGAACGACGCGCGCCCGCACCTGCGGCAACCGCGCGATGTGCAATCTTAGCGCCCTGCGCCGGTGCGTGCGTCGACGCCTGCAAGGCGCGGGTCCGGCCGAAGTCCGCTACGATTGTCGGCAACCATGGCGCCCCGGGTTCTCCCCTATCGCCGCCCGCCGGCCGGCCATGAGCCGCCGAACGACGCGCCGGCGTACCGCTCCACCGCCCTGCGCCACCCGGCGCAGCCGCTGGTCGTGATTCCGCAGACGTTGTCCGAGATCACCGGCCCCGTCTACGGCTACGGGCCGGTCGGACCGCTCGACGACGACCTCACCCGCCAGCACGCCGGCGAGCCGCTCGGCGAGCGCATCGTCATCGCCGGCCGCGTGCTGGACGAGGACGAACGACCGGTGCCGGAGACTCTCGTGGAGATCTGGCAGGCGAATGCCGCCGGCCGCTACGCCCACGCGCAGGACACCCACGACGCGCCGCTCGATCCGCACTTCAGCGGCGCCGGCCGGGTGCTCACCGACGCGGAAGGGCGGTTCCGGTTCACGACCGTCAGGCCGGGGGCGTATCCCTGGGGGAACCACGACAACGCGTGGCGTCCGGCTCACGTGCACTTCTCGGTCTTCGGGCAGAGCTTCCTGACGCGGCTGATGACCCAGATGTACTTCCCCGGTGACCCGCTGCTGGCCCTCGACCCGGTCTTCAACGCGGTTCCCACTGCCGGGGGCCGTGAACGTCTGGTGGCGGCGTTCGATCTCGACGTGACGGAATCGGGATGGGCGCTCGGGTATCGTTTCGACATCGTTCTGCGGGGGCGGGACGCCACCCCGATGGAAGGCTAGAAGCTCGCCCGCGGATTTCCGGACGCGCCATGCTGCCCCTCACCCCCTGCCAGACCGTCGGTCCGTTCTTCGCGATTCTCGTGCCGGAACAGGGCCGCCTGTCGCTCGTGAACGAGAACACGCCGGGACGGCGCATCGTCCTCGAGGGTGCAATTCGCGACGGCGCCGGCCGACCGGTGCCGGATGCGCTCGTCGAGATCTGGCAGGCCAACGCCGCCGGCCGCTGCAACCACCCGGAGGACGCGCGTACGGCGGGACCCGATCCCGCGTTCGACGGGTTCGGCCGGGTGCATACGGACCCAGAGGGTTGCTTCCGCATCGATACCGTCAAGCCGGGCCCGGTACCAGGTCCCGGCGGACGGCCGCAGGCGCCCCATCTCCTCGTCGGCCTCTTCGCGCGCGGACTGCTGACGCGCCTCGTCACCCGCGTCTACTTCGACGACGAGCCGTCGAACGCCGCGGATCCGATTCTGGCGCAGGTTCCGCCGGACCGCCGCCCGACGCTCGTCGCGGCACACCGGGGGGAGCACCGTTATCGCCACGCGATCGTGCTCCAGGGACCGGGCGAGACGGTGTTCTTCGATGTCTGACGCCGGCGCACGGGAGCGCGGACGCGGGACTGGAGACCGGGCAAGAGGGTGTTCTTAGATGTCTGACAGGTCGAGGTCGGACCTGCGATGACGAACGCCGCACGCCTGCCCACGCGGGCATTCGACGGCGGGGGCAGGGATGGCGCGCGCTTGCACGACCGGGTGCTGGGCGACGCGGACGTCGCCGCGCACTTTTCCGGTCGCGCCCAGCTTCAGGGCATGCTGGACGTCGAGGCGGCGCTCGCCCACGCCGAGGCGGCGGTCGGGGTGGTTCCGGCGAGTTGCGTCGGGCCCATCCAGGCGGCTGCCCGGGCGGAGCTGTACGACCTCGCGCGCATCGCCGCCGAGGCGACGGACACGGGCAACCCCGTCATCCCGGTGGTGCGGCACCTGACGGCGCAGGTCGCGCAAGCCGACGCCGAGGCGGCGCGCTTCGTCCATTGGGGCGCGACCAGCCAGGACATTCTGGATACCGGCCTGGTGCTGCAGCTCCGGCTGGCGGTTCCGACCGTGGTCGATCACCTGGCGCGCGGCGTACGCGGCGCGGCGGTCCACGCGCACCGCCACGCCGCTGCGACCATGGCCGGCCGTACCTGGCTGCAACAGGCGACACCGGTTACGTTCGGCCTGAAGGCGGCGGGCTGGGCCGACACGCTCGATCGGGTGCGGGGCCGCCTGCGGGCCGCGCTCGACGACGCACTCGTGCTGCAGTTCGGGGGCGCGTCGGGCACCCTGGCATCGCTCGGGTCGCGCGGTCCGGCTGTGACGGAGGCGCTGGCGGACCGGCTCGAGTTGCCGGCGCCGGACATGCCGTGGCACGCGCACCGCGACCGGTTCGCTCAACTCGCGTGCGCGCTCGGGGTCGCCGCGGGCACGGGGGGCAAGATTGCGCGCGACGTCGCCCTGCTGGCGCAGACCGAGGTCGGCGAGGCCGCCGAGCGGCCGGCGCCGGGGCGCGGCGGGTCGTCGACGATGCCGCAGAAGCGGAACCCGGTGGCGGCGTCCATCGCCCTGGCCGCCGCGGCCCGCGCGCCCGGGCTGGTGGCGACGATGCTGGGCGCGATGGTGCAGGAGCATGAACGCGGCCTCGGCGGCTGGCAGGCCGAATGGGATACGCTGCCCGATCTGGTGGTGACTGCGGCAAGCGGAATCCGGGCGGTCGCCGATGCGCTCGACGGCCTGATCGTCGACACCGATCGCATGCGGGCCAATGCCGACGCATCCGGCGGGGTCCTGCTGGCCGAATCGATTGCCATGATCCTCGCCGAGTCGATCGGCAAGCACCAGGCGCACGCCTGCGTTGCGGAAGCCTGCCGGCGCGCGGCGGCGGAAGGCCGTCCCCTGGTGGACGTCCTCGCCGGCGACCCGCTGGTCACGCCACATCTCGATCGCGCGGAGATCGCACGGCGGTTGTCGGCGGACGACTACCTCGGCGCCACCCGCGACTACATCGACCGGGTGCTGGAGCGGGTCGGCAGGCCCGATCGAGACGATGCCCATCGAGGCTGACCGGCGCGCGCCCGCACCGGCCGCGCCGCCGTTCGAGTCGAACGGGAATCCTTCGCACCATGCATGTCGACGTTGACGGCTGCAAGCTGTCGTTCACCGTCACCGGCCCCGAGCAGGCGCCGGCGCTGCTCCTGCTGAACGCCCTCGGGACGACGACCGACCTGTGGGCCGCGCAGACAGCCCCGTTCTCCCGCGTGCTGCGCGTCGTTCGCTGCGATACCCGCGGGCACGGCGGATCCGACGCACCGGCGGGCGACTACACCCTGGACCGGCTCGGGCGCGATGCGCTGGCCGTCCTCGAGGCGGCCGGCGCGGGGCGGGCACACGTCTGCGGCGTCTCGCTCGGCGGACTCGTCGCCCTGTGGCTCGCCCGGCACGCGCCGGAGCGCGTGGATCGCGTCGTGGCCGCCAACACCGGCGCCCGCGTCGGCACGCCGGAGATGTGGCGCCGGCGGATCGCCGCGGCCCGGGCGGAGGGCATGGCGGCGCTCGCCGAGCCGGCGCTGCGGCGTTGGTTCACCGCGCGGTTCCGGCAGACGGATCCGGCTATCGCGGATCGGTTTCGATCCATGATCGCGGCCTGCCCGGTCGACGGGTACGCGGGGTGCTGCGCCGCGCTGCGGGACGCCGACCTGCGGGATGACCTCCCGCGCATCGCCGCCCGCACCCTGGTGGTCACCGGAAGGCGCGACGAGGCGACGCCGCCGAGCCTGGGCGACGCACTCCGGGAAGGGGTGGCGGGCGCTCGCGGGGTGGCCCTCGATGCAGCCCACCTCGCCAACGTGGAGCAATCGAAGGCGTTCACCGCGGCGGTCATCGAGTTCCTGACAAGCTCAGTGCCTGATGAATCGAGGCGCCAATCAGACCACGATGGGTTGCGCCCACCCGAAGCGATCGACTGACGAGCTGAGTTTCCGACGAATCGAGGCGCCAATGGACGACAGCGAGCGGCACGCGGCAGGCATGGCCATCCGCCGGCGGATTCTGGGCGACGCCTACGTCGACCGGGCGGTCGCCGGCACGACCGACGCCACCTCCGAGATCCAGGACCTGATCACCCGCTACGCGTGGGGCGAGATCTGGACGCGGCCGGGGCTCGACCACCGCACCCGCCGCGTGCTGGTGATCGGAACGCAGATCGCGCTCCGGCAGTGGGACCAGTACCGGATACACGTGCGGGCGGCGCTCGCGGAAGGCGGGTTCACCATGGACGACGTCAACGAGATCGTGCTCCAGCAGGCGATCTACTGCGGCGCGCCGGCGGCGCTGACCGCCGTCGACATCGCACGCCGGATCCACGACGAGATCCACGACGAGGTCGGAGGCGCGTCATGACCGGCGGGAACGCGGAGTCCGGAGCCGGCGGCACGAGCAGCACCCCGCAGGTTGCGGGCACGGGGGCAGCGGGCGTGAGAGGCGCACCCGGGTCGGGCGGCGCGAACACGCCGGGTGCCGGCGCGACCGGCTCGCGGGTCACCGGCGCGGGTCTGCTCGGGGCGGCGGCGTTGACCGGCCTCATCCTGATCCTGCCGACGCCGGAGGGCCTGCCGCCGGAGGCGCACCGGCTGGCCGCGCTCTTCGCCGGGATACTCGTGCTGTGGTCCACCGAGGCGCTGCCCATCGCCGTCACTTCGCTGCTGGCCCTGGCCCTGCAGCCGATCTTCGGCCTGACGTCGCTGGTCAGCGGACGGCCGCCCACCCCCGGCGCCATCTTCGGCGCGGCCGCCGCCAACTTCATGAGCAGCGTCTTCTTCTTCGTGCTGGTGATGTTCGCCATCGCCTACGCGTGGGTGAAGACCGGGCTGGCCCGGCGCTTCGCCCTGTGGCTGATCGTGCGGGCGGGCACCGACGCCGCGCGGGCGGTGTACGTGTTCATGATCGGCACCGGCATGATCTCGATGGTGGTCTCCGACGTGCCGGCTGCCGCCATCTTCATGGCCATCGCGGTCGGCATCCTCGACAAGCTGGGCCTGCGGCCCGGGTCGAGCTTCGGCCGGGCGGTGATGATCGGCATCCCGATCGCGGCGCTGATCGGCGGCGTCGGCACGCCGGCCGGCAGCTCCATCAACCTGCTCGGCCTCGTCATGATCGAGCAGGCGGGCGGGGAGCGCGTCCCGTTCCTGCACTGGATGGCGATCGGCATTCCGATGGTGGCCGTCCTGCTGCCGGTGGCGGCCTGGGTGCTGCTGAAGTTCTTTCCGCCGGAGATCGCGTCCATCGGCGACCTGGAGGAGATTTACGACGAGCGGCGCCGGATGGGGCCGGTCAGCCGCGCCGAGTGGAAGGTGGTCGCCATCATGAGCGCGATGATCACCCTCTGGATCGCGAGCACGTGGCTGCCGGTGTTCGACACCTTCCTGGTGGCCGTGGTCGGCGCGGTGGCGATGTTCCTGCCGGGCATCGGCCTGTTCACCTGGAAGGAGATCCAGCAGGTCACCGGCTGGGACACCCTGATGGTGATCGGCGGGGTGACCTCGCTCGGCCAGGCCTCGTCGCGGACCGGTCTCGCGACGTGGCTCGCGGAGTCGGCCCTCGGCGGCCTCGCCGACTGGAATGCCGTCGCGCTGATCGCGGCGATAAGCGCCTTCACGGTGGTCATCCACCTGATGCTGCCGATCGCCCCGGTCATCAACGCGGTGATGATCCCGCCGATCATGGTGCTGGGCGCGGCGGCCGGCGTGAACCCGGCCCTCTACGCCCTGCCGGTCATCTTCACCGCGTCGTGCGCGTTCCTGCTGCCCCTGGACGCGGTGCCCCTGGTCACCTACAGCCGCGGCTACTACCGGATGTTCGACATGCTGTCGCCGGGGCTGGTGATCAGCGCCGTCTGGGTGGTGCTGATGACGGCGCTGCTGATCGTGATCGGGCCGCTGGTGGGGTTGTTGTAGGCCGGGAGTCTGCGCCGCGGAACGCAGCGAAGCGAAGTGCTGCGGCGCAGGGTCATGGAGGGGGGATGGGCCGAAACGCCGAGTCAGCGAGGCGTTTCGGGGCGCCGGGCCGGCGCCGCCCGTCGAACCGTGGATGGCGTACGCCGGGGTCGTCGACGTCGAGACGGGCGGGAGGCGCTGCGAGACGCAGGGTTCCTGCCGAGGGCCTCCCGGGCGCCCTTCGGGGCGGGCGGGGGCTACCGGCAGACCGCGGTCACGCAGATGGAATCGAGCGTGCGGCCCTCGGGAGGGACGGGCAACCCGGCGGCGGTCATCAGCTCGCGCAGCAGCGCGGCGGTCGCGGGATGCGCCACGGACGACTGGACCCCGATGCGGACCAGTCCGTCGGCGTAGTCGATGGCCTGCCAGGTGACCCCTTCCAGTGCATGGATGCTGTCGCGGCTGCCGTAGTCGCGGGCGGCGAGGTCGGCGCCTTGATCGACCAGGACCCGCACGACGTCGTTGCGCCCCTTGTGCGCCGCGCCGTGCAGCGCGGTGCGGCCGTCGTCGTCCACCGCGTTCACGTCCGCGCCCAGGTCGAGCAGCAGCCGCACCGTGTCGAGCGTCTCCTCGGGAGACCATTCGTAGGTCACGCCCTCGACCCAGCCGATGCCGGACGCCACCATCAGGGGCGTCGTGCCGTTCGTGGTCGCGATGAACGGATCCGCCCCGTGCTCGAGCAGCAGCCGCAGCAGGGTCAGATCGCCGGACTGCGCCGCGCGCAGGAACGGGGTGGCGCCCGGCTCGTACAGCCACTGGTGGGTGAAGATGGTCCGGGTCTCGGTGCTCGACGCCATCCGCGCGTCGGGGTCCGCGCCCCGCGCCAGCAGCGCCGCGATCAGCTCCAGGTGGTCGAGGTCCGGCCGCCGGGTGGGGTAGTCTCCACCCTCGATGTTGCGGTTGTCCGCCGCGAGATAGAGCGGCGTCCAGCCTCCCCGGTTGGCGACGTTCGGGTCCGCGCCGCGCTCCAGGAGCAGCATCGCAAGGCGGTAGTAACGGTTGTGGACGGCGGCCAGCAGCGGCGTCCAGCCGTACTCGGTGGTCTGGTTCACGTCGGCCCCGGCGTCGAGCAGCACCTGCACGGACTCGAGGTCGCCCTGCCGCGCCGCGAAGACCAGCGCCGTCAGTCCGCCCGTGAGCGGCCGGTGGCGGCGGGACGGGCGGGGCGTTGACGGCGGCCGGACGGCGCCGGCGCTGTCGGGTTCGCCGCGAGGCTCGGCCCCGACTTCCGCCTCTCGTGATCGCGCGGCGTCGGCGACGGCCTCCACGGCGTTGCCCCGGCCGGGCCGCGTCTGCGGCGGCACGTCGCTCAGATCCGCGGTGCGGGCCGGTGCGCCCGCCTGACCCACGCCCCGCCGGGCGTCCTCGATGCGATCCCGCGCGATGGGCGCCAGGTACGGCCCTCGTCCCATCGGGACCACCTTCGAGCGGGCCGAGACGTCGGCGCCGCGCTCGACGAGCAGCCGCACGGCGCCGGGCCGCTCGTTCGCCGCGGCCCACATCAGGGCCGTCGTGCCGCGCAGATCCTCGGCGGCGTCCACGGCCGCGCCGCGGTCGAGCAGCACGGCCAGCACCTCGACGCGACCGGTCCGCGCCGCCATCATCAGCGGGGTCTCTCCGCCGGGCAGCCGCCCGTCGGGGTCGGCGCCGGCCTCGATCAACCGCGCCACCAGCGCCGCGTCGGCGGTGGCCGCGGCGAGCGACAGCGGCGTGACGCCGGCCCGATTTCTCGCCACGACGTCGGCTCCCGCGGCTATCAGCAGCTCCACGCTCGCCAGGTCGTCGGCATACGCTGCCCAGTGGAGCGCCGTGGCCCCGTCCGCCGCCCGCGCGTCGGCGTCGGCGCCCCGGTCGAGCAGCGTGCGCACCGCCGCGGCGTCGCCCCCGCGGACCGCCTCGATCAGCGGCGTGTCGGCCGCCTGCGCAGCGGAGCAGACCGCAACCGCCAGCGCGAGCGCGGGCAGGACGACCGGAACCGGAAGGGAACGTCGCAGTCGCATGAGATCGACCTACAGGCCCGTCAGCCGGCCCGTGCTGTCCCCGATGCGGTCGTGGTGCACGCCGAACAGGTCCATGATGCTCAGCAGCAGGTTCCCGGTGGTCACGCTCCGCTGGGGGTAGGCCAGGTGCCGGCCGCCGGCGAGCCGGCCCGAGGCGCCGCCGATCAGCACGTGCGGCACGTCGTAATGCAGGTGCTGGTTCGAGTTCCCCATGTTCGACCCGTAGAGCACGAGGGCGTGGTCGAGCAGCGTGCCGTCGCCGTCGGGAATCGACCGCAGCCTGTCGACGAAGCGGGCCAGCGTGTCCACGTGGTAGCGGTTGAGCTTGGCGTACTCCCGCACCCGGCTGGGCTCCTCGGCGTGGTGCGACGCCCCGTGGAAGCTCGCGCTGGTGCCGCTCTCGGGGTATACGCGGCCGGTCAGGTCACGGGCGTAGAGCAGCGTCGAGACGCGGGTGATGTCCGCCTGGAAGGCCAGCGCCAGCAGGTCGAACTGCAGCTCGATGTGCTCGTCGAACGACGCCGGCACACCGTAGGGCACGGCGACGTCCGGGGTCTCGATGGAGGCGCGGGCGGCGATCTCCAGCCGCCGCTCGATCTCGCGCACGTCGGTGAGATACTGATCCAGCCGGACGCGGTCGCCGGCGCCGACGTCCACCCGCAGGCGGGCCAGACTCTCGGTGACCGAGTCGAGGATGCTGCGCTGCTGCTCGCGCCGCCGGAACCGCTCTTCCGCCGTGCTGCCGTCCCCGAACATCCGCTCGAAGACCACCTGCGGGTTGATCTCCATCGGCAGCGGCCGGTTCGGCGTCTGCCAGGAGATCGAGTTGGTGTAGGCGCAACTGTAGCCCTCGCCGCAGTTGCTCGAGTTGGCGCCCGGATCCTCGACCGCGAGCTGCAGCGACGGCAGCAGCGTGTCCCGGCCGATGCGCCGCGCGATGTGCTGGTCGATGGTCGTCCCCGCGTCGATGTCCGCGCCGGTCGTCTTCTTCGGCTTCTCGGCGCACAGGTACGCGGCCGCCACGAAGTGGTCGGCCCCGGTCACGCCCTCCGGCGCCTCCGCCGACTGCGACCAGAGGCCGCTGGTGATCGTCACCTGGTCCCGGAACGGCTCGAGCGGCTCCCAGATGTACGGATAGGAGAAGTCGCGGCCCTCCGTGTCGGGAATCCAGTAGCCGGGCGCGGCGCCGTGGGGGATGAAGATCCCGGTGAAGCGCGTCGGCGTGGGGACGGCGGCGCGCAGCGGGGTGGCGGCGGGCGCCATCGACTCGAGCAGCGGAAGCGCGACCGTCGCACCCACGCCCCGCAGAAACGTCCGGCGCGGCAGATGCCGCTTCGTGATGAACATGCCTCAGCCTCCCTCTACCGCCCCGAAACGCCTCGCTGGCTCGCCGTTTCGGCCCATCCCCTCCCGCTCCATGACCCTCCGCCGCAGAAGTCCGCTGTGCTACGTTCTGCGGCGCAAGCTCCCAGCCCGTCAATCGTCGCCTGCGGCTCCGTTTGCCGCCCAACCAACCCTCGCCAGCAGTCTGCACCGTTCTACGGCGCAAGCTCCTGGTCCGGAGCCACAGGTGCGTCGTCGCCGATCTTCGTGTTCATCCGGAAGGCGTCGCTGCGCACGACCCCCATCACCAGCGCCGTGAAGCGGTAGTCGTCGGCCGCCGCCTCGCGCACGATGGCCCGCACCGCCGGCATGTCGAAGTGCTCGACCCCGCGGCCGAGGGCGTAGGTCAGCAGCTTCTCGGTCACGGTCCGCACGAACTGGTCCGCGTAGCGCAGCAGGAACGCCCGCAGGCCGGCCGGACCGTCCACGGCGCGGCCGTCGTACAGCACGTCCGACGCGTCGATCGGCACACCCTGCTCGACGGTGCGCCAGCGCCCGATGGCGTCGAAGTTCTCCAGCGCGAACCCGATGGGGTCCATCAGCCGGTGGCACGCCGCGCAGGCCGGGTTCCCGCGGTGCTGCTCCATCTTCTCGCGCATCGAGGGCTCGCGGGCGTTGCCGGCCGGATCGCTCGACGGCGGCGGCAGATCGGGCACGTCGGGCGGCGGGTCGGGCGGCAGGACGCCCAGCAGGTTCTGCAGCACCCACTTGCCGCGCTGGACCGGAGACGTGCGGCCCGGCTGCGAGGACACGGTCAGGATTCCGCCCTTGCCCAGCAGTCCGCGCCGCGCCTCGTGTCCGGCGCCGAGCGCGACCCGCCGGAACCGGCTGCCGTGGACGCCCGGGATGCCGTAGTGCCGGGCCAGCCGCTCGTTGACGAACGTGTAGTCGGCCGTCAGCAGGTCGAGCACGCTGCGATCCTCGGCGACGATGCTCGCGAAGAACAGCTCCGCCTCCCGGCGGAACGCCTGCCGCAGGTTGTCGTCGAAGTCGGGAAACCGCTCGACGACGGGGACCTGGCTTTCGAGTCCCCGCAGGGTCAGCCACTGACCCGCGAAGTTGGCGGCCAGGGCGGCCGACCGCGGGTCGGCCAGCATCCGCCGGACCTGCTCTTCCAGCACGCCGGGCTCGTGCAGCCGGTCCTGCTCGGCGAGATCGAGCAGCTCGTTGTCGGGGGCGCTGCTCCACAGGAAGAACGAGAGCCGCGAGGCGAACTCCAGGCCACTGACGGGATAGACGTCGCCCGGGGCCAGGCCGGGCGGCTCGACCTCGACCCGGTAGATGAAGCGCGGGTCGGTGAGGATCCGCTGGATCCCCATCTCGATGCCCGCCTCGAAGTCTCCGCCCTCGCGTCCGAGCCGATAGAAGCCCATCGCCGTGTCGAGGTCCGCGCCCGCGACGGCCCCCCGGTAGGCGCGGCGCAGAAGCCGCGACAGGATCCCGGTGGCGCAGGGCTCTTCGGCTGCGCCATCGGCCGGACGGCAGACGAAGATGCGGCGGCGGCTCGGCGTGTCGCCGGCGCCGGCGGCGCGATACGGGCCGTCGATGCGGAGGCTGCCGACGTGCGGATGGAACGTGAAGCCGGGCAGCCCGCCGGTCTCGATGGTGCTGCGCAGGAACGCGTCGTTCAGATCGAGGCTGGGCGCCAGGTTGGTGGCGAGGAACGTCGCGCCGACCGTGCGCGGGCCGGCCTCGACCGGAAGGCGGAGATCGATCGCCAGCTCGCGCGCCCCGCGGCCGCGGCTCCCCACCCCGAGCGCCTCGTCCCAGTCGACCAGCGCCACCCGCTCGCCGTCGAGCAGCACCTCGAGCTGCTCGCCGCGCACCTCCCCGAAGGGGCGGGTGTTGCCCATGTTGCCCATGTTCACGGGCACCACCCGGAAGACGTACTCGCCGTCGGCGGGAAACAGGTGCCGTACGACGAGCCCGCCGCGGGTTCCGAACGGCAGCCCCTCGACGTGGTAGTTCTGCGTCGCGTCCTCCGCGACGCGATACAGCGTCTGCGACGGGGTGACCGCATTGCCGACGGCCACCCGGGCGATGCGGGCCGCCGCCGACAGGTAGGCCTCCAGGAGCGCCGGCGACAGGCTCAGCGTCCCGGCCTGGTTGTCGAATCCCCGGCTCGAATCGTCGGCGGGGAAGAACCGCGCGGCGTCCACCTCGACGGCCAGCAGATCGCGCACGACGTTGGCGTACTCGGTACGGTTCAGGCGGTGCAGCCCCGGCGGCGGGAAGCGGCGGACCGCGTGGCGGTCGAGTTCGGCCTCGAGCCACCCGGTCAGCGCGACGTAGACTGCGGGGTCCGGCCGCGGCGACCCGGCCGGCGGCATCAGTCCCGCCCGCAACCGCCGTACGCCTCTTTCGATGACCTCGGCGTGATCCGCGACGCGGGCCAGATCGACGGTGTCCCACGTCACGCCGGTGTCGCGTCCCACCGCCGACCGCTGGTTGTGGCACGTCACGCAGTACCGGTCGAGGAGACCGCGCACGTCCGCGCGCGCCATGCCGCCGGCGGCGGCCGGTGGAACCGGAACCGGGGCCGTCGCCTGCGCCCAGGCGGTGCCCACGAAGGCCGCCACACAGCCCGCAACGAGAAACACGGCTCTCATGTAGTGCCCTGACAGTGCCCTGACGAAACACACAGCGGTTTCGCTTACTATTGCGGGAAGAATCCGGCAATGCAAGCCGGAGTTCGGTAGTGTCTCAGTTTGATTTAGTCTTCGGCCCCGGCTTCCGCGGAGTCGGGGCCGCCGCGTCCACCAGACCGACGATCCACTCCGCGTCGTGCCACGTGTCCGTCAGCCCCGCGGCCTGCGCCGGCGTCATCCGCGTCGTCGTGTGCCGCCGGCACCAGTTGTACCAGACGAAGTAGAGCGCCAGCGAGTAGACCATGTTCTGGAGCTTCTTCGAGAACGCGTTCGTGAGCCGGGTGAACCGCCGCATCGACATCCGCATCGTCAGGTTGTGCCGCTCCACGTACGACGTGGCGATGTGGACGGGGTCCGGCGCGCCCTGGACGGTGCGCGTGAACGAGCCCCTGCAATCGCCGGGGCTGTAGCGGGTGGTCGTTTCGCGGGGCACGTCGCCGAAGACCTTGATCAACTGCGCGTAGTCCACGTCGGCGCCGAACGCTTCCTCGACGGCGCCTTCGTAGACGGCAAGGCCGTCCGACGTGAGCTGCACGCGGCCCGCCAGCCGGTCGGCCAGATCCGTCATGAACTCCAGCCCGGCGAGGCCGTCGCGCCCGCCCACCAGCCACGAGATCACGAGCTTCGAGTCCGCGTCGATCGCCGTCCACGTCCAGGCGTCTCCAGCATCGGCCGGCGGCTTCTTCGCCGTCTCGACGTTCCGCGCCTTCGCGTAGACGAACTCCCATATCTCGTCCACCTGGACGCGCTTCGCCCGAACGCCGCGCACGTGCTCGTCGTGGTAGGTGATGCACGCGCGGCCGGCGTCCACGAGGAGCTTGGTGACCGTGTTGATGGAGGCGCCGGTGACCCGGCTGATGGACCGGAGCGACGACCCCTCGACGAGCATCTTGAGGATCGTCGCGCGCTGCGGCGTGCTCAACCTGTTCATGTCAACATGATACAGGCAGCAAGTGAAACTAGCAATCAAGATGCGATATTATTCGGTCCAGTTTGGCGGACACCTCGTGTCGGAGGGTCTTGATGTCTGCGGCGATCGCGAGGAGCGCGTCTCCGTGTGACTCCAGCACCTGCATGATGCCGTTCGTCCGTTCCTCCAGCTCGCTGATTCGCCTCTCGTGATTCTCCAGCGTCGGCGTTGCCATCATCTTCCTCCAGCCGCGCGCGCCGCAGCTCCGCTCTTGGCGATCTCGCGGCGGCGCTCGGGCGTGAGCTTCTCCGCGCGCGCCTTTCCGCCCTGGCTCGCCCGCCGGCTGTCGCCCGCCGGGTCCGGTCGGCGCGGCGGCTCAAAGGTCTCCTCGATCTGCCCGGTCGCCAACTTGCCGATGTGCACGGCTCGCGCGACCGGATCGGCCGGCCTCCACTCGCCCTTGGGTCCCCTCGGCATCCTGCCCCCTCCCCTGTATCTGCTTTTTTATAGCATAAATCCTGAGCTTTTCTGGTAAGCTCCGGGCTGCCAAACATCGGTCCCGTTCGGTGGACCCGTCGATCGGCGGTTCGGAAGGTTCGTCTCGTCGGGTTGCCCGCGGAATACAAGACGCCCGTCCTGGGTGGAATACGCGGGATCTCTCCGGTCGACGGGGGAATTATATCTGAAAGTGCCCATTCGCCCTTGATTCGCCCCGCTCATGGGCACTACAATAGTGCCCATATGAACACCTATGAGGTCAGGTATCAGCGGGGTATTCGCGGCGGCCCGCACACCGTCAAGGCTGACACCGTCAACGGTTTCCAGCCGACCCATGACACCTACGTCTTCAAGATCGGCAACGAGGTTGTCGCAGCGATCCCCAAGGCCAACGTGGTGTCCGTCGTGCTGGTTCGCCGCGCCGACGACGTACCGAGCGACGGAGACCCTTCATGAGTGGGCCGGGCCGAAGCGACCGTCGCGGAATCAGCCTACCCGAGCTGTTCCGCCGGTTCCCTGACGACGCCGCGGCCGAAGCGTGGTTCATCAAGCTCCGCTGGCCGAACGGGATCGCCTGCCACTACTGCGGCTCGACGCCAGTGCTTGAAGGGGCGAAGCACAAGACCATGCCGTACCGCTGCCGGACGAAGGGCTGCCGCAAGCGGTTCAGCGTGCGCACCGGGACCGTCATGGAGTCGTCGAAGCTCAGTTTCCAGGTGTGGGCCATCGCGATCTACCTCATGACCACGAACCTGAAGGGGATCTCGTCGATGAAGCTGCATCGCGAGTTGGACATCACGCAACGGTCCGCGTGGTTCCTCGCGCACCGGCTCCGCAAGACGTGGAAGGATGACGGCGCGCCGTTCCCGTTCGCCGGTCCGGTCGAAGTCGACGAGACGTTCGTCGGCGGGAAGGCAAAGAACATGCACGCGGCGGACCGGCACCTGGTCGGGCCGGATGGCCGCGGCAACAAGGTGACCGTGGCCGGCGTCCGGGACCGCGAGACCGGCAAGGTTCGGGCGGCCGTCGTCCCGGATACCAACGCCGGCACGCTCCAGGCGTTCGTCACGCACTGCGCGGCACCGGACGCGATCGTCTACAGCGACGGCGAGCCGGCCTACGGCGCGCTGGAGCACCACGAGGCGGTCAACCACGGCGTCGGCGAGTACGTGCGCGGGCAGGTGAGCATCAACGGCATGGAGTCGTTCTGGTCGATGCTGAAACGCGGCTATATCGGCGTCTTCCACCGGATGTCGCCGGAGCACCTGCACCGGTACGTCCAGGAGTTCGAGGGCCGGCACAACGCCCGCGGGCTCGACACGGCCGACCAGATGGCCGAGATGGTGCGTGGCGCGGAGGGCGAGCGGCTCCGCTACGAGGATCTGATCGCCCATCAGCACGGGCACGAAGCGAGGGCCATCTGATGATCATGGAGACGCGCCAACTTGCGGGAGTCGAGGACATCCAGGCCGTGGAGATCGAGTGCAGCAAGCCGTTCTGCACCGGCACCATCCGAGTCGATCTGGACCACAACGGCCTGCCTGACGGCCAGAAATGCCCAGTCTGCGAGCGCGTGTGGTGGGAACCGCATGCCAGGAGCAACACCTATCGCCTGCTCATGGTCTTGATGGACGCTCGGCGCGGAACGATCAGAGGGAAGAAGCCAGCCGACAACGAGCGGTGGACGGACTCTCCCCCCCGCGTGCGCCTCGTCCTGCCCGGCCGCCTCGACTGAGCACCCCGCAATCCCCCGCGGGCACTTTCCGGTTGCGCGTGGGCACTGTTCGGTCTTACCCTTGTCATTGCCACACCACGACACGCGTGGTCCGGTGCGACACCGGGCCGCCCGCTCCGGCGGGAGATTGCGCCCGTGCGCGTGTCTGGTGTGGCAACTCGGCCCGGTGACCATTTCCGGTCACCGGGCGCGATCTGCCACGAGGGGAAACCATGACACGCATCGCCGCCGCCGTCGTTCTCGCGGTCCTGCCGTCGAGCCTTGTTGTTGCTGCACAGGAGGAGTCGCCGTTGTTCCGAGCCTTGTCGGTTGCGGCGGATGCGCCAGCGGGCGCGCTGCCAGGGGCAGTGCTCCGCTCCCGAAGCGTCGCCGTTGCCTTCGAGCAACTCGAGGCGATGCGCGAAGCCGGCGCCGGGCGTCTGACGCTCAACCTGTTCGATGACGTGCTCCTCGTGGCCGAGATTACGGAGGCTGGCGACACGCACACCGGCTACGGCATGACGGGTCGGCTGGACGGCGACCCGCTCAGCGTCGTGTCGATCGGGCTGCACGGCGCCGCCATCTCCGGGACGGTCATCTCCCTCGACGGGTCGTTCGAGTTCATCGGCACGGCTGACCGCACGGTCATCAGCGAGGTTGACCCTGACCTGCTGCCGCCTGACGGGCTACTCGACCCGGAACCGGCAGCGGATCCGGATCCCGAGACGCGCCGCGAAGACGGGAACCGCGTCGATATCGCCATCGCCTACACAGCGCTCGCGACGGCGACGGCCGGCAGCGAGGATGCGCTCAAAGCCCGCGCCATTGCATGGCTCCGAATCACCAACCTGGCGTTGCAGACTGGGCCCGTGCACACGCGCCTGAACCTGGCCGGCTGGATTCGGATGAGCTCCAGCTACCGGGAGTCGTTCGACATGGCCAACGACCTGCGCCGAATCACGAACGACCCGTGGATACGGGAACTGCGGGACGAACACCACATCGACTTGGTGGCGATGCTCGTCGGGCCGGTGGACGACAACTGGTGTGGCCTTGCGTGGTTCCGCCCGCTGCACGAGCGGAACGGGTTCAGCGTGACGCGAATCGACTGCGGAGGGAACAACACGTTCGCGCACGAGATCGGCCACAACTTCGGGATGTCACACGACCGGTACCAAGTCGCTCTCGACCGCGGCTCCCTGGCCTTGGCCCTTCAGAACACCAACTACAGCTTCGGGTTCGTCAACGGGCTCGGGCTGGCTCCCGGGAGGGGGCCGCGGCGATGGTATACCGTCATGGCCTACGGAACGCGGTGTTACCGTGCGGGCTACATGTGCGTGCGACTTCCGTACTTCTCCAACCCGCGGCAGGTTTTCAACGGCGAGCGGTTCGGCGTCCCAGGCAACTTCCTGTCGTTCAGCGTTGACGGTCCCGCGGACGGCGTTCGGATGCTCAACGCGACGCGTGCCACCATCGCGAACTACCGGGCACGCCCAGTAGACCCGCCAGAACCGCCCCGCCCCCCGATACCGACCGTGCAGACCGGCGAGGGAATCAAGGCGGGCACCCTGACTCAGATCCGCGCACTGGTCGATTGGGCGCGCGGCGTCTGCGGGTTGGGAGCGTCGAGGTGGACCGACCCGCGGGTAGTCGCCGGTCAGACGGCAATCCGGGCCGAGCACGTCACGGAACCACGGCGCGCCCTCGAAGAAGCACACGTCGCGTGCTCGCTCGCGCCTCCACGTTGGACCGACCCCGTCATCACCCGCGGCCGGACACCCGTGCGCGCTGTGCACTTCGCCGAGATTATCGAAGTCGCGCAGAACATCGAGGCGGACGCGCGCTGAGGAGGACCCCCCCATGCCGAAGCAGCAACCGATCTCGAAGGACGATCCGCGCTACCAGCCGACGAAGGCTGAACTGGAAGAGGACGTGAGTATTCCCGACTGCACGCCCGAGGAGCTTGCGCTCGCCGTCGTCGGTCGTCACCCACGCCGAGTCACGCACTGACAGCGAGCGTACACAGGTTTTCCCACAGCCTGTGGACGCTCAAAGGGCGGTAGTGGTCAAGTTTGACGGCTCATGCCGCGGCTGAGGCTTCCCGCTCTTCGAGCAGGGCCACAATGTCGCGGATGCTCCACAGCGTCGCGTCCTTCAGTCGCCGTTGATCCTGTTGAGCCGGTCATGCAGATCACGTTCCGCCCGGGACGCGCTGTCGCGATCGCGGATGGCGTCGAGGAGGGTGTCCAGCTCGTACAGAACGACGTCCTCGTCGAGCAATGCGTCCCTGAGTTTTCCGTCCCGCAGATGCAAGGAGTCCTGTCGGGTCTCACCAAGGGTCCGAAAGCTGTCGAGGATCGATTGGACGCGCTCGCGGGTGCGAGCATGTTCCGCCTTCGCGCGGCGATGGGCAAGGAGCAGGTCCGCTTCAATGCGGTCTCGATCTTGCTGAGTCATGGCCCATTCTAGGCTGCCGCGCGAGCTTCGTGCTCCTCGAGCAGGGCCACGATGTCGCGGATGCTCCACAGCGTCTCGGTGACCCCGGCCGCCATCGCCGGAGACATCCGCACCGTCCGGTGGATCCGCGCGAAGTTGTAGTGCATGAAGTGGAGGGCCGTTGCCGCGGCGTGGTTCTCCAGCTTCTTCGAGAAGCCGTTTGTCAGCCGCGTGTAGCGCCGCATCGACATCCGCATCGTCAGGTTCTGCCGCTCGATGTAGCTCGTCGAGATCCGCTTCGGGTCCGGGTCGCCCTGAACCGCGCGCACGGTGCAACTCTGGCACACGACCGGGCTGTAGCGCCGCTCGCTCTCCGCGTCGGCGCCGTAGACCTTGATCAACTGCGCGTAGTCGATGTCCATGCCGAACGCGTCCTCGACGGCCTCCACGTACGCCGCGAGCCCGTCAGTGGTAAGCTGAACCCGATGCTTGAGCCGGTCGGCGAGGTCCGTCATGAAGGCGTGCGCGGTGATCGCGTCGCGCGGGCCGATGCGCCAGGTCGGGATCAGCTTCGACTCCGCGTCGATGGCGACCCACGTCCACACGTCGCCGGCTTCCTGGGGCGCGCGCTTCGCCGCCTCGACGTTCTTCTGCTTCGCGTAGACGAACTGCCAGATCTCGTCGCACTCCAGGCGCCGGCAGCCGAGGCCGCGCAGTGTCTCGTCCTGGTACGCGGCGCACACCGGCCCGAGGTCGGCGATGAGCTTCAGGATGGTCGGCTTCGACACGCCGGTCATGCGCGCCGTGGCGCGGATGCTGTTGCCCTCGACCAAGGCCGCGACGACTTGGCAGCGACGGTCAACTGACAGCTTGTTCATATGGGTGCAATTCTACCATGACCGCTCAAGCAGAGACAGTGCTTTTGATGGGCGAGGAAGTCAGCGTGGCGTGGCTTCTTGAAGCTCGGATCGGTTCGTTCACTCTCTGGCGAGACGGTCGACCGCATCAGCTTTCTCCCGCAGATCATCGGCGAATCGTCGAGCGTCACCGGGCAGAAGCCGAAGCTCAAACTGCTGCGGAACCTCGCCTCGCAACGCCTGTGGGTACAGGAGCTTGAGTCCGACGCACACGCGGGTTTCGGTGTACCAAGTTCCCTTGAGGTCCAATCTCGTCATCCCCAAACCGTATGCTTGACCACGCCAACCGGTCAAGCATTGACCGTCGTCATTGATCCGGTCTACGCTCTTCCTGCCACATGAGTTGCGCGCGGCCCGACACCGGGTCGCCTACTGAATACGACACCGGCCTCCCGGTCGGGAACAGGCGGGGATCCGCACACGTACGCGTGCGACTCGTGTGGCAACCGGCCCGGTGACCACTTCCGGTCGCGGGGCGAAGGAGGGGTTGCCATGCACCGCCGAGCGCCGCTGCTGTTCTTCGGGTTCCTGCTGTTCTCCTGTGGGGTCGTCTTCGGGCAGGAGCCGCCGCCAGTCACGCGCGCGGCGCCCGCGTGCCCGACCACCTGGACGGACCATCCGATCGTCCCCGGCGTGACGCCCTTGCGCGCGCAGCACATCATCGAGATCCGCGCGTGCATCGACTTCCTGCGCGCCCGCGGCCCCGACCCTGAACCGCCTGAGTGCGAGGAGGACTGGAGCAGCTCCGGCCGCGGGGAGGCCACGGTTGACGTTCCGCAATGCATCAACCGGCTTCACGTGCGCGTGGATCACGTGGGGGGGCTGTACACGGACTTCGCGTGGTGGCTTCGCGACAGCCTCGACGGTGAGTGGCGGCGGTTCGCGCAGGGTCGCGTTTCCAGCGTCGACTGCTTCGACGGCGTGTGCCACTGGGAGGGAACCTACCCCATCGGGGCAGCCGTCCAGGTGGCCGTCACGATGGCCGGTGCGATCGCCACATGGACCGTGACGCGGGCGGACGACTGATGCCTCTCCGCGATGTCGGCGAGGGAATCGCGATGCTGCTCTTCTACACCGTCGCCACGGTGCTCAGCGTGTCGTTCAGCGTGCTCGCGTTCGGCCTGTTCGTGCGGTTCGCGCTGTGGTTCACGCGCCTCGTCCTCGGTTGGTGAACGCCGGTGCGGTAGAATCCCGTACGTGCGAACGGCCCCACGAGGGGGCCGTGCACTTGGTTCGTTTCCCGCGCCCGGTCGTCGTTCTTGCCAGGGACCCGACCGGAGCCAACGGAGGAAAGCTGTGTCCGAGCATACAGCCCAGCCCCGGCCTGCGTCTACCCTCGCTCTCCCGCACCGTGTCGAAACCACAGTGAAGCTGCCCGATAGGCGCGTGGTCGACGCCGAGTTCGACGGTGACCCGCCGCCCGGCGCACCGTTCGCCGGCCACCGCGTCACTCTGTGGGAGCTTCCGCGGTCGGCTGGCGCTTCGCCCACCGAGCGGTAGCGGCTCGCTTGGCGATGGCGCGGCGTTGCTCGGGGGAGAGCTTGGCGGCGCGCGCCGGGCCGCCCTTGAGCCCGCCGAGCTTGCCGAGGGCGACGGCCGCGAGGTTCTTCGCCGGCCGCGGGGGCTCGGTGCGGTCGATGACCGCCTGGATCGTGTGGTGTGCTGCCTCGTTCACGTCTCGCCGCCGGCTCATGACGCACCTCCGAGCCGCCGCTCCAACATCCTGCTGTGGGCCTCCAGCGCCATCGCCTGGACCTTGAGCGCTTCGCCCTGAGCTACCAACGCCTCGCCCTGGGCCTTGAGAAGGGAGAGCATGTCGTCCACCCTCAAGTCGGTCCGCTGCAATTCCGACCCGAGCTGCGCCAGGCGTTGCTCGATGTCGTCCAGTCGGCGGCTGCGCGCGGGGGGTACTGCTTCGAGGCCGTGCGTCGTCATGGTCCGTCCTCCGTCCGTTGTTGAGCGCTCAGGCAACTCTACAACCGCGTCGGCGGGCGGCGCAATCCGGGCGGCGGCGATGGCGCCGGCCCCAAACTTGACCACTACCAGCGTCTGCGACTTACCCAACGCGGTAGTGCCGTTGCCGTAGAATCGGCTCTGATGACCCCGCAGAGCTTCCTCGCCCTCTCCAAGCAGCTCCAGTCGGCCGAACAGGACCTCAAGCGGGCTCGAACGGAGACCGCGCGCCTGCGGCACCGTCTACGCTCGGCCGGGGCGCTGGCCGAGCAACTCGTGCATCACGAGTCGTTCGGGCTGTGCGTGCCGGGAAGCGGGGAAGGCTCGGGGCTCGACACCGTGGCAGAGTGGCCGACTCACGCCGAGCTATCCACCGCTCTCCGGCAGGAAGCGCGCATCGAGCAGCGCGTCAGCGAGCTGGCGCACCGCGTTGACGAGGAGCTTCAATCAAACTGAGACACTACCCGGAGTTCGAGCCATCGAGCTGGAGACCGGCCATGAAGACGAAGGCGACGAACCCGCGGGCGGCGGCGGTCGGGCGGCGCGGATTCCTGAAGGGGGCGGCCGCCGGCGCCGCGGCGGGCGCGGCGGCACTGGCGGACCGCACGGTGCGCGCGGAACCGGCAAGCCCGGCAAGCCCGGCGGCGCCGCCGCCGACCGAGGCACAGCTCGCGCGCGAGACCGGGCTGCCCCCTCGCTCACGGGCTGTCGACGCCTACATCGTCGAGCACCCCGGCTCGGACTACATGGTCGACGTGCTGCGGGCGCTCGACATCGAGTACTGCGCCTCGAACTGCGGATCGAGCTTCGAGGGGCTGCAGGAATCGATGGTCAACCACGGGGGCAACCGGAAGCCGGAGTTCCTGACCTGCCTGCACGAGGAGTCGGCCGTGGCGATGGCGCACGGCTACGCGAAGGTCGCCGGCAAGCCGATGATGGCGCTGCTGCACGGAACGGTCGGCCTGCAGCACGCCTCGATGGCGATCTACAACGCCTACTGCGACCGCGCGCCGGTCTACGTGGCGGCCGGCCTCGACTACGCCGGCCCGGTGCCGGCCCACAACGCGACCGACCTGGCCGCGCTGGTGCGTGGCTTCGTCAAGTGGGACCATCAGCCCGCCTCGCTGGAGGAGTTCGGACGGTCCGCCGTGCGGGCATACCGCATCGCCACCACGCCCCCGATGGCGCCGGTACTGGTGGTGCTGGACGCGGCGCTGCAGAAGGCTCCCCTGCAGAACGCGCCGGCGGTCCCGCCGATCTCGCCGCCGCGGTTCCCGAGCGCCGACGCGGGGGCGGTCGAGGAGATCGCGCGCTTGCTCGTGGAGGCGGAGAATCCTCGCATCGTCGCCGGTCTGGCGGCGCGCACGCAGGAGGGCATCGACCGGCTCGTGGAGCTCGCCGAGCTGCTGCAGGCCCCGGTCGACGGCGGCGGCGCGCGTCTGAACTTCCCCTCCCGCCATCCCCTGGCGGGCGCCGGGACCGGCACGGCGGACGTCATCCTGAACCTGGAGCCCGGGGGCAGGCAGAGAGCCGGCGCCGGGAGCTCGGATGCGCGGACGATCACGATCAGCTCGGCCGAATTCCTCGCCAGCAGCAACTTCAACGTCTACGGCTCCGGTTCCGGCACGGCGGACGTGCTGGTGGCGGCCGACGCGCAGGCCACCCTGCCCGCCCTGATCGAGGAGGTCCGACGCTCGATTACGGACGACCGGCGGCGGCTCTTCGCCGAGCGGGGCGCCGCCATCGCCGCGGCCCACGCCGAGCGGCGGCGGCGCGATATCCGGGACGCCCGCCACGGCTGGAACGCCAGCCCGGTCAGCCTCGCCCGCATCGCCGCCGAGCTGTGGCCGCTGATCAAGGACGAGGACTGGTCGTTTTCGTCCCCGCAAGGGTTCATCGGCGGCTGGCCGGGGCGGTTGTGGGACATGAAGCGCACCTACCACGCCATCGGCGCGCAGGGCGGCGGCGGCATCGGCTACTCGCTGCCCGCCTCGGTAGGCGCGGCGCTCGCCAACCGGGAGCACGGACGGATCACCGTCAACATCAACGGCGACGGCGACCTGAACTACGCGCCGGGCGTGCTCTGGACCGCAGTGCATCACCGGATTCCGCTGCTGACCATCGTGCACAACAACCGGGCGTATCACCAGGAAGTGATGTATCTGCAGCAGCAGTGCGCCGCCCGCAACCGCGGCGTGGACCGCGCACCGATAGGCACGACGATCACGGATCCGGACATCGACTACGCGCAGATGGCGAAGGCGTACGGGATGTACGCCGAGGGACCCATCGAGCACCCGGCCGACCTCGGTCCGACGCTGCGGCGCGGCGTGGAGCGAGTCAAGGCGGGCGAGCCGGCCCTGATCGACGTCGTGAGCCAGCCACGCTGAGGAGGTGCGAGGTGAAGACCGTCTTTCAGCGTCGTCTGGCCCGGCACCATTCTGCGCGGCGCGGACACGTGACACGGATGCCGTCATGGGGTCCGCCCGCATTCCTGGCGTTGCTGCTCGCCGCCGCGACAACCGCGGCCGCCACCGCCTCGAGTACGCGAACCGGCCAGGAGCCGGCGGCGCTGCGGGGTGACGCCACCGTCGGCGAGCAACTATACGAGGACTACACGTGCTACGGGTGCCACGGCCATACCGGGGAAACCGGCCGGGGCCCGCGCTTGAACCCCCCGCGGCTCCGGCAGGGACAATTCATCGCCTACCTGCGCAACCCGCCCAATCCGCGGCGGATGCCGCCGTACCGCCAGGCCGACGTCTCCGACCAGAAGCTCGCCGACATCTACGCGTTCATCGAGTCGCTGCCGTCCGCCTCGCCCAACGCCGAGGACATTCCGGTACTCCGCGGCCTCCTGGAGGAAACTCCACGGTAGTTCTTCTCCCTGGTGCCCCCGCTCGAGGAATCGTCCGGTTTCGCGGCAGGGCGTGGGCGTGATATGGCGTGGTCCCGTAGAAAGGTGATAGACCGCCCGGACATAGCCCCGTAGGGAGTCGCTACATTCAGTTGCTCATGGATCACGGCGGGAAGTCGTTCGGCCTGAAGTCCGGGGGCTTCATTGCGACTGTCGCCGACATCCGCTCCCCTCCTCGGCTACTGGCAAGGAGTCTTCGGTCGCCTGGGAGCCCACGTTGCGCGCCTCATAGCCAATCGGCTATAAATTAGGGGATGATCCTCCGGAATCTCGTTCGTGAAGCACGCAGGCGCGCGGCGCTCACGCAGACGGAACTGGGGCAAAGGGCGAGCGTGCCGCAATCGACGATTGCCCGCATAGAATCCGGCGCCCGTACCCCATCGACGAAGATGGTGGAGCGCCTCGTCCGTGCAGCCGGATTCGAGGTTCGTGCTAGGCTCGGCGAACCCGACCCGCAGACCGCTTCGCAGTTCTCACGCACCCTCCGTCGGACGCCCGCCGAGCGTCTGGCAGACGCCACCCGTGCCGCACGTTTCGTCCTGCGAGGTCGGCGCCAGTTGCGGGAGCGAGCCCATGGCTGAACAGCCGTTCGATCCCGCCGTCATGTTGGCCGCACTGCATGACGCCAAAGTGCGTTTCGTTCTGATCGGCGGGATGGCCGCCGTCCTGCACGGTGACGTCGGCGTAACCCTGGACATTGACATCGCGCCGGCGAACGATGCTGACAACCTCAACTGTCTCGCCGCCGCTCTGCGAGCGCTCGACGCCCGCATTCGCACCGACGATACCCCACAGGGTCTGCCCTTCGATTGCTCCGCCGGTTTCCTGCGGAATCTCGGCCCGGACGCCATCCTCAACCTGACCACACAGGCGGGCGCCCTGGACGTGTCCTTCACCCCGGCGGGCACAGGCGGCTACGCCGACTTGAGACGGGACGCCGTCGCAATGGACGCCGCCGACGGTGTGACGATCCTGGTGGCGTCGCTGGCCGACGTGATCCGCTCGAAGAGCGCCGCGGACCGCGAGAAGGACCGGCGGGCCCTGCCGCGACTACAGGAGCTTCTCGAGCGGACTTCGGCAGACCGCAGCGAACGAGTCCGTCGGTCAGGCCCCCGAACGAGCTGAGTGGACATCAGTCGAACACGTCGAACATCCGGCTGTACTTCAGGATCACGCTGCGGCCGCCGCCGAAGGGGATCATGTCGTGCAGGCCGCGGGTGTCGTTGTAGACGAGGAACAGGCCGGTGTTGGCCTGCCCGAGCAAGCCCAGCCGCAGGTTGGCGGACCAGAGATCGGCGGCATCGTTGTATTGGACGAGCGCCATGAAGAAGCGGCGCGGGGAGAAGTTGATGGCGATGCGGGCGCTCGTCAGGTTGGCGATGAAGTGGCCCCCCGGCAGATCGACGTCGTTCCGGCTCCACTGCACGGACGCGTTGAAGAGGTCGCCGGTGCGGACGCTGAGCGTCGGTCCGATCGTGGCGCGATGGCCCCCGAAGAACCCGCCGATGCGGGCGCGCACGCCCCAACTGACCGGCGCGCCGCGGTTCGACTCGTAAGCCAGTTGCGCCTCGTGGTGGTCGTAGATCCCGGCCGGCACCCACACGCCCCTGGCGATCTCGAACGGCTCGGTCACGCCCTCGCCGGTGACGTTCCACGCGGTCTTGATGAGGGTGCTGTCCGCGAACTCCAGGTCGTTGTCGATGTGGAGGAACGAGCTCTCCTGGAAGCCGTTGAAGTTCCAGAACCGGTTGAACGTGGCGTGCGGCCGCACCTGATGCAGCCACGGGATGCTCCGCGGACGCGTGATGAACGAAAAGCCGGAATCGAGGTTGCGGAAACCCTGCCGCTTCAGGAACCCGACTTCCGGGTTGAAGTTGTCGGCCACCTCGACGTAGCCCAGCGTGAAGCGCCACTGCTCGGAGTTGTGATCCCAGGCCACGTTGTAGGCATGGTCGCTCCCCTCGAGGCCGGGGGTATCGGTGGTGGCGGCGAATCCCGCGACCTGGCTGTTCTGCCCCAGCCCGACCCGTCCGTCCACCCCGTAGGTCCGGTTGTAGTCGTGGTCGCCGGCCAGCACGCCGGTGCCCTGCCGGTTGACGAAGATCGCGCCGATCTGCGAGCTGTTCGGCAGGTCGCGATACGCCCGCGCGACGGTGAAGTTGTTCGCGGGCGTCACGCCGCCCGTCTCCTCCGTCTGCATGTTGAGGAGGCCGACCGACACCGCGTCGGAGACCTTGCCCGACAGGCGGGCGCCCCCGAGGATCGGGATCTCGCGTCCGTCCGGACCGATCCCGATGCGGCGGCTGAAGAACAGCTCGGCCTGGCCCGGGTCACCGCCGGCCACCTGGCGGATGCTGCTCACCGAGAACACGCCGGCGTTCTCGAGAAAGAAGGGCCGTTTCTCCGGAAAGAAGAGATTGAACCGGTCCAGGTTGATCTGCTGATCATCCACCTCCACCTGCGCGAAGTCGGTGTTGTAGGTCAGGTCGAGCGTGAGGGCGGGCGTCACGTTGTACTTCAGATCGACACCGGCGTCGCCCAGCGCCGTCGTGCGGCGGCGTTCGTCGAAGCGGGTCAGATCGCCGGCCACGTAGGGCACGATCTTGAGGTCGCGCACCGCCGGCGCCGGCCGGATCCCCGACAGTTGCCCCGCCATCGACAGCCGGAGCAGGTTGTACTGCCGCGGCAGCGGCGCCCAGTAGACGATCTCGTTGCGACGGCGGATGTTCCGCTGGACGTTCATCCCCCAGGTCTGCACGTCGCGATCCGGATAGCTCAGGGTCCGGAACGGGATCGCGAACTCCGCGCTCCACCCGACATCGGATACGGACGTGCGCACGTCCCACGCGCCGTCCCAGTTGCCGTTGAACCCCGCGCCGGACCCGCTCGACGTGGTGGTGCTCCGCCCGAGCCGTCCCTCTCCGGCGTTGACCACCTGCCCGTCGTACTCCTGCCCCGCCGGGCTGGTGCCGAAGACGAAGCCGCTCTGGCGGTCCAGGAAGGTGTCGAGGATGAACTGCACGCTGTCGCCGTCGTCGAGCGAGGCGTCCCGCCGGCTGTCCGCAATCGCGATGGACCCCGGATCGGCGTCGTAGCAGACCACGCCGACGTACAGCGTGCTGTCGGTGAAGACGACGCGCACCTCGGTGCGCTCGGAGGCCGGCGCCCCTTCATCGGGCTGGGTCTGCCGGAAGCCGGTTGCGGTCGCTGCCTCGTCCCAGACCGGATCGCCCAGGACCACGCCGTCCAGCAACGGCGCGCGCTCGCTGGGGAGGGCTGCGAACGCGGGTGCGTCCGGCGGCAGACCGGTCGGGCCGCTCCCCGGCTGCGCGCCGGCCGGTCGGACCGTAGCCAGAACGCCCAGCAGAAGCAGCCCGCCGAGCGTCCGCCACCCCATCCCACCCAGGACCCGCTCGACCATCCCGGTCGCTCCGGCGCCGGCGGGCGCCCGACATCGAGAAAAGCGCGTCCTGTCCATGCTCGAGGTCGAGGCGCGGCGGCAACTCCATGCACCGAACGCCCGTGGCGAGCGCCGCCAAGAGCCGTCGCCGAGGCTCCGTGTTCGGCCCCATCCCCACCACCCCAGGAGTTTGCGCCGCAGAACTTGCTCCGTTGCGTTCTACGGCGCAGATTCCTGGATGCCTGCTACGGCAGGGCCAGCGCCACCCACTCGGGTATCTCGTCGCGGGCGCCGACGGCGACCACGACGTACTGCCGCCCGTCGTGCAAATAGGTCATCGGGCCGCCGGTGGTGCCGGCCGGCAGCTCCGTCTCCCAGACCACTTCGCCGGTGGCCTTGTCGTAGGCCCGGAACTTGCGGCCCCAGCGCCACGACTGGTCCTGCTCCGGGTCGGACGGGTCTCCCTCGCCGCGTATCGTGCCCATGATGGCGTCGCTGCCCTCGCCGAGGAAGAGCAGGCTGCCGGTGACGAGGGGCGCCGGACGGTTGGGAATGCCGAGCGGCGGCAGGTCGAGGTCCTGCAGCAGCGGGTGGTTGCGCGGGCCGTCGCCGTTGGGGACCATCCACGCCAGCTCGCCGCGGTTCAGGTCGAGAGCGGTGATGCGGCCGTAGGGCGGCTTGGTGATCGGCAGCCCGCGCGGCCTCGGCGTCGGCACCCGCAGCTCCTCTCCGCGCGAGGTCGCCCAGGCGAGCGTGGCGTCCTCCGATGTCGTCGGGGAGACGCTCCACACCGTCGGCTGCGTGTGCGACACCGCGTAGTAGATGCCGGTCTCGGGATCGAACGCCCCGGTGTGCCAGTTGCCGGCGCCCCAGCCGCCGGGCACGGTCAGCGTCCCGAGCTTGCCTTCCGGCCCGCCGCCGCGCGGCCACGGCGGCGTGAACAGCGGTCCCAGGACCAGCGATTCCACCGCTTCGAGCGCGGCGGCGCGCAGTTCCGGGGTGAAATCGATGAGGTCGTCGACGGTGACGCCCTGGCGGTCGAAGGGTGGCGGCTTCGTCGGGAACGGCTGCGTCGCCGAGGTCCGCTCGCCGGGCACGGTCGACTGCGGCACCGCGCGCTCCTCGATCGGCCATACCGGCTCGCCGGTCTCGCGGTCGAGCACATACAGGAAAGCAGTCTTGCTCGGCTGCATCACCGCCTCGATGCGCCGGCCGTCGACCGTGATGTCGCCGAGTATGGGCGGCCCCACGGTGTCGTACTCCCAGACGTCGTGGTGCACCATCTGAAAGTGCCAGACCCGCTCGCCGGTGGCGGCGTCGAGCGCCACGAGGCTGTCCGAGAAGAGGTTGTCGCCCGGCCGGTGGCCGCCGTAGACCATTCCGGTCGGCGCCGACAACGGCACGTAGACGTACCCCAGTTCCTCGTCGGCGCTGAGACAGCACCACGACCCCAGATCGCCCGAGTAGGCGCCCGAGCCGTCGCCCCAGGTGTCCGCCCCGAACTCGCCGTCTCGCGGAACCACGTGGAACGTCCAGAGCAGCTCGCCGGTCCGCACGTCGAAGCCGCGCACGTCCTCCGGAGCCGCCTCGCGGACGATGCCGCCGTCGCCGGAGCCGCCGGTCGTGCCGGCAACCACCACGACGTCACCGACCACGAGGGGGCCGGCGGTCCAGTCGAACTCGCCGGCGAGCGGATGCTCCCAGTCCAGGTCCACCCGGCCCTGGTCGGCAAGGCCGAACGAAGAGACCCGCCGGCCGGTATCGGCGTCCAGCGCGTACAGGTACCCGCCCCGGACCAACAGCAGCCGCCGGACCTCGCCATCGGTCCACCAGGCGGCTCCCCGCGTGCTGCCGCCGGCAACCTCCTCTTCGGTGGCGGCGAACGGGGGCTGACGCCAGATCGTCTCTCCCGTGGCCGGATCGAACGCCTCCAGCAGCCCGTGCGCGTTGGGGGCGTAAAGCACACCGTCGATCAGAATCGGCGTCGAGCGCAGGTACGCGTTCACCCCCAGATCCGGAAACGCCGCCCGCAGTTCCGGATCGGCGGCCGGCCGGCGCCAGACGATCTGCAGATCACCGACGTTGTCGTGGTCGATCTGATCGAGCGGGGAGTAGCGCGTGAACGCCGCGTCGGCGCCGAAATAGCGCCATTCGCGCTCGGGGGATTGCGCCGGGGCGGGAGCGACCGCCGCCGCGGTAATCAGCGCGGCGAACAACAATCTGGAGAGATCACGCATCCTCAAGCGACTCCCTTTCGCGGCCTGGCGACGCTTGCCGCCGGACTAGCGCAACACCGAAACCAGAAGGTCATCCGTTTCGGCGCCGTATCGATCGGCCGGTTGCCGGATGGACAAGCCGGAATCGTCGACCACGGCGCCTCCGATCCGCCCCGGCGCGTCAGTCGCTTCCTCCGTCCGACGCGCCGCATCACCCGGGGAGGCCTCGCACGGTCAACCGGCGCTTGCGCGTCACTGTGGCGACATACGCGCTGGAACGAAATCGGGTTCTGCGAGCGTTCCCGGTCCTTGGCGGAGGCGGTACGTGCCGCGATCAGGGCTTGGCGACGTTCCAGTACACCCCGGCCCCGCCGTAGGCGCCGCCGAGCTCGGCCAGCCAGACGGCCCGCTCTATCTCGTCGGGACTCCCGTCCAGCGTCGCGAAGGCGTAGGTGGCCTGGCCCCGGTTCTGGCCGGGCGCTTCGTCGCCCGCGTACGTGTAGACCGCGTAGCCCTTGTAGGCCCACTGCCGGCTGCCGTCGCGGCGCGTGAACACCTCCCAGAAGCCGGTCGACCGCGCATCGGCGGCAGCATGAAACGGGCGCCACATCGTCAGGCACTCGGCGTCCGCGCAGGCATCGCCTCCCAAACGCTTGCCCCGGTCGTAGGCGTTCTTGAAGCTGCCGCGCAGGTTGCGCCCGCCCCAGTACTTCTCGAACGCGGAGCCGGTGTACAGCGTCATGCCGTCGACAGACAGGGCATCGCCGTAGCCCTCCAGAGCCGTCACCGCCACCCGCGGCGGACGGAAATTCTCGGTCAGCACGGCCATGGACCAGTGCTCCTGGACACCCCGGCCGTGCGCGTCCCCCGGCAGCAGATCGCCCCGGTATCGATATAGAGGCCGGCCCCGGTGGGTCCACTGGCGAGAGCCGTCCTTGCGGGTCACGACCGAAAACTGCCCCACGTCGAGGGCGAGCGCAGGCGCGGGGACGGGCAACCAGTCCAGCTTGCAGCCGCGGCCGGAGCAGGTCTCATCGTCATGGGCGACGTCGCCGTCGCGCACATAGAGCGTGAAGCCCTCGAAATCGGTCAGCACGACGGCTTGTGCCGA
Source organism: Acidobacteriota bacterium (assembly GCA_011523845.1). Classification (GTDB taxonomy): domain Bacteria; phylum Acidobacteriota; class Vicinamibacteria; order Vicinamibacterales; family UBA8438; genus WTFV01. The sequence goes on along the minus strand of WTFV01000100.1, from coordinate 77,945 downwards.
CAATACGAGCCTGGCCTCGATGCCGGCCGGCACCTCAATGGACCGGGAGGGCTCGAAGCGGGCGACCCGCCATTCGGGCGGCGGCAGCAGCGCCCCCGCCGACGCGGCCCGCTCGGCGAGCTTCATATTCGCCGTCTCCGCGAGACCGACGTTGGTGGCGACTTCGCCCGGCTCCTCCTCGAGGGACCACGTATGCAGCGGATGCGACTGGTAGGCCCACTGCAGCCGCCCGTCCGGACGGCGGACCGGCGACCAGTCGGTAAATGGCCCGGCATCCGCCGGCGCCAGCAGAGGGGGAAACTCCGCGGCGCACTCGTCGACGCACCGTACCTCGCCGGGTTCGCCATCCGCGCGGAACAGCAGGGTTCCGCCATCGGCATCCCCCAGGCGGACCCAGAGCAACTGGGCCGCCGACGCGTTCAGCTCCCGGACCACCTCCACCAGGGTCACCCCGGGCGGCACGGTGGGAGGCGCCACCCCCTTCTCCTCCGCCGGTGCGGGAGTCGGCGCGCTCAACGTGAACGCCGCGACTCCCGCGGCCATGACCCCACACCGGACAGCCGGCCGATACCACTGCAAACGCATCATCGTAGCTCTCCAGCCCGCAACCGCGATTTCGGACGCCTCCCGCTGAAGGCGAGCGTCGCGCTGGCGGGCGGCGACCCGACGCCGACGCGCCCTCGGACCGACCGTGCCCGCATCGAGCGTCGCCTTCGCGACGACTTCTCTCAAGCGCCAGCGAGACATCACGCCAGCACCTCGCTGAACGGCCGCGACACCTCGTTCGACTCGGTGCCCCACCGGCCGTTCACCACGCCGAGCGCCTGCTGGATGGTGAACCCGACGCGGGTGGCGGCGTCGCCCTCCGCTGCGACGTGCAGGCCCGTCTTCATGCGCCCTCCGCCGCTGCCGGCGGTGAGAATCGGGTAGCGCTTCATCGAGTGCATCCGTGCCTCGCCGTGATCGGTGAACGCGAAGACCACCGTGCGGTCCAGCAGCGTGCCCTCGCCTTCCTGAATCCCATCCAGGGTCTGCACGAGCTCGCGGAAAAAGTCCATCATCCGCTCGCCCAGCCACTTGCAGGTGGGCTGATACCCGAGCTCCGGATCGATCGGCTCCTCGTGCGTCAGCGCGTGGTAGGCGTTCACCTCACCGGGCCGGCGCAGCCGGGAGAAGGCCGAGCCCATCGTCAGGTTGAAGATCCGGGTCTGGCCGCACGCCATCGCGTGCGCCAGAAGCTGCGCGAACTGCCGGTGGGTGCGCTCGACCTGCTCGACGAGCGATCCGATCTCCTCGGTTCCCGCTGCCGGCACCGTGCAGGCGGGCAGCGGCGCCGGCCGGTCGAGCTCGAACGCCAGCTTCTGCTCCAGGTCGCGCACCGACGAGAAGTACTCGTCCAGCCGCGCCCGGTCCGACGCGGACACGGCGGACATCAGCTTCTTGCGCTGCTCGGACACGGCGGACAGCACGCTGTGGCGCACCATGACCGCCGGATCGGGCCTGAAGTCCGCGACGTTCGGGTCCTGGAAGCCGTCGCCGAAGAGGCGCGCGTACACCGCGAGCGGCGACGTCTCGGACGGGTTCAGGCCGCTGGAGCCGCGCGCGCTCCAGCTCGCACTGCTGTCGCCGTCGCAGGTCGCCTCCAGGGAGCGGAACCGCGTGCCCCGGCCGATCTGCTCGCCGATGAGGGTGTCGATGCTGGTCGAATAGTCGCTGCCGTTGCGCGACACCATGCCGGTGGCCTGGCCCTGGGCGCCGGAGTAGTGGTTCTGGTTCACCTTGCCGTCCAGAAACACCTGCATGCCGCTGAACAGGTTCATCTTCGACTTGATGGGCTGCAGTCCGGCCAGGTGTTCCGGCAGCTCGTAGTCGGGACCGGTGGTCGCGGGCTCCCAGTGGTTGGGCGTCAGGCCGAGGCCCCAGAACCAGGTGCCGAAGCAGGGCGGCAGCGGCGCGGCGGGGGCCCCGGCGGTTGCCGCGTAGGCCGTCCCGCTCGTGTTCAGGAAGTACTCCAGCACCGGCAGCCCGACGCTGACGGCGGCGCCGCCCTTCAGCATGCCCCGCAGCACGGTGCGGCGGCCAATCTCGCGTGTTGCACTCATGTCGTTTCCTTGCTCTGACGGGTAACCGGGCCCTGCCCGAACGCGCCGATCACTCTACCGGGAACTCGCCGGACGGTGCTACCGGGAACCCCGCTCACACACCGCCAGAACCCACTGGTCATTCCGCGGGGAAACTCGTCGATCAACTCTGCCGGGCCTCCCTGGTCACTGCGCGTCCGGAACGACCGTGTAGAAGTCCGGATTCCTTGCGATGCGGCGCATGAGCGCGCGCCACTGCAAACCGTCGTTCCCGAGCTCCGTCCGGACGTCGGCCAGCCAGGCCCGCTCGTCGTCCGTCGGCATCCGCGCTGCGCCGTAGGCGAACGCGCGTTCCACGAAGCAGGAGGCCGCCCGCGCCTCGTCTCGAAGCGCCTGCCCCAATCCCGGCGGCCCGTCGTAGCTCCTGCCGTTCAGCTCGCCGCTGGCGTCGATCGGCGCGCCGTTCTCGGTAGTGCGATATCCCCCGGCCGCGTCGAACACCTCCAGCGTCAGCCCGATGGGATCCGTCAGGTTGTGGCAGCTCGCGCACGCCGGGTTCTCCCGATGCTCGCGGAGACGGTCGCGCGTCGTCCGGAAGTCGGGGTTGTACGTATCCTGCAGGAGGCTGAAGTCGACGTCCGGGGGCGGCGGCGGCACCCGCCGGCACAGGAAGATCTCCTGCACCGCCTGTCCCCGCAACGTCGGCGACGACCGCCCGGGATGCGAGTGCAGGGCCAGAAAGCTCACCTGCGCGAGCAGCCCGACGTGGCTGTCGTCCTCGGGAAACCGATAGGGCACCCAGGGAACCGCCCCGCCCAGCTCCTGCGAGCGCGGCAGCGGCACCCCGTAGATGGCCGCCAGCGGCGGCGTCAGGAACGTGTCGCGCGAGACGAACAGATCGCGGTAGTCGCGGTGCCGGTGCAGCAGGTGATCGACGACCGTCCGCAGGGTCTGCTCGCGCGCATCGTCCTCGACGTTCTTCGTGAACCGCGGGAAGAGGCTCGAATCGATGGAAAGCGTCGCGAAGCGGTCGAACTGCAGCATGTCCGAGAAGAACGCCCGCAGGCCCTGCTCGACCCGCGGCGACGCAAGCAACCGCTCGACCTGCCGGTCGAGCCCTTCCTGCGTCATCAGGTCGCCCGACTCGGCGGCATCGAGCAGCAGAGCATCCGGCGCGCTGTCCCACAGAAAGAAGCTGAGCCGGGACGCGCGCGACCAGGCGTCCAGCCGCAGCTTGCCGGGATCGGCGGGATCCGCCTCGCTGTGCTCGATGCGGAGCAGGAACTCCGGCGCCACGAGCATCCCGGCGAGCGCCGCGCGCAGTCCGCCGTAGTAGTCGCCGAGGGTCTCCGCGGCCGTGCGCGCCACCGCGACGTACACGTCGGTTTCGTCACCGGTCAGCGGCCGGCGGAACAGGAACCGTCCCGCCCGAGCGACGAACCGCGCTGCGCAGGCGTCGTCGGGCGCATCGTCCGCCTCCGGCCGGCACGCGATGAGCGTGGCCCGCCGCGACGGATCCGTCACCTGCGCGGCGATCTGCTGCGCCAGCGCCTCGAAGCGCTCGATCTCCGCCGCGCTCAGCGTGCTCCGCCGCGCCCCCAGCGCCAGCAGACCCCGGTCGCGGACGCCGAGCACCGTGGTGCCGTGGTCCACCTGGATGCTGGGACCGAAGATCTCGTGGATGGCCCGCTGATACTGCGCCGGCGTCAGGCGCAGGAAGGTCATCTCGCCCGCCGCGCCCACCACCGCCGACGCGCCGAGGAGCAATCCGGCCAGCGGCAACGCCAGCAGTCCGTGGTGGAACCCCGCGTCGTACCGAGAGCGGCGAGGCGCCCGCGTGGCAAGGCGCGACGAGGAAGCAGATCGAGCATATTCGACCGAGGAGCAACCCCGTCCACGCGGGATGCATCGCCCCTCGAACGTAGCGGGCCTTTCGCCACGGGCTGCAAGCCCTCCGAACCGCCGCATGAGGATCCTCCAGTCCATGTCCTACTCCGGGTCGAGGGTGACGTTCTCCTGCACCGCGGGGCCGCTGAGCAGCGGGCCGGGCCCGACCGACGCGGCCACGACCTCGCCGGAGAGGGTGGCGTGGAACGCTGGAACCGCCTCCAGGAAGTAGGCGGCCGAGATCGCGGTGTTCTCCCCGGTCTCCGGGTGGGGCACGCCGTCGGCGAGACGCCGCAGCGCGTAGTACACCCCGGCCAGATCGACCTGGGCGTTCTCCTCGCCCCGAATCGCCAGGTAGTGGAAGTAGTCGCGCCAGGGCTGGTAGCCGCCGATGATGCCCGACGCGCTGCCGTCTTCCGCCATTCTCATCCAGAGGCGGGTCCCGGTGAAGCGCAGGATCGCGTAGAACTGCGACTCGCCCTGGATGGAGAAGTCGCCCGGCTCGATGGTGAGCACGCCGTCGTCGATGCGCCCCTGGAACACGCTGTGCGAGCGCGGGTCGGGATCGACCACGTAGGTCGCACCCGACAGCACGCCGCCGCGCGCGTCCCGCATGGCGACGTTCAGGGCCCGGTCGAAGGTGACGGTGACCTCTCCGTCGCCGTCCAGGTCGTCGCCGCTGATCGACATCAGCCAGGCCGGCATCGCGTCCAGCGCGGTGTCCCAGGCGATGTCCTCGTTGTAGGGCCGCACGGGCCGGCGCACCTGGTAGACCTCGAAGCAGCCCAGCGCGCGCCACATCTGGTTGTCGACGCCCCGCTCGCCGCTGTCGGGATTCTCGAACGCGTCGGGCTCCACCCGGCCGTTCAGATTGAAGCCGTAGGCGAACCTCCCGTAGGCGGTGTGGATCCGCGGATCGGAAACGAGCACGGGCACGTTGCCGGGGTTCACCCGGATGCCGTCGAGTTCGGGCAGCTCCGCAATCGCGACGCGGTTGCCGTCCCGGTCCACGCCGCCGTTGGCGAGGATGGCTACGGCTTCTTCTTCGCTGAACCCGCGGCGAACCAGGCGCCGCACCTTCAGATCGGCTAGGCTGCCGTTGTATCCATCCGGACAGGTGTCCGTATTGGCGTAGGTGGCCGTGTGCACCATGGAGATCACGTAGCCGCGGGTCTCCGCGAACGCGCTGGTCGGCGCACCGGCGAGGACGAGGGCCAGGGCGCTGGCGAGGAAACCGGCGCCGGCGAGTCCCACCCGCAAGTTCCTTGGATGCATCGCGCCCACCATGCCCGCACGGGGCACGGATGTCAACACCGGCGGGTAGTCAGGGTGGTCAGGTCAGCTCAGCCGGCCACCAACCAAGCCAAGCAGGCCGTAGCGAGCACAAGGACGACCAGGCAACCACAGCCGCCATTTCGGCTGTCGTTGTGCGGCGAGGAAGCGTGACGGCGGCGAGAATCGGCACGGGCCAGACGGTCTCGCGCCTCCCATGCCTCGTCTGGCGTCAGGTGCTCGAAATGGTCCGGCATTGGTCGACGTTACCCGGAATGGTCACGCTGCCGCCCCGAGGCCGGTGCCGGAGCCGGTCGGTGCGCCCCCGCCCGGAGTCGTGGCGGCCCTTGACGACCTGAAACGCAATACATGAACATTGATGTATGAAGGCCATAACCATCAACGTATCCGAGCCCGTCTACCGGGACTTCCAGCGCTTCGCCCGGGCGCGGGATCGGACCGCATCCGAGCTGATCCGGGAAGCGATGGAGGAGTTCCGGGAGCGGCGGATCGCTCGCTCCACCACCCTGGCCGATCTGAGCCCGGTCTCGGTAGGCCGGGTACTGAAGCCCATGCACGTCGACGACGATCTGCTGGAGGAAATGCTCGACGATGACAGGGCTTGACACGACTTTCCTCGTGCATGTCGAAATCCAGGAATCGGACGGCCACGGTGCGGCGCTGGAGGTGCTGCGACGGGAGATTCTGGGGCGCGACCGCGAGGCGGCGCTCGCACCGCAGGTGCTCTCCGAGTTCATTCACGTCGTGACCGACCGGCGCCGTTTCGAGCGGCCGCTGCCCATGGCGCAGGCGCTCGCCAAGGCGAGCTTCTGGTGGAATGCGAGGGAAGTGGAACGAATCGTCCCGGAAGGCGAAGCCGTCAGCCAGTTCGTGGCCTGGATGCGTGAACACGGCCTCGGTCGCAAGCGGCTGCTCGACACGCTGCTCGCGGCCACGTACTACCGGAGCGGCGTCACCCGCATCGTGACCTCCAACGCGCGCGACTACCGGGTGTTCGGCGTATTCGAGTTGATTGAGATATAAGAGACGGGCCATGAGCATCACCGAGACCGCACGCTTCCTCCAGTCGCTGCGCACGCGGCACGAGCGCATCGACGAGTTGCCGCAGGCGCTCATGCCGCCGGACCTCGCCGCGGGCTATCGCGCCCAGGCCGCGCTGGTCGACGGGCTGTGCGCGCACTGGGGCGGCGAGACGGCGGGCTACAAGGTGGCGCTGACCAATCCTGCCGCGCAGCGGATGCTGGGAGTGCCGTATCCGGTGTTCGGCCGCCTGTTCACGGCGCGGCTGCACGAATCGGGCGTCACCCTGCGCGCCGCCGACTACGTCGTCCGGCTGATCGAGGTGGAGATCGCCTTCCATGTGGCGGCCGACGTGCCGATGATCGACGGGGGCCACGATCGCCGATCCATCGCCGAGCACATCGGGGCGCTGTATCCGGCCATCGAGCTGGTCGAGCACCACTTCGCCGGCCTCGACCGGTTCACGCCGGAGTCGTTCGCCGCGGACAACGCCATCCACGGCGCCTGGATCCACGGCGCGCCGCTGGACGACTGGCGCGAGATCGACCTGGCCGCGCAGCCGACGCGGCTCCTGGTCAACGGGGAGGAGCGGCTGACCGGCTCCGGCGGCAACGTCCTCGGCCACCCCCTGGAGGTCATGGCCTGGCTGGCCAACGAGCTGCCGCGACACGGGCTCGGCCTCTCAAGCGGCGACTTCGTGACCACGGGGGTCACCACCGAGGTCATATACCCTGCCGAGGCGGGGGAGCGGCTGGAGGCGGACCTCCCGGGGATCGGCCGCGTCGAGCTGGGCTTCGAGTGACCGCGCGCACGGCTCACCCGCACGCCGCACCCGGCTCGTCGGCATCGAACCGTTGCGCCCCCTCCAGACCGTCGCGCGCGACGACATCGGCATCGCCGCATGGCCGCCCGATCCCAACGACAAGCGTGCCGGTGGCCACGTTCAATTGGAGACCGTCGAGCGCCGCCCGTACAGGGCTTGCTGCGGTGGTGCCGGCCTGCTCCATCGCCCGCGCCAGCGCGTGGACCGCCGCATGGTGCGAGAAGGCGACGTGCGTGACGAGGTGGTCCCTCGCGTGCCGGCGGGCGCGCGCGACTGAAGTCGCGGACGGAGGGGCGATCTTCGCTCGCGACGAGGGGCACCGTCGTCCAGGCCTCGACGCCGTCGGGGAGTTGCGACGGCACTGGCATGGCGCGTGCGCGAACGTCGCCTGACGGTCGGCACGATACGTGCTTCAGCTTCCCGCAACGGACGCCCCGAGGATACGCGGCGTCGCAGCGTGTGGTAGCTTGGGGAAATCGTGCGGACCGCCGCACGCCTGGAGAAATCCCGCGATGAACCGACCCGCGCCTGCCGCCGTGCCGATTCACTACCCGAGCTCGGACGGGAAGCCGATGGCGGAGAACGACGCCCAGCGCGATGCCATCATGTACGGGATCGCCGCCCTGACCCGCCACTTCAAGGACCGCCGGGACGTGTACGTTTCGGGAGACCTTCTCATCTATTACGAGGAGGGCAATCCGCGGGTGTCCGTCGCCCCGGACGTCTTCGTGGTGTTCGGGGTGGGGAAGCGCCGGCGGCTCAACTACAAGCTGTGGGAGGAGGGGCAGGCGCCGGCCTTCGTGCTGGAGGTCGCGTCGCCGAGCACGTGGCGGGAAGACATCGGGCCGAAGCGGTCGGTGTACGCCCTTCTCGGCGTGCGCGAGTACTGGCAGTACGACCCGTTCGGAGAACACCTTCCCGCGCGTCTGCAGGGAGAGCGGCTGACCCCGTCGGGCTACGTGCGTCAACCGGCGGCGACGGCGCTGGACGGGACGCTGACGCTGCGCAGCGAGACGCTCGGGCTGGAGCTGCGTGCGGCGCCGGGGCGGGAGATGCGCTTCCGGAATCCGGTAACCGGCGTCGATCTGCGCAGTCACGACGAGGAGGCCGAGGGCCGTCTGCAGGAGGCCGAGGGCCGCCTGAACGAAGCCACCGCCCGCCGGGTCGCGGAAACGCGGGTTGACGCCGCCGAAGCGCGAGCGGCGACCGCAGAAACGCGAGCTACGACCGCAGAAACGCGAGCTGTGGCCGCCGAAGCGCGAGTGACTGAACTGGAAGCGCTGCTTCGCAAGCACGTCATGTCGCGAAGCGGCTCGAAAAACGGGCCGGACCACTAATCCAGCAGCGCCTTGAACACGCCATCCGCCGGGTCGCTGTAGAACTCGACGTTGATCTTCGTCCACAGCTCGTCCGGCAGGTCGTTCAGCGCCCGGCGGGCGGCGACCGGCATCAGCAGCGTGGCGGCCTGCTTGTCCACCGCGAGCTCGGCGACGGCGACGGAGCTTGGAATCATCTCAATCGACCCGCCCAGGTTCAGCGGCCCGACGACGATCGTCCCGCCGCGCGTGCTGCGCTCGAGCAACCCGCCCACGCAGGCGACGAGAACGGGCAGCCCCAGACCGGCCCCGGACGTGTCGGCGTCGAATGGCCGGAGCTGGATGGTGTACTCGTGGGCCCGCGGGTCGCGGTCGCCGATCAGCTCCTTGGCGCGTGCGTAGAGGTTCTGCTCGCCCACCTTTACGCTCTCCCGGAACGCCGGCGGCACGGGGTGGTTCAGGATCTTCGCCCCGCTGCCGGGCCCGGCGGCGATCTCGATGCGGTAGAGTCCCGCGCCGGTCTCGCCCCGGCCGGGGCCGATGGCCCATACCTGCCCAGGCGGCAGCGGGTCGCCGTCGATGGCTTCGTCGCTGTGCAACTCCGGCGTCGAGACGAACTGCTCCACGCCGTCGACCCCCAACGTGAAGGAGAAGTGCGTGTTGCGGAACTCGCTCTTCAGGCAGCGCTTCTGCTGCTCCTTCACGCGGCGGCGTGACTCCAGCGCGAGCCGCACGACCCATTCCAGGTCGTCGTCCGCTACGGGCTCGTCGGGGTCGGGGAAGAGCAGCTTCACGAGACCGGAGCAGGTCTTGTGCACGGCTTCCACGTCGCGCCCGCTCAGGGCGCCGCCCCAGAACACCCGGTTCTGGAGCACCGAGACCCGGCTCTCGCGCCGCAGGCGGGTCCAGCACTCGCTGAGGAAGTCGCTGACCAGCCCGAAGTGGTCGGTCAGGTGATCGGCCGGGTTCAGCTTCGGGAAGTTCCAGCCCGGCGCGTAGGCATGGATGCGGTCGTGGAACGCCGTGTCGTCCCGCATCTCCTTCGGCAACGGACTGAGGAGATGGCCGATCCGCTGCTGCTGCTCGACGTCCACCTCGAAGTTGCCGACCATCACGATGCCACCCTCGGCGCGGATGCTCTCCTTGCCGCGGCTGAACTCGCCCGAGGCCATGTAGCCCTTCATGATGTTGACGCCGTCCTTCTGGTCGAAGGAGATCCCGGCGATCTCGTCGAAGCAGACCACGTCGTACTGACAGACGAGGCCGCGCTGCCCGCTGGCCATGTTCACGAACATCTTGGCGACCGTGGCCTTGCCGCCCGAGAGCAGGTGCGCATACGGGGAGAGCTGCTGGTAGATGTGGCTCTTGCCGGTGCCGCGCGGACCCAGCTCGACCAGGTTGTAGTTGCGCTCGACGAACGGCGCCATGCGCAGCAGCACGACGCGCTTGGCCGCCTCGTCCAGGTGGTCCGGCTCCAGGCCCGCGGACCGGATGAGGAAGTCGCGCCAACGTTCGGTCGTGAACGCCCGGCGCCCCCGGGCCAGCACGTCGAGCACGTCCGGCTTCGACATCTGGATGGGACGCAACTGCGCTAGGCGGAACGGGCGGCCCGAGGCGTCCTGCGACTCGACCGGATCGTAGCCGAGCGTCACCTCGGCATAGAACCCGTCGCCGAGCATGCGCTCGTTGTCCTTGACGATGGCGTCCGACACCTGCACGTCGTTCAGGTTCAGACTCGGCAGCTCGGCGACGTAGCAGTCGTTCTTCGCGTCCAGCTTCGCGCGAACGACGTCGATCAGCTTGACGGATCCGTTCTCCCGCGCGCGGGACTTGAAGATCTCCTGTTCGCTCGTCCGCACCGTCCGGCCCCGGAGCTGCCGCTCGACGATCTCCAGCCCTTCCGCTATCTCGCGATCATCGACACTGGCGCAGTAGCGCCCCAGCAGGAACTCGACCACGTAGGTCGGGACCGGATACTGCCGGGCATACCGACGTACCAGGTCCTTGCGCACCAGGTAGCCGGGGAAGGCTTCCGCGGCCAGCGTGTCCAGGCGATCCATCGCAACCGACTCGCTCATGCGTCCACTCCCACACACTCCGGAAAATCCGCGCGGCGCTGGCCGCCCGCCCGAATCGCGACCGACTCGTTCATGCATCCACTCCCACACGGACGGAACAATCCCCGAGGCGATGGCCGCCAGCCTGAATCGCCACGGATTCGTTCACCCGTCCACTCCCACACGGACCGGCCGCCGGGCCGGCCGACTTCACGCGTCCGCTCCTACACTGGCCGAACCGCAGATGTCCCGAATCTCAACACCGACGAGCCGGGCCACCCGACGTCATGCATCCACTCCTACACGGACCGGCCGCTGCGCCAGCACGCGGCCCGCCCCGTCCAGCAGCACCAGCACCAGCGCCGCCTCCTCGTGCTCGTCGTCGGCCAGCACCAGGCTGACGGCGCCCTCGGCGTCGACCGGCTTCGCAGCCGCGGCCACCGACTCGCCGGTCGGCCGTCCCAGCCGCAGGTCGGCCGTCACGGGACCGCCCCGGACCGCCGCCTCGACGAAGCAACGCAGGCCGCGCCACGTCACCGACGTGATGCTGCCGGCCGTTTCCGCGCCCTCGACGCGCGTCACGACGAGATCGGGGATCAGGCATTCCTGAATGCTCAGACCGCCGTGCGCGTATTCCTCGGACCGGTTGAAGCAGGCGATGCCGGGCGGCGTTGCGAACCACTGCGTGCGGTTCCAGTGCCAGGGAGCGCGGACGACGCCGGAAGCCGATTCGCCGGCCATCACCGCGCAGCGCGCCCAGCGGGTCTCCGTCAGGTGCTTCGGCAGATCCACCTTCGGCAGTCCGCCGGGCAGCAACAGCCACCCGTGGTCCGTCACCACGCGCACCGACGTCCAGCCGACGTCGAGCGCGTGCTCGATCCGGCCCGCCACGCGCTCCAGCTCCCGGTCGATATCCCGCGCGAGGAGTGCGCCCCGCTGGTGGCCGAGGGTGTCGAATTCGCCGGTCTCCAGCCAGCCGCGCGCCGGATGGGTCCGTGGTGCGCCGGGGCTGTCGCCGGCCAGGATCTGGTAGCCGCGCCCTTCCAGCGCGGCGCGCAGGGTAGCCGCATCGGCGGGGCGCGGACCGGGCCCACCGGGGCGCGGACCGGGCCCACCGGGGCGTGGACCGGGCCCACCGGGGCGTGGACCGGGCCCACCGGCGGGGCGTGGACCGGGCCCACCGGCGGGGCG
>WTFV01000100.1:0-66177 GCA_011523845.1 Acidobacteriota bacterium | reverse complement strand
CGGGGCGTGGACCGGGCCCACCGGCGGGGCGTGGACCGGGCCCACCGGCGGGGCGCCCACCGGGAGCATCGGCCGGCTTGCCGCCGACCCGCATCCGCGCGCCGAACGCCTGCCGCAGCGTGTCGCCCTCGATCTCGTCCGCCACGGGTGTCACCGCCGGTTTCCCTGTGCCGGTGACCGTCGGCAGCGCCGCCCAGCGGCGGCCCAGGTCGACCCGGTATCCGCGGCCCTCCATCCGCTCCGCCAGGCGCTGCGCCAGCTCGAAGCGCAGCCCGTCCACGAACACGAGGCAACCGTCGTCCGCCGCGTCGACGGCCGGTTGCCCGCCCGCGCCCGGCAGGGGCGAGCGTTCGAGCGCCGCCTGAAACGCCCGGGCCGAAGCCTCCAGCCACGGCAGCAGCAGGTGCCGCACGGCTGCCGCCACGCACGCTTCGTCCGCAATCGGCGCCGCGGCCACTGCCTGCCACGCCCCGCGGTCGGCCTGCCACCCGCGCTCCAGGTACACGTCCGCCACGTCCGCCGGCTCGGTTCCCCCCAGGCCCCGCTGCGCACCGGCCGCCAGATCGGAGAGCGGTTTCAGGAGCGCCGCCATCGGGGCCAGCCCGAGGCGGGCCCACACCCAGGCGCGCCGTTCCCCGTGCTTGCGTTCCAGGCCGGCCACCACCTCGCATGCCTCGGGGTGCGAAAGCTCCGGGAGCCCCTGCAGCGCGAGCCGCACTGCCTGCTCGTCCTGGTCGTTCAGGTCCGGCCACCGTTCTCTTTCCTCGAAACGGAGCGCGTCTGTGGGGGCGCTGCGTCGCAGGAGACCGGCGATGTCACCGTCCGCCACGTCCGCCGGCTCGGTTCCCCCCAGGCCCCGCTGCGCACCGGCCGCCAGATCGGAGAGCGGTTTCAGGAGCGCCGCCATCGGGGCCAGCCCGAGGCGGGCCCACACCCAGGCGCGCCGTTCCCCGTGCTTGCGTTCCAGGCCGGCCACCACCTCGCATGCCTCGGGGTGCGAAAGCTCCGGGAGCCCCTGCAGCGCGAGCCGCACTGCCTGCTCGTCCTGGTCGTTCAGGTCCGGCCACCGTTCTCTTTCCTCGAAACGGAGCGCGTCTGTGGGGGCGCTGCGTCGCAGGAGACCGGCGATGTCACCGTAGCTGCCCGGCGCCTCGGTGAACCGCTCCCATACCGCCGCCCACGCCCCGTCGCCCTTCGCCATGCGCTCCCCGGCGACGACGTCCGCCTCCTGCTCCGGGTCGAATCCCAACTCGTCCTGACAGCGACTGCAGAACGCGTGCCAGCCGTTCTCGCCCAATCGGTTGCGCGCCGTGTCGGGATCGCCCATCCACCGCAGGAGATCCCGGATGACGTCGCCGGCCAGCATGCGATCGAAGTCCTCCGCCTCCAGGCGACGTCCCTGGAGTTGCGTCACCGGGGTCAGCGCCACCTCTTCCAGCGCGCGCAGCAACGCCTCCGACGTGGCGCGGTCCCCCGCAACGTCCAGACCGAGGGTCTTCCGCGACGTCAGGAAGGCGTTCACGGTCCAGTCGCTCCCGTTCGGCTGATGCCACAGCGCGCCCCGGAACAGCAGCTCCACCAGCGGCTTCAGCCCGTCCGGGCACTGCTCGCCGGCGCGGAGATCCTGACGCGCCACGCCCGGCAGGTAGATGATGGGCGGGCGGTCATCCGGCAATGCCGGTTCGTCGAGCGCACCGTCCACGACGCAGCGCACCCAGACGGCCGGACCCGTGCGGCGCGCGGGGGCGTAGTCGCCCAGGGCCAGGTATTCCTCGACACGTTGCAGGAGCGGATCGACCAGCGGCGCCCACTCCCGTTTCGGGTCCGTCCACAGGATCGCCGCCGGGCGCGCCTGGCCGTCGAGCGGGGCGACCCTGGCGCGGAGCTGGTCGATCAGCCGGTCGAGGACGGTGTCCGGCGCCGGATGGGGGCCGGTTCGCTCAGGTGCGTTCATACTCGCACCCGCCCCGGCATCGTTGCGCGACACGCGTCCCTGGTTCGTCCGCCGCGCCGGCGCATTGTCGTCGCCGACGGTGGTTGGAGGGTCATGAGCCTTCCCCGATGCGCGCCCGGCGAGTCCGCTCCGCGTCTTCACTCGTCAACATCTGCAACTTGCTCGGGGCCGTCGCCCACCGCCTCGCAGGCCGCCATCTCCCAACCGTGGAACACGACGGCCAGGCCGAGGTGCCGCACGGACGGATGGCGGCGGCGCAGATTCTCGTCCGCCAGGTAGCGCCGCACCTGATCGGCGGCCTCCCGCATCTTCTCCGCCACCACGGACTCGTCCAGGGGCTCGCGCCGCTTCAGGTACTTCACCTCGATCACGTAGCCGAACCTCGTGCCGGGGTAGCGGGCCGCGAACGGCTCCAGGTAGATGTCGGCGTAGCCCTTGTTCAGCTCGTGCTCCGTGTGGATGAGGAACACGTCGAGCAGGCTGAAGTGCGCGGCGAGAAAGGCGTGCACCACCTTCTCGCCGTCGACGTAGTCGCGAATCCCGGTCTGGCGCCGAACCGCGTCGCGCAGGTGTTCCAGCGCTGGCCGCCAGGCGCCCTCGTAGGCCATGGCGCGCACCAGGCGCGAGAAGTCGTAGGCGTCGACGGAGAACACGTCCACGTCGCGCCACGCGTCGCGCAGGTAGCCGTACATCAGCCGCCGCACGGTCTGGTTGGGAATCCCCAGGCGCGGCGTGTCGCCGGAGACGTGCCGGAAGCTCAGCAGGCCGAAGAAATACAACAGGGAGAGGAAGTTCTCCCGCTCGTTCAACCGCTCCAGCGGAAAGCCGGGTTGCACCTCGGCGTCCACCCGCCCTTCGCCGATGACGTGCCGCAGCAGCTCGAAGTTGCCGTTGAGCTGCCGGCCGACCACCAGCAGATGACGAAGCTTGCCGTAGTCGATGCGGACGTTGGTGTCGATCAGGTACCTCGGGAGAGACCGGTTCGGGATGGACTCGCACAGGTAATAGAGCACCATGTCGGTGTTGTAGAGATCGCCCTCCACGTCCTCGGCGAACCGGTAGCCGTTGTACCACTCGCGCATCACGTCCAGGGCGGCGTCCACGTCCTGGTCGAGCACGCCGTGGTCCCGGTACACCTCCAGCAGGCCCCGCACCTCGTCCTCGGTGAACCCCAGCAGGTCGTTGAACTCGGGCTGCAGGCTGATGTTCCTCCCGATGTTGAAGCCGCTGGTGACGTCGTCGAGGGTGACGGGCGAGACGCCGGTGACGAACAGGCGCTCCAGCCCGCCGCTCCCCGCGTCGGTCCCCGCCTTCAGGGTGGCGAAGAAGTTGCGGTAGAAGCCGCCGCCGTGCGTGAAGCTCTGGTACGCCGCCTCGCCGTGGTGGGCCAGCACCGTGTTGGCGAAGTTGTCGTACTCGTCGACGAGCGCGCAGAGCGGAATGTCGTGGTCGGCGACGTACATGAACAGCTCGTTGAGCTGGCCGTTGACCGACGCCGGCGCGCGGATGCGCCGAACCGCCGCCTCGGGGAACAGGTCCGGATTGCGCTCCAGCGCGCCGCGCAGCCGGAGCTGGCAGTACTCCTCGAAGTGGTGCTCCAGACCGTCGAGGGCGGTCTTGAACGCGGAGAAGTTGAAGCGCAGGACGACGTAGCGGTGGCGCTGCTCGGTGGGCCGCCGGCCGATGTCGGTGCCCCCGAACACGGCGTCGAACTCGTGGGCCCAGGTGCGGTCGTAGTAGTGCTCCAGCAGCGACACCCAGCAGGTCTTGCCGAAGCGGCGCGGCCGGATCAGGACGGCGTGATCCACCTGCTCCAGCGCGTGGAGAAACCGCGTCTTGTCCACCCAGAGCCGGCGCTCCATGCGGATGCGCCGGAAGTTGGCCAGGCCGTAGGGAATGCGCGGGTAGCGGGACTCGTGAAGCGTCATGTTCGGTCCTTCCGTCGCCGCGCCCGATTGCCGTTGCGGCGCATCCCTTCCGTAGCGGTCCCCGTCCCGGTCCCTCGACCCGGCTACCCGCGTGGACCACTCCGCGAACGCCGGAGTGCTGCCCTTGCCGAGCCGGACCTTGCGGAGGCGCTCCGCCGCCGCGTCAGGCACCGCGGGTCCCCCGCTCGAACGTCACCCGAACGAACCGGTTGCGCTCGTCGCTGACAAGCTCCGGCTCGGTTCCGTTGAAGCGCCGCATGGCGTGCCGCATCGTCAGCCAGCCACGTCCGCGGCGTTCCATCAGCCCACCGACGACCATGGCGTTCGCCATCATCTCGTTGCGCGACCGCGGAGCGCCGCCCTTGCGCGCCTGATCGACGGTCATGTGATTGGGCAATGCGCCGGGACTCGTCACCACGATGCGGTCATCGAACACCTCCAGCAGCACCTGCGATCCGGTGATGGCGTAGTCGCGGTGGATGACGGCGTTGACCAACGCTTCCCGCAACGCCGCCTCCGGCGCCGGCGGAACGTCGATGCGCCGGATGCCCTCGTACGTCTCCCGCCGGCCAAGACTGCGAAACCACCCCATCGCACGCTGCACCTGGTCCCGCAACCGGCCCTTGCCCTCCCCGGCGCTCAACACCTCGGCGGCCTGATCCGTACCCCCGTACGCCGTGCACTGCACGAACAGGCTCAGCGTGTGCGCGTATGCCTGGGGGTCGCGACCGAAGACCATCAACCCGTACAGCGTCGGCCGCAGGACACCATCCAACTCGTCGACGATGCTGCCATTCCGCAGATCGTCATCGCGGGCCGGCTGGGGAGCTTCGTCCGGATCGAGGCCCTGCGCGCGCATGAACGCCCGCACGGCGCCGAAATCGATGTCGTCGACGGTTGCCGACGGGATGATCTGCTTCTCGGTCAGCACGAGCCCGAAGGCGTTCAGCAGCTCCTGCAGCTCCGAGGGCGACGGCGCCCCCGTGCTCCGCCCGCGTCTGATCCAGAACCGGCCGTCGCAGGAGAACGGCTCGTATCCGCGCTGATGGCGGTGCACGGCGATCCAGTGCACCCACCCGCCCTCCGTCTCGTGCCCGCCGCACGCCGCGGTCACGGGCTTGCCGCAACCGGTCTGCAGAAAGCTCGCCAACCGCTCCTGAACGGTTTCCGGGTTTTCCCCTTCGCCCACGACGGCGCCGGCATCATCGACGCCGATGACGACAAGTCCACCGTCGCCGTTGGCGAACGCGCAGACCGTCCTGCCGACCCCGCGCAGGTCTCCCAGTTTCCGCTCGAACTCGGTGCGGGCGTCCTCGCCGCCGGCGATGCGCCCCTGCACGTCAGGCCATTCCATGGTGATTGGCGTCCTCGTCGCGCAAGACCCATGCGACTCTCCGAGCATGTCGGTCCGTCATGTGTTCACGCCGCTCCTCGCGATGGCCCGCGCCGATGGCGGGGGCGTGGGCTCCGCGCAAGCCGTGCTGACATCACTCGGCGCCCGCTCCATGCATCGTCAACACGAGCTCGGCCTCGTCCACGAGTCGATACTCGGGCGTCCTGCCCGCCAGTCGCTCTCCGTTGTCCAGGATGATCCGCACACCCTCGCCGCGCTTGTCCATCAGGGTGACCCGATCCGTCCGGAGCCACGGAATGTCGGCGGGCACCGGGCACTTGGCCAGCAGACTCGTGACGACCTCGTTTCGCGCGGACTGCAGGTGCGCAAGACCCTCGACGGTCATCGCATTGGGAATCCCGCCCGGCGAATACAGCTCCAGCCGGTCGTCGAAAAGACGCAACCGAATCTTGGATCCGTGAATCGAGTAGTCCCGATGGGCGACCGCGTTGACGACCGCCTCGAAAACGGCCTCCATGTCGAACTGCGGCCGGTCGGCCCGCCCCAGATGCTTGAACGCCGCGACCTTCATGTTCCTCGCGACGAAACGGCACGCCAGCTCGACCTGGGCGTCTAACGGACCGGCGATGTCGGCGGCGTCGAGCTGATAGGGATCTCCAGACTGATCGGGTTGAATCCGGGTCCCCCGGTAGGCGACGGCCTGGATGAACGCATTGGGCAGCCACCGCCGCGGATCGTCCGTCGCCATCAGCACGCCGGCGACGGTCGGGCGGAGCGTCCCGCCCTCGTCCCCGCGGACCAACCCCAGCTTGGTCAACAATCCGTCGCGTGCGTCTCCGGTGCGCGACGTGCGAAACCGCTCCCAGAGCCCCACCGCCAGATCCTCGATCCTCGCGCTGGCCACGCTCTGTTCGTCGAACTGAACGATGCCCGTCCGGCGGCGATGCTCGAACAACCGCCCGAGATACTCGGACGACATCACGCGCTTGGCGTCACCGACGCGGTGCAGGAATCCCCCCGGGCTCCGGTGCACGAACAGGCTGCGCGGCACGTCGATCTTGACGACGGCGAACTCTTCGCCGCTCGTCGCCGGCAACCACAACGGATCGATGACGGGCGCGAGCGGCGGATCGATGGAGTCGGTGCAGATCTCCCGGACGAAGACGACCACTGATTCCAGACGGTCGACGGGAATGCCCAGGATCTCGCGTGGCCGGTCCGCCACGCCCAGCAGACACACCCCCCCACGGCCGTTCGCGAACGCCGCCAGCTCGTCGGCCAGCTCGTCGCGTCCGGGTCCCTTCACCTTGCCGCCCGCGAAGCGCACCTCCTTCAACTCGAGGAACGTGGCCTCGCCGAGCCGTATGCGGTCCAGCAGCTCCTTGCGACTGTCGAACATGCATCAACTCCGCCCGAGACGCCGGTACCGACTGGCGAACGCCTCGCGCCCGCCTTCGACCACGCGGCAGACCTCCTCGCGCAGCTCCTTGTCCTGCAGCGACCCCGACTTGCCCACCACGCACTGCCCCCGGCGGAAGTCGAGCACGTGAAGCATCTCCGCGTCGCCGTTCACGACCACGTTCGGGTTGTGCGTCACCACGATGATCTGCCGCCTCGCCTTGTTCTCCCTGATCTGGCGCACGACCAGGTCGTAGATCAGGTGGTTGTCGAGATCGTCTTCGGGTTGATCCAGCACCAGCGGCTCCTCGCCATGCGCGAGCAGGAAGGCCAGCATGGCCGCCGAGCGCTGTCCCGCCGAAGCCTGCCCGATGGGCCGGAAATCCGTGCCGTCTCCCCGCCGGCTGTACTCGACGTCCAACCCGTCTTCCGGGAACCAGGTGAGCAGCTTGTCGAGCAGCTCGGGACGCTTGCCGCACTCGCGCTCGAAGTAGTTGTTGAGGTGCCCGCCGAAGTCACCGTTCCCGGCCGCCGCCGCGACCATGCGTTCCTTCAACCGCTCGATGCGCTGCTCGATCGCTTCGCGGCGCCGGTCCGGGACTTCCGGGAGGCCGACGAGCAACTTGGCCACCTCGCCCTTGCGAGCACGATCCCCCTCCATGACCAGGATGTCCTCGCCGAAACGGTCGTCGGTGACGCCCAGCGTGTCGCGAAGCGATCTCTCGACCACCTGCGGATCGCCCCCGTACAGGCGGCTTCGAATGCGCACGAAACGGTTCCGGGCCAGTGCGTTCTCGAGAAACGCGACGCGGGCGTCGCTCACCGCCCGGCGCGCCGCCCCAACCGCCTGCAGCCGCGATCGTGATTGCTCAATCAGCCGGTCGCGCTCTTCTCGCAACGAGTCGAGGCGTTCGATCTCGGCATCGAGCCGCTGGCGATCCTGCACCAGGCGCCCGTACTCGCTCGGATCGTCGACGCCCTCCGCGCGCAACGCTCCGACCAGTTTCTCGTAGTCTGCGCGCGCGTCACCCTCCGCCGCATGCCAAGCGCTCTTCTCCAACGCCGCACGCTGAGTCTCGATAGCGTCACGCAGACCTTCGGCGGCGGTCCGCAACCGGCCTGCCGCCTGCTCGACGCCGACGGCGAGACGGCCGACGACGTCGAGGACATCCGGCGCGTCCGCCGAATCGGGAATGAACAGGCCGTCCGGCAGGTCGTCGGCCACCAGCTCGCCGGCCAGCGCCTCGATGCGTGCGGGCATCGACGCCGCCGCTTCGAACTGCCGGTCCAGCTCCCGCCGCTGCCGGTTGCGCTGCCGGTAGGCCGCCAGCACGTCCCGGTGCCCGGCATCCTCGAAGCGGGCCAGCTTGCGCCCGACATCCTGCTGCTCGACCACGAGGCCGTCACGACGAGCGAGCTGGCCTTCGACTTCCCGGATCCTCGCCCGCGACGCGTAGAACGCCCGGCACGCCTCCCCGAGCTCTCTCCGCAGCTCGGCCACATCGGCCGCGTCGTCGATCACCTGCAACAGCGGCTGCTGGTTCTCGCCCGCCAGTGCCGCGATCTGCCCCTGCCCGAACATCCGCAGGGGAAACCGCGTCGGCGTCACGGCCTGGACCGGCGCCGCCCTCCAATTCGAATCGCCCGCGTCCTCCTGCACGCCGACGGTGTTCCCCTGGCGCCGCCAGATCACCCGATGCC
The DNA here is from genome assembly GCA_011523845.1 of Acidobacteriota bacterium. Taxonomy (GTDB): domain Bacteria; phylum Acidobacteriota; class Vicinamibacteria; order Vicinamibacterales; family UBA8438; genus WTFV01. Next base: position 57,842 of record WTFV01000100.1, on the reverse strand, counting down.
GAACGCCGTCACGCATGACGGTCCACCGAATCACCGTCGTCTCAGTCAGCCCCCCCTTGCTGCGGCGGTCGGCCGGAACGCGGTTGAAGCGCTCGAACGTCACGCGCGGGTCGCTGGCCTTGTCGAGATTCTGCAATTCTCGTTCCCGGCCGGACGCGATCCGCAGTGCGTGAACGACAGTGGACTTTCCGGTGCCGCGCCCGCCCACGAGGACATTGAACGCCGGATGGAACTCGAGCCTCGACGGCTCGCCGCGCCCCATGTACCGCGCCTCGCCGATCTCGATGGCTTCGACGAAATGCCTGGGCCTCGCGAAGGGGTCCAGCGCTTCCGCCTCGTCGCTGCGGCGAATCGAGAAGCCGCCGCCGTCGAGCAGCGCCAGCCGCAACCCTTCGAGCGATGGACGGGCCATCTTGACCCACGTGTAGTGAGATCCCGGGAAGCGCGCCGCACTCGCGCCCGACGGGTGGTGGGAGTCGGAACCGAGCACCTCCGCCCAGGCAGGTCCGTTCTTCCGGTACGCTCCGGGTATCTCGCAGTCGGTGTCCACCACCTCCACGGCGAGCAGCCCCTCCACGTCCCGCAACGGCTTCAAGGTGTTGCCCGGCAATGCCCCGGCTCCCGAGGGGCCGTCAACGTGCGCGAGAATCGGTATGCCGCCCGCGTCCAGGATGGCCTCTACCACCCCGATGGGCGCCTTGCTCGCGGCGACGTCACTGCACCCCGGCTCGCCGGCATACCCGGCCGCGCCTAGCAACGTCGCGATGTCGCCCGCCCGCTTGCCGGGATCGAGCACCGCCAGCACGTGTATCCCACCGTTGGCGGTGATCTCGACCCCCGGAAACAGATGCAGCGGCCGGTAGTCCGACGATGCCTCCCGTTCCAGCGCTGCCAGAGCCGCCTTCAGTTCGTCGATCCACGCCCCGGAGTTGTGGTCCGTCACCGCCACGCAGTCCACGCCTGCGCGCATGTAGTCCAGGAGCCAGTCTCTCGGCGACGTCTGCGTCGGCCCCGGGCGGTAGTCGACCGAGGCCGGCGTATGCGTGTGCAGATCGAACTTCCACCAGCGTGCGCCGGGATACGGCCATCGTGAATCCCGATCACCGAGCATCGCCTTCCCTCCGTCCCGCCGCGACCGCCTCGACCGCCCGTGCGGCCCGCTTCACCGCGTTCGTATAGTGCAGGTCGTTCCAGCGGTTGCCGTCGAACTCGGGGCCGCCGCGAAAATCCGTGCGCTCGGCCAGCAAGCCGGCGCCGGGACGGCTCCAGAACCACCGGGTACTCTTCCCGCGGGCGAAGCTACCGGTCTTCCGCGCCGTCATGTGTTCACTCACCCCGCTCTCCTCCTCGACGGTTACCCGGCGCCGGCCGGATGCGCCGGAAGTTGGCCAGGCCGCCGGGAATGGGGACAACCTGCCATCAGCGGGCGCCTGCCTGCCGCCACGCGTCGATCTGCTCGGTGAGCCCGACGCTGAACGCGGCCATCTCTCCGCGGGCCGCTTCGGTTTCCAGTCTGCCGGCGATCCGCGCAATCTCGGGCACGGCCCGCGTCAACTCGTCGGCCAACGCCCGCACCATCGCTTTCGGCACGTCCCGCCGGCGGGTCGTCGCGTCGCCGGCGAACGTCTGTTCGATGGACGCCAGTCGTGCGTGCAGATCCTGCACGGACAGTCCGTACTCCCGCGCGTACTCGTCCGGCCGGTCCCGGACGGCGTTCCATATCCACGCTTCCGGCGAACTGCGGCCCGGCAGGAACAGGGGGTCGAGCTTGTGGCCGTACCGGCTCGCCGCCTCGATCAGGGCGGGCGCCCTGTCCTCGGCGTCGCCGTCGAGCACGAAGACGAAGCCGGCCAGCCTACCGAACTTGCCGAACGCGTGAACGTGCCCTCGGAACTCGTCGCTGCCGGTATCGCGGCCGATGACGAAGTCGTCGTGGCGGGTGCCGTTCCGGTAGTTCAGCACGTCCAGCACGCCCAGGATCACGCCTTCCGCCACCTCGTCCTCGCAGAGGATGGACAAGCGGTCCGTCGACTGGCCGTACAGCGCCTTCTGGAAGATGTCGCGCCAGGCAGGCCGGCGCGTGACGTCGAGCGTCGTCGCGTCCCGCTCGAGGAAGATCCGGCCTTCGGGCGGCACGCTGTCGAGCACCACCGGGCTGTGGGTCGTCACCACCGCCTGCAGATCGTTGCGCAGCGCTATCCGCTGCAGCTCCAGCATGAGCTGCTGCTGCGTCCAGGGATGCAGCCCGGCCTCGATTTCGTCGATGAGGATCAATGCGCGCTTCAGACTGGAGATGTCCTTCGACATCCGCAGAATGGCGCGCTCGCCCGCGGACATGTGGAACTCCGAGTAGCGGACGGTGTCGTGGTGGTCCAACCCGGCGAACAGGAGGTCCCGGTTGCGCCCGCGAATCAGCGAGACGCCGCGGTACTTCTGCGGCAGGATGCGGCGGGCGAACAGCAGCAGATCGGGCGTGATTTCCTCCGCGCCGAAGGTCCCGCGACCGAGCTGCAGCAGGCCGCGGACCTCGGACGGATTCGTCAGATTGGCGAGCGTACGGAGGTACAGCGCTCGTTCGGGCTGCCGCACGTCCTTCCGGCCCATGAAGCTCCGGCTCCACGACCGCCCCCTCTTCCACACCATCGAGTAACGATCGCCGCCGGCGAGATAGTAGAACTCCAGTGCGGTCCCGCCCACCTCGTCGACGAACCCGCCCGCGCCGCCGCCGCCCGAAAAGCCCGGAAACAGCCCGGCCGGCGTGTACGCCCGGGCGCTCCGACCCGGCGGCGCATACGCCGCCGCACACGCGAACAGCACCGTGGACTTGCCGCACCCGTTCGGGCCGGCGACCACGGACACCGGGTAGTCGAACGCCACCCGCAGGTTGCGAATCCCGCGCAGGCCCTTCAGCCGGACCTCGTCGAGGAAGTCGTCCTGCACCTGCTTCCGCGCCCGCAACGCGTCCCAGGTCTTCCGAAACGACGCGTCAAGGATGGACATCGCAGGATGCCTCCTGTCCGTCGGTGGTCTTGGGCGCTCTCGTCATGTGGTACCCCCGGCGGCCGGGTCCGCCGCGCAGATCGTCAATCGCAGTTGGTTGCCGCACAGTTCGTACACCGGCTCCTTGCCTGAAAGCCGCCTGCTGCGTGCACCGATGGCCGGCTCCGAGCCCCGGCAGGTAGTCATCCAACCCTAGAATATGGATAACTGTCCTTGATATAAGTGTTCAGGAATCCCCCTTTCGATGGCGCTTGCATGATGTTCTCGTACATGTGCTTCGGCACACCGTAATACTGGTACACAGACCCCTTCAGGAACTCCACTTCCAGCGTCTGCGTTGGTGGGTCGTATCCGATTGCCACCACGCCGGAAGATGGGTCCACATCTCTATTCATCTCGGTCTCCTGTGTCATCCACGACCCCAGTGTGCTCCATGATCAGTTCCTGCGTCATCACTGCACGCGGCCCTTGATCTCTTCATGATGCCCTCACCCGATCGTATCCTTCAGCTCGACGTTTCCAGCCTCCGTCTGCTGCTGACTAGAGGATCTTCACTCCCCGGGCCGTAACTCCCTGGCAGGCAGCGCAGCGCGGCTGCTGATTTCGACGCGTTCGGCGTTGCGTTGTGCATGTCGTCACTCACTTGCGCCTCGACGGGCAACCTTCTGACGGCGTGCCGCCTTGTAGATTTCCGGCGTTTGCGGCACCAGATCAACCCCGTACCTGCGCCGATCAAGTACCTCAAGAAAGCCCATGACGTTTGCGTCATCCATGGCGATCACGCCGTTCTCGCTTTCAATGCGAACCCCAGTATTTCTGCACAAGTCAACCAGCTTGTCCCTGTCGACTGCCCGCCCGTGTCCCCCCGACGATATTGACTGGAGATAGCGCGCAGCCCGAGGATGTTTCAACGCGTAGTTCTCGACTACCGACAAGTCGACAAAAGGTACGTCCTCACGAAGCGATGCTACGTTGCTCGGGACGGCGCCGAGAATGGCTTCCCTCATGTCGGCTATAATCTCGAAGGCAGCCGGTCGGAGTATGTGAATGTTGTCCGAGTCCATGATCAGGTCGAAGTCATTATCGAGCTTGAAAACATCCTCTTCGACAATTCTCAGCGAATCGTCTACCAATCGTACTAGGCGGTTACGGCTCTTCAAAATGCCCTTGAAGTAGGCAGCTCGGCGCACGGCCGTTAGACGACGCTCTTGTTCGTCGACGAACCGGGCGAAGTAACACGAAAACGCATCCGCGTTCCGAAGCGCGTCAGCTTGCGTTGGCAAGTTGACCGCGTTGTGAAGGTCGCGAAGAGCTCGGACCGCGTGATCGTCTGTGGGAACATAAAGGTACTCTTTGCTTCCGTACTTCTCGGAAGGTTCGTAGCGTGTTGTTTCCACATCGCCATTCCCCATTTCCTCCCTCGTCGCGACCACCATCTCGCCCAGTGCCCGTTTCACCTGTCTGTCCGAGGGCACCACAACGCAAGTAACCCCATTGCCGCCATTGCGATACACTCCGAACTCAGTAGCTTCGATTCCCTCGACGTCGAAGTTCAGGTCCACTGTCACTCCTCCAGATATACGGCAGCGCTCAAGCGATACGCGACAAGCCTTTCGTTGTTCAACAGGCTGTAACGACGAGTGATCAAGACAAACGGTTCTATACCGGTAAGCGGATTCCCATCGTTCGGAGAAAATACGGTGAATACTCGGTGTCCGCGAAGTGCGAAAATCACGTTAGTATAGTGGAGATTCAGACGCCAGAAAAGAAACACGATGAACAGCAACGCAACGGCTGTAGCCATCAAGTCACGAAACCCGGTCAGTTCGTCTTGGTAAAATGGCAACAGCGTGGCAAACAGATACGTGAGAACATGACTTCTGTGATCTTCCGATCTTCCTACAACGAGTTCCTTCGTGTCATTCCTCCTCTTCGCGACCCAAATACGCAATTGCAGGAAAGCGGTCGGGCCAAACGCCATGATCAAGCAACCGGGTACGAATATGTGGTCCGGCACAACGGCCGAGCCCTTTATCGCCCACAGGACGAACAGCGGCGAAAGGCTGCTGAGAACCATGAAGAACCTCCCGACGGGAAGGTCCTTACCGGTAAGCTGTTTGTGTTTTCTCGTCGCCATGCCCGTCACTCCCGGTCGATGCCACTCCCGGTTCCAAACTGCTGGGCACGTGCTTCTCGCTTTACCGCGTTCGTGTAGTGCAGATCGTTCCAGCGGTTACCGTCGAACTCGGGGCCGCCGAGGAAATCCGTACGCTCGGCCAGCAAGCCGGCACCGGGACAACTCCAGAACCATGGGTACTCTTCCCGCGGGCGAAGCTCCCGATCTTCATCGACGTCAGTGTGCCGGTCGTCATCGTCCTGGGTCCACGCTGGCTTCCAGCGCTTGCCGGGCTTCAGTGCTTCCTTCCCGCGGTCCTTCTTCCACGCGATCTTGGGCTTCGCGCGTAGGACACCGGCGCCGGCCCGGCCTCCTCTAGACAGCTCGGCTGACACAAACGGGCGGATGTTGGTCCGAACACCGTCGTTGATGTCCGGTTCCCAGCCGATCGACTGTTCGCCAAGAGGCTTCCAGCGGACGAAGAGATCGCACGGAGGCTCGCCAGCGATGATCTTCTTGAGCTGTTCCTGAAGATCCTGTGCAGCCGCAAGTCGTCCGTCGGCTCCGTCGAGTCCCCGGTCTCGGTCCGCTTCCTGGCGCGCCATCCAGTCTCCGAGATGGCTGTACGTCAACGCCTCGAGCGTGCGGCGTCCCTGGCCGCTCGAACTCGCGAGGCGATGGTAGTTGACCAGCGCATGGAATCCGTCGCGGCGTCCGTCCCAGATGTGCCAGATGAAGGGGCGCTGATGAAAGTGCTGACAGTGCTCCTCGAAGAAACGGTCGCGGAGCCACGCTTCGATTGAATCGGCCGGCTCGTTGCCTCCAGCCGCCGCGACCAAGAGCCGCCGCTCCGTGGTCGCGGACCAGTTGGCTCCATAAGCAACAGCCAACAGTTGACGCAGCCTATCTGCGGCCGCCGGTTCGCCGCCGATAGCGGAAAGACAGGCGATGCCGTCGGTGTCCGCGAGCTCAGCCAAGACCTCGCATCGCTCAACCCACGTGCGCACTTCGGCGGCCACATGCAGGTCGGAATCCTGTTCGGCAGGCCAACAGTACCCGAGCAGGCGCGCGACCGCCACTTGGAGGACGGTTGCGTCGAACCGCTGGGGGCCGTGAGCCAAGAGCTTGGCATTCTTGTCCCATACGACACTGCCGCACGGGTGGCCGTGGAAGATCCACTGGGTTGGATCATCGGAATACGGCTCAGGAAGACCGTTCGGGAACTCCTCGGCAGCCACTTCCTGCCAATGACGAGAATCGAATGCAACACTCAGTAGGCTGCCAACCGAGATCTTGACTTGTGGATCGATCCGTCGCACTCCCTGAGCTAATACGGATGATTTCGCGAAGCACCAGATGGGCGCGAGCAGACATGCGTCACTCGGCACAATTGGCGCAACATGATCGCCGAATATCTCGCCGTTCATAATTGAAGCATTCATCTCATTCATGCGTTGCACCGCCACTCCGTCTCTCCCCAAGGCAGATGGCGTCGGAAAGTTATGCGCACGGGAATCTCTGTGAAGAGCTCCGACACCTCGTTGCCAATAAATTACGGCGTGCTTTCCGCCAAATGACGTCGTTGCCTGTGGGGGCTGCTGAAGGCGGTTCCATTCTTCATTCGGAAACCTCACTTCCCAATGGTTCCTGATGAACCTATTGTCATCACACGTCACAATTCCCTGCCATGTGTCTGCGTAGTTTCCAAGCAGGGAGGAGTGGCTTCCAGGAGCAAATTGAATTGCAGCATTTGGATTGCGAGCCACTGCCGACTGCGATACTATTGTGGCCCTGCCATCTCGCGCTGTACCACGGAGAAGTGCTGCTTTTTCCTTCACCGGGATCGCGCGTGCGTCGCGCAGCGCAGATACATCTATACCCGCCATCCGCCAGTCACGTGCCGGCCTGTCCGCGGACAACACGTTCAACGCGACGTTCACGACATGCCCGCCAATCGTCTCGAACGCGCCCGGCCCCAGCCGAGCAACCAAGTTCCACGTCCGCCGTTTCAACAGCTTCTCGCGGAGCTTCTTGTAGCTCGTCAGGAACAGCCAGTTCTGCGGCGTCACCACCGCCTGCACGCCATGCTTGTCGAGCCAGCCGAAGATCCGCGAGACGAACAACGTGGCGAGATCGGCTTTCGCAGCCGTGTGCCGGTCCTGGGCGAATTGCTTCAGCACGTCGCTCTGCTTGCCGCGCGCAAGGTAGGGCACGTTGGTGATGACCAGGTGATAGCGGCCGGCCAGCAGCTCCGCGGCGCGCGCCATCCCCTGGGCCGCCACGGCGCGCTCGGTCTGCTCGTCGCTGCCGCGTTCCCGGTCCAGCAGGGCACCCAGCAGCACGCGCACCGACTCGTAGTCGTGCTGGTAGAGATCCGCCTCCACGATGTGCGGATCGATGAGCGAGCCGAGCACCGGGGCCTGGGCGAAGAGGTCGTGCAGCGCGCCGAGGCTGTTGCGCAGCGGCGCGGACATCAGCGTGTCCTCGACGCCGAGCAGGTCGCGCTTCGGGGGCAGTCCTCCGGCGTCGGCCGCATCGTCCGACAACCGGGTCCACTCGTCGCGGGGGGCGTTGGGCGCCAATCCGGAACAGGCGAGATTCAGGTCCGGCAGGCGCCGATAGCCGCCCGCATCGGGCGAGGTCCACGCGGTCAACGCCAGGTTGAAGGCGGCGATCTGCGTGCAGCGCGGATCGATCTCCAGACCGAACAGGTTGTCCCGCAACACGGCGTCGATTGCGGCGCCCGGTGCGAGCCGTTCCTCCTCCATGCGCAGGCGGACCAGCAGATCGAGGCACTCGATCAGGAAGTGGCCGCTGCCGCAGCAGGGATCGAACACGCGGAGGTCGGCCGCCGTGCGGGGCCAGCCCTCGAAGCGTCCGGCCGCTGGCCGCCAGAGCCCTGTCGATTGCTCCGCTTCGTCTCTGTTCCGCGGCTCACGCACGAATCGCAGGTACGAGAAGTCGTAGCCCCCGCCCGCTTCCAGGCGCACCGCCTGCCGCAACTCGCCCTCGCTCGCGGCGGTCGCGGCGAGTTCCGGTTGCGCGGCCAGGATCCGGCCCGCGCGCCACGCGCCGACGGTGTTGTGCAACAGGAACAGCACCATGTAGCGCTCGGTGAAGAGCTGCGTCACGGCGGGCAGCTCGTCGGCGCCGATCTTGACGCCGCTCTTGTTGACCGCGTCCTTCCGCTCCGCCTGCCAATACTGATAGGTCCAGCCCAGGGCGTCGCGCGCGGTGAAGACGTCGGCCGGCAGCGCCTCGACCAACCGCTCCAGTTCCTGTCGCGTCTCCGGCGCCAGCCTGACGGCGAGCGCCGGATCGTCGCTCCGGAAGATCCGCGGCAGCATCGACTCGGCGAAGCGGCCGGCCAGCGTCCAGCGGTCCTGCCCCTGCTCGCGCGCCAGCTCTTCGCAGTCGGCCAACGACACGGCGACGCCCGATTCCGGTTCGATCAGGAGATCGTTCTCCGCCAGGAAGCGTGCGAACAGCATCCGGTGCCAGTGCTCGTAGGCCACCTCGTGGGCGAGGCGGTCGGTCTTCTGTTCGCCGGTCTGCGAGTTGCGTCCGTCCCCGAGCTGGCGTCCGTGCGCCCGCAGGCGGCGCCGCAGGTCCTGTTCCGCCGGGGACATCGACGGGTGCGCGCGGACGTCGCCGACCGCGAGCATGCCGAGCGCGTTGCGGGCGCCGGGTTCGCCCACGCGCCGCGCGGCCTTGACGGTCGCGGCGAGCCGGTTGCGCAGGTCAGCGGACAGCGGCATGACTGGGTCCACCCTCATTGTTCATTCACAAATCGAGCTTCGCGACAAGTTCCTTCAATCCGCGTTCGAGTTCCGAAGAAAGACCTGTTTCAAGCACATCATCAATCAACTCCCTTCCGTGATGCCACATGTGAAGCGGGACCACGCCGCCGCCCAGCCAGATCGACAGGCGCGCCATCGCCTCTCCGTACCGCAACTCCAGCTCGTGCAGGTAGTAGATGAGCGTGCCGCGCTGCAAGGGGGCCACCGGCATCCGGATCGCCAACTCCACCGCCTCTGGAAAGTCCGCCGACAGGAGCGGCAGCCACTCGAGCATCGGTTCCGTTTCACTCGGGTCCACCGCCACCGGCACCCCCTGCAGGCGGCCTTCCCAATAGCGCTTGAGCCATCGCCGCCACCATTCGCGCCTCTCATCCTCGGTCATGCCGCGAAGTTCCTGCTCCACCGCTCCTGCAAATTGGAGTCTCGTCTCATCACCGTGTTCGAACAGGAGTGGAATCCAGTCGCTGAACGGATCCGCAACGAAAGAACCCACCATGCTCGTGTAGTACCGCACGAAACGCTCTTCTCGGCCCGCAAGCTCGCCGCGAATCTGCCGAACCGCGTTCCGGATCGCGTCCTCCATCAGCTCCGCCACCGTGGGATCGAGGAATCCGCGCCGGAGAAAACCGTCCCAGGCGGCCTGAAACTCGTCCGCGCCGTGCTCCATGCCGAAACATGGAACGAGGTTCTCTCGCGTCCACGCCTCGTCGGCGGCCGCAAGAAAAGGAAACTGACTGGCGAGAATCGTTCGGCCGAGTCTTCCGGCCAGCGTGCGGTCCTGAACGATCTCGGACAGCGCATCGCGGTACTGTCCCGTGAGCGCGTCCGGTGCGGGGTCCTGTTGCTGACGCCAAGCCGACAGCGAACGCAACCAGTAGTCGGCGATTACTCCCGCCGTGTGGCTGTCGGCCATCTGCAGCCAGTCTCGACGCTGTGGCGTGCCCGAACCAAGATCGGGCGTCAACCGGTCTTCCTGTTCGTCGGGCCGCTCCTCTCGGTCGAGATGACGCCACAAGGCCGAGGCCACCGAGTTGGCCAACGGGAGCAGATTCGTAACATGCGGTATGTCTCTGCCTCTCACCAGCGTGCGGATCGCTTCGGCGATGTCGCGGTCATGCTTCGAATACAGCTCCGTCGACTTCATTCGCTCGATCACTCGACGCCGCCGGGTCTCGTCGAGATCCATCTCAGCCCACGCGCGCAGCAGGGTCCGCCAGAGATCCGCGTCCCACGCGCCGGCATCCGCCAGCGCATCGGCCAAGTCGATTCCCCACTCGAAATTACGGTTCACCGCATCCCGGATCGCTTCCAGCAACCCGATGCGATCGGGACCATCGAGGTCGGTTTGCCGGAATGCCAACAGTTGCGGCACCCACTCGGCGACCGAACGCGCCAGCAATTCGTCCGCGGTCCACGGGCTCTGATACGGCAGCTCCGTCCAATCACCGGAATAGTGACTGAAATCAGGGCCTTCCCTCGGCTTGAACTCCGGATACCGCGCCCGCACTTCGTCCAGCCTCTGCTTTACGAGATCGCAATCGGGCGCCGCCGTGTGAAGCCAGTACAGCCAGTTGAAATGGCAATACGACGTACGCCCATCCCTGTCGGGATCGTCCTCCTTCGGCCAGCGGTATGCGAGCACGGCTTCCAGGAACTTCTTGCGGCGCCCTGTACTGGATTCAGGATACGCCTGGTGCGCCACCCGAAATATCTCGTGACGCGCCGCGACGTCGTGTATATCGGTATTCGCGCGCAGCCAATCGATTTTCGCGTCCGGCGACAGGTCGGCGCGCGAGTAGATCCCGTGTGCCGCCAATCGACGAAGCAACGGCGCGTCAGCACGCGCGAGTTGGTCGCACCACCGCGCGGCGGCGCCCCCATCGTTCGCCGCCAGCCATTCGAGACAGTCGCGGACAGCGTCGATGATCACGTCGACAGGTTCACGAAGTTTGTCCTGGTCGTGGGGCTCGATCGCGGACCGATGAAAGTTCGCCGGCTCCCATTGGGGACTGGCCTGCTGCCAGGCACGCAGCGTGGCGTACTGCTCCTCCAGACGCTTGACGAGCCTCCCAAGCAGGGGCTCCGCGACCTGACTCAGGTTAGCTTTCAGTTCGCCCCAGAGTTCATTGAGCGTACGGTGGTCGCCGATCAGCGCCGTTTCCACATCGATTGACGAACGTGGTCTGTGGCCGTCGGCGTCAGGCCAAGCGAAGCCCTGCTTGAGCGAAAGACGACTCTGCGCCATCGCATCGAAGACACACAGCAGATCGTCGACCATGCCGTGCCTGGCGCAGCGTTGCCCCAGCCCCAGCAGGACGAAGCGACGTTCATCGTCTCTCCGAGCGCCGGTATGCCTCGGCGCCGTGGCGAGCAGCATCGAAATCCAGCGTGACAGAACCGTCTTGTCCTGCAGGTCTCCCTTGGAATCCCCAATCTCCCGTCCCAGATCCCACCAGAGGCGGGGATGCAGGCGCATGTCATGCCGGACGATCAACAGGAAGAGGATGTCGGCATGGTCGTGCGCGAACCCCTTCGCCAACCACTCCGCCAGATCGACATCCCGTTCCTCGAGCGGGCCATGGCCGAAGAGCGCGTCGATCTTGTGATGGTGATCGAGCCAGTCGATCCAGCCGGGCAGAGTCGCCGCCTTCGTGAAGAAACGCGTCTTCACCGGATCCGTGAGCGCTTCATCAGTGATGTCGATTTCTTCTCCGCCTATGGGCGGCGGCTTCCTCGCCAGTGCAGATATCTCCCGCCGGCAGTCCAGTATCCCGCGCGTGGCCAGCTCGGCCAACCGCGCAACGCCTTCTTCCAGCGCAAGGTGATCATCCTCGGCCGATTGGCGGTAGTCGACTGGTTCGATACCGAGCATCTTCCATCTTTGCGGATCGAGCTGCTTCTCCCCGATCAACGCGAACCGCAGGCGCTCGCGGGTCGCCCGCAGCGCACGGGCCAGATAGTTCATGACGGTATCGTTGTGTCCGTAGCCGACGAAGAGAACGGTGAACTCGCGGAACAACCCGGCGAGAAACCGGCGAGCCCAGCCTTCAGTCAAGTACGCCCGGCCGAAGTCGGCATCCGTGAGCACCATGTCCCCTGGCCGGTTGACGGCGCCGTGGACGTGGACGATGCCCTGAAAATCGTCACCCAAAGGAAGCGCCGGCCCCCGAAACGCGTCCGGCGCAGTGTCGAACAGATCCGTCGCAGCCTGCTCGAACAGAAGGTCGAAGTTGGTGGTGACGATGCGTACCCGGTTGGCGTCGGAATAGAGCCGCAGCAAGTCCCGATGGAGCGCCGTGGACGTCAGATCCTTTCCCGACAGCACTTCAGCCGCCAGCTCGTGTACTTTCGTCCCCTTGTCTTTCAGTCGGCCGAGAAAGCGATCTACCGGTTCATCATCGTTCCGGCTCTCGCCGGTGCCTGTCGAGATCGCACGCGCCAGCGATTCGAAGTCAGGCAGGCGCGCCGGTTCTCCCATCGAGACGCCGGCACCGGCGAAGACGACAAGCCTGCCGTCGCGCAACGCGGACTTCACCCGACTTGGTAAACGGAACCGCCGCGACGGACCATCACCGGAAACGCCGCTCACGGGATCGTTCGCCTCAGGCATCGACGGCCCGGTCTCCGAGGGCGGGAAACAGCTCTTCGGCAGACTTGCCGGTCAGCTCCATGTACAGCGCATCCGCGCACAGCTCGATGTCGTCGCTCCAGGCGATCGACCCGTGGTCGGAGACATGCACCTTCTCGAAGAAGACGCGGTCCGCCCAGACCTTGAAGACTCCCCGTCCGGCCATGTCGGACAGGTCCACTTCGCCGGACGCGCCGTCCGAGTACCGGAGCCAGATGCGGTAACCATCCCGCGGCTCTACATCCACTGCCTCGATCATGTTCCCTTCCTCTGTCAGTCCGTCCGCCGCCCGGCGACGTGCACGCCCCCATCACGTGGTCGCCTCGGAGCGCCTCGGAGCCCCCCGGCGGCGCCGGACCGGCGCTGACGAGCGACCTGGAGACCAGGATCGTGCCGCGCTCCAGCACCCGAACGAACGCTCTTCCCGGCACGGACGCACCGAAGAGCAGAGCGCTCACAACGACGTTCGTGTCGAGGACGACGCGCATCAGTCTTCGTTCAGGATGGACTGCAGGATCTCCGGCGTCAGCCCACGCCGTTGCGCGTTCCGGCTGATGTCCCGCATGATGTCGCGCAGCGTCTGTTCGGACTGCGTCGCTTCTCGCAAACGCAGGTTGATCAGCAGGTCCAGCTTGCGGCGGTCGCCGTCCGAGACCGCGCGGTACGCGTCCGCGACGTCGGCGTCTACGGATACCGTGATTCGATCCTCCACGTGCACACCTCCAAGTCTGGCATCAGCGATCGGATTGCTCGGGGCCGACAGCCCAAGCCGCAAGCCTTCCGGCGGCATTCATGCTGCCGGGCCTGAAGTCGACGACGGGCCGGGACGCCAGCGCCGGCCCATAGCGCTTGAGCACCTTGTCGACCCAACTACCGCATCGAAACTGAAGCGCGTCGACGCGCGCCGGATTCATCAGGGGCGCGTTCGAGTCACGCGCATACTCCGTTGCAGCGTTGAGCAGCGCGTACGCCGTGGCGCCGAGTTCCTTGCAGTACTTGTCGCCCAGACCGCGCAGGCAGGGGCCCAGGCGCAACCACCCGTCCCGGCGCGCAGCGTTCCGCGGAAGCTCTGCCGGCGGCTTCACATCGAGGATCTCCAGTATCCCCGCCAGGAACCGTTCCGCCGGCACCGACAGCCGCGTCAGCTTGTCGAGCTTGTCCCGGCATCCGGCCACGTCGAACCGCCGGTGCGCGAACGCCTCGACGACACGGCGTTCGATGTCCACGTCCGTCGCATGCGTGACCTTCAGCTTGAGCGACTGCTCGCCGAAGATCATGCCGTTGGTGCAGATCGACCGGCAGACCCCGACGGTGAACGCGAGCGCGCGACTGCGGTTGTAGCTGTTGGTTACCCGCAGGAACGGGAGCCATGGGTCCTTGTCCACCGGCGCGAACTCGAGGCCCTCCGCCGTCAGGTCCATGTGCGCCCACGACCGCGTGGCCGGCATGGTGACGTTGAAGACCTTCAGCCGGGCGGCTGCATCGCCGCCGAAGACGAGCGCGAACGCCCGGTGGCCGAGCCCGTACGCCCGCAGGTTCGACACCAGCCGGTAGTCCTCGGTCACGATGGAGAAAATCTCCCTCGTATCGTCCGACACGACGGCCCAGTGCCGCCTGAACGTGTGTCCGGTATCCGCCGCGCGGACGCGCACCTTCGAGACCGGGAAGAAGGGCTGCTCGGCCGCGGAGTCCACGGCCGGTCGAGGTTCGTCGGTGACGGCGTTCTCGTACAGGTACTCCGGGGACAGATCGGCACCGGTCGGCCAGACGATGGTGTCGAGCTCGGCATCGAACCGGAAGCGCCGGAACAACCCGACGTCCCGCAACGGCTCGAATATCTCCCCCCACAGTTCATCCCGGAGATCGATGACCCCTCTCTTGCCGTCCTCGAACGTCAAGAAGATCCTGTACTCGCCGAGGTACTCCGCACCGCAAAGTCTCGGGATCATCGCGCTACCGCCTTCCCTCGGGCCGCATCGATCATTCCCCCGAGTTCGTCGAACAGCCGCCGGCAGTGCCGGCATCTCGCTTTCACCCTCTCGGCATCGATCCGTTGCAGCAGGTCGCTCGCATCCTCAATCTTCCTGTAACGTCCCTTGCGCGTGCCGTCTGTCGCCCGGCGCAGCGCACGCTCCAGATCCTGCTTGGCCACGCTCTCCAGATCCACCGCTCTCGGCAAGGCCCCGGCATTGAATCCCTGCCCGTAGTAGCGGCCCAGCGCATCCGCATCAGCGACGATCCACGCCTCCATCGTCTGCGCCATCAGGTGCACCGATGTTGCGTCGACGCCCCGCATGTCCCAGCCGTCGCGGGCGTGCAGGTGTTCGCAGGGACCCGTGGCGACCGGCCCTTCCGCATCCACCAGCAGCAACACGATGGCGGCCTCGCCGTTGCGCGCAGCGTTCCGGAAGCCGCGGAGCGCTTCGTCTCGCGGGCCGCAACAGATCAGCTTCCAGCGCAGCGACTTGTCCCGGGCTGCCCGCTTGACCGGCCCCAACAGCGCGTCCATTCCCCGACGAAGCGCCGCCCTCGTGTCCGGGCCGCGACCGCCGCCTTCCATGTAGATCGCCACGCCGCTCACGGGTTCGCTCCGAGTTCGCCCATGCGCCACAGGTCGCCCAGCCGATAGTTGTCCAGCCACGACGCGAGTTTCTCGGGGTCGAGGCGACGCAGTTCGGTCCCGGCCCCTGGTCTTTCGCACGCCACGATGGCCTCGGGTTGACTGGTCAGCGCCGACACCAGCGCATCCGAATGGGTCGTGACCACAAGCTGCATCCGGTCGGAGGCTTCGATCAACAGCTCGGCGAGCAGAGCAACCGCGTCGGGATGCAATCCGAGCTCGGGCTCTTCGATGCATACCAGCGTCGGCGGAAACGGATGCAGCAGCGTGGCCAGCAGCGCCAACAGGCGAATCGTGCCGTCCGACAGCCGCGTGGCTGGAGTCGGCGCCCGCAGCCCGGACTCGTGCAGATACAACTGCACGGTTCCGCCTTCGATCGAGGTAGTCATCCGTTTGAATCGAGGAATGAAGCGCTTCAGGTAATCGTCGAAAATCGGACCGACCTTGTGTTCGACCTGGTTGAGTACGAGCGCCAGGTTGCTCGCGTCGGGAAGCAACTGATCCGTGGGAAAATCCGTTCGCTGCGGCTGCCGCGCGCCGTGCGGGCCGAACGTCCATTCACGGAACGCCCGGATGTCGCCGAAGATCGCGCCAAGCCAAAACAGTTCCGGATAGAAATCCGGATCCTTGCGTTGCGCCAGAACCGACTGATCGAGAGAGCGATCATCCAACTGCACCGCCCGTTTCTCCAATCGCGGGCCATCCGCGGTCTGCACACGGATGTCGATCTCGGGACGCCCCTGGTGGAAGTAGTAGTAGGACGGTCTCTCGACACCGCGTCGGTCCCTCGGTTCATCGATCAATTCGTCGACGATGCTGACCCGTGGCCCTGCGGCCGCAAACGAGAGCCGGTACCGAAACCGCCTGTTGAGCAAGTCGCCGGAATCGACTTCTACATCGATCGCAGCCGGCAGTGTCTGGAGGCCGCCCTTCCACAACCACTCCTCCGCGCCCCCGCCCTTCCGCACGGCCGCCGCGAAGTCCGTCGGCAACGCGTGCAACAGCTCCAGCGTGTCCATAAAGTTCGATTTTCCCGATGCGTTCGGGCCGATCAGGACGTTCAGAGAGTGTAGCTCGAAGAAATCCATGTCGGGCGGAAACGACAGTAGGCCGGGCATGCGGAGTCGCTGGATGATTCGCATCGGGATCGCCCTCAACCGCCCTCGAACACGCGACGAAACCAGGCAACGAAGCTCTCGGCCACGGGGCTGTCATGGCGAAAATACCGGGCCTTGATAGCCGTGCCGTACGGCAGTCCGGGCTCCCGCTGCCATGCGAGCCACGCATGCAGTACTGCCTTTCTTACATCACCGTCGGAATAACTCGCTCCGTGATCGGTCTTTGCCCGCCTGGTAGCCTCTCGCGCATGTGGCAGCAGCGGATCCGCCTCCTGAACCAGGGTCTCGAGAAAGCGCTCCAGGGTTCCTTCTCCGTGCTCGCCCTCCTGCTGGTTGTCCGGCATCAGCCACACCCCGACGCGCGCGCTGTACTCAACGGAGTCACCCACGAAGCCCGGTGGGGGAACCGCCGGGGGTGGATCCAGGCCGACTTGCCGGAGGCGAGACATCATGGCGCGCCACGTATCCCGGACCGAGTCGTCCGCATCCAGCACGAAGCCGATTCGCCCGTTGCTGCTTGCCCGCACCAGCCGCTCGACGTTGTCGAGGACTCCCGTCTTGCCGCCCTTTACCTCCTCGATCAACGGAAACCACGAAGGCCGCTGCTGCTGGCCGTAGTCGATACCGTTTCGGATGAGCAAGTGCAGGATCGCATGCAGGTCATCGCCGCCTTCCACGCGCAGGCTGGATCGCTGTTGCGCCATGCTCACCGGACCTCGATGTTCTGATCGACAATCGCCGGAATGTCCTCTTCGGCAAAGCGTACCGCCTTGCGCAGCGCGCGCTCGATTTTGTGAATGGACACATCCCCGACCAGAGCGGAATGAGATTCCGCCAACGCTGCAAGCCCCCGGATGCAGTCGTAGCTGTGCGTCGTGGCGAACACCTGCACCGACGACTTGCGCGCCGTCTCGATTACCAGCCGCCACATGTCCTCCAGTACCGTCCAGTGCAGCCCGGTGTCGATCTCGTCGATCAGCAGCACTCCATCGGCGGCCTGTATCAGGGCGAGGGAAAGCGCCAGCAGCCGATGCATGCCGTCGCCGTGGCTCCCGAGGGGAACGCGCTCGCGGCGACCGGTCCCGCCGAATCCGAGCAGGACACCGGCACGACCCGATCCGGTGCGAGACGAATCACTCGTCAGAACGACGATCGACTCGAGGTCCTCGTGCAGAAGCCGGACCGCATCGATCGCTTCGGCTTCGCGCCCCTCCTTCAACGCGGTATCCCATGCCTCCCGCAAGGCTTCGTTGCCGAGAGATTCGAGTGTGACGAACTGCACCGCCGGCGTCGGCGACGCCCTGTCGAGCCACGGGCCTCGAAATCGGTGCTGTCGATAATTCACCATGCAGCCGCTCTCGGTGACGGGGATGCCGAACGTCTTGTCCAGCGTGCCGCTCCGAATCAGCAGATCGAATACCGGGGGATCCTGGTCGTCAGCGAAAGGAAGGGATTCGTCATGAAGGCGGACCTCCACGGAGACGCACCCGCGCCCCTCGCTCGCAATCCGAAAGGCCTCGTCCGGTCCGAAACGGTGACCGAAGAAGAAGCGAGCAATGCTCGGGCCGGTCCGGCGGGGCCTCGATCCTGCCTCGGCCAGAGACGGAGCCGCGCTCCGGGGCGCGACATCGGCGCCTTCGCCGCGCCGCTCCGCGCACCTGGCAAGAACCTCCGGATCACCCCGCGACACCAGGAAGTGAATCGCCTCCAGAATCGACGTCTTCCCGCAGTCGTTCTTGCCGACGAGCAGATTGACGCGCGACAGGTTGCCCAGCTCGTAGTCGTCGAAGCTGCGGTACTTTTCCAGCCTGAGGTTCCGAAGCATCGGCACTCTCTCCGTCCGCGCAGACCCATCGCGACGAGGGCTAGCGGACGATCACCGGCCCGGTTCGGACCGCCTCCATCAGCTTACCTTCCTGCTCTCGCAGCCATTCACGAACCGCCGCCTCATCCACAAGCGTGCCGCGGCGAACCTCGACGGTCATCGTGCGAGGAGGCGTCGGCGGACTCGTGCCGTCCGTCACCTCCCCGCGGTCGGGAGGCGTGTCGGTATCGATCCGCTCCGCCGCTTCCTGCAACGCCTGTCCGATCCGCGCCTCCACCGCGTCGATCTCGGATCGCCACGCCGCGAGCGAGCGGGCGTCGAGCGTGCGCAACAGATCGGTGTCCGTCGCCACGTTGAGCGCAGCCGGCGCGTCGAGGCCGAGTCGCCGGCGAATCTCATCCTGCGCCGTGGCGTCGAGCTTCGACCAGGTCGCGTCGCCGGCGAGCGTCGTGCCGGCCGTCTCAATCGCCGCGGTGAGGTCCTTGTGCTTCTCGGCCAGCGCCTCGCGCAACGCGGCGGCCGACGTGGCGACGATCGGCCCGACCTGATCCGTCCCCGTCAACAGTGAACGCTGCGCCACGACGGCATCGATGTCCGCCCCAACCACTGCGGCGACCGGCAACCCGGCGGCGTGACGGCGAAAGGCGAGCGCCAGTTTCCAGCGCGGCATCCTGACCTCGGCGCGCTCCGCGAGGGCGGTCCAGTCCTCGGTCCAGCGGCCCAGCTCGTCCTTCCTCCCGTGGATCTCCGCAAGCTGCTCGGCGCCGGCCAGCCGCTTCAGGTCGTCGATGATCGCCGTGTCCGGCGCGGGCGGCAGCGGCGCCGGCCCACCCGTACGGCCGGCGAGCTGCTCAAGTGCCCCCAGGAAATCCGGTGCCCGGCGCTCCTCCTCTCCACTCTTCGTGTTGACCCCGAGCTTCCCGAACAGCCCCCGCAATGCAATCCTCTGACTCGTGGTCAGACGAACCTTCTCCGGACGGAACTCCGCCGCCTTGATCCCGGCTTGGTCGAGATCTCCCGCGGCCACCGGCTGCCCGTTTCGGGTCGCGCGCAGATGACCGGCCCGATGCAGCGCAATGAGCACGGCGTCGATGGCGTCCTGGGGCCAGCCGCAGGGGGCGGCCTTGAGTGCCTTGTGGATCGCGGTGCCCCGGGCTCCGGCGCCGACCGTGCCGAGCACCTCCTTGGCGACCGGGTGGCCGTCAGTCGCGCCATCCCAGCCGACGACCTTGAGCGGCTGGTCCGAACCCTGCTTCGCGCGTGTCACCGCGGCCTCCCATCCGCGATGATCCCCCTCGTCGAACCTTGGAAAGAGACGGGCGAGCGACGCGCCGGCGCCCGTCTTGAGCTTCTCGCTCAGGCCTTCCCCGAATACCTCGGTGCCGCCGCTCTGGAGAACCGTCGCGGCCCGCAGCACGTCCCGGACGATCGCGTCCCGGTCCTGGACCGCGCCGGTGCGCCGGCTCTCCATGCTCTCGCGAGCCTCCCGGCCTTCCGGCGAGGCGGGAACGCCGTAGTGTTCGAGCACCTGCCGAGCCGCTTCGACGTCGAGGACGTGGCCCCTGAGCAGATCGGCGCTCTTCTTCGGCAGATGGACGTGCAGGGTCGGTTCGTCGGCGCCCAGCCGGCGCGCCTCGTTGTCCACGTCCTTTCGTCCGCACGACCAGCCGTCGCGCAGCCAGACGCTGACGACCTCGCCATTCGCAGGCGGCGGCTCGGCGCCGGCATGCATCGCCAGCTTGCGGCGCAGCCTGGCCTGCCCCTGCACGGGCCTGATTTCGCCCAGCACTTCCTGGACGGCCCGGGCGAAGAGCTGATCGCGGCGCGTGGCGATCTCGACCTCGGTCAGGGCCTGCCGGCGCTCGTGAAAGGCGCGGTCCCACTCGGCGCCCTCGGTCGTTTGCAGCCGGTACTCTTCGCCGACCCGCATGAGCACGCCGTCCTTCGCCAGCGACTCGAGCGTATGGGCTATATCGTGGCGCCGGGGACCGGAGTCCGTCGCAACGTCGTCCATGACGAGATCGGCCAGCGTGGCCGCATTGGCGCGCACGCCGACGTCCGTGCCTTCCTGTCGCGGCAGCTTCCCGATCAGGAAGACCAGCCCGCAGAGGTCACGCCGAAGCTGCCCCTCGTCGCTGCCGTCGTCCAGCTTCTGGATCCGGGTGTTGATCTCGTTGAGCAGCACGCCCGTGCCGACCAGATTCGGCGCGAGCGCGTTGAAGAGGTCGCTGGCGGGAATGACGGCGCCGAGCTCGCGGTCGGCCACGTTTCCGAGCGAGTCGTGCAGAATGCGCAACTGCGACCGGAGCTGGCTGTGGCTGCCGGCGGCGTCGGCCGCCTGGAAGCACGCCTCCCAGAAGCGCCGGCGGGTGCAGAGCAGGGGATAGTCGGCCACGCGGTTGCGCGCGTCCTCCGGCCGCGAGCCCAGTCGGGTGCCCTGCAGATGCCGAGCGACCTCGCCCGCGTGCGTCTCGAACATCCGCTCGATCGCCGGGCCGGCGCTCGGTCGCTTGTGCAGGAGCACCTTGCGGGTCACTGCCTCGACGTCCGCATCCGTCAGCTCGACGGCGATCCGGAACCGGTCGCGGAGCCACATCAGCGCCGGGGCGCCGGCCGAGAGCGCCGACTGCCCCGCGCCGACGAGCATGACGCGGCTGTCGAACTGGGTCTGCACCGCCTCGGCCACTTCCGTGAGAACGGCCGAGCGATCCTGGGCCTCGTTGATGTACTGCTGCACCTCGTCCAGCACGAGCACGGTGTGCGGCAACTCGCCGTTCCCGGCGTCTGCGCCGTATGACGGCGCGGACGCGGGCAGGGTTGGTTGGGCGCCGGGCGGAGCCGTCAGGCGACGGTCGGCGGGCGCCGACAGGGCCAGCCGGGCGGCCTCGATGAACTGCTCGGTCGAGATGTCGGTCTTCAATGGCGGGAACTGCTGCGTCAGAAGCTGCCGCGCCGCCTTGCCGTCCTCCGCGAAGCCGGCATCCGCGGCAATGATCGCGTCGGCGATGACGGGACTGACGTAGAGGTTGTTGAGCTCGCGCAGCCAGTCCTTGCCGGCCACCTCCACCGCCGCGCGAACGCCCTCGAGCAGCCCCTGCTCGCGCAGCCAGAAGCAGAAGCGCGCCAGGGGATACAGCGCGGGCAGGCCGCGGGCGCGCAGCAGAATGGCAAGCACGCTGTGACGGACGTGATCGACGCTGCCGCCGAGCAGGGTTCCCGCGGCCGCCACGGGAGACCTTCCGGCCCGGTGTGCGTGAACGTCCAGCTCGCGAAGCTGCGCCTGCACCTCGTCGGGCAGTCCGCCGCGAACCAAACCGCGCGCGGTCGTCCCGTCGGGGAACGCGGTATTCACCCACAGATGGGTGAGCATCTTCAGGAGGTGCGACTTGCCGCTGCCGAAGAAGCCGCTGACCCATGCGGAGTCCTGCTTCGGGGTGCCGAGGTTCGCGAGATAACGGTCGAGAATGCGCTGCAGGGCGTCGCCGAACTGCCCGTCGCAGACGAAGGTCTCGATCTCGGCCCTCAGCTCCTCCAGCGCCGGCCCGTCGGCGACGTCGACGATGCGCGCCTGCCCGTTGTTGGCGAGCCGCGCCGTGCGCGGGTCGCGATCGAGCACCTCGTGGATCTTCACAACGCCGGTCCTCCGTCGTGCAGCGTGATCCCCTGGGCCAGATAGTTCCAGCCGTCGCGGGCGTCGAGCAGCCGGTAGTTGCTCTCGTTCTTCGTGCCGGGAAAGAACACCACCAGCCGTCCGCGAATCGCCTGCTCGACCGAACGAATCGCCTCCGAGACGCGCAGAAAGCCGTAGAGGGAGGCCACGCCCAGCAACGCGACCACGCTGTTGTCGCCGGCCGCCTCGAGTTCGGTGCGCAGCCTGTCGGCCACCGCTTCGCGAAACTCGCCTTCCAGCTTCATGCCGAGCAGATCCGGATCCTCGAACCAGGCTTCGCGGTACTCGTCCCGCGCCATCCACTCGGCGAACCACCGCGTGCAGTCGACGAGCGTCCAGTCGTGCTCGCTACGGCGCGTCGCCTGCTCGAATTCACCGATTCGGTCCCGCAGCGTGCGTTCGAGCTCCTTGTCGTAGACCACCAGCATCACCCGCTGCGCGCCGGACACGCTGCGTTGCCAGGGCGCGCTCACATGTCGCTCGTAGACGGCCGCCAGGTCTTCGATCCTGCCCATACTCAAGTCCTGGCCGCCGCGGGATCCAGCCGGCTCGCATCGATCTCGACGACGCCCCCACCGGCGCGCGCGTGGATCAAGCCGAGTCGCTTCGCCTCGAACGCCACCGGCAGGAGATCCTGGCCGGTACGGTCGAGCACCCGCGTCCAACGGCAGTCGAGCAGCGCCGGGCCGCCGAACCCTTCGAGCGAACCGATCCAGAGCGCCATCGCCACGGAGCCGGGCGTCGGCGCCACGCTGGTCCGCATCTTCCGCATGCGGCCTTGCAGGTGTCCCGACTGCGCCCACGAGCTCGCCGCGTTTCGCGCCACCTTGTCGAGTACCGACTCGTTCAGCCGCACCCCGACGACTTTTCGCATCTCGTCCAGGAACTTCGCCCGGACGAGCTCCGCGCCGACCGGCAGAGCGAGCACGGCCGACGATGTCGAGCGCAGCAGGGGATCGCGCGCCAGCGCGCACAGCATCGCCAGCAGGGGACGTCCCGGAACGTCGACGAGCCAGAGGCGCCGTAGCACCCGGAAGATCGGCACGCGTGGATCGAGCGCGTACAGCTCACCAAGACGCTGGCCTGTCCAGCGGCGGGTCGCGATGGTCGCCTTGCCTAGCACGTTGTCGTCGACGATCGCGGCCGCGTATTCCGCGCGCGCAGCTTCCGGCGGAACGGCAGCGAAAAGCTCGCCGAGCTCTGCGAGCATGATCGTCCGGCTGGTGTGTACGCTCCTCTCCCCGAATCTCAATCCGGCCTTGGCAGCCCTTGCGTCGATGTCCGGATTCGGGACGTGCTGGAGCATCATGAACATCTTGGCTCGGGGTCGAGCAGATGTCAAACACCTGCCTGTTCTCGCCGGCAAGTATGCCGGCATATAGCCCAACCACTTCCAGGCCCCGCGCCTGACGGTCGGCACGGTACGTGCTTCCTTCCCCGCGCGTACGCCCTGAGGTCTCGACGGCGGCGCAGCGTGTGGTAGCTTGAGAGAAATCGTGCGGACTGCCGCACCGTCCGGAGAAGTCCCGCAATGACGCAACCCGCGCCTGCCGCCGTGCCGATTCACTACCCGAGCTCGGACGGCAAGCCGATGGCGGAGAACGACGCCCAGCGCGATGCGATCATGTACGGGATCGCCGCCCTGACCCGCCGTTTCAAGGACCGCCGGGACGTGTACGTGTCGGGAGACCTTCTCATCTATTACGAGGAGGGCAACCCGCGCGTGTCGATCGCCCCGGACGTCTTCGTGGTGTTCGGCGTGGAGAAGCGCCGGCGGCTCAACTACAAGCTGTGGGAGGAGGGGCAGGCGCCGGCCTTCGTGCTGGAGGTCGCGTCGCCTAGCACGTGGCGGGAAGACGTCGGGCCGAAGCGGTCGGTGTACGCCCGTCTCGGCGTACGCGAGTACTGGCAGTACGACCCGTTGGGAGACCATCTGCCGGCACGTCTGCAGGGAGAGCGGTTGGCGCCGTCGGGCTACGTGCGTCAACCGGTGGCGACGGCCCTGGACGGCACGCTGACGCTGCGCAGCGAGACGCTGGGTCTGGAGCTGCGGGCGGCCCCGGGACGGGAGATGCGCTTCCGGGATCCGGCGACCGGCATCGATCTGCGCAGCCACGACGAGGAGGCCGAGGGCCGCTTGCGGGAGGCCGAGGGCCGCCTGAAAGAAGCCGCCGCCCGCCGGGTCGCGGAAACGCGGGTTGTCGCCGCCGAAACGCGAGCCGCGGCTGCCGAAGCTCGGGCGACTGAACTGGAAGCGCTGCTTCGCAAGCACGCCGCGTCGCGAAGCGGCTCGGAAAACGGGCTGGACGGGTAGGGCTGGGAGCTGCTGGGCCTCGCGAAGCCCGTCCAGCGGGTCACCGCGGCCAGCTTGAAGCCGGGGCGCCCGGCGAGTTGCCGTACCGCCGCGGAGATCGAGGAGGAGCCCGCTCCATCACCGATGCCAACGCAAGACCCCGGGTGCGGATCATCGTCGAGCAGGTACCGGGCGGAGTCCCTTCAGCCGCACCGCGGGCAGCTTCTTCAACCGCTGGTTCTGCGGGTCGACCTCGATGCCGGCGGACTCCAGCGCCGTGACACCCAGCAGCGGCTCGGCGTCCGCGTCGCCGAAGATGATGAGCCCGGCCGTGTACTCGCCCAGTACCTCGATTTCCCCCGTGGCGACGTCCATGGCGACCTCACGGCCGTCGGCCGTTTCGTACACCCGCTGCGCCCGGGGCATCAGACCGATGGCTTCCAGGTGCGGTCTGGGAACCAGCGAATCGATCGCGCCGGTATCGACCAGAAACGGCCCCTTCCAACTCCTCGCCGGATCGGCGGGGTTTCGGATGGTGACCGTAACGTGTGTAACGCCCATTGCCTCCCGTCCCTTGCGTGCGCACGGTGGCGGACGGTCACCTCACATTTGACGCCTGGTTGAAATCCGTGTCACGGCGCGACGGGCACGAATTTCTGGATCCGCCGGCCCTCCTGCTCGGCCACGTAGACGTTGCCCGCGGAGTCGACACCGATGCCGTGCGGCAGGGTGAACTGCCCGCGGTAGCGTCCCGGGCCGCCCCCGAAGCTGGTCAGCACCTCGCCGCTCTCCCGGTCGACCACGTCGACCATCACGCTGTTCTGGTTCAGGACGAACAGCAGGCGCTGCTCCGGGTCGGGGGAGAACGCCAGCACCACCGCGGTCCCGCGGGTGCCGGTGCGGCTGGCGTCGCGCGGGGTCACGGGGTCGAACGGCAGGTCGATGTTGCGGACGAACCTGCCCATCCGGTCGTAGACCTGGATGCGGTCCGCCCTCCGGTCGCAGACGTAGACGAGGCCGTCGTTCGAGACGCGCAGGCAGTGCGGCAGCGGCACGACGTCCTCGCCCTCGGAGCGGTGTAGGGGCCACTGCCGAAGGAACTTGCCCTCGCTGTCGAGCACCGCGATCCGGTAGTTGCCGCCGCCGACCTCCCCGTCGGCCACGTAGATGTCGCCGGTCTCCTCGTCGACGTCGAGGCTGGCGGGAAGGAAGAACTGCGCGCGGTCGGAATTGAGCGGTTCACCCCCGCGGGTGCCGTCCGAGGAGTCGTACTTCCCGGTCTCTCCGATCTGCTGCAGCAACTCGCCGCCGTCGGCGGGGTACTTCTGCACCACCCCCGTCCCGGCCGCGACGACCCAGAGGCTGCCGTCGGTCCCCGCGTGGCAGTCGTGCAGCCGGTCGCCGATCAGCGCCGGGTCGCCCCAGCCCCGCACGAGGTTGCCCTCGGCATCGAGCTCGATGATCGGCGGCGCCGGGCGCGCGCCGTCGAGATCGGCCGGAACGACGTTCTGGCGATTGAGGATGAAGATCCGGTCCCCGCCGCCGACGCACATCCCGCCGAGGCCGCCGGTGAGCCACTGTTCGCCGAAGGGCAGTTTCGGCCAGAGGGGATCGAGCTCGTAGCGGGGCGCCTCCTGCGCGGCGGCCGGGGCTGCGCCGAGGATGCCGGCGGCGACGGGAAACGCGACGCAGGCCGCGACGAGCAAACGCATTACGGCATTCCAAAGGGTAGTTGTCATCTGTACCTCTTGCCTGATTCAGGCGAGATCGCAACTCGGACAGCCCGTCTGCCCTGGCAGTCAATGATGGCACGGACGCGCCGAGCGCGGTCGGCGGCTGGTGAACGCTACCCGATCAGGCGCAGAATTGCGACGGTGGCTCCGACCGCCGCGATTACGGTCCCCACCATCCACTTGATGAGCCGGGTCTCCAGAGCGGAGAGTTCCGCCCGCAAAAGCTCCGGCGTCACGTGGTCGCCATGCTCGGCAGCTTCGCGGATGGCATCCGCCAAGGCGTCGGCGTGGTCGCGGTCGATGCCGGCGTCGGTGAGCCGGCGGGCTACGGCGAGGGTATCGAACATCCGGACCCTTACGTCAGAATATCACGTCCCCTGACCGGCATTTCCTGCCGTACCCCTGCCGTAGATGCTCCGCTACTCGTCCCGCAGCGCCACGAGCGGGTCGACGCCCATGGCCCGGCGCGCCGGCAGGTAGCAGGCGGCGAGGCCGGTGGCCACGAAGACGAGCGACACCAGCACGAAGACGCCGGCATCGGTCGGCGCGGTCTCGAAGAGGAAGCTGGACAACGAGCGCGAGAGCGCGACGGCGGCGGCCGCGCCGAGGGCCAGCCCGGCCAGCACGAGGGCCAGCCCCTGGCGCAGGACCATCGCCAGGATCGACGTGCGCTCGGCGCCGAGGGCCAGCCGCAGCCCGAACTCGCGGGTCCGGTGATTCACCGAGGTGGCGATGACCGCGGCGATGCCGGTTACGGTGATGACCAGGGCCAGCGCCGCGAAGAGCCCCAGGAGGACGACCGACAGCCGGCGCGGCGCGGTCGTGCCGGCGCGGGTCTCGGCCAGCGTCCGGAAGTTCTCCACCGGCTGCTCGGGATCGACGGCGTGGACCGCGTCGCGCACCTGCCCGCTGAGGGCCAGAGCGTCCGCGCGCGCCCGCACCAGCACGCGGGTGGGCGATCCGGCACCCTGCAGGAACGGCCGGTAGAGCTGGTCCGGCGGCTCGCGGTCGAGCCCGTGGTCGCGCACGTCGCCGGCGATGCCGACGATGGTGAGCCAGGTCTCGCCGTCGTTCAGGGTG
Source organism: Acidobacteriota bacterium (assembly GCA_011523845.1). Taxonomy (GTDB): domain Bacteria; phylum Acidobacteriota; class Vicinamibacteria; order Vicinamibacterales; family UBA8438; genus WTFV01. The sequence goes on along the minus strand of WTFV01000100.1, from coordinate 30,959 downwards.
ATGCGCTGTTCGAGGGGACTCTGCCCGTCCCGCCAGTGGCGCTCGGCCAGCGACCGGCTGACGACCGCCACCGGGGTGGTCTCCGCGTCGTCGAGCCGGGTGAACGTCCGGCCGGCCAGCAGCGGCACGCCGACCGTCGCGAAGTAGTCCGGGCTGACGACGCGCGTCTCCAGCTCGGGGCGCAGGTCCGGGTCCTCGTAGGTCCGTCCCTCGATGGCGAACCGCTGCTGCTGGCCCACCTCGCTCGCCATCGGAAAGCCGTTGGCGACCGCCGCCGCGGTGAGTCCGGGCCGGTTCTGGAGACGCTGGAGGACGTCGGTGAAGAGCTGTCGCCGGCTCTCCGCCGTCGTGTACTTCGACCAGTTCGGAAAGACCTCCGCGGTCAGCACGTTCTCCGGATTGAACCCGGTATCCACCTGCTGCAGCCGGTAGAAGCTGGTCAGCAGCAATCCGGTGGCGATCAGCAGCACGAACGCGGCCGCGACCTGCGAGGCGGTCAGCAGGCCGCGCACGCGGCGCCGGGCGGGCGTGTCGGTGGCCTGGGCCCCCGCCTCCTTCAGCGCCGCCGCCACGTCGCCGCGGCCGGTCAGGGCCGGCGCGCTGCCGAACACGATCCCGGTCAGCAGCGACAGCCCGAGCGTGAACCCCAGCACCCAGCCGTCGATGGCCACCTCGGTGGTCCGGGTCGTGAAGAGCGCCGCGAAGGCGACCAGCAGGTCGAGGCTGAGCCACGCCACCAGCAGGCCGAACCCTCCGGCGGCAATCGCCAGCAGGCTCGCCTCCGTCACCAACTGCCGCAGCAGGCGTGCGCGGCCCGCGCCGAGTGCCGACCTGAGGGCGAGTTCGCGCTCGCGGCGGCTCATCCGCGCCAGCGTGAGATTCGCGACATTCGCGCATGCGATCAACAGCACGAGCACGGTCGTGACCAGCAGGATCAGCAGCGTGGGACGGGCCTCGCGCGTCAGCTTGTCGGCCAGCGGCAGGGTGACGGCCGTGTAGCCCGAATCGGCCGGATACGTCTCCGGAAAGTCACCCTGCAGCCGGGCCGCCACCGTGGCCAGCTCCGCCCCGAAGCGGTCGACGCCGACGCCCGGCGCGAGCCGGCCGAAGGCGGTCATGCCGCGGAAGGCGGTGCGGTCCTCCTCCATGCGGGCCTCGGCGCGGGCTCGGAACGGACAGGCCGACGTCGGCATGTAGACGTCGTTCTCCCGCGGGTACTGCGGCACCGGGGGCAGGACGCCGACGACGGTATGCGGCCGGTCGTTCATCTCGAAGACCTGCCCGACGATGTCGGGGTCGCCGCCGAAGCGCTGCCGCCAGTACGGGTAGCTGAGCACCAGCACGGCCTCGGCGCCGAGATCGTCGTCGCCGTCGCGGAACGTCCGGCCGTGAAGCGGCTGCACCCCGAGCACGTCGAAGAAGTTGGCCGACACCACCCCGGTCAGCACGCGGTCCGGCTCGCCGCGGTTGAGGAGGGTGAACGACATGCCGTGGTACTCGACGAAGCCGTCGAGCGTCCCGAGCTGCTCGCGGTAGTCGCCGATTTCCTTGACCGAGAAGGGGATGTTCGCCGACCCGGCCCGCGCCGCCTGCTGGCGGGCGAGCACCAGCTCGTGCCCGTCGGCGTACGGCAGCGGCCGCAGCAGGACGCCGTTGACCAGGCTGAAGATGGCGGTGTTGGCGCCGATGCCGAGCCCGAGGGTCAGCACCACCATCAGGGCGTAGCCCGGCGACCGCAGCAGCGAGCGCAGGCCGTAGCGCACGTCGCGAATCAGTGTTTCCAGCATGGGGATCTACCCGCCGCCGAGGGCCCGCACGGCCACGATGGCGATGGTGACGCAGGCCGCCGCCCCGAACGTCATCACGATGCCGACCTTCGCCATGTCGCGGATCGAGAAGTAGCCGGCCGAGTACGGCAGCACGTTGGTCGGGCTCTCCGTCACCAGGATGAAGGCGAGCGTCGACGTGAACGCGGCCGGCGCCGCGATGGTCCAGACGTCGAGGCCGAGGTCCTGCGCGAGGGCGATCAGGATCGGCATGATGATCGCGCCGGTGACCGTGTTGCTCGAGAACAGCATGTGCAGCGCCGCCACCACCAGCACGATGACGAACGGCTGCAGCACGCCGGGCACGTCGGCCAGCCGCCCCAGCATCACCTGCGCCAGCCAGCGCGCCGCCCCGGTCTCGAACACCATCACGCCGAGCGACAGGCCGGCGACGATCAGGACGACGCCGCCCCAGTCCATGTCGCGCTGGGCCTCCTTCCACACGAGCACCCGCAGCCCCGGCAGGAACAGCAGCAGGCCGCCGCCGAGCGCCACCGCCTGCGTCGGCGGATCGATGAGGCCGCCGCTCCACTGCGCCAGCAGCGGCGTCGTCAGCCATGTCGTGATCGTCCCCGCGAAGACGGCGACGGTCCAGATCTCCAGGCGGGTCGGACGGCCTAGCGCCGCGATGCGGTCGTCGATCTCCTTCCGCTCCATCGGCAGATGGTCGATCTCCGGCGGAAACGCGCGCAGCAGGATCCGCCAGCAGACCGGGATCATGAGCAGCGCCGACGGGAGCCCGAACGCCATCCAGCGCGCGAACGAGACCTCCACCCCGGCCAGCTCGCGCAGGTAGCCGACCGCGGCCAGGTTCGCGCCGGCGCCGGCCGGGGTGCCGATGCCGCCGATCAGGGGGCCGAAGGCGCAGGAGATCATCAGCGCCCGCCCGTAGCTGCTCTGCAGCGGCCGCAGGCCCGCGTCCTTCAGCACCCCGACGCCGAGCGGCAGCAGCACCGCGGCTACCGCCATGTCGGTGATCCACATCGACAGCAGCGCGCCGATCACCAGGAAGCCGAGCAGCACCCGGTCGGTGCGGGTGCCGACGATGCGCAGCATGTGCAGCACCAGCCGCGTGCCGAGACCCGAGCGCGTGAAGCCGGTGGAGAGGAAGAGCACGCCGACGAAGAACGTGATCAGCGGGTTGCCGAAGCCGGCGCGGACCGTGGTCGCATAGTCGGCGATGCCGAAGATCGGCACCAGCAACAGGACGAAGAGCGCGGTGACCGCGAACGGGATCGCCTCGGTCACCCACAGCGTGATGGCGAAGGCGAGAATCGCCAGGCACGCCTTGCCGTCCGGGGTCAGGGCGATGACGTCCCCGGCGCGCTCGAGCGGCGCCGGCTCCGGCAGCCAGTCGACCAGCAGCATTATGAGGATGGCGGCGAGAATCGTCAGCGCCCGGCCGCGCTCGGAGCTGGCCAGGCTCGCCGTGGGGGTGGAAGTCATGAGCGGCTGCGCCTCGCGATCATACCCATCCAGTCCGCGCCGCCCCACGAGATGGAAAGAACGCGCACCGTACGGGTGTCTTCTCGAACCTCGAAGGCGATTATGCCCTTCCCCGCGCTTGGAATGGCGCGCAGGCCGGACAGGATCCCGTTGCGCTCGGTGCCACGGTAGGGGTTCTCTCCCAGAGCGTTCACATCGGCATCCAGCGCGGCCAGCTTTCGGGCGACGGATCGAGGCGTCATCCGCTGGAGCAGGAAGGTCGCGACTCGAGCGATATCCCGGTCGACGAGCGGGTGCCGAACAACCCTAAAGCGAGCCATCCTCGCCGCGCGCCGCCAGTACCCGGTCGAGAATCCTCTCGAAGTCTCCCGGATCGTGCTCGACGAACTCCTCGTCGGGCGTTTCCGCCCGCCGGCGGATCTCGTCGGCCATGGCCCCCAACATGGCCGTGCGCTCGGCGTCCTCGTCTCGCAAGCGCTGGATGCCGGCGGCAACTACCGCGCTGACCGACGCGAATTCGCCCCGCTCCACCGCCGCCCTGGCGAAGGCGTGGTGCTCGTCGATGAACGAAACGGCCGACTTGACGGTCATGCCGCGACGGTATCACATGGTGGTACCGTCCGCAACACTGCTATGATGGGCTTTTCCGTTCGCCCATGGCGAGTCCGATAGACATCACTACGGCGACCCCCGCGCGTACCGACGCGGGACCCGACCCCGCCGACCTCGAGAACCCGGCACTGTACATCAATCGCGAGCTGAGCTGGCTGGAGTTCAACCAGCGGGTCCTGCTGCAGGCCCAGGACGAGCGTCACCCGCTGCTCGAGCGGGTCAAGTTCCTCTCCATCGTCTCGACCAACCTCGACGAGTTCTTCATGGTCCGGGTGGCGACGCTGCTGCGCAAGTTCCGCACCGAGAGCGAGGCGCTGTCGCCGGACGGCATGTCCACCGAGCAGCAGCTCGACGCCATCCGCGTGCGGGCCAAGCGGATGATGGACGACGTGGAGCGCTGCTGGTCCGACGTCCTGCGGCCGCTGCTCGCCGCGCGCCGCATCCGGATCCTCGACCCGGCGGACTACACGCCGGCGGTGGAGGGGTACCTGCACGACCACTACCGCCGCAACATCCACCCGGTGCTCACGCCGCTCGCCTTCGACCCCGGGCATCCGTTTCCGTTCATCTCGAACCTGAGCATGAACCTCGCGGTGGTCGTCGAGCAGGACGGCCGCACGCGGTTCGCCCGCGTCAAGCTGCCGGACGTGCTGGCGCGCTTCATCCCGATTCCGGCGTCGATCGTCGGCGAGCCGGGCGATTCGTTCGCGTTGCTCGAGGACGTGGTCAAGGTGAACGTCGCGAGCCTGTTTCCGGGCGTCGCGGTGCGCGAGACGCACCTCTTCCGGATCATCCGCGACACCGACATGGTGATCCAGGAGGACGAGGCGGACGACCTGCTCGAATCGGTCGACCGGACCCTGAAGGAGCTCCGCTACGGCGACCTGTCGCAGCTCCTGGTCGAAGCGTCGATGCCCGCCCGCGTGCTCAACATCCTCATCGAGAACTTCGAGATCGAGGAGGACGTCGTGGTCCGCACCGCCGGACGGATGGGCTACGGCGACTGGAGCGCGCTGGCGAAGCTGCACCACCCGCAGCTCAAGGACAAGCCCTTCTCGCCGCGCGCCCTCTGGCCCGACGAGGGCGGCGAGGCGATCTTCAACGCCGTCCAGGAGCGCGACCGGCTGGTCCACCATCCGTTCGAGTCGTTCTCGGCGGTCGAGTCGTTCCTGCGCGCGGCGGTCAACGACGCCCACGTGATCGCGATCAAGATCACCCTCTACCGCATCGGCCCGAACTCGCCGCTCCTCGACCTGCTGATTCAGGCCGCCGACGCCGGCAAGCAGGTGGCGGTGCTGGTGGAGCTGAAGGCGCGCTTCGACGAGCGCAACAACATCGAGTGGGCGCACCGGCTGGAGGCGGCCGGCATCCACGTCGTCTACGGGCTGCTCAACCTGAAGACGCACTGCAAGCTCTGTCTGGTCGTGCGCCAGGAGCACGACGGCATCGTCCGCTACGTGCACGTCGGGACCGGCAACTACAATCGCGTCACGTCGCAGGTCTACACCGACTTCGGCCTGTTCACGGCGCGGCCGGCGGTGCTCGACGAGGTGACCGAGGTCTTCAACTACCTGACGGGATACTCCGGCAAGGAGGACTACGAGGAGCTCCTCGTCGCGCCCCACCACCTGCGCCGCGCGTTCACCCGGCTGGTCGAGCGCGAGGCCGAGCACGCGCGCGCCGGGCGCCGGGCCGGCATCATCGTCAAGAACAACTCGGTGGCCGACCCGGACATGATCCGCGTTCTGTACCGGGCGTCACAGGCCGGGGTGCCGATAGACATGATCGTCCGCGGCGTCTGCTGCCTGCGGCCCGGCATCCCCGGCATCAGCGACACCATCCGCGTACGCTCCGTCGTCGGGAGATTCCTGGAGCACTCGCGGCTCTACCACTTCGCCAACGACGGCCGGCCCGAGCTGCTCATCGGCAGCGCCGACCTGATGGAGCGCAACCTCGACCGCCGGGTCGAGGCGCTGTGCCACATCCGCGACCCCGAGCTGCGCACCCACCTGCACGACGTCGTCCTGCAGACCCTGCTCGCCGACACCGACCGCGCCATGGAGCTGCAGACCGACGGCTCCTACCGGCCCGTCCGCGGCAGGCCGCACGCCCGGCGGATCAACGCGCAGGAGAAGCTGCTGCGGGCGTACGCGAGCCCGCGGCTGCGCGACTGACTGCATTCCCCGGGCAAGAGGGCGGACCCGGAAGTCGACGGCGAGGCCGACCGCGGGCAAGGCGTTCACCGCCGCCGGGTGCGCGGGCCGCCCCGCAACTCTATCGAGCCCACTGCAACGCCCAGCACGCGTTCGTCGATCGTCTCCGGGCTGTGCCGGTCGCTGAGCAACACGATCTCCATGGTGGGCGAATCGGCCGGCGGGCAGGCGTCGAGCGCGAAGGTCCGCTCCCACGATCCGCGAACGGTTCCGGCAAACAACGGACACGCGTTCACGACCACCTCCAGGCGTTTCGACCTGCCGCCCGTCATCAGGACACTTACCGCCATCTCCGCCGGGGGCGCCCGCGGATCGATGGGCACGGAGAGATGTCCACGGCCGTCCGTCCAGCGCCCCTCGCGATCTTCGAACGGCTCCGTCAAATGGAATCCGGATACGGTCACCCCCAACCGCGCGGCCACCTCCTCGGACGCGAGGTTGACACCGGTAGTCTCCGGCCCGACGGCATCCAGGCGATACGCCTCTTCGAGCTCGAACGCGCCGCCGGGCCGCTCCCGAACCGCGAAGACGCCGACCGTGTTGTTTCCCGGCCGAAGCAGTCGGGGGTCGACGATGGTCTGCCACCTGGCCTGCCGTGCGGAGGCTTCCACCGCATGGACCAGCGGGATTCCCGCCACCACGCCGTTGACCGCAACCGCCAGCGGCGGCGGGTCCGAGCCGTCTTCCGGCAGGACGAGGCGGCCGGTCAGGTGGGCAGGCACGAAGTCGGAGCCGTGCTCGATGCCGTCGAGCAGGTACGGGGCGTCCAGGGTGAGGTCGAGGTCCGCCGTTCGTTCCCCGCGAATGCCGGCGGCGGGGGTGCCGATCAGGGCATCGTGACGCTGCAGGCGCGGCTGGTTCAGCGGGTCGCCGTCCGGAAAGATGGAGAGCTTGCGGGCAACGGTCTCCATCAGTGCCTCGTGCAGGTTGCCCGGTCCGTCCACGCGTGTCCGGCCGCCCCGCGTGAACAACGTCTTGCCCGTGCGATCGGCAACATCGGGAGCGAACACGTTCACGCCGTCGGTCTCCCATGGCGGCTCGACGCCGACCTCGGCGGCCAGCGTCGGGAGGATGTCGATGACCTCGACGTTGGCGTCGACCACCTCGCCCCGCCGCTGCCGCGGCCGCTTGACGAAGAGCGGCACCGCGGCGATGTCCGCAAACGAGCTCGCGGTCGGCCGGAGGTGGGGGAACCCCGGGCGCACGCTCAGGCCGTGGTCCGACGTGACCACGACGAGCGCGTCGTCCCAGATTCCCGCTTCCTGCAGCCGGGCCGCCATCCCACCGACCAGCGAGTCGACGTACTGCACCTGCAGCAGGTGCCGCTGGTAGCTGACGGCCACGGACCGCTCGTCGTCGGGCCAGACGCCGTTGCGGGGGCCGACGAGCATGAACCGCTCGGCGGAAAAGCGCTGCCCCGTCCGCAGGAAGTGCCATGGCTCGTGCGGGAGCAGAAAATGTGCGAAGTGCAGCACAGGCTCGCCGGCTGCCGCCAGCGCGTCGATGAACGCGTCGGCCGTCTCGCGCCGGCCGCGGGTCCGCAGGCCGTCCCAGCGCAGGTTCCAGCGCCGCAGGAACGCACCCGGCGCGGCGAAGTCTCTCCAGTTCTGCGTCACCGGCGGCAGAGACCGGGTGGCGTCTTCGGGAAGCACGTGGTGCAGAAACACGAGGGCGAGGTCGCTCAGCACCGGGACGAGCCAGGCGATCACGCCCGCCCGGTCGATGGCGCACAGCCGCGGCGAACACAGCTCGGTCAGCGGCTCGTGGACGTGCAGGCGGTAGCGCGTGCCGAACAGGGTGAAGAGGTTCGCCGGGTAGTCGGCCGCCACCGGCAGTTGTCCGGGCGTCGGGTAGTTGCCCGTGACGATTGCCGGCAGGGCGACCGTCGTCGACTCGGTGACCGCGCTGGCGTTGCGGAACCAGGTGGCGTGGTCGCCCAGCGAGGCGAAGTGCGGGTAGAGCGTGCGGTCGATCTCGCCCGCACCGTTCAGCAGCGAAGCCAGCGGGAGCTGGTCGAACACCACAATGACGATCGGCGGGGTTGCCTCGAAGGTGACTTCGTCGATACGCGCACGTCCGGAGTCGGACGCCGACAACAGCGGCGAGAGCCCCGGCTGCAGCAGGAACACCGCCGGCACGATGATCGCTGCCGGCGAGAGAAACGTGACGAACGAACGCGCCGCCGCCGACCAGAAGTAACCACCGCCGGCCAGCAGCCCGCAGGCCGCGGCGACGCCGAACGACGCGTCCCGGCTCCAGTCGGCCGCCAGCTTGATGGCAGTGAGCGCGACCGTCGCCGCCAGCGTCCCGATCACGATCCCGGTGGCCAGCGCATGCGATCGAGGGCCGACACGGTGGCACAGCCTGGTGGCGAGCAGACAGCACGCGGGACCGGCCACGCAGAGCGCAATCAGCAGTGCCGGCAGGTCGGTCCAGCGCGTGTCGTGGGCGACGAGGAACTCGGGGTTGCGGCCGAGGAGATCGAGGAGCGGTTGCGCGACCGCCACCGCCCACAGGCCGGCGACGTGCAGCGCCTCCAGGCCGCCGGGCTGCCGGCGGAGGATGACCGCGCGACGGAACGCTGCCAGGCCGATGGCGCCGAGTCCGGTCACCGCGCGAGCATAGCAGGCGGGGTACGAATCGATGCGATCCACGCTCGCGCCGTTCTACGACCGACGCTGACCGCGTGGAGCGGCCAACGTGGGCCTGCCCGACGACGCGCTCGCGTCGTCCCGTTCTCGAAACAGCGCCTTCCGGACGGAAGTTGGACATGGTGATTTCGTCGACATATCCTGGAGACGTGTCGAAAAAAAGCAATTCCGTAAACATGAATAGCACTCGCCCCTGGCATCCGCAGCGACCGCACAACGCCCTGCCGGAGCTGCCCCCCGCGGTCGACCTGGAGACGAAACCCGTCCTGAAGCAGTGCGTCACGGCCCGAGCGGCGCTGGCAGACCTGAACCGCGCCGCCGATCAGATTCCGAATCCCGGGATGCTGGAGATCAGCCTGCCGCTGCTGGAGGCGCAGGCGAGCTCGGAGATCGAGAACATCGTCACCAGCGCGGACACGATGTTCCGCCATCTGCGAGCGCAGGAGGCCGCCGACCCGGCAACCCGGGAGGCGCTACGCTACCGCACCGCCCTGCTCGAAGGATTCGCCGGACTGAAGGCCAGCCCCCTCGGCGCGGAGACCGTGGAGCGCGTGTGCAGCCGGATCAAGGGAACTCCGATGCACGTGCGGCGCGACCCGGGAACCGTGATCGCCGGACCAACGGGCATCGTCTATACGCCCCCAGTCGGGGAAACGCGAATCAGAGAGTTGCTCGCCAACTGGGAGGACTTCCTGCACCGCGCCGACGACGTCGATCCGCTGGTCCGCATGGCCGCCGCGCACTACCAGTTCGAGGCGATCCACCCGTTCACCGATGGTAACGGCCGCACGGGACGCGTGCTGAACACGCTCTTCCTCGTGGAGCAGGGACTCCTTTCGCGCCCCATCCTGTACCTGAGCCGCCACATAATCGCCCACCGGGCCGAGTACTACCGACTGCTGCTCGACGTCACCCGCGCCAGCGCCTGGGAACCCTGGCTGCTCTACATGCTGCAGGGGGTCGAGGAAACCGCGACCTGGACGACAACCAAGATTGAAGCCGTCCTTCGTCTCCGCGACGAGACCGAACGCTTCGTGCGGGAACACGCTCCCAAGACCTACCGGCCCTCGTTGATCGATCTGCTGTTCGAGCAGCCGTACTGCCGGATCGCCGATCTGGTCGACGCTGACATCGCGGGACGCCAGACGGCCTCGCGCTATCTACACGCCCTGGTGGAAATCGGCGTCCTCCGCGACCGGCGCCTGGGGCGCGAAAGGCTCTTCTTCCACCCGAAGCTGCTCCAACTCCTGACCGAGGAGCCGCACGAGTTCATCGCGTATCGATAGCACCATTGCTCTACCAATACGTGGACGATCTCTTCACCGACTCAGAGTTTGAGTCGCTCCAAGAGCCGCTCATATGCCGTCTGAATGGAACCCGTAAAGACGTTGTTGTCGGCATAGAACCTAACTTCCGCAACGACCCTCTCGCTGACGTTGTAGCCCGTCGACGCCCGCCCGGATATCGTGTGCCTCTCAAAGACGCTCCTTTTCAACTCCTTCAGGATTTCTTCGCGATGGCGTGAAATTCCTATCGTCCCCCGAATCAGATTCCGTTCCTCCACCGTCCGACGCGGCGGCGCCCGCGTATGCGGCTCTGCGCGACGTGTTCCTCAGTACCGATAGTGATCCGGCTTGTACGGCCCCTCCACCGGGACGCCGATGTAGTCGGCCTGCTCCCGGCTGAGCTCGGTCAGCCTGACTCCGAGCGCGTCGAGATGGAGCCGGGCGACCTTCTCGTCGAGCTGCTTGGGCAGCATGTAGACCTGCTTCTCGTACTCGCCGCGGTTGCGATGCAGGGCGAGCTGGGCGAGCACCTGGTTGGTGAACGAGGCCGACATCACGAAGCTCGGGTGGCCGGTCGCGCAGCCCAGATTGAGCAGGCGGCCCTCGGCCAGCACCAGGACGCTGTGGCCGTCCGGGAAGCGCCACTCGTCGTACTGCGGCTTGATCGGGATGTGCTCGATGCCGGGGAAGCGCTTCAGCCCGGCCATGTCGATCTCGTTGTCGAAGTGGCCGATGTTGCCGACGATCGCCTTGTCCTTCATGCGCCCCATCTGCTCGGCGCTGATGATGTCGCGGTTGCCGGTGGCGGTGATGAAGACGTCGGCGGTCTCCAGCATCTCTTCCAGGGTGGCCACCTGGTAGCCCTCCATCGCCGCCTGCAGCGCGCAGATGGGGTCGATCTCGCTGACCACGACGCGGCAGCCCTGGCCGCGCAGCGACTGCGCGCAGCCCTTGCCCACTTCGCCGAAGCCGCAGACCACGGCCACCTTGCCGCCCAGCATGACGTCGGTGGCGCGGGCCAGGCCGTCCGGCAGCGAGTGGCGGCAGCCGTAGATGTTGTCGAACTTGCTCTTGGTGACCGAGTCGTTGACGTTGATGGCCGGGAACAACAGCGTGCCGTCGCGCATCATCTCGTAGAGCCGGTGCACGCCGGTGGTCGTCTCCTCGCTGACGCCGCGAATGGCCGGGCCGATGCGGGTCCACTGCGCCGCGTCGCGCTCGCGGATCTGGCGCAGCAGGTCGAGAATGACGCCCCACTCCTCCGGTTCGGTCTCGGGGTCGAACGCGGGGATCGCACCCGCCTGCTCGAACTCGTAGCCCTTGTGGACCAGCAGCGTGGCGTCGCCGCCGTCGTCGACGATGAGATCGGGACCGCTGCCGTCGGGCCAGACCAGCGCCTCGTTCGTGCACCACCAGTACTCGGGCAGGGTCTCGCCCTTCCAGGCGAAGACCGGCACGCCGCGCGGCGCGGCGACGGTGCCGCCGCGGCCGGGACCGCCGACGGCGACCGCCGCCGCCGCGTGGTCCTGGGTCGAGAAGATGTTGCACGACACCCAGCGCACGTCGGCGCCGAGCGCGGCCAGCGTCTCGATCAGCACGGCGGTCTGGACGGTCATGTGCAGGCTGCCCATGACCTTCGCGCCGGCTAGCGGCTGCTGGCCGGCGTGCTCGCGCCGGATGGCCATCAGCCCCGGCATCTCCTGCTCGGCGAGGCGGATCTCGTTGCGGCCGTGCTCGGCGAGCCCGAGATCGGCCACCTTGAACGCAGGGCGGCCGGCGGCGACGGCCTTGTCGAACGGGTGAACGGCTTCAGCAACCGCGGTGGTCATCCATCTTCTCCTTCGAACGTCCGTGGCGGGTGGACGGCACGGGGGCGGACCCGCGCCACCGAACTGTCGATTCTATCTTGTCCCGGCCGGCCTGTCGGTGTGCCGACCGGAGGGGCTGGCGCTCGCCGGCGCAAGTAGTCTCACCACCGTCCGCGACGGCGGCTACCGGCCGGAGCGGGGTCCGCGCCGGGACCGGCGCCGCGGCCGCCGCTTGGGACGACCCGACGACCCGCCGGCGCCGCCCTTGTCCGGCGGCGCCGAGGGTGCCGCGGCCTGCGCTGGCTCGCCGGGGGGCGCGTGGAGGGTCTGCTGGTAGTAGTCGTCGAGCAGCATCGCGATGATCTTCGACTCGTCCTCGTTCTCCGCGAGCTCCCGCGCGAGAGGAATGAAGCGCTGGCTCCGCTCCGTCTTCAAGGCGTCCCGATCCCGTAACCGGGCCTCGAGCAACGTCGTCAGCCGCTCGGCCACGACGGCGGCCACGTCCTCGTCGCTCGGCACCTGACGCTGCTGGAATTCCACGCCGTAGCGCTTCGCGATCTGATCGAGCGCCAGCGTCTCGGCCTCGCTCACCAGCGACAGCGCCACCCCCGCCGCCCCGGCCCGGCCGGTCCGGCCGGCGCGGTGGATGTAGTCCTCGGCATCCTCGGGCGGCTCGTACTGGATGACGTGCGACAGCTCCGGAATGTCCAGCCCGCGGCTCGCGACGTCGGTGGCGACGAGGAAACGCAACGTCCCGGCGCGCACGCGCTTGAGGATCCGCTCGCGGTCGGCCTGCGAGCGGTCCGCGCTCAGCTCGTCCGCGTCGTAGCCGAAGCGCTGCAGCACCACCGTGACGTAGTGCACGTTGGACTTCGTGTTGCAGAAGATGAACGCCGACGACGGGTTCTCGACCTCGATGATCCGAACCAGGGCGCGGTCCTTCTCCATCGGGGGCACGGTATAGGCGATGTGCTCCGTGTCGGTGACATGGACGTGGTCGCGGCTGAGGGTCAGGAACTCCGGCTCGGGGATGAACTCGCGCGCCGTCCGCATGACCGACGCGGGAAACGTGGCCGAGAACATGGTCGTGTGGATCGACCGGTCCGGCAGGTAGGCCTGCACCTGCTTCATGTCGGGGTAGAACCCCATCGACAACATCCGGTCGGCCTCGTCGAAGACGAGCATCGACAGGTGATCGAGCGTGAACGTCCGGCGCAGCAGGTGGTCGAGGGCGCGGCCCGGGGTGGCGACCACGAGGTGCGCGCCCGCCGTCAGCGCGTCGATCTGCGGGCCGTAGCCGACGCCGCCGTAGACCGCGACCGTGCGGAAGCCGCTGTCGCCCCACAGCAGCTCGGCGTCGTGCTGCACCTGCCGGGCGAGCTCGCGGGTCGGCACCAGCACCAGCGCCTGCGTGCGATCGGCGGCAGAATCGAGCCGCTCCAGCATCGGCAGCAGGAACGCGGCCGTCTTGCCGCTCCCGGTGCGCGCCTGGATCACGAGGTCGCGGCCCGCCAGCAGGTACGGGATCGCCTGGCTCTGGACCGGCATCAGCGATGTCCAGCCGGGACGCGCGACCGCCTCCCTGAGCCGGTCGGGAAGCTGGTCTATCGAGACTTCCGGAAGGGAATCCTGCGGTTCGTCGAGGGTGGGTTGCAGTGCCGTCGGGGTCGGTGTGGTCAATGGCTGTTCGTGGTATCCGTCGGGTTCGACGCCGTCTGGTGGTCGAATCAATTGTACACGTCCGCTCCTGGAGGTCGCCGGCGTGCGCGCCCGGACGTGAGTGTTCCCCCGGCGCAGCCCTCGCGTCCGACGACGCAGACGTGTGCGTTTGTCGGCCGCAACGAGACCGCCTACAATAGATGAACAATATGAAAACAATATCGATAACCATAGACGAGCCCTTGCTCGGACATCTGGATCGCGCGGCACGGCGTGTGCGGAAGACGCGGTCGGAACTGTTTCGCGTTGCGCTGCAGGAGTGGCTCGACGGCCAGCGACGCCGCCAGATGGTCGCCAGGGACCGGGCCGGGTACGAGGCGCATCCGGTGCGCCCGGACGAATTCGATGGACTCATCGCCGCTCAGGCGGTCGCGATGCGAGAGCGGCCGGATCCCGACGACGGAGACGACTGGTGACGCGCGGAGAGATCTGGATGTTCCGGTTCGCTCCGCCGGACAAGCTGCGCCCGGTGCTGCTGCTGACCCGCTCCGACATGATTCCGGTCCTGAACCGCGTCACCGTCGCGCCCCTCACCCGCACGATTCGCGGTGTGCCGTCGGAAGTGGTCGTCGGGGTCGAAAGCGGCCTGAAGAGCAGTTCCGCGATCAACCTGCACCACGTAATCACGGTCCCGAAGGCCGGCCTGCGGCGATTCGTCGGCTCGGTTTCCCGGACGGTGCTGGAACAAGTCCGTGCGGCGCTTCTGTTCGCCCTGGATTTCGACTGACGTCGACGAGCGTAAGATGCTATCTTACCGCCATGAAGAGTACGATCTCCTCGAAGGGCCAGATCGTGTTGCCCGCCGAGTTGCGCCGGCAGGATGGCATCCAACCGGGCCAGACATTCGAGATCGAGCGCATCGAGCACGGTGAGTACCGTCTCGTGCTGACCGAGCCGCCGAGGAACCAGGGGCTGGTGGATGCGTTGCTCGCCTGCCCGGAGAAAGACTGGTTCGAGCCGCTCCCGTCGGAGTCGACACTGTCCATCGAGCCGCGGTCGTGACGTACCTGGTCGACGCCAACGTCCTGTCCGAGCCAACGAAGCGAACGCCCAATCCGCGCGTAGTCGACTGGTTGCGCGACAACGAGCGCCGTCTGGCGGTCGATCCGATCATTCTCGGCGAGGTGCGCTTCGGCATTCTCCTGCTGGCGTCCGGACCGCGTCGCCAGCGTCTCCAACGGTGGTTCGACGGCGTCAGGCAGCGCGTGCACTGCGTGTCCTGGGATCCGGACACGGGGCTCCGCTGGGCAGAGCTGCTGGCGCATCTCCGGGCACTCGGCAAGCCGATGCAGATCAAGGACAGTCTCATCGCGGCGACGGCCCTTGCGAACGGATACGTGCTGGCCACCCGCAATCGGCGGGACTTCGAAGCGAGCGGCGTCGAGATCGTGGATCCGTTCTCGTGACCCGCTGGCGGCGTACCAGAGCGCCCGCGGCACGAAGACCCCGCTCGTTCGAGCACCACACGCCGCGCCGTCATCTGCGTCCCAGAGATCCTGCCACAGATCCGCGAGAAGTTGGCGCCAGCGTCGCTGCCGCTCCCAGCCCCGGTCGATATCGACGCACGCCGCCTCGACCCGCGCGTAGTCGCCGAAGCGCCGCGCCGCCTCCGCCCCGGCCTCCCCGGGGTCACGGCCTTCCCGCACGAGCCGCTCGGTGAGCTCGCGCATGTGGAAGTCGAGTTCGGTGTCGACGTCCGCGCGCACGTCGGAGCCCCAGAACCGCAGATACCGCCGCCACATGGGTGTTCGCGCCATCCACCCACCTCCGGCTATGCGACCTGCGCGGCCAGCAGCACCTTGCCGACGGCCGCGGCGAAAGCCGTCCAGCCCTCGGTCTCGCTCCTCAGCCGGGCGCGGCCGCGGGACGTCAGGCGGTACGGCTTCACCTGCCGCCTCGTCTCCGAGATGCCCCACTCCGCCTCCAGCCAGCCGCGACGCTCCATGCGATGCAGCGCCGGGTAGAGCGAGCCCTCCTCGAGTTGCAGCTCGTCGTCCGACGTCGCCTCCAGCCAGCGGGCGATCGCGAAGCCGTGGCGCGGGCCGCCGCTCAGCGCGGTCAGGATCAGCAGCTCGACGGTACCCCGCAGCATCTCCGGATTCCGATTCGGCACCTGCAGCCTCCCTGATGGACACGATCGACTGTGCGTCCCAATGCCGTCCACGATCCCGAACAGGGCGATTCGATCAGGATGCAGGCAATCGGAGGACGACCGCCCCTTCCGCGTCCAGAATGCGGATGGACGGTTCTCCCTCGCGTGGCGCCTCGATGACGATGCGTAAACGTCCCTCGCCATCCCGGAGCGTGAGACTGGCCTCGCCGCTATGAGTCGAACCGAAGAAGGCGCGGTCGGTTCCGTACAGCTCCCGCAGCCGAGCCTCCCTTTCGTCCTCGGGAAGCTGCTCCCTCGCAGCCTGCAGTTGCTCTCTCGAAGCGCCTGCGGAAAGGCCCAGTTGTGCAAGGGAGTCGAGCAGTGAATGGGCCGGCCGGTCGGAGATCCTGAGGCCCGAAGTCGATCCCTCCGGATCCTGGTAGTGCGCAAGGACCACCGTCTGATCCTGATCGTTCGCATCCAGGGACAGGTGCCGGACCGCCTGATATCCTCCGGGCGTCTCCCTGACTCCGAACAGCATGCCGCCGACCTCGTCGCCCTGGCCGTCGAAGAAGATGATGGAAGGGAAACCCCTGCGCTCCTCTTCCTGTCCCTCCATCAGCACGTGCCCGTCGATGGTCGCGACCGCGGGCCGCTGAGAATTGGCGAGGACCAGCGCCGGCGAGCCGTCGGGTTCGACGATCTCCAGTCGTTCAACCGTCAGCACGTCCGGCGAGGACGACGTCGTCGTCGCGATCCGGATCACGGAGCTTGACAGCCCGAGTGCCAGAACCGCAATCGCGGCCCAGAGAAGAGCAATCTGGCGCCGAAGCCGGTCGGTATCACTCACGCTCGTTCTGTCGTGCGGTGTCATGCCGTCACCCCCTCCTCCGGAACCGAATGGATGACAAAAACTGTCTATGGGGTAGCGTACAACCCCGTTACATAGACTGTCAATGGGAAAGAGCGGAGGATTCGACGTGAAGCGAAAGGCGGCGCGATCGTAGGTCCTTGGGTGAGCCACCCACCCGTCGTCGCCGCGGCGACCGTACTGTGTCGCTGTCAGCGCGGGCGGCGCCCGACGAACATCTCGTGCCGGCCCGGCTCCACGTCGGACAGGACGAGGGGCACGTTGCGAACTTCGAACCCGACGCTCGCCAGCAGATCGAGCCAGCGGTCGCGCCCGAACAGCCCCTCGACGTGCCGGTCCTGCACGGCGCGCACCGATCCGTCCCGCTCGCGCAGCAGGAAGGCGAAGTCGACGACGTACTCCGTATCCCCGGGATCCGGATCCCAGACCCACTCCAGGTAGCGCAACCCGCGCCCACACTCCCCGGCGACCTCGGAGGACGGATGTTCGTCGCAACCACCTGTGGTCTCCCCCGCCCGGAAGTTCTCCCGCACGTAGTCCGGCGCGAACAGCACCGCGCCGCCGGGCCGGCAGTGCACCCACGTGGTCTTGATGGCGCGACGCAGGTCCGCCTCCGTCGTCATGTAGCAGACGGCATCGTGGATGAAGACCGCGTCGAACGTCCGCCCCAGGCGGAGCGTGCGCATGTCGCCCACCTTGTGCTCGCATTCCGGGTTGAGGGCGCGGCTGACCGCGAGCATGTCCTCCGAAATGTCGGTCAGAACCAGACGGCGGAACTGCCGCTTCAGGTGCGACGCGCTGTTGCCGCCGCCGGCGCCCAGCTCCAGGAGGGACTCGATCGGCGCGTCACACGCCTCCGCCAGCAGGTCGCCGTAGACGCCGGCCTCCTCCGCGTAGTCGGCCGGATCGTCGAGCAACGGCCACCATTCCGCGAGCTCGCTATAGAGGCGCATCGCGCTGTCTGTCGACGGTCGCTCCGGGAAATCCGCTGCACTATCGGGAGCACGGTCAGCCACGGCCGAGTGGCCGGGGCTTGTGCTCCTCCAGCGGATTGACGTGCTCCACGCCCGGGAAGCGCCTGAAGTCGTAATCGGCAGAACAGATAACGGCGCCACGCTCGATGGCCAGCGCCGCGAGGTGCGCGTCCGAGGTCAGGTTTCCTGCCGTGCCGCTCGCGCGCAGGAGATTGCGCAGAATCGCCCAGTGGCCATCCCCTGGCAGGACCGATTCGACGAACGGTTGAGCCAGCCATTCGTCAACGAACCCGATCGCCTCTTCCACGGGCATTGGATTCGCGAGAACGCCCGGACGCGTCGTGATTCGAACGAACGCCAGGAGGCTTGTCCAGGGCAATCCCACCGAAGTCGTGCCGGAAAGAGTCTGCTGCAGCCACCGCCGCGCGCGATCGTGGTGCGGTGCATTCAGGTTCACCGCGTAGATGAGCAGATTCGCGTCGACGAGGATCATTTCCGGAGCTGCAGCTTCCGAGCAAGCTCTTCGTCTTCGAAGCGGTCGGCGAGCTGCAGTGCCTTGTCGATGTCGTAGGGGCCCACGACCGCACCCATCGCGACCGGCTTCAAGCGGTACGGCCTGCGCGGTGCGGCGATACGGTTGTTCGCGATGCCGGCACGCAGGGCATCGTTCACGACGGCCTTGAAGGACTTTCCCGACCGATGCACGATCTCGCGAAGCTGTGCGGCGATGCCGTCCTCTATCGTCAGGGTGGTTCTCATGGCTTCCTCGGCACTGCCCGGGCATCATCTTATCACCCACGGGGGAGACATCAAGGCACCATGTGCGGCTCGCGTGGGGACAAGCCAACGTCAGTCGACGCCGAAGGCGAGCAGGACGTTGCCGGGCCGGCCCCCGAACGCGGCGTAGCCGGAGTTGACGTAGACCATCCCGTCGACGACGACGGGGCCCGGGCCGTTGATCGAGCCGCCCCTGGCCGGCACGCCGTTCACCGCGTCGTAGTCACCGTTGGTGTCGAACTCCCAGAGCACGGACCCGTCGTCCGCGTCGTAGGCGCGGAACAGTCCGTCGTAGGCGCCCGAGAAGACGACGCCCGGGATGGCGGTGACTGCGGCGAGCAGCGCCGGGCTGCACATCTCGCACACCGGCTCGTGCGGCTCGGCGTACCAGACCAGCTCGCCGGTCCGCAGGCGCACCGCCGCGAGGCCGCCGGGCTCGGGCGTCAGGTAGTCGGAGTTGGCGAAGTACGCCTTCTCGCCGTCCACCGCGAAGCCCCATTCGATGCCGCCGAGCTCGCTGCCCTCGCCCACCTGGTAGCGCCAGACGACGGCGCCGTCCCGATCCGGGTCGAGGGCATAGCCCACGCCCGCCTTCTGGCCGATGACCAGCAGGTCGCGGCCGTCGCTCGAGGTCACCAGCACCGGCGACGCGCCGAAGTCGAAGTCGGGGCCGTTGTCGTCGGGACAGTTCGGGTTGCCGCCGCCGCAGTTGAGAATGAACGCGTCGTCCGGCGTCAACTGGTTCGTCCAGCGCATCGCGCCGGTGTCGATGTCGAACGCGATGATCGCGTCGCTGGTGTCGGCGGCCGGCTCGGTGTAGGCGTTCCCGGTTGCGGCGTAGACGAGCCCGCGCTTCGCGTCGACGGTCGGCGCCGACCAGACCGCCGCCCCCGAGGGACCCATCAGAAAGAAGCCGTCCGGATTCCGCCCGCGCGGCCGCGGCGTCTCCGGGATGGTGAAGCTCTGCCACATCACCTCGCCGGTCGCCGTATCCAGCGCGGCGATGCTGCCGCGGAACGTGCAGCATGGATACTCCGGGTTGGCGGCCAGCAATTCCTCCAGGGAAGAGACCGGCACGTACAGCCGGCCATCGTGGTAGACCGGCGCTCCGGTGATGCGGGCTCCCTCGTGCGTCTCGACGTCGCGCCGCCAGATCTCGGCCCCGGTCGCCGCGTCGAGCGCATAGACGTTGGCGTTGAAGTCGCCGAAGAAAAGCGCATGCCGGCGGTCCGGGAGGCGGGTCACGCTCATGGCGCTGCGGACGCCGCTCTGCGCCGCGAAAGTCCAGTGCGTGCAACCGGTCTTCGCGTCGAGCGCGTACACGACGCCCCTCTCGCTGGCGACGAACAGGCGGCCGCCCACCACCGTCGGCTGCGACTGGGCCGTCGCCGAGTCGGGGTACCCGAACGCCCACTGGAGCCGCAGGCGGGGAACGTCCTCCGCCGCGACCCCGGCGTGCTCGCCCGGCTGGAAACGGCTGTTCGTGACGTCGACGCCCCAGCCGTTCCATTGCGGACCGCCGTCCAGACCCCGCCATCCTCCCGGCGACGAGACGGCACAGCCACCGTCCTCCCGCGCGCCATCTTCCGCAACCCGCCGGCCGGTGATGAACTCGGCGATCGCGCGCCGCTCTGCCGGGCTCAGCTCCTCCCCCTGCTGCTGCATCGCCCCGTCGGTCAGCGCGCCGACGATGGCCGCCGGCGGCAGGGCCCGCATGTTGTCGATCGCCAGCGCGCGCGGGATGACGTCGGCGAGGTGACAGGCCGCACAGTGCTGCTCGAACAGCGCCTCGCCGTCGGGCGCCTGGCCGGCAGCCGGAGCGGCGCCGCCCGTCAAGCCCCACAGCGCCAGGAACGCGGGCACGAGGGTCGACAGCCCGTGGCAAGAGCCCCGCTGCATTCGAGCGGCGATGCATCCCGCCTGGACTGCGTTCCTCCTCGGTCGAACATGCCCGATATGCTTCCTCGTCGCGCCTCGCCATGCGGGCGCCTCGCCGCTCCCGGTGGTACGCGGGGTTTCACCACGGGCTGTGAAGAATCTGCGCATCGAAATAGGATAGCTCCGCGAGGCCGACGCCAGGAGCTCTCGCCCGGAATGACGTCCTCCCCGACGTTGGCACGCTACGTGCTCCCCTCCAACAGGACGCCCCGACGTGGAAGCGGCGTCGCTCAATCCGTGGCGACGGCGCCGGACGGAACGTTGACGCTGCGCAGGGAGACGCTGGGTCTGGAGTTGCGCGCGGCGCCGGGGCGCGAGATGCGCTTCCGGGACCCGGCAACCGGAGACGACCTGCGCAGCCACGACGAGGAAGTCGAGGCCCGTCTGGATGCCGAGGCGCGAGCCGCCGACGCCGAGGCGCGGGTGGCCGAACTCGAAGCGCTCCTTCGCAAGCCGTCCGGCTGAAGGTTCGCACCTCGGCCTGACGACGCGCTCGCTCGGAGCGCCTGGACAACCTCGGTTGCTTGCCGACTGCAACGGAGAACCGCTGTTCCCGACGCTCAGTTCGTCGCCCGCCGCCGCCCGAACGGCCGCTGGCCGAGCGCGCGCTGCATCACTTCGTACTGCACGCCCATGATGTGGCCGATCGCCTCGATCCAGTAGGCCGCGTTGTGGGCGCCGGGCATCTGCATGTAGTCGAAGGGGATGTCCTCTTCCATCATGTAGACGGCCAGCTCCCGGGCGCCGGCGATCAGCCGGTCCTCGGTGCCGCAGTCGAGGTAGATGTGCGGCAGGTCCTCGCGCGCCACCTGCGTGATCAGCTTGAACGGGTCGTAGGCGTCGGCCTGCTCCGGGGTCTCGAACATCGTGCCGCGCGGCGTCCGCTCCACCTGGCTGCTGAAGCCGTCGACGCCGATCAGCGGGTTCGGCTGCCGGCGGCGGGCCTGCTGCTCGGGCGTGCGCGTGCGCGGCGGCCGCGGCGGCATCTCGCCCCGCATGCGGGCGGCGGCCTGCCGGCCGTACTCGAGCGCGCCGCTGGTGCTGCCGATGGAGATGAACATCTCCGCGTTGCGCAGCCCCATCGTGATGGCGCCGAAGCCGCCCATCGAGAGGCCGGTCATGGCGCGGCCCTCGCGGCGCGCGATCGTCCGGAAGTTCCAGTCGACGTGGCCGACGACGTCCTCGATGACGTGGTCCTCCCAGTTGTTCGACTGCCCGTCCTCGCTCTCGGCCCAGTTGACGTACCAGGAGTTGCCGGCGTCGGGCATCACGACGATCAGGTCGTCGTAGAGGCCGGCATAGAACGGCGCGCCGTTCGCCAGACCCCACGCCGTGTAGTTCTGCGTCAGGCCGTGCAGGAGGTACAGCACGGGATAGCGCTCGGTCGACGTGTCGTAGTCGTCCGGGAGCAGGATGTTGTACTGCATGGTCCGGTCGACGGCGGGGCTGAAGAACTCCACCGTGCGCAGTTCCCGCTCCTGGGCCGCCGCCACGGTGGCCAGGGCCGCCAGCACGAACGCGATCGTTACGGTCCGCACGAGCTTCGATCTCTGCATCCTGTCCCTCCCGGGTGGTTGGCCGCGGCGCGCCTGGGACAAGCCTCGCCTGCGCCGGAGCCGTTTCCTCGGCGCAGATTCCCAGGGCAGCGTCGTCCGCCCGCGTCATCTCCCCACGGCACGGACCCCTGGAGAAGCTTCGCCTGCGCCGGAGCCGTTTCCTCGGCGCAGATTCCCAGGGCAGCGTCGTCCGCCCGCGTCATCTCCCCACGGCACGGACCCCTGGAGAAGCTTCGCCTGCGCCGGAGCCGTTTCCTCGGCGCAGATTCCCAGGGCAGCGTCGTCCGCGCCAGCACGATCTCTAGCGGCGCAGACGCCAGCCGGCCGCGACGGGGCTCTCATGCTACCCCGAAAACGGCGCTTCTGGCCGCCACCGGCGGGGGCGCGGTATGCTTGCATGTTGCGGCAACACGGAGGATCCCGAATGCGATACGTCCGCTTCCGATACGGCTGGACCGCGGCTCTCGTCGCCTGCCTCGCGGCGGCGCCCGCCGGCCTCGCGGCGCAAGAAGAGGGCACCCGGAACGGGGAGTGGCCGAGCTACGGCGGCGACCTGGCCCATACGCGGTACTCGCCCCTCGACGAGATCGACGGCGACAACTTCAACGACCTGGAGGTCGCCTGGACGCTGAACACCGACAACTTCGGACCGAATCCGGAGTTCCGCCTGCAGTCGACGCCGCTGATGGTCGACGGCATCCTGTACACGACGGCCGGCAGCCGGCGGGCGGCGGTCGCGCTCGATGCGGCCACCGGCGAGATCGTCTGGTTCCACCGCTACGACGAGGGCGAGCGGGGCGCGGCGGCGCCGCGGCGGCTGTCGGGGCGCGGGCTGACCTGGCTGGACGACGGCGGCGACGGCAAGATCTTCTACGTCACGCCCGGCTACCACCTGATCGGCCTCAACGCGCGCACCGGTGAGCGGTTGGCCGACTTCGGCAACGACGGCATCGTCGACCTGAAGCAGAACCTCGACCAGGACATCGACCTGGTCACCGGCGAGATCGGCCTGCACTCGGCGCCGGTCGCGGTCAACGGCACCATCGTCATCGGGGCGGCGCACCTGCCGGGCGGCGCGCCCCGGTCGATGAACAACGTCAAGGGCTTCATCCGCGGCTACGACGTCGACACCGGCGACCGCAAGTGGATCTTCCACACCATCCCGCTCGGCGACGAGTTCGGCAACGACACGTGGGAAGGCGACTCGTGGCGCTACACCGGCAACGCCGGCGTGTGGGGCCAGATGACGATCGACCCCGAGCTCAACATGGTCTACCTGCCGGTCGAGATGCCGACCAACGACTACTACGGCGGGCACCGGCTCGGCGACAACCTCTTCTCGGACAGCCTGGTCGCCCTCGACCTCGAGACCGGCGAGCGGCGCTGGCACTTCCAGATTACCCACCACGACGTCTGGGACTGGGACCTGCCGGCCGGACCGGTGCTGGCCGACATCACGGTGGACGGCCGCGACATCAAGGCGGTGGCGCTGCCGACCAAGCAGTCGTGGATCTTCGTCTTCGACCGCGAGACGGGCGAGCCGGTATGGCCCATCGTCGAGCAGCCGGTCGCGGCCTCGGACATCCCCGGCGAGATCCTGGCGCCGACCCAGCCGCATCCGACGAAGCCGCCGGCCTTCGATCAGCAGGGCATCGGACCCGACGATCTGATCGACTTCACGCCGGAGATCAAGGCCCGGGCGCTCGAGGTGCTCGGCCGCTTCCGCTACGGGCGCTCCATCTACACGCCTCCCTCGGTCGGGACCGCGGACGGGACCTACGGCACGCTGCAGGTGCCGGCGTCGACCGGCGGCGTCAACTGGCCGGGCGGCTCGTTCGACCCGGAGACCGGCATCTTCTACCAGTACTCGAAGACCGAGGTGACCAACCTCGGGCTGGTGAACGACCCCGAGCGGTCGGACATGAACTTCATCCGCGGCCGCCCCGAAGGGGTGACCGCCCGGCAGGATGCGCTCAACGTCGAAGGCATCCCGATCATCCGGCCGCCGTGGGGCCGCATCACCGCCATCGACCTGAACCGGGGCGAGATCCTGTGGCAGGTGGCGCACGGCGAGACCGCCGACAACATCCGCAACCACCGGCTGCTGCAAGGCGTCGAGGTCCCGCGCACGGGCCGGCCGGGGCGGGTCGGCACGCTCGTCACGAAGACGCTCGTAATCGCGGGCGACGGCGGCAACTTCACCAACGAGGACGGCTTGACGGGCGCCATGCTCCGGGCCTACGACAAGATGACCGGCGAGGAGCTCGGCGCGGTGCAGATGCCGACCCAGCAGACCGGCTCGCCCATGACCTACTCGATCGACGGCAAGCAGTACATCGTCGTGGCGACGAGCGGCGGCGGCTACGGAGGACTGCTGGTCGCGTACCGGCTGCCATGATCGTCGGCGTCCCGAAGGAGTCGTTCCCGGGCGAGCGCCGTGTCGCGCTGGTGCCCGGTGCCCTGCCGGCCTTGGCCAAGGCGTCGCTCGACGTCCTGATCGAGGCGTCGGCGGGCGTTGCGGCCGGGTTTCCCGACTCCGCCTACGCGGAGAAGGGCGCCCGGATCGCGGGGTCGCACGCCCAGCTCTTCGCCGAGGCGGACGTCGTCCTCCAGGTCCGGAGCCCCGGCGCCGCGGGGGAGGCGGGCCGCGCCGACGCGGAGCTTCTGCGGTCGGGACAGGCCGTCATCGGCTTCTCCGAGCCGCTCGCCGAGCCGGCCGCGGCCCAGGCCGTCGCCGAGCGGGGGGCCAGCGCGTTCTCGATGGAGCTCATCCCGCGCATCACCCGCGCCCAGAGCATGGACGCGCTGTCGTCGATGGCGACCATCGCCGGCTACAAGGCCGTGCTGCTCGCCGCGGACGCGCTGCCGCGGATGTTCCCGATGATGATGACTGCGGCGGGTACGATAACTCCGGCGCGCGTCTTCGTGATCGGCGCGGGCGTGGCCGGCCTGCAGGCAATCGCCTCGGCCCGCCGGCTCGGCGCGCGGGTGGAGGCCTACGACGTGCGCCCGGCGGTCAAGGAGCAGGTCGAGAGCCTTGGCGCCAACTTCGTCGAGCTGCCGCTCGAGAC
This sequence comes from Acidobacteriota bacterium, assembly GCA_011523845.1. Taxonomy (GTDB): domain Bacteria; phylum Acidobacteriota; class Vicinamibacteria; order Vicinamibacterales; family UBA8438; genus WTFV01. The sequence goes on along the minus strand of WTFV01000100.1, from coordinate 6,119 downwards.
CGGCGAAGCGGAGGACGCGGGCGGCTACGCGAAGGCGCAGGACGAGTCGTTCTACCGGCGGCAGCGCGAGACCATGACCCGCGTGGTCGCCGGCAGCGATGTCGTCATCACGACCGCGCTCGTGCCGGGCAAGACCGCGCCGATCCTGGTGACCGCGGAGATGGTAGCGGGCATGGCGCCGGGATCCGTCGTGGTCGACCTGGCGGCCGAGCGGGGCGGCAACTGCGAGCTCACGAAGGGCGACGAGGTCGTGGTTTCGTCCAACGGCGTCACCATCCTCGGCCCGACGAACCTCACGTCGACGGTGCCGTACCACGCCTCGCAGATGTACGCGAAGAACATCTCGACGCTGTTGCTGCACCTGATCGAGGACGGCGCGCTGGCGCTGGACCTCGACGACGAGATCACGGCCGGCACCCTGGTCTCGCACGAGGGCCGGGTGGTGCATCCGCGGGTGCAGGAGTTGCTCGCCGCCGCGGCGCAGGCGACATGAAGGCTCTGCCGGATCACGCGAGGAACGTTGCAGCCAGGCGCGGCGGCGTAAACGCCCCAGCCGGCGACACGAAGGCCCGCGAGGTCGAGCGAGGAACACGACGCCGGCGGCGGAGCCGAAGCATGAGGTCCGAAACCGGCGTAGACCGCGGGGGGCAAGTCGCGCGGGGACTACGCGGGGGCCGTCGCCGAAGCATGAGGTCCGAAACCCGGCGTAGACCGCAGGAGGAAGCACAGTTCCGATGGACGCGCTCATCCCGCTGCTGACCATCTTCATGCTGGCGGTCTTCGTCGGCTTCGAGATCATCACCAAGGTGCCGCCGCTGCTCCACACGCCGCTGATGTCGGGCAGCAACGCCATCTCCGGCATCACCATCATCGGCGCGATGCTCTCGGTCGCCTCGTCGAACCAGACGACGACGATCCTCGGCTTCCTGGCGCTGGTGATCGCGACCGTCAACGTGGTCGGCGGCTTCCTGGTAACCCATCGCATGCTCGGCATGTTCCGGAAGAAGGACTAGTGGCCCGTCACGCCCTGATCTTCGGACACGGACATGGGCTATAGCGCGGAATCGTTTGGCGAATCACAGGACCGTGAACCCGAACGTCTAGTCGTGGCACAGCACCAGGAGCCTGCGCCGCAGAACTGCGAGACTTCCAAGAAGCTTGGTGGGCGGCAACCGGATCCGAAGGCGGAGATCGCCCGGCCGGCCCAGGGCTGAACAGGACCGAACGTGGACAGCGTCATCAATCTCATCTACCTCGGGGCCTCGGTACTGTTCATCCTCGGCATCCGCGGTCTGACCCACCCGCGCACCGCGGTGCGCGGCAACCTGCTGGGCGCCACCGGCATGCTGCTGGCGGTGGTGGCCACGCTGCTCGACCAGCAGATCCTGGGTACCGGCGGCCAGGCGTTCGGCCTGCTTCTGGGCGGGGTCGTGCTCGGCGCGGCGATCGGCGCGACGCTGGCGCTGCGCATCGAGATGACCGCGATGCCGGAGATGGTGGCGCTGCTCAACGCCTTCGGCGGCGGCGCCTCGGCCCTGGTGGCCGGTGCCGTGCTGGTGGGCGCGACGGACCCGCCGGCGCAGACCACGGTGGCTACCGTCGCCTCCGGCCTCATCGGCTCGGTCACCTTCTGGGGCAGCCTGGTGGCGTTCGACAAGCTGCGCGGGCTGCTGCTCCCGGACCAGCCGGTGCTGTTCCCCGGCCAGCAGATGCTGAACGGCGTCCTCGGCCTCGCGGCGCTCGGCTGTGGCGTGATGGTGGTGGCGGGGGCCGGCCTGGGGGACCTCGGCCCCGTCGGCTACTACGCCGCGCTGGTGGCGATCGCGTCGATACTGGGCATCCTGCTGACGATCCCCATCGGCGGCGCCGACATGCCGGTCGCCATCGCCCTGCTCAACTCCTACTCCGGGCTGGCCGCCGCCTCGACCGGGTTCGTGCTCAGCAACAACATCCTCATCATCACCGGGTCGCTGGTCGGCGCGTCGGGACTCATCCTGACGCGGATCATGTGCAAGGCGATGAACCGCTCGCTGGTGAACGTGCTGGTCGGGGCCATCGCCGAGGGCGGCGGATCGAAATCGGACGCCGACGCGGTCTACGCGGGGCGGGTCAAGAGCACCTCGGCCGAAGAGGTGGCGATGCTCTTCGACGGCGCGCGCCGGGCGGTCATCGTGCCGGGCTACGGCCTCGCCGTGTCGCAGGCGCAGCACCAGGTGCGCGACCTCGCCAACCTGCTGGAATCGCGCGGCGTGGAGGTGGAGTACGCCATCCACCCGGTCGCCGGCCGCATGCCCGGCCACATGAACGTCCTGCTGGCCGAGGCGGACGTCGACTACGACAAGCTCAAGGAGATGGACGCCATCAACCCCTCGTTCGAGCAGACCGACGTCAGCCTCGTCATCGGCGCCAACGACATCGTCAACCCCGACGCGCGCACCGACCCGGGGAGCCCCATCGCCGGCATGCCGATCCTCAACGTAGACCAGTCGCGGACCGTGGTCGTCATCAAGCGGAGCCTCTCCCCCGGGTTCGCCGGCATCCCCAACCCGCTCTTCGCCGCCGACAACACGCTGATGTTCTTCGGGGACGGGAAGAAGGCGGTGCTGGACCTGATTGCCGCGGTCAAGGATACGGACTGACCGAAGGGGCGATTCTGTAGTACAAACCGTGAAGCGTACTGATACGCTGTGCCTGCCTTATGCGAACCGACTACCTTTTCGCGATGCCGTCCGTCTGGTCCGGGGCCGCGCGCGTGTTCGATCTGTTCGGCGTGTTCGACATGTACAACGACAGCCCCAGCGACGACCTTGCCGATGCCCGGGCGCTCTACAGCGACTGGCGAATCACCGGGCAGGATCTCGCCGGTGCGATGATGGTGGTGGAGCGTGAGTGGAAGACGGCAACGCCACCAGACGCCGCGAGCTCCCGCGCGAGTCGAGACTCCTGACTCGGCCCATCCCGAGAATCGGTCCGCGGCGACAATCGAGCAGATTTCCGTTCAGCGCATCCAGCATTTTCAGGGACCGCTTCCCCCGCCGGAGGAGCTTGCGCGGTACGAAACGGCGCTTGCGGGCTGCGCTGAAAGGATCGTGTCGATGGCCGAAGAGCAAGCGGCCCACCGGCGCGCGATCGAAGCCCGGATGATCGCCGAGAAGCTCGCGGCCGAGCGTCGTGGTCAGGTCTTCGCGTTCATCCTCGTTCTCTTCTCGATGCTCGTCGGCGGCGCACTGATCGCCTTCGACAAGGACATCAGCGGGTTGACCGCGATTCTTGGAACCCTCGTGAGCGTAGTGGCGATCTTCGTGTACGGACGCCGCAAGGATGCGGAGGAACGGCGGGAGAAGCGGTCGGAATTCGCTTCGCCGCAACTCCGGCTTCCGTACGACGAAGCAGCTTCGGAGCCGAGCCGTTCGTCTCCCCCGGACGACGGCGGCGCTCCCGGATGGGCGCCAGTCCCGGCCGGGGTGACCTCCTGCCTGGCACCGACATTGCTCATTTCGCCCACGTAGGACACGCGCTGGAGCCTCCGCACCGCCGCCGTATACTCCAACGATGGCCGATCGCGATGACGCCGTTCTGGATCGACTCCGAGAGGAAGCGGATCCCCATCGACGGCGGTTGCTGGTGCTGGGGCTCCTGACCCGACGGCTTGCGGAACACGATATCGAGCCGGTCCTCGTGGGCGGCGGTGCGCTCGAGTTCTACACCGCCGGCGGGTACGCCACGAAGGACACCGACCTGGCGCTCCCCGCGACCCCGGAGGTCGATACCGCGTTCGCGGAGCTCGGGTTCACGAAGGAGGGGCGGTACTGGGTTCACCCGGACCTGGATCTGCTGTTCGAAGCGCCCGCGCCGGCCGGTCTGCCGGGCGAAGATGCGCCCAGAACGGAAGTCGAGGTCGACGGACTTCGCGTGGTAATCCTCGGCATCGAAGATCTGCTCATCGACCGCCTGCGCGCCTGGGTCCACTGGAAGAGCGAGGAGGACGGTCGCTGGGCACGGCGGCTCGCCCTGCTCCATGTGGACAGGATTGACTGGCGCTACATGCGCGAGCGAACGCAGGACGTCCCGGAAGAGGCGCACGGGCTCGCGGAGATCGAGCAGGAAGCATGCCCAAGCTGATCGACTACGACGACTTCCAGCGCGACGTCCAACGCCGCAAGCGGAAACGCTGGGCGAAGATCCTGGCGTCCGAACCGCCGGGCCGAGCGCCCGGGAGGCGCCCGCGCGATCCGGAGAAGGAGCGCATCCTGCTGCGACTCGACCGGCTCCGGCTGGAGCGGCGTGACGCGCGCAGACCGTAGTCGAAGGCGGCGTCCGCTGGACCCGTCAAGGACGGAAAGCAGGCGCCATTGGACCTGAGCACGGCGGTCAAGGAGGCGGTCCGACCAACCGTCCCTGCCAAGAAACGCCAGCGCCCGGCAAGCAGCGCTCGCTGGAGAGGAAAGTTCCGCCCATGCGGCAGCTATAGTAATCCCTATAAGAATAGCTTCCAATATAGCTACAATGGTGTCATGCGTTCCATGAGAACCGTTCAGATGACGCTGGACCGCGCGCTGTTGGAAACCGTGGACCGCGCCGCACGAAGCCTGGGCACAACGCGGTCTGCCTTCACGCGCAAGGCGCTGACCGATGCGCTGGAGCGAATGCGGGTCGAAGCACTCGAGCAACGCCATCGGCGCGGCTATGAGAGCCATCCGGCCCGCCGGGACGAGTTCAGCGGCTGGGAACAGGAACAGGCGTGGCCCGATTGATTCAGCGGGGAGACGTGCGCTGGTACCGCTTCGGCCGACCGGACAAGCAACGCCCCGTGGTCGTCCTGACCCGTAGTTCCGCCCTGGAATTCCTCTCCGAAGTCACCGTCGCCCCGGTGGCGAGCACGATCCGCGACATCCCCACCGAAGTCCGTCCTGACGCGGGACGACGGCATGCCGCGGACCTGCGCCGCCAACCTCGACCACGTGCAGACCGTAGCCCGCGCCAAAGTGGGTGCGCTCATCACGACATTGACCACCGGCCGCATGGCGCAGGTCGGAGACGCGCTTCGCTTCGCCCTCGACCTGTGAGTTGGCGACGGGCGCAAGTCGTAGGCCCCTGGTTCCCCTTGCACGGCTAGGGATCACGTGTTAGTCTCCTAGCAAATCTAGGAGACAGCGATGGATCCCAAGTCCGCCGGCGTGCTCCCGGGCACTCTCGACCTGCTGATCCTCAAGGCGATCTCGCTGGAGCGCCTGCACGGCTACGGTGTGCTGCTCCGTATTCGGCAAATCTCCGGCGAGGCCCTTGACGTGCCGCAGGGTTCCCTCTATCCCGCCCTCAACCGTCTGGAGCACCAGGGCCTCATCGAGTCGGAATGGGGCGAGAGCGAGAACCGGCGCCGCGCCAAGTACTACCGGCTGACCCGCGCCGGGCGGCGTCGGTTCCAGGAAGACGCGGCAGGCTGGGAACGGCTGGCCGCCGCCATGCAGGCCGCCTTGAGCGCGACGCCGGACGAGGCGTGACGTGCCGTTTCCGCGGCTGCGGTCGTTTCTGACCGCCTGGACCCGGCGGGAGCGTTTCGAGGACGCGCTCGACGCGGAGGTCCGGTTCCACCTGCACGCCTGCACGGACGACCTCGTTCGCTCCGGAGTGCCCAGGCGGGAAGCGGTGCGGCGCGCTCGAATTCAGTTCGGCGGCATCGAGGGCGTGAAGGACGACTGCCGGCACGCGCGCGGACTGCGGCTCGCCGACGAGGCGGAGCGCCTTGTGGGCAACGCCCGTTACGGGCTGCGCATGCTGGTGAAGACCCCCGTCGTAACGGGCGTGGCCATCGTGTCCCTCGCGCTCGGCATCGGCTCTAACGCCACCATCTTCTCCCCCTTCAGCCAGGTGCTGCTGCGCCCGCTACCCGTCGTAGAGCCCGAGCGCCTCGTCAATCTGGAAGCTCCCGGACGGAAGTCGGGGTCCACCACCACCGGTCCGGCGGGCGGCATCGACGAGATCCTGGAACCGGCGGCGGTCTGGTTCACCATGGCGATATCCCTGGGGACGGGCTTCCTCTTCGGGCTCTATCCGACCCTGCACGCTAGCTCTGCCCGTGCCCCGGATGTCCGGGGCTGGACTGTAACGAGCAGGAAATC
>WTFV01000099.1 GCA_011523845.1 Acidobacteriota bacterium | reverse complement strand
GCGGAGTTCTGCGGTGCAGGGTCATGGAGCGGGGGGGATGGGCCGAAACGCCGAGCCAGCGAGGCGTTTCGGGGCGCTAGGTGGCTAGCGATGCCGTGGTGGATCGGGTCTTTCCTGGCGCTGTGATTGCTTCTGGTTCCCGCCGGGGCGCGGGGCGAGCCGGTCGAGGTCATACGCGGCCATGGTCCTGACGAGAATCGCGTCAACGTCGTGATTCTGGGTGACGGCTACACCAGCGACGATCTCGCGAAGTACGCAGCCGATGTGAACGTCCTTCTGCGCAGGCTGTTCCTGCACGAACCGTTCGCACACTATGCCTCGTACTTCAAGGTGCGACGGGTCGATGTCGCGTCGAACGAATCGGGCGTCGACCATCCCGCACGGAACGTCTTCCGCGACACCGCGCTTGGCGCCGCCTACGATTGCGAGGGCATCGCACTACTCATCTGCGTCGACGTTTCCGCGGTTCTCGATGTACTGGGGCGGAGCGTGCCGGCCACGGCGCGGGACATCGTGGTCGTCATCGTGAACGATGCGGAGTACGGAGGATCCGGCGGGTATCTCGCCGTCACGTCCACACACGACCTTGCAGCGGAAGTACTGCTCCACGAGCTCGGCCACTCGTTCGGCTTGCTGGCCGACGAATACTGGGCCGGAGGTCTTCCATGCGTGAACTCGGTGGAACCGCCCCAGGTGAACGTCACCCGGGAGTCGCGGGCGGCGGCGATCAAGTGGTCGTACTGGATCGAGCCCGGCACCCCGGTGCCGGCGACAGGCACCACGCCAGGCGTGGTGAGCGCCTACGAAGGGGCGAAGTACTGTGAGTCCGGCCTCTTCCGACCGACGTTCGATTCGAGGATGCGTTCCGTGGACAAGCCTTTCGAGCAGGTCAACACGGAACAGTTGATCAAGCGGATCTACAACCTGGTCTCGCCGATAGACGCCGTCAGTCCAACCATCACGGAACTGCAATCCGATGGTTGCGACTCCCTCCACTTCTCCGTGCGGACCCCCGGCGACTCCGGATTGGCGGAAACGCTCGAGACGGCCTGGTACATCGACGGCGGGGTGGCCGGTCGGGGGAACGCGCTGACCGTGTTCAGTTGCCTCCTGCCGGTCGGCATGCACCGGATCGAGGTCGAGGTCCGTGACGTGACCCCGGCGGTGCGACGGGATCCGGATGGCGCGCTCGTGGAGCGCTTCCAGTGGGATCTGGAGACGAGCGCGAGTACGCCTTCCGGCTTCACGGATCATCCCATCGTGCCCCGCACGACACCGGTCCGGGCTGTCCATTTCCTGGAGCTCCGGGCGCGAATAGGGGTCTTGCGGGCCCGGGCGGGCCTGCCGGCGGCGCCGTGGACGGATCCGGACCTTGCGGCCGGCGTGCGGGTCAGGCGCGTCCACCTTACGGAGTTGCGGAGGGCGCTCGATGCGGTGTACGACGCCCGCTCGTTGAGGCGGCCGCAGTACACGGACACGGCGCTGGGAGGAGTTCCCCTCCGAGCTGCGCACCTGATGGAACTGCGGGATGCCGTTCTTGCGCTGGAATGAGGGGCTTCTGGTCGTGCCGCTGCTGGTCGCGATCACGTGCGCGGAAACCGCGCGACCGGGGTCCGGTGCGCTCGGTCAGCGCCGGACGATATCCGGTGCGACGATGGGAACGACGTTCAACGTGACCTTCGTTTCCGGCGTCGAATCCAACGACGCAGACTTCCGCCCGACGGCCGCTCCCCCCGAAGTCGGGCGCCGGCAATCCACCGTCGAGGCGGCGGTGCGCTCGCTCCTGGAGCGGATCGAGGGACGGATGTCGCATTACCGGCCCGAGTCCGAGCTGTCGCGCTTCAACCGCGCGCGGACGACGGAACCGCGGCCGATGTCGGGGGAGACGCTGGGAGTGATCGCCGAGGCGCTGGCGGTCGGCCGGGCGAGCGGCGGCGCATTCGACGTGACGGTCGGTCCCCTGGTCGACGCCTGGGGCTTCGGGCCGCCGGGGCGCGCGCAGGCGGCGCCGGCCGGGGCCACGCTCGCCGCGCTGCGGTCGCGGGTCGGCGTGGATCTGCTGGAGGTCGATCTCGCCGCCTCGACGTTGCGGAAGCGGCGCCCCGACGTCGTGATCGACCTGTCGGCCATCGCCAAGGGCTACGCCGTCGATGCGGTGGCGTCATTGCTCGCCGAGCGCGGACTCGGCGACTACCTCGTGGAAATCGGCGGCGAGCTGCGCGCGGGGGGCCGCAACGAAAGGGGCGACCCGTGGCGGGTCGCGATCGAGCGGCCCGTTCCGGGGGGCGGGACCGCGGAGCGCATCGTGCCCCTGACCGACGCCGCGCTGGCCACGTCCGGCGACTACCGCAACTTCTACGAGATCGAGGGCGCCCGGGTGTCGCACACCATGGATCCGCGCACCGGCCGCCCGGTCGCCCACGGGCTGTTGTCGGTGAGCGTCATCGCGGAGCGGTGCAGCCTCGCGGACGCCCGCTCGACCGCGCTGAACGTCCTCGGTCCCGACGACGGCTACGCCCTGGCACTGGACCAGGGCTGGGCGGCGCTGTTCCTGACCGACGACGGGGCGGGACGGCTCGTCGAGCGCGAGACGCCGGCTTTCGCCGCCGCGGTGCGCGGACGGAGCGGTGGCAATTTGACATGGGCGCCGAACGCGCGGCACGATGAGTGCAAAGGTTGGGCGCAACGATGTTTGGTTATTTCGCTGCCAACGCGGCCGGCATCTGGGTACTGATTGTCGTCGTCTTTTCCGGGATTCTCGCGGCACAGTGGCTTTCCTGGATCTTCCGTTGGGGTCGGTTTCAGTCAGGAACCCCGGAGGCAAGGAGCATCAGGTTCCTCCTCGCGGACTTGGCTGCCAAGATCATCAACGAGTTTCGGCATCTGCTGGCGCTGGTGCTGGTCCTGCTGTTCGGGGGCGTGTTGGCGTTCGGCCTCGTGAAGGCCGGGGACGACGCGCAGGAGATCAGCGCCGTGCTCCAAGCCGTTGCCTCCTCGCTCGGAGGACTGATCGGCGCGATCATCGGGTACTACTTCGGCGAATCGGCCGGCAGCCGACGGGCGGCTGACGAACCTATGGCGACCTGTGATGTCAGCCAGGGCGAGGATGGTGTTGACGAGATCCGGGAGGCGGCCGTCCAGCCGCCCGGCGAGTCCGAGAGTGATCAGACCTGACGCGTCACGAGGCACGGTGGACAATGAAACATTGGTACGACCTCCGTGTCGTCGACAGTGCCATCGAGATGGACGAGGAGGGCGAGCAAGTCGTCCACTACGAGCCCCGACCCGGCCGGCACACTCGCTACAAGGTCACGATCCGGCTGGAGGGAGTGGATCTTCCCTACGTTGAGGCCGTGACGTATCGACTCCATCGCACGTTCAAGGAACGTACCCGCAGAGTCGACCGCAGGATTCTGAACCCGGACTGCGCCCTGACGATCTGGACGTGGGGGCTGTTCGTGGTTCGCGTCGTCATTCACTTGAAATCGGGACACCAGATTCCGGTGGACCACGAACTCCACTACGACGAGGCGATTCGTGCAGTGCCGCCGGGCAAGGTGCGGTGGATCGCTAGGCGTGACGGCGAGGCGATTCGTGCAGTGCCGCCGGGCAAGGTGCTGCCGTGGAGCGCGAGCCGTTGACCGTTGGGAGAAGGAGATGACCCTGTTCCTCCTGAGCGTGGGGCTGATCGCCGGAGTCATGCTCATCATGGCGGTGGGACTGCTCTTCAAGTACCCCTGCCTGCGCGGTTCGTGCGGCGGTCTGGATGTCGTCGACGCCCAGGGCCGGTCGCTGCGCTGCGACGCCTGCCCGCGACGCGCGGTGCGGACCGATGCGCCGGTCGGACCCTGACCGTGATCCCGCCGCGCGGCGCGGCACGCGACGAGTGCCGGTTCGTCAGGCGCCTTCCGTCGTCCGGGCGGCGTTGGAGATGGCCTGTGCTAGGTTCTCGTCCTCCAACGGGTCCACCGTCCGCAGGTCCAGCAGCAGCCGGTCGCCGGCGATGCGGCCGACCACGGGCGGCACGCCCGCGCGCAGCGCCGCGGCCAGCGCGGCGGCGGACCGGTCCACCGTCTCCAGCGCCAGGGCGCGGCTCGGGAGCGTGATCCCGGGGGTGCTGCCGCCGCCGATGGTCGCCTCGGTGGCGACAACGGAGACCGTCGGCGCGCCGATGGCCGCGGTCCGCGTTCGGAGGGTTTCCGCGCGGGCTTCGATCCGGGCCACCGACGCTTCGATCATCCGCACGACCGGCACGCCGCCCCGCCCGGTGGCGTGATCATGCAGCGTCGCCTCCAGCGCCGCGTAGGTCAGCTTGTCCACCCGCACCGCGCGCATGAGCGGATGCGATCTGATGGGCTCGAGCGTAGCGCGGCGGCCGGCGATCACGCCCGCCTGCGGTCCGCCCAACAGCTTGTCGCCGCTGAACGTGCAGACCGCCACGCCCGCCGCGATGCTCGCGCCCACCGTCGGTTCCGCTTCGATCCCGGCGATCGATTGCAGGCAGCCGCTGCCGATGTCCTCGACCACCGGGACGCCGGCGCGCTCCCCGACGCCGACGAGCTTGGCCAGCGACGGGCGCTCGGTGAACCCTTCGATACGGAAATTCGAGGGATGGACACGCAGGAGCAGCGCGGTGCGATCCGTGAGGGCTGCCGCGTAGTCGTCGGCGCGGGTCCGGTTGGTGGTGCCGACCTCGCGGAGGATCGCGCCGGACTGCCTCAGCACGTCCGGCACGCGGAAGCCGCCGCCGATCTCGACCAGCTCGCCGCGCGAGATGATCACCTCGCGCCCCGCGGCAAGCGCCGCCAGCGTCAGCAGCACCGCGGCCGCGTTGTTGTTGACGACGACGGCGTCCTCGGCGCCGGTCAGGCGGGCGACGAGCGCCGACGCGTGCACCGTCCGCGAACCGCGCCGCCCGGCCGCCAGGTCGTACTCCAGGTTCGTATAGCCGGCGGCCACGGCGGCGACCCGGTCGATGGCGGACCGGCTGAGCGGCGCACGGCCGAGGTTGGTGTGGACGATGACGCCGGTGGCGTTGATGACCGGCCGGAGCGAGGGGGAGAGCGCGACGTCGAGCCGCGGGGCCAGCCCCGCCTCGATGCGCGCGGCCGCGTCCGCCGCATCGCGTACCCCGACCTCCTCCGCCGCGAGCTGCCGGCGGAGCGCCGCCGCCTCGTCCCGCAGCGCCTGCACGGTGGCGTCGCGGCCGTAGCGGGCCTCGAGACGCTGCACCGACGGGCGCTGCCGCAACTGTTCGATGGACGGAATCAGGCGCGGATGAGACGGCATCGGGGCAGGTGCGCGCAATCGATGCGGGCGGGTGCGCGATCCGGGTCCGGCTTGCCGGAACCGAACGGTTCAGCATACCATCGCGGCCACTCCCGCCATGAGCGACAGTCGGATTCCACCCGGATACGAGCCCGGCGAGCCACCGGAACATCGTCCGAACGAGACGTTCTGGCCGTACGCCGACCTGCCGGAGGAGCCGACGCCGGAGGAGCTGGCGGCGCTCGATCCCGATCTGCACGACGCGCTCTTCGGCGCGCAGGAGCGTCCCTTCTCGATCACGTTGAGCTTCCGGCCGTTCGACGGGGCCGACGGCGAGCGGGCGCTGGAGCTGGCGCGCGCCGCGGCCGAGTACCGCACCACCGGATCCGGCGAGTCGCTGCGGCACCGCGCGCGGTTCCATCCGGACGCTGCCGCGCAGCTCCACGCGCTGTTCCAGCTCGTCGACCGGCACGGCGGATGCGAGGTGCTGATCGACGATCGGCCGGTTCCCTTCGCCCGCGAGCTGTGGCTGCCGCTGGTGTGGTGTGTGCTCGCCGTGGCCAGGACGGTCCCCGAATGATGCGTGCGCTGCTGAGCGTCTCGGACAAGACCGGGCTCGTCGACCTGGGGCGCGCCCTGGCGCGGCGCGGCGCCGAGCTGGTGTCCACGGGCGGCACCGCGCGGGCGCTGGCGGAGGCGGGGCTGCCGGTCACCCCGGTCTCGGCGGTGACCGGGTTCCCGGAGATGCTCGACGGACGGGTCAAGACCCTGCACCCCGCCGTGCACGGCGGGATCCTGGCCCGGCGCAGCCGGCCGGACGACCTGGACGCGATTCGCGCCCAGGGCATCCAGCCGATCGACCTCGTCGTGGTGAACCTGTATCCGTTCGCGCGGACGGCGGCGTCGGAGGCGACGTTCGGCGAGCTGGTCGAGCAGATCGACATAGGCGGCCCGAGCATGGTGCGCGCCGCGGCGAAGAGCTTCGACGACGTGCTGGTGGTGGTGGACCCCGCCGACTACGGCCGCGTCGTCGACGCGATCGACGGCCCGGGGGGGGCGGACCGGCAGTTGCGCTTCGAGCTCGCCCGCAAGGCGTTCGCGCATACGGCGGCCTACGACGCGACCATTGCCGCCGCGCTCGACGCCGTGGACACCGGTGGCCGGGACTTCACCCGCACGCCGCTCACACTCGAGGGCGTGGCGCCCGACCACCTCTCGGTTCAGGCATCGAAGATCCGCGACCTGCGCTATGGCGAGAACCCGCATCAGCCGGCCGCGTTGTACTCCGACGGCGCCTGGGGCTTCGGCCGGGCGCGCGTACTGCAGGGCAAGGCGCTGTCGTTCACGAACCTGCTCGACCTGGACGCCGCGGCGCGCCTTTCGCTGGAGTTCGATGAGCCGGCGGCGGCGGTCATCAAGCACACCAATCCGTGCGGGGTGGCGACCGCGGCGACGTTGCACGAAGCCTACGTGAACGCGCGGGAGGTGGATCCGCTCTCGGCCTTCGGCGGCATCGTTGGACTCAATCGCGTGCTGGATGCGGAGACGGCCGGCGCCATCGCGGAGACGTTCATCGAGTGTGTCGTGGCGCCCGGGTTCGACGACGCCGCCCGCGGGATCCTGTCCCGCAGGAAGAACCTGCGACTCGTGGCGGCCGACTTCACCGGTGGCGGTGACGCCGCGGGACGCGATGTCCGCTCCATCCTCGGCGCGTGGCTGGTGCAGGAACGCGATCGGGTCGTCGAGTGCGCCGGCCCGTGGACGGCCGGCGCGGAGACGGCGCCCGGAACGGTGCTGCGGGTCGTCACCAGCCGTCAGCCGACCGACGCGGAGTGGACGGCGTTGCGATTCGCGTGGCGGGTGTGCGCCCACGTCAAGTCCAACACGATCCTCTTCGCGCGCGCCGACCGGATCGCGGCCGTCGGGGCCGGGCAGATGAGCAGGGTCGACGCGGTCAACGTGGCGAAGCTGAAGGCGGGCGACGGGCTGGCCGGTACGGTCGTGGCGTCCGACGCGTTCTTTCCCTTCCGCGACGGGCTCGACGCGATCGCGGCAACCGGGGCGACCGCGATCGTGCAGCCCGGCGGATCGAAGCGCGACGACGAGGTGATCGCCGCCGCCGACGAACACGGCCTCGCGATGGTCTTCACGGGCCGCCGGCACTTCCGTCATTGAGGGGCGGCCCGGGAGCCCGTGCCAACCACGGACTCCTGGTGGTCCGTCATGCCCTGATCTTCGGACACGGACATGGGTTTACAGCGCGCAATCGTTTGACGATCACAGCACCGCGCATCCGAACAACGGTCGTGGCGCAGCACTAGAACCGCACGCGGACGCCGAACGAGGGGAGGATCGGAAATCCCGCGGTGGGGTTCTCCACGATCCGCGGCACGGGACGGTCCGGGTCGTGCGCCAGCCGCGTCTGCAGTTCCACCGGGTTGTCGCGGTTGAGCAGGTTGATCACCTCGATGTACCACGACCAGCGGCCGGAGGGTCCGCCGGGCTGGTTGGCGATGCGCAGGTCGACGCGGGCGTAGGGGGGCAGGCGCCCCCGCTGCAGGGCGCCGAGGCCGCCGAGGTCGACCGTATAGACCAGCGCGCCGGCAGCGTCGCGCGCCGGAACGAGCCGTCCGCGCGCGTCCTCGTCCGCCGCCACCCGCACCCCGACGGCGGGCGTGTAGGGGAAGCCGGTGGACACCTGTGCGGTCGCCGCGATGCTCCAGCGATCGCCGAGCCGGTAGCGGCCGACGGCGTTGAAGGCATGGCGCCGGTCGTACTCGAACGGGTAGCGCAGCCCGTAGGTCTCGCGGTCGGCGCGGCCCCAGGCGTAGGACAGCCAGCCCGCGAGGCGCGCCGCGGGATCGGCCCGCACCAGGTAGACGTCCATGCCGTACGCGCTGCCGGCCCCGCCGTTCACCGGCGCGCTGGTGATGCGGGCCGCGGCCGGCACGCTGTTCCGCAGATCGGCCGGAAAGTCGTAGCGCGCCACCCGCGCGCGCCGGGCCGCCTCGGATTCGAGATCGCCGACGATGAGGTCGTCGAACGCCTTGCGGTAGCCCTCGACGCGGAACAGCGTGTCGGCCCCGAGGTCCTTCTCGAATCCGGTGACGAGGTGCGTCGCCCGCTCGTGGCGCAGCGTCGTGACCACGTCCGGCGAGAGATCGAAGAAATAGTCCGACTGGATGAGCTTCTCGTAGCCGGGGCTCTGCGTGTAGAGGCCGCCCGCGACGCGCAGCCGGCTCCCCCGCCCGAGCGCCACCGTCGCGGCGAAGCGCGGCGACAGGGTCGCGTCGCCGTTGACGGTGCTCCAGTCGACCCGCAGGCCCGGCTCGATCGACAGGCGGGACGCAATCGTGTAACGGTCCTGGATCCAGGCGCCGCCTCGCGTGCCCCCGAGCGACGAATCGAGATTGTCGGGAAGCCCCGAGCCGCCGCGTACGCTGGACGGGTTCGCGACGGTCTCGTTCCGGTCGCCGGCGATGGACAGGGCGGCGCCGGACGCGAGCCGATGCAGTTCGAGTCCCGTATCGATGACGTGCGCCGCCGACAGCGGGAACGAGAGCTCCTGGCGCACGGACAGGTCGCGCACCGAGAGATCCCGCTCGAAGGCCACGCTGGTCAGCCCGACCGCGACCTGCTCGTCGGGCGCGTTCGACCGCCGCGCGTCGGATTCGAACGTCGCGTCGACGCCCAGCAGGTCGGTGTTGCGATACCACGAAACGATGGTGCGGGACGTCGCGGCACGGCCGAGCAGCGCGTCGAATCGCAGCGAGCCGAGGTCGTTGCCCGCCGCCGACAGGAGGCGTCCGGTGTCGCGCGATTCCTCGTCGTCCTCGTCGTCGAACCGGAAGTCGGCGTTCTCCCGGCTCGTCAGGCCGGAGACGGTCAGCCGGTGCCCCGGACCCAGCGTCCAGTGCGCCTGCATCTGCACGTCGGCGAACGCCGGGAGGCTCTGATCGGTGACCAGGCCCGCGACCAGGTCGTAGTAGGTCCGCCGCCCGCTCAACAGCCACGACCCGCCGCCGGGCGCGGCGCCCTCGATCACCACGTTGGCGTCGGTGACGCTGGCCGACGATGAACCCGCGAAGTCGCGCTCCCCGGTCCGGTTGTCGACGATCAGGAGTGACGACAGCCGGTCGCCGTAGGGCGCCCCGAAGCCTCCCGCGGTCAGCTCGAAGCGTTCGACCGTGTCCGGATTGAACGCGCTGACGAGGCCGAACAGCCGGTAGGGATTGTGGATCTCCACGCCGTCCATGACCGTGAGGTTCTGATCCGGCGTTCCGCCGCGCACCGCGAGCCGGCTGCCGAAGTCGCCGGTCGACGCCACGCCCGGCAGCGTGTCCAGCGTCCTGAAGATGTTGTCGAAGCTGCCGGCCACCTCGAAGACCTCCTCGGCGGCGAGGGGAGTCGTCGAGGGGCGCTCCGGTGCGGCGCCCGGCGCGGAGACCACCTGCACGGTCTCGGCGAAAGTGTTGCGGAACAGCAGGATCTCCAGCACGGCGCCCGTCGCGGCGAGGTCCCGCTCCAGATCCACGGTGGTTTCGAGGTAGCCGTCGGCCGCGACCCGCAGCGTCCGGTCGGCCCCGGCCAGCGTCACCGAGAATCGCCCGGCCGCGTCCGTCGTGACCGTCTCGGAGCCGCTCGCGACGGTAGCGCCGCCGACCGCTGCGTTGCTGGCGCCGTCGAGCACGACGCCGGTGACGTTCCGCGGCGCCTGTTCGCTCCGCCGGCTCCCGGTCCCCGTCCCTTCCGCCGCCGCGACGGTCAGGAGCGGGCCGAGCAACAGGGCCGGCAGTACGAATGCAGGCCGGGACCGGGGCCGGCGCCGAAGACGGGGCGGCATCACGGGGCCGCGAATCGCGGAAGGTGGTCGGTCGCGCACGTCAGCGGGCGCCCCGCGGCGCAGGATCGGCAGCCGCCGACGCCGGCAGGGTGACGAGGACCAGGAACAGCATCAGGAACTCGGAGTCCCCGAAGTTGTACTCGAACAGCCCGGCCGCCAGCATGGCGGTCACGGCGGCGAGCCCCCCGGCGGCGAGCACGCGGGCGCCCGACTCCCGGAGGCGCCGGGCGAGATCGACCGCCACGGCCACGATGAACCAGCCCCAGAGCGCCAGCGCCGGCAGCCCGCGCTCGGCCGCGATCTGCAACGGGACGTTGTGCAGGTGCGGGTTGGTGACGTTCACCGCGTGCTCCGGGCGGTAGTCGCCGTAGGCCGCTTCCACCATGCCCGGACCCACGCCGGTCAACGGATGGTCCCGGACCATGCCGGCGCCGACCGTGACCATCGCCAGTCGGTCCCGGTTGGTCGGATCGCTCAGGTCGAAGGTGCTGTAGACGCGGCTGGCGACCTGCGCCGGCGCCAGGGCCATGAACAGGGCGACAGCCACCGGCGCGAGCGCGAGGAGCCGGCGGTCCTTCAGAATGAGCAGCAGACCGGCGCCGGCGCCGGCGCCGATCCATGCGCTGCGCGTCAGCGTGACGACGAGTGCGGCGGCGAGCGCCGGAAGCGCGGCGATCGTCCAGGCCCGGTCGCGTGTCTCGAACAGAAGGCGGGACAGGGCCGCGCCGATGAGCAGCATCAGCATGCCCGCGTAGGTCATGTAGTGTCCCAGCGAGCCGCGCGGTCGCCGGCCGAGATGGTCGTAGTCGAGGAAGCCGTACTGGACGATGCCGATCGCCGCGGCCAGCACGCCGGCGGCCAGCGCCGTGCTGACGACCGTCCGGGCGCGCTCGCCGTGCGCGAGACCGTGGACGACCGGCACGACCAGAAACAGCAGGACCTCTCTGGATTCGACGAGGCTGGGCACGGGTGCGAGGGAGAACGGCACGCTGGCGAGGAGCGTCCAGGCGGCGTACGCCGCCAGCGGCGGGAAGAACGACGGCGTCCGGGGTCCGACGGCGCCCGGCGCGCCGGACGCGATCCAGAGGCCGATCAGCACCGCCAGGAAGATCTGCGAGACCGCGATGGAGAACGGCAGGGCGAAGACGAAGAGCAGCAGGACCGGCCAGCCGGCGGCGTCCCGCAACGCGGCCGCGGACGGCGTCGTGCTGGGCGTGGGCATCGGCGGTGCGCCTCGCGAACCCGCGTCAAGTCTCCTTGATCGCTTCGTCGAGGAGCATCACCGGGATGTCGTCCTTGATCGGAAAGACCCGGCGGCACTTGCCGCACCGCAGCCCGGCTCCCTGATTCACGAGCGAAACCGGCGTCTTGCAGGCGGGGCAGGCGAGGATCTCGAGCAGCTCCGGATCGATGGCCATGGTCCAGTTCCTGACTATAGCAGTAATGCCGCGGACGCACCTCGCCGCCGCTCGGACGAGGAAATCTCGTCTTGTCGCCGGGGCCGACCTGTGGAAGAATCGCAGGCTATGTGTTATGCGGCCCGCGTTGTCACCCTCGCGCTGCCGGTGCTCGTCACGCTGATCGCCGGGCCCGCGGCTGCGCAGACGGAGGCGGAGTCGGACTCGACGGCGCGCGCCGAGGCCTACGCCCGCTTCATGATCGGCCGGCACCTCGAAGGTCTCGACGACATCGACGGCGCCATCCGGTCGTTCCGGGATGCCGCCCGGCTCGACCCCGCTGCCGGCGAACCGCTTGCGGAGCTGGCCGCGCTCTATGCGCGGGCCGGCCGCGCGGAGGATGCGGTAGCCGCCGCCGAGGAGGCGCTGGCCCGGGAGTCCGGCAACACCTCCGCCCACCGGGTGCTCGGACTGGCCTACGCGGCGGCGGCCGGTTCGCAGGGCGGGACGGACGAGGACGTCGAGCGGGCCGTCGAGCACCTGGAGCAGGCCCGCGGCTCGGTGGTGCCGGATCTGCAGGTGGAGTTGACGCTGGCGCGCTTCTACCTCAGGAGCGCGGCGACGGACGAGGCGATCGCGCTGCTCGAGGAGCTCGCCAAGGACCAGCTCGCGTACGCCGCGGCAAGCATGATGCTGTCCGACGCCTACCGGCAGGCGGACCGTCTCGACGACGCGTTGCGCACGCTGGAGGAAGCGGTCGGGAGCACGCGACCCAATTTCCGGATGCTGGCGCGGCTGGGCGAGCTGTACGAGCGGAGCCGGCGGTGGCGCGACGCGGCCGAAGCCTACCGGGGAGCCGTCGCCCTGAACCCCCGCAGCGCCCGGGTCCGCCGCCGGCTGGCCGCGGCGTGGCTGGAGGCGGGCGAAGCGTTGCGCGCGCGCGACGTGCTGGGCGGGCTGCTGGAGATGCGTCCCCGCGACGCGGCCGGCCATCACATGCTGGCCGAGACCGAGATCGCGCTCACCGACTTCGAGGCGGCCGAGGCGGCGGCCCGCCGGTTGATCGAGCTGGAGCCGAACGGGCTGCGCGGACCCTACGTGCTGTCCCAGGTGTTCGAGCGCCGGCACGAGTACCAGCGCGTCGTCGAGACGCTCGATCCGGTATTGCGGCAGGCGCGCGCGATGCGCCCGAACCGCATGCTGGTCGAGATGCTGGATCAGCTCGGTCGCGCCTACCAGTGGCTGGAGGATCCCGAAGGCGCCACCCGCGTCTACGAGGACGCCGTCTCGCTGATGCCGTCCAGCCCCGGGTTTCAGGCCCGGCTCGCGCAGGCCTACGTCGATTCGGAGCGGCACGACGACGCCGCGCGGCTCCTCGCGCGGGCTCGCGGCGCCAGCCCCCGGAATCTGACGCTGGCCATCATCGAAGCCGATCTGCGCGGCCGGCAGGGTGACGTCGATCGTGGCGAGACGCTGCTGCTGGACCTGCTCTCGGAGAACCGCGACGTGCCGCGCGCCCACCTGGCGCTGGCTTCCTTCTACAGCGAGCGCGATCGGCTTCGCGAAGCCATCCTCGTGCTGGAGTCGGCGCAACAGCAGTTCCCGGGCGAGACCTCCATCCTGTTCCTGCTCGGTGCGGTCCTGGAGCAGAGCGATCGGTTCGCCGACGCGGAGCGGGCGTTCCGGCGGGTGATCGATCGGGATCCGGAGCACGCACAGGCGCTCAACTACCTGGGCTACATGCTCGCCGATCGGGGAGAACGTCTGGACGAGTCGGTGCGACTCATCGCCCGTGCGGTCGAGAAGGATCCACACAACGGTTCCTACCTCGACAGCCTCGGCTGGGCGTACTACAAGCTGGACAGGCTGGATCTGGCCGAGGCCCCCCTGCGCGCGGCCGGCGACCAGTTGCAGCGCAACTCCGTGGTGCAGGACCACCTTGGAGACCTTCTCAACCGCCTCGAGCGCTATGCCGAGGCAATCGATGCGTGGCGGCGCGCGTTGAGCGGCGACGGCGAGGAGATCGACCGCACGGCGATAGAGCGCAAGATCAGCGACGCGCAACGCCGTCTCGATCGGTAGCCGACGACGACCCGTGCCGGCTCGTGCTCCTGCCGGATCCCGTCGTTGGGCAGCCCTTGCGCTCGCCCTGGCGTTGCTCGCTGCCGCGTGCGCCCCGGCGCGGCGCCCCATCGAGTTGCCGGCGGGCGGGAGCTCGCCGATTCCCGGCCATGCCGCGCTCTGGGAACGCATCGCGGCGCCGTGCCGCAACGTCCGCACCATGGAGTTTCTCCTCGTGCTCGGCGGGCGGTCGGGCGACTCGACGCTGCGCCGTACGCGCATGCGCGCCGCGGCGGAGCGTCCCGGGTCTCTCCGCATCGAGGCGCTGGCCCCGTTCGGCGCGCCGGTGTTCGTCTTCGTGGCGCGGGACGATCGAGCGACCCTGTTGCTCCCGCGCGACCGACAGGTCGTGCGCGAGGCCCGGCCGGCCGAGGTCCTGTACGCCCTGGCCGGCCTGGCCCTCGATCCGGGTGACGTGCAGGCCCTGCTGACCGGATGTCTGGAGCCGGAACCGGTTGCCACCGCGGCCCGCCGGCACCGCGACGGCTCGGTGGCGGTGGAATTGCGGGGCGGCGCGACCGCGTTCGTTCGCGACCCGGGCGGCGGGCAGGTGATTGTGGCGGGTCGTCGGGGGGATCTCACCGTCGAGTACGCGGAGCACGTCCGCGGGCTGCCGCGCCGGCTTCGGATCCAGGTGGAAGGACCGCGGGGAGGGACGGATCTGACCGCGAGCCTGTCGCGGGTCAGCATGAACGTCGAGTTGCATCCGGCCGCCTTCACGGTCGAGGTGCCCCCGCAGTACACGCCGGTCACCTTGGCCGGCCTGCGCGGCGCCTCGCCGCTGGAAGAGACGGCCGGCACGGCGGTGGCGGCGAGACCGTGAGCGGCCGGCGTGTCCGGCGCGTGCGGGTGCGCGCGCCGGCCAAGATCAACCTCGACCTGCGCGTGGGCCGGCGCCGCGCGGACGGGTTCCACGAGGTGGCGACGATCCTGCAGTCGATTGCGCTGCACGACACGCTGTCGATCACCGTCCGGCGCGGGCCGCTGACGGTACGCTGCGCCGCTTCCCGGGTTCCCGCCGGCCGCGAGAATCTCGTCTGGGCCGCCGGGGCGGCGCTCTGGCGCGCGCTCGGACGAGCCGGGGACCCGTCCGGCGCCGCGGTCGTCATCCGCAAGCGCATCCCCACCGCGGCCGGGCTCGGAGGGGCCAGCAGCGACGCCGCGTCCGCGCTCCGGGCGCTGCAATTCTGCTGGGCGCCGCTGGGGAGTCCGCGGCGGCTGGAGGACCTTGCGGCGACGGTCGGATCCGACGTGCCGTTCTTCCTGCGCGGCGGCACGTTGCGGGCGACCGGCCGGGGGGAGCGCCTGCGCCGGCTGCGGGCGCTGCCGCGCCACTGGGTCGTGCTGGCGGTGCCGGACTTCGGCGTATCGACGGCGGATGCCTACGGCTGGTGGGATCTCGATGGGCGGGGAGACGCCTCGTGCGCACCGGCCGGGCCACCACGGGGCTGGCGCCGCGATCCGAGCCGGCTGCGGAACGACCTCGAAGCGCCGGTCGCGCGCCGGCATCCGGAGATTCGCGACCTGGCGGCTCGTCTGCAGGCCGCGGGCGCACTGCACGCCGCGCTGACCGGGAGCGGGTCGGTCGTCTTCGGTCTGTTCGGATCGCGGGTGCGCGCGATCGAGGCGTGCGGCCTGGTGCGCGCCGCGGGCAGGCGGGCGCACTTGACGCGGACCATCGACGCCGTCGCCTGCGCGCGTCTTGCCGCCGTCGCGCGCATCAACTAAACTGCCCGTTCGCGCACCGCGCGCAGGGCTCCGCTGTACACCGGGCGCATGCGGCGAGCGCCGCGGGCTGCTACCGATTGGGGCGTGGCCAAGCGGTAAGGCGCGGGACTTTGGATCCCGTATTCGAAGGTTCGAATCCTTCCGCCCCAGCCACTCGTACGGGGAGCCGAGGGCGCGGCGCCTGCCAGGAGGCTGCGCCGCAGAAGCGGTGCAGACTCCTGGAGAGGGTTGGTTGGGCGGCAAGCGGAGCCGCAGGCGACGATTGTCGGGCTGGGAAACGTGCCGACTCACAACGGAGATCTCAAGTTGTTCTCGGGGAGCGCGCATCCGGCGCTGGCCGAGGACATCGCCGGCGTGCTCGGCGTGCCGATGGGCCGGGCGGCGTTGCGGCGCTTCTCCGACACCGAGGTCTCGTTCCAGATAGACGAGAACATTCGGGGCACGGACGTATTCGTGGTGCAGCCGACCTGCACGCCGGTCGACGCGCACCTGGTGGAGCTGTGCGTGATGATCGACGCCTTTCGGCGATCGTCGGCTGCGCGCATCACGGCGGTCATGCCCTACTACGGCTACGCGCGGCAGGATCGGAAGGACAAGCCGCGCGTGCCGATCTCGGCGAAGCTCGTCGCCAACCTGGTGAGCGCGGCCGGTGCGAGCCGCGTGCTGACGATGGACCTGCACAAGGCGCAGATCCAGGGGTTCTTCGACATCCCGGTCGACCACCTGTTCGCCACGCCCGTCTTCATCGACTATCTCTCCCGTGCCGGCTACCGGGGCAACGTCACGATCGTCTCCCCGGACGCCGGCGGCGTGGAGCGGGCTCGCGCGTACGCCAAGCGCCTGGACGCGGACCTGGCGATCATCGACAAGCGCCGCTCGGAAGATGGGCACGCCGAGGTGATGCACGTCGTCGGTGAAGTCCGGGATCGCGTCTGCGTGATCCTCGACGACATCGTCGACACGGCGGGTACGCTGCAGCAGTCGTCGCGCGCGCTGCAGAAGAGCGGCGCGGCGGGCATCATGGCCTGCGCGGTGCACGGTGTCCTGTCGGGACCCGCGCTGCAGCGGGTCGAGGACTCGCCGCTCGAAAAGCTGATCGTGACCGACACCATTCCCCTGCGCAAGGAGTTCGAGCAGTCCGCCAACGTGCGCGTGCTGTCCGTCGCCGGGCTGTTGGGCAGGGCCATTCAGAGCATTCATCAGGAAACGTCGGTGTCGTCGCTGTTCGTGTGAGGACCGCCCGACGGGCAGGAGGAGAGAGGAAGAGATGCAAGCCACTCTGGCTGCCGGCACCCGGCAGACGCGCGGCAAGAACGAAGCGCGCCGGCTGCGGCGCGCGGGACGGTTGCCGGCGGTCGCGTATGGCGGAACGCCGGTGGAGAGTCGGGCCCTGGAGGTCGATCCGAAGGCGCTGTGGCGCATCCTGCACTCGGAATCGGGCGTCAACACGCTCGTCGATCTGCAGGTCGACGACAGTCCGTACGGTCAGGTGCTGATCAAGGACATCCAGCACGATCCGGTCACCGACTCGCTGCTGCACGTGGACTTCTTCCGGCTGGCCATGGACCGGGCGATTACGGTGACCGTGCCGGTGACGCTCAGCGGAGAGGCGGCCGGCGTCAAGCAGCAGGGCGGACTGCTCGATTTCGTCACTCGGGAGATCCAGGTCGAATGCATGCCGGCCGAGATTCCGGAGCACATCGACATCGACGTCCGCGAGCTGATGATCGGGGACGGCGTCCGGGTGCGGGACGTGGCCGAGGGCAAGAGCTGGACGGCGGTGAGCGATGCGGACACCCTGCTCGTTCACGTGACGCAGGCCAAGACCGGCGCGGCCGACGAGGAAGAGAAAGAGGAAGGGGAGGCGGAAGCCGCCGAGGGCGACGCCGGCGAACCCGGCGAATCGAGCTGATCCTCGAGTGGCGAATCGAGCTGATCCTCGAGTGGAGGCCGCGTGCGGCTCATCGTGGGCCTCGGAAATCCGGGTGCGCAGTATCGCGGAACGCGCCACAACGTCGGCTTCGAGGTCATCGACGTTCTGGCGAGGCGCTACGACCTGGGCTTCGAGAGCGCGCCGGCCGACGCGCTGCTGGCCCGGCAACGGGGGCCCGAGGCACGGGTGATGCTCGCCAAGCCGCTCACCTGGATGAACCGGAGCGGGGGAGCGGTTCAGGCGCTGCGCCACTACTTCCGGATCGAGCCGGAGGCCCTGCTCGTCGTGGCGGATGACGTCAATCTGCCGTTGGGCCGGCTGCGCGGCCGGAAGAGCGGTTCGGCCGGCGGGCACAACGGGTTCGCCTCCATCATCGCCTCGCTCGGGACCGGCGATTTCGCCCGCCTGCGGGTCGGGGTCGGGCGGGGGGACTCGCGGCGCTCGCTGACGGCGCACGTGCTGGCGCGATTCGCCGCCGACGAGCGGGAGGAAGTGGAGGCGGCGGTCGAGCGTGCCGCCGACGCCGTCGAGACCTTCGTCGAGGACGGCATCGACAGAATGATGAACCGGTTCAACTGAGGGAGTACGGCTCCTTGCCGCCGCAACCCGGCGGCCGCAGAGTCCGAGGGGAGACCAAGTGAGCGACACGCGACAGTACGAGTTGGTGTACGTCGTCAGTCCGGAGATCACCGAGGAGGGGGTCGCCGAGCTGCACGACCGGATTACGGACATCGTCGGGCAGTTGGGCGGCAGTATCGACAAGACCGACAACTGGGGCCGGCGGCGGCTGGCATACGAGATCGATCGCCATCGCGAGGGTACCTACGTCATAGAGTCGATCACCGGCCCGGGCACGCTGGTGACGGAGCTGGGACGGCGCCTGCGGGTCATGGAGCAGCTCCTTCGGCATCTCATCGTGCGCGTGGACGAGGATCTGCGGAAGGCGCAGCGCGCCCGCGAGCGGCGGCAGAGCCGCCAGCAGCGGCGTCTGGCGAAGAGAGCCCCGGCCGGTCTCGACGCCCCGGCGGGAGCACCCGCTGCCGCTGCCGCGGCGTCGGCCGGCGGAACGCCCGCCCCGGCTCCGGCGGCGGAGCCGGAGGTGGCGGCCGACCCTGCCGCGGCGGCACCTGCCGCCGCCGAGCCTGCCGCGGCGGCACCTGCCGCCGCCGAGCCTGCCGCGGCGGCACCTGCCGCCGCCGAGCCTGCCGCGGTCGCCGCCCGGGCGGACGCGCCGGCAGCAGCCGCGACGCCGCCCGCCGAGCCTGCGGCGGCGCCGGACCAGATGCTCGCCGCCGACCCGCAACCGGCGGCGAGCGGGGAGCCGGCGGGCGGGACGGAGGAGGCCGCGAAGACCGGGGATCCGGCGGGTGGAACGGAAGCGGCGCCGGAGACCGGTGATGCGGCGGGCGAGACGGAAAAGGCGTCGGAGACCGCGGAGGTGAACAATGGCTGACGAGCGAGACGACCGACGCGGTGGACGCGGCGGGGGCGGCAGAGGCGGCGGCGGCCGTCGCGGCGGCGGTCGCCGGCGCAAGGTCTGCCGCTACTGCGTCGACAAGGTCGACTACATCGACTACAAGGACGTGCGCCTGCTCATGATGGCGATCGCCGAGCGCGGCAAGATCCAGCCCCGGCGGATCTCCGGCACGTGCGCCAAGTGCCAGCGGAAGTTGACCACGGCCATCAAGCGCGCCCGCCAGCTCGCGCTCGTGCCGTACGTGCTCGACTAGTTGGCAGCCGGGAGTCAACGACGATGGAAGTCATCCTGCGGGATCACATCGACAACCTGGGCCGCCGCGGCGAGATCGTCGACGTGGCCAACGGCTACGCGCGCAACTACCTGCTGCCCCAGAAGCTGGCGTTGCTCGTGACCCCCGCCAACCGGCGGCAGGTCGAGCGCGAGCGGGTGATTGCCGACGCGCGCGAGGCGGACGAGCGCGCGCGGGCCGAGCGCTTCGCCGAGCGGCTGCACGGGATCGAATGCGTCATCCCGCGGAGGGTGGGCGAGACGGGCACGCTCTACGGGTCGGTCACCTCGGCCGACATCGCCGACTGCCTCGGGACACGCGACCTCGAGGTCGACAAGCGGAGAATCCAGCTCGACGAGCCGCTCAAGGAGCTGGGGGAGTTTCCCGTGACGGTCAAGCTGCACCGCGACGTCAGCACGGAGCTGACGGTCAAGGTGGTAAAGGAGGAGACCGGCACGGCGTCGGGCGAGGCCGGGGACGCGGTGTCGGCCGAGCCCGGGGACGCGGCGTCCCAGGAGTCCGCGCCGTAGAACGGGGCAGACTCCGGTCAGGCCGGTCGGGCGGCAATCGGAGCCGCAGGCGACGATTGTCGGGCCAGGAGCTGGCGCCACGGAAGCGCAACGGACGTGGCGGCCGGCGGCGCAGCGTCCGAAGCGGGTTGGAGTGACACATGGTGCAGCCGGCCATCACCGCGGGCGAGAAGGCGCTGCCCCACAACCTGGAGGCGGAGCGGTCCATCCTCGGCGCGATTCTCATCCGCAACGACGCGTTCAACGTGGCGGCGGAGCTGATCGACGCCGACGACTTCTACCGGGACGCCCACCGCCGTGTCTTCGACAAGATGGTCGACCTCAACGAGCGGGGTCAGGCCATCGATCTGGTCACGCTGCGGGACGAGCTCGGCCGCTCCGGCGATCTCGAGCCGGTCGGGGGCCCCGCCTACATCTCGTCTCTGGCCGACGGCGTCCCGCGCTCGACCAACGTCGAGCACTACGCGCGGATCGTCAAGGAGCGCGCCACGCTCCGCAACCTGATCGCGGCCGCGATCCGGATCGAAGCCGACGCCTACGCGGCTCGCGAGGACGCCTCGGTCGTCCTCGATCGCGCCGAGCAGGAGATCTTCTCCATCGCGGAGGGCCGCATCAACAGCGGGTTCGTACCCCTCAGCGAGCTGGCCGAGGCCGGCTTCGGCACCATCGAGCGGCTGCAGAGCATCCAGAGCGCCGTGACCGGCGTGCCGACCGGCTTCGCCGACATCGACGAGATGACGGCCGGTCTTCAGCCCGCGGATCTCGTCATCGTGGCGGCTCGTCCCTCGATGGGCAAGACCGCCTTCGCGCTCAACATCGGCGCCCACGTCGGGACTAGCGGCGAGCGGACGGTCGGGGTGTTCAGCCTGGAGATGGCGAAAGAGCAGCTCTTCCTGCGCATGCTGACGAGCGCGGCGCAAATCGACTCCCACCGCTTCCGGACCGGCCTGCTGACCGAGGCGGACTACGGCCGTCTGTCGGACGCGATGAGCGCCCTTGCGGACGCGCGGGTGTACATCGACGACACGCCCTCGCTCGGCGTGCTGGAGATGCGGGCCAAGTCACGCCGGCTGAAGGCGGAGCACGGGCTCGACCTGCTGGTCATCGATTACCTGCAGTTGATGCAGGGGCGCGGCCGGTTCGAGAACCGCAACCAGGAGATTGCCTCGATCTCGCGTTCGCTCAAGGCGCTGGCCAAGGAGCTCGACGTGCCGGTGGTGGCGCTGTCGCAGCTCAGTCGCGCGCCCGAGTCGCGCGGCGACAAGCGCCCGCAACTGTCCGACCTGCGCGAATCGGGTGCGCTGGAGCAGGACGCCGACGTGGTCATGTTCATCTTCCGCGAGGACATGTACGAGGAGACGCCGGAGAACCAGAACGTGGCCGAGATCATCATCGGCAAGCAACGGAACGGGCCCACCGGTACGGTGAAGCTGGCGTTCCTGAAGCAGCAGACGCGGTTCGCCGACCTCAGTCCCGATTACCAGTAGCATCCACGTCGCAGGACCTCCGTGGTTCGCCCAACGCATGCCGTCGTCGACCTGCACGACCTGACCGCCAACTACCGTGCGATCCGCGAGTTGCTCGACGCCGGAGCCGGCGCCTCCGCGCCGCGGATCATCGCGGTCATCAAGGCCAACGCCTACGGCCACGGCGCGTCGCGCGTGGCGCAGGCCCTCGAGCGGGAGGCGGCCGAACGGCGCGTTTCTCCGCCCCTGCTCGCCTGCGCCGACATCGAGGAGGGAGTCGAGCTGCGCGCGGCCGGCGTCGGCGCGCCGATTCTCGTGTTCGGGGCCTTGAGCGTCAGTGATCTCGACGGGGTGTTCGAGCACGACCTGACCCCGACCGTGTCGTCGCCCGCCGCGGCACGGGCGCTGCAGGAGGCGGCCGCCGCGCGCGACGTGCGACTCGGCGTGCACCTGAAGATCGACACGGGCATGAACCGGTTCGGTTTCCGTCACGACAACCTGGGGGCCACGCTGCCCGGGGTGCTGCGGTCGCCGCACCTGACGGTGGATGCCGTCTACACGCATTTCGCAACCGCCGAGGACCGCGATCATCTGCTGTTCGAACGGCAGCGGATGCGCTTCGAGGCGGTGCGGGCCGCGTCGGCCGGGCTGGGTCTCGCCGGCGCCTGGTGGCACGCGGCGAACAGCGCCGCGCTGCTGCGGGATCGGCGGACGTGGTACGACGCGGTCCGTCCCGGTCTGCTGCTGTACGGTATCGCCCCGCCCCTGGTGGATCCCGACCTGCGTCTGCGGCCGGTGATGTCGCTGCGGAGCCGCGTGGTGGCGGTCAAGGGCATGCGGCGCGGCGAGACGGCGGGCTACGGCGGGCGCTTCGTCGCCCCGCGGCCGTTGCGGGTGGCCCTCGTCCCGGCCGGCTACGCGGACGGTCTCGACCTGCGGCTCGCCGGGCGGGGCTCCGTGCTCGTCGGCGGCGTGCGGGCGCCGGTCGTTGCCGTGTCGATGGACTCGCTGGTCGTCGACGTTACCGCGATGGAAGCGAATCCGGGCGACGAGGTCGTCCTGCTCGGTTCCCAGGGCACGGCGCACATCGGGGCCGGCGACGTGGCGCGCACCATCGGCACCGTGCCGCACGAGATCCTGTGCCGCATCGGTTCGCGGATCGAGCGGACCTATAATCCCTGATCGCTCCCCTTCTCAGATGCCGAAGGCAAGGCCCGGAACGCGGACGGTGTTCGTCTGCCAGGCATGCGGCGGCCGGTCGCGAAAGTGGACCGGGCGGTGCGCCGAGTGCGATGCCTGGAACTCCATGGTCGAAGAGCCGGAGACGGCGGCCCCGGCGGCCGGGGGTGACGCGCGCTACGGTGCGCCGGCCGGCAGGGCCGAGGTGCGCCGCTACAGCGAAGTCGACGTGGAGGCCGCCCGGCGCGTGCCGAGCGGCTTCGGAGAGTTCGATCGCGTGCTCGGGGGCGGCATCGTGCCGGGGTCGATGGTGCTGGTGGGCGGTGAGCCGGGCATCGGGAAATCGACGCTGCTGCTGCAGGTGGCGGCGCGGGTGGCGGAGTCGGCCGGCCCCGTGCTGTACGCATCGGGCGAGGAGTCGGAGCAGCAGGTGAAGGAGCGCGGGCAGCGCCTCGATATCGGCGATGCCGAGCTGTACCTGCTCGCCGAGACCTGCCTCGAACGATTGCTCGAGGCGGTCGAACGGGTGCGGCCGGCACTGCTCGTCGTCGATTCCATCCAGACGATCTACTCGCTGAGCCTCGCCTCGGCGCCCGGCAGCGTCGGGCAGGTGCGAGAAGCCGCCACGCATCTGCTGTTCAACGCCAAGCGCGGCAACGTGCCCACGATCCTCGTCGGCCACGTCACCAAGGACGGGGCTCTGGCCGGCCCGAAGGTGCTCGAGCACGTGGTCGACACGGTGCTGTATTTCGAGGGTGAGCGGCACCACGCGCACCGCGTGGTGCGGGCCGTGAAGAACCGCTTCGGGGCGGTCAGCGAGCTGGGCGTGTTCGAGATGACCGGCTCCGGGCTGCTGCCCGTGTCGAACCCGTCCCGGCTGTTTCTTTCCGACCGCGCCGCCGATGCGCCGGGATCGGTCGTGCTCTGCTCCCTGGAGGGCACGCGCCCGATACTGGTCGAGGTGCAGGCCCTGGTCAGCACGGGCGCCTACGGCACGGCGCGGCGAATGTCGAGCGGCATGGACCACAACCGCCTGGCGCTGCTGCTGGCGGTACTGGAGAAGCGGGCGGGGCTCGGGCTGGCCGGCGAGGACGTCTTCGTCAACGTGGCGGGTGGACTGGAGATAGACGAGCCCGCGGCGGATCTCGGCGTGGTGGCGGCCGTGGCTTCGAGTCTGCGCGCGCGCCCCGTGCGGCCGGCCACCGCGGTGTTCGGGGAGGTGGGGCTCGGCGGGGAGGTGCGGGGTACTCCACAGGCCGGCCTGCGGGTGAGGGAGGCGGCCCAGCTCGGGTTCACGCATTGCGTCGTGCCCGCCGCGAACAGCGGCCGGGACACGGCGGACGCCGGCTGCGAGACGATCGGCGTCGAGACGGTCGAGGATGCCCTCGACGCGTTGCTGGCGGTCTCCTGACCGGATTCGACGATGCCTGCCTTCCACTGGTGGCGCACCGTGTTCTGGCTGATCCCGGCCATTTCCGTCTACACGCTCGTGCTCGGCGCGGTGTCGCTGGCGTCCATGCTCGTCGATCGGCGGGGGCACGTCGCGCACGGCTGCGCACGGGTCTGGTCGCGGCTCATTCTCGTGACGACGGGGGTGCGGGTGCATGCCGGCGGGGGTGGCCACGTGGAGCCCGGCCGGTCGTACGTCTTCGTGTCGAACCACCAGAGCATCTACGACTTCCCGATCCTGATCACGTCGATTCCGTTCCAGCTTCGCATCCTCGCCAAGGCGTCGCTCGGCGCCTTTCCCGTGTTGGGGTGGCACCTGCGCTATACCGGGCATCTGCTGGTCGACCGGGCGCGCACCGGGCGGGCCACGCTCAATCGAGTGGGAGCGATGATCCGCCGGGGGCACTCGCTGATCGTGTTTCCCGAGGGGACCCGGAGCCGGGACGGGCGTGTCGGCCCCTTCAAGCGGGGCCTGTTCCTGCTTGCCATCGACGCCGGGATTCCGGTGGTGCCGGTAGCGCTGAGCGGCACGCGGCACGTCATGCGAAAGGGGCGGTTGACGACCTGCCCGGGCGAGGTCGGCATCGTCCTGCACGAGCCGCTGCGGACGGAGGGGCTGGCGCGCACCGACGCGACGCGCCTGGCCGAGCGCGCCCGCGACATCATCGCGGCGACCGTGGCCGAACGCGAGGGTGACCCGACGGACCGCGTGGCGCCGAAGGACCCGGCGGCGAAGGCAGGACCGCGGGCCGCATCCGGGGCGCCGGGTGACGTGCCGGCGGTCACGCGCGGTGCGCGCCGGGAACGGACCGCCGGCCGATGAGGGAGGCGGACGCGCGGCGGCGGGACGAGGCGATGGCGACGGGGCGCGCCATTCGGGTGGCGGCCATCATCGCGGCGGGCGGGCGCGGGCTGCGCGCGGGCGGCGGGGTGCCGAAGCAGCTTCGATCGATCGGAGCGCGCACCCTGCTGGAGCACGCGCTGGCGCCGTTCGACCGCAGCCGGCGGGTGGAGCAGATAGTCGTGGCATTGCCGCCCGAGCTGGCCGCGGAACCGCCGGCCGGGCTGCGCACGCTGGAGACGCCCCTGCGCGTCGTCGCCGGCGGCGCGCGGCGGCAGGATTCGGTGGCGGCCGGCCTCGACGCCGTCGGCGACGGCGCCTCGGTGGTGCTGGTGCACGACGCGGCCCGGCCGTTCTGCTCGCAGGCGCTCATCAGCCGCGTCATCGACGCCGCGGCCGAGGCGGGAGCGGCCGTGCCTGCCGTGCGGGCGACCGATACGGTCAAGCAGGGCGCCGACGCGGGCGGATGCACGATGGTCGCCGCGACCCTCCCGCGCGAGGGCATCTATCTCGCCCAGACGCCGCAGGGATTCCGCATCGGCGTGTTGCGGGCCGCGGTGGCGCTCGGGAGGAGCGGGGTCGACGCGACGGACGAGGCATTGCTGGCCGAACGGGCCGGGCACCCCGTGCGACTCGTAGAGGGGGACGAGGAGAACGTGAAGATCACGACGCCGGCGGATCTGGACCGGGCGAATGCACGAATGACCCGGGCCGCCGGCGCGGGCACGGGCGCCATGCGCGTCGGCATCGGCTACGACCTGCATCGGACCGTCGCCGGGAGGCTGTTGATTCTCGGGGGGGTGCGCGTGCCGCATGACCGGGGCCTGGACGGGCACTCCGATGCGGACGCAGTCTGCCATGCCCTGACGGACGCCGTTCTCGGCGCCGCCGCGGCGGGCGACATCGGCCGGCAGTTCTCCGACCGCGACCCGCGCTGGAAGGGCGCGTCGAGCATCGACCTGCTGCGCCGCGCCGTGGCCATCGTCCGCGAGCGCGGCTACGCGGTCGGCAACGCCGACGTCGTGATCATCGCCGAACGCCCCCGGATCGGCCCGCACGCGGCGCTGATGCGGGAGCGACTGGCGGAGACCCTGCGCGTGCCGCCGGAGCGCGTCAGCGTCAAGGCGAAGACGGGCGAAGGGATGGACGCGGTGGGTCGCGGCGAGGCGGTTGCGGTGCACGCGGTGGCGACGCTGATACCAGGATGAGGATCTTCGGCGTCAAGCCGGCGATGGAGGCGCTGCGGGCCGGGCGGGTGACGGCGCTGGCCGTGAGCGCGCGGCGACAGCGGGGTCTCGCGGCGTTGCTGGAGCTGGCGGACAGCCGGCGGGTACGTCCGCGGTGGGTGGAGCGCGCCGAGCTGGACCGGCTGGCCGGCGGCGCGGCGCATCAGGGTGTCGTCGCCAGCGTGCGGGCGCCCGACAGTTGCTCGGTCGCCGATCTGCTCGCCGTCCGCACCCCGCCGCTCGTCGTCGTCCTCGACGGCATCGAGGATCCGCGCAATCTCGGCGCCATCGCCCGGACCGTGGATGCGGCAGGCGGCTCGGGGCTCGTCGTGCCGGAGCGGCGGGCCGCGCCCGTCACCGGGTCCGCCGTGAAGGCCTCGGCCGGGGCGCTCGTGCACGTCCCCGTCGCGCGGGTGGTCAACCTCGTGCGGGCTCTCGAAGAGCTGAAGGCGGCCGGGGTCTGGACGATCGGCCTCGACGCGGAGGCGGACACGTCGCTGTACGAACTCGACCTGCGCCTGCCCTCCGCCTTCGTGGTCGGCCGCGAAGGGCAGGGGCTCCACCGGCTGGCGCGCGAGCGGTGCGACTGGCGTGCTGCGTTGCCGATGCGGGGGCAGGTAGCGAGCCTGAACGCATCCGTGGCGGTCGGCGTGGCGTTGTTCGAGGCCGTGCGGCAGCGTACGGGCGTCACGCGGCCGGGTTGAGAGGCGGCCCCGTCCGAGGTCCGCCGCGGCGCGGGGCGGCCGCAGGGTGCGCGGCGCGTTCGGCGGCCTTGTCCCGCCGGGCTCCCTCTGGTATACTCTCCAATTCGTCCGGCTGGCGTAGCTCAGTCCGGTAGAGCGGCTGATTTGTAATCAGCGGGTCGGGGGTTCGAATCCCTTCGCCAGCTCCACAGGCATTGAACACGCGATCCCATTCAACCCGGTCAACGTGCAGTTCGGGTACAGGAGCGTCCGGCGGTACGGGTTCCGGACGAGAGGCGAATGTCGGCGAGGTTGCGGAGCGGTCAAACGCAACAGACTGTAAATCTGTCGCCCAAGCGGCTTCGGAGGTTCGAATCCTCCCCTCGCCACCACGTTCTGCGGCAGGCGTAGTCGGGCGGCGGTGCGGGGCGGCGGCTGCGCGGGAGTAACTCAGTGGTAGAGTCACAGCCTTCCAAGCTGTTGGTCGCGGGTTCGATCCCCGTCTCCCGCTCCAGTACGTGCCGGCGGTCGCGGCGACGCCGGGTCCTGCCGGACGATCCGGCCGGGCCGGCGCCGGGATCGTTTTTTCGCGATCGGGCCGATGTAGCTCAGTGGTAGAGCGCGTCCTTGGTAAGGACGAGGTCACCGGTTCAAGCCCGGTCATCGGCTCCACCCTGGTGATGAAGGACAGCGAGGAGTCGCATCTCGAACAGGAACTGTCATGGCGAAAGAGAAGTTCGACAGGTCGAAGCCGCACGTGAACATCGGAACGATCG
>WTFV01000058.1 GCA_011523845.1 Acidobacteriota bacterium | reverse complement strand
GGGCTGCTGGGAGCGCCTGAGGCGGGTGTGGGGGCTGAAACGGTCCATGCTTCATTTTGAGGCGGCGTGAGCTTGGAAAAGCCGCTGGCCGGCTCAAACCCCATGTTATACTTCCAGATCCGCACCCCCTCAACCACTGTCAGGCCGCTGACAACCTTGTTCCACGGGCTGCTAGCGCACGCGCGCATCAGATATCCGAGCTGGCGGATAGAGAGATGCGAACACTGCAGCGCAGCACGGAACTAGTGTGTCCCAAGAATGACCTTACACTTGCTGACCTTGTCGAGGATGGCATCGACGGTGGTGCTCCACACGAACGGCTTCGGGTCTGCATGTGGTGGGTCAAGTAGTCCTGGATGGCCGCCATGAGCCATGCTCGGCTCAGCAGCTTCTCGTTTCCGTTCTTGAACACGCGGAAGAAGAGGACGTTGATGGGTACACCTCGTTCACTCAGGTAGCGTGTGATCCGCTCCGTCGAATCGTCCAACTCCGCGGCGACGATGACGATCTGGTGAGTCTGGTTCAACTGGTCTTCGTCCAGTTCGATACCAGAACGGTCCTTGAAGTCTTCGGCCAGATCGCGCCCAGATGTGAACCTCCGGTATATCGGCGATGTCGGCCGCCTCAAGCCGCTCTACCCACGAGGCGGGGAATGTCCCGGAGGCTGTTGAACTTGAGGTGAAGCGGGTGGCGACTCCTTGCCCCTGTTCTGTGATAGGACAGGGGTGGATTCAAAAAGGAGGAGAGCCACCCATAGCGAAGCATGACAGGCGGAAGACTTCCGGCCAACCCCGCAGCTCGCAACCGGTCACGATTCAGGTGCCGCTGCCGGTGCTCGGCGTGATCAACGGTGTCCGGGAAGCGTTCCATGGCTTGTGCATCGCGACCGGGCTGCAGGTCTTGGAGGCGATGATGGAGGCGGATCGGGAAGCGCTGTGTGGCCCGAAGGGGCGCCACCAGGTCGAGCGGCCCGCGTGGCGCGGCGGGAGTGTCGACAGCCAGGTGACGCTCGGCGGCCGGCAGGTCGAGGTGCCGCGGCTGCGCGTGCGCAGCGCCGAGGGTGAAGTCCCGCTGGCGAGCTTCCAGTGGGCGGCATCGACCGACCCGCTGGACGAGCACACGCTGGCCGCGGTCGCCGCGGGGGTGTCGACGCGCCGTTACGCGAGCACGTTGGACCCGGTACCGGCCGAGGTGAACGAGCGGGCGGCATCGAGCAGCGCGGTGTCGCGGCGGTTCGAGGCGCTGTCGACCAAGCGCCTGCATGCGTTTCTCGACCGGCCGTTGGGCGAGCTGGATCTGCGGGTGGTCTGCATCGACGGCAAGGTGTTCCGGGACCACTGCATGGTGATCGCGTTGGGCATCGACACACAGGGCCGGAAACACGTGCTGGGCCTGCGCGAAGGCGCCACCGAGACGGCTGCCGTCACGACCGGTCTGCTCAGCGACCTGGTGACGCGGGGCCTGCCGACCGACCGGACGTTGCTGTTCGTCGTCGATGGCGCGGCGGGGCTGCGCCGGGCCATCACCGACGTGTTCGGTTCTCGGGGCGTGGTGCAACGTTGCCAAGTGCACAAGTGCAGGAACGTGCTCGGCCATCTTCCCGAGCGGCTGCACGCGTCTGTCAGCAAGGCGTTGCGGGATGCGTGGAATCTCGATTCGGCGGACCGCGCGGCGCGGGTGCTGGAGCGGCTGGCCGGGTCTCTGGAACGCGACCATCCCGGCGCCGCAGCGTCCATCCGGGAGGGACTCGAGGAGACGCTGACCGTGCAACGCCTCGGCCTGACGGGGGCGTTGCAGCGTACGCTGCGGACGACGAACATCATCGAGAACCTCAACGGCAGCGTCGAGCACTACACACGCAATGTCAAGCGGTGGCGTGGCGGTCAGATGATTCAACGCTGGGTGGCGAGCGCGCTGGTGGAGGCGGAACCGCGCTTCCGGCGGGTCCGAGGCTACCGCGACGTGCAGTACCTGGTGGGCGCCCTCGACGCGCTGGCCCCGCCCGACGACGTCGTTGCTGAAGTGGCGTATAATAACATTGGCGGAGCAAACAGGGAGTCTGCCACTCGCAAAGTTCAACAGCGAACGGGACAACCCCGTTGTTCGGTGTGCGTGTGGGCCAGCTGGTCGACCGCGGCCAGCGAGGCCTCGATGCCCACCGGCTGGAGCGCCTCGAGCACTTGGTCCGTCACGGCCTGTTCGATGGTCACGCCTCCGAGCGACAGACAGGTCGTCGGACCCTGTCCGGTGCGACTCCCGGCACACGCATAGCGCGGCACCCGACCGCCCCGGCCGCTGTAGGCGACGAACAACTTGCGGCCGCATCGTCCACAGGCAACAGGCCGGCCAGCAGCGCGGGGCCTCGTTTGGCGGCGCCCGGCGTCGTGACTCCCCGTCTGGCCACGTTCGCCTCCAGGATACGTTGATTCGCGAGATACTCGTCCCACGAAATGTACCCCGCATGGTTGTCGCGGATCAGGATGGTCCACTCCTCCGGAGGCTTCCGCCGGCGGGTCGAGGCCGTCCTGGCACGCTGGTCCTCGACCACGGTCTTGGCGGCCGTCTTGCCATACGCCAGCGCACCCGCGTAGATCGGATTCTTCACGATCTGATAGAGGCGATGCCCGGTCGGCAGTTGCCAGATGATGTCGCTGCTGCCCGTGCCCGGCCTCACGTGCGGCAGCGGGATGCGTTGGTCGTGATACCACAACGTCGCCTGCCGGGCGGAGCCGAACTCCCGGAACTTGCGGAACACACTCGCGATGGCCTCCTGTACCTGGCGGTCGGCGATCTTCTCGACCAGGTCCTCCTCGTTCCGCACGAAGCCGACCGGGAGCTCCCACAACGCATGACCGCGCTGGATCTTCTGCTCGAAGGCTTCGCGCGCACGCTGTCTGAGGAGGCCGAGCTCTAATTCGGCCATGCTGCCTTTCAAACCCAATAGCAACCTGTCGTTCAGCCCGCGCGGGTCATAGACCCCATCGCCGTCGAGGATCAGCGTGTCCGTCAGTGCGCACAAGTCGATCAGGTGATACCAGTCGCGGTTGTTGCGCGCGAGCCGCGACGCCTCCAGGGCGAACACCGCGCCCGCCTGGCCTTGACACACCGCCGTCAACAGGTGTCCGAACCCGGACCGCGCCTGCTTCCCGCTGCCGCTCTTGCCCTGGTCCTCGTCGATGACCACGGTCTCGGCGAACCCCAGCGTTCGGGCGCGGTCGGCGAGCGCGTATTGGCGCTGCCGGCTCTCATGGTGGTGGCGGACCTGATGGCCACTGGATTGTCGGACGTAGACGTAGGCGGTGCGGCGCAGATGGTCCGGGCGAATCTTCTCAGTCATCGAACCTCCGTCGTCTTCGTCTTCGTCGTCGCTGCTGCTGCCTCCTCGCGGCCGACCTTCACGAGTAAGCGCGTCAACAGGGCCTGACACTCAGTCATGGCGGTCCTCGGCAGATGCGGTCCCTCTCGTGTGAATCTCAACAGTGTCTGGCGCGCCGGCAGAAGCGGTTGGTCCGCGTGCTGCGTCATCAGGTCCTCCTTCGAGGTCCACGATATGCGGACGCTCCAAGGAGGGCGATGGAGTCAAGAGCCGAACCAGGGCGCTCAGCTCGACCAGTGCCCCGATCGCGATGATGGGCGTGTCCTCCTCACGCATGGAACCGCACCGAAGCGGATCGAGCATCCACTTCGGCACGGCGATCTGCGCGCCGTCCGGTAGCTCGATGATGACGGACGGCGCTCCTCGCTGATGGAGAGCGCGAACGACCCGCACGTCCTGACCGAAAAGCGGGTGGTGGCGGTAGTGAACCTGGCTCAGCGGCGAGTGATGAGCAGTGTGTTTACACCTTGCGCCATTCCTTCGCGGTCCACCTGCTCGAGGCCGGCACGGACCTGCGCACCATCCAGCTCCTGCTCGGGC
>WTFV01000241.1 GCA_011523845.1 Acidobacteriota bacterium | reverse complement strand
CAGGTGCTGGCGCTGGTCGATCTCGAGGATCGCCTGGCGACCGTTCAGGAGCACGAGGTTGAAGTCCGGCCCGAATCCGCGCACGGTGACGCGGGCGCCCTCGCCGCGCTCCCGGTCGATGGCGACGCCGGTGATGCGCTGCAGCGACTCGGCGAGGTTGCTGTCCGGGAAGTCCCCGATGTCCTCGGCGGTGATGGCATCGACGACGCCGCTGGCGCCGCGCTTGAGGTCCATCGACCGCTTGAGGCTCTGGCGGATGCCCACCGCGATGATGAGCTGTTCGAGCGTGACCTCGCCGAGGGCGGTCGCGTCGTCCTGCGCCGCATCCTCGGCCTCCTGCGCAGACGCGCCTGCGACGGCCAAGGCTACGGCCGCTGCGAGCGGCCTCTTCCGGAATCGTCGGTTGTTCATGCCCCCTCCCGCCAACTGCAAGCCGGACGACCAGGAGCCCCGGGCACCGCCGGTCCCCGCATCCGTTTCCGCCGAATATACCCAAACTCCGCCCGACATTCACAGTGAACCGCATCGGGTGCGCCAGCGCGGTACGCGGGCCTCCCGGCCCGCAACGGTACCTGCGGCAAGCCGGAATGCGGACGAGGACGTCCGCGCACCGCCAAGGTTCGGACCTCCCTAGGACCGCTAGCGGCGTGCCTCCAGGCTGACCAGCACGCCGCCCTCGGCCCGTTGGCCCGGCCGGGCCACCCGCTCGGCGCGCAGCTCGACCCGCAAGGGCCAGTCTCGCTCGTAGCTCAGACCCGCGTGGGCACGCGACGCGCCGGCCCCGCCCAGGTCAAAGCCGCCGAACGGCGTGAGCAGAGCGTCGTTGCGCCACCCGAAGCCGTAGCCGACGCGGCCGTCCAGCGTCCACTCGGGCGTCCTCGACACGCGTCCGAGGCGCCGCAGGGCGTAGTCCGGTCGCCAGAAAACGTCCCGCGACTCGGCCTCGCCCCAGCGCGGCGTCAGCGACAGCCGCAGCCCGCCGCCGTCGGCGCCCGGTTCGACGAAGACGGTGGCGGCCACACCGGTCTCGGCAACGCCCTCGGCGCCGTGGGTCGCCAGCGACCGGGCCTTGACCTCGACGCCGCCGACCGGGCCCCGATAGCGGATGCCGCCGGCGACTTCGGCGCCGCCGCCACTCTCGCCGTCGCCGCCGTCCCACCGGCCGCCCACGTCGAGGAACGGCGTCAGCACGCCGCCGTTGCCCGCCGCCATCGGCACGGACGCCTCGACACCCAGGCGCACCCGCTGCACCGCGGCGCCGAGTCCCTGGACGGCCTGCAGGCCATCGTCCGTGTCGAGCCGTGCGATGCCGGCGTCGCCGCGGACGGCCAACGCCACGCCGACGAGTTCGCGGACGCCGACGTTGAAGCCCGCGAGGCCCATGCGCAGCGACAGTTGGCCGGGTTCGCCGACCGCGTCCCGCCCGTCGCGGCGCAGTGTCGCATCGCCCGTGCCGAGGCCGATGATCGACCACAACGCCGCCCGCGGCGCCGGCGTCCACTGGACGTACGGGTAGACGGCGTTGAGCTGGACTTCGAGCGTGCCCGAACCGGTCGCGCCACCCGTGAACTCGTAGGACACGTCGGCGGTGGACCGCGACAGCGACCCACCGGCGACCCATCCGTCGCCGCGCACGTCGGCGCCCAGGTAGATCGACGTCAAGGACCCGTCGTACGTGCCGCTCGTCGGTTCGCCTTCGAACGTCTGCACGTCGGCCGCGCCCCACACGGCCCACGACGACGCCCCGCGGTTCGCGCCCGCAAGCCCGGTTGAGAAGGACATCGGCGGGGGTCGGCGTGGACCCAGGGCCAGACGCGCATCGTCCGTCGGCGAAACGCCGAACCCGGCCAAGCCATGGGCTTGCGGCCATGCGCCGGCGCCGCCGGCAGACCACGCGCTCGCGGTCGCCGTCGAACCCGGTGCCGCCGACCACGCCAACGGATCCGCGCCCGGCGAGTCGCCTGCGCCGAGTTCGAGACGCGCGCCGATGGTCATCGTGGCGCTCGACAGGAGGCCCCGGCCGACGGCGGCCAGTGCCGACTCCAGCACGGCGATTTCCTCGGCGCTCGCCGTCACCTCGACGGGCACGAGCATCGTGATCGGCGCGCGGAGGGCAGTGACGACCACCAGCGCCGCTCCTTCCGCGCCGGGTATGAGGACAAGCACGCCGCCCGCGACGCGGGCCTCGACGACGGCGGGGTCGTCGGACTGCGCCGTGAAGTCGCCGGTGTAACGGACGTTCGCCGCCGCCAGGGTGGCGATCAGGTCCACGCGTTCCTCGCGACCGAGCACGAGCGTCGCGGGCTCGAACGCCAATTCGAGCGGCGCAGCCACGCGATGCGCGGGTTGCGGGCCCAGCGCTTCGAAGGCGCGGTCCGCCGGGTTGCCGTTGGCGTGCTCGATGGTGCCGCCCGTGAGCGCGTCGGCGGCGATGCTGATGCCGTCGTCGTCCGAGTCGCCCTCCTGCACCGTGTAGCGGAACTCAAGCCGGGGCGTGCCGCTCCCCGCCGCGAACGCGGCTTCGCGCGAGTTGGCGCCGACGCTCAGCGTTACCACCGGGGTTTCGGTCACGTGAACGGCGTCCGAGAACGTCACCGTCACCTCGACGATGTCGCCGGGCCCGTAGGTGTTGTCCGTTCCCGCGTCCGACGTGATGGCGACCCCGTCCACGATCGGCGCGAGCGCGTCGACACGGTGGTCGTCCTGCGGCCCAAGCGCTTCGAACGCGCGGTCCACCGCGCGGGCGTCCGCATCCTCGATGACCCCGCCCACGAGCGCGTCGGCGGCGATGCTGATGCCGTCGTCGTCCTCGTCGCCGGGTTGCACCGTGTAGCGGAACCTGAGCCGCCGCGTGCCGCTCCCCGCCGCGAACGCCGCCGGACGCGCATTGGCGCCCACGCTCAGCGTCACAGCGGGCGTGCCCCGCACGTGGACCGCCTCCGAGAACGTCACCGTCACCTCGATCACGTCGCCCGCGCCGTAGGTCCGGTCCCGTCCCGGGGCATTCGAAGTGATGGTCACCATCTGGACCGTCGTCCGGCGAACCGCGTCCACGGTGTGGCGCTCCTGCGGCGGCAGCGCTTCGAAGGCCCGGTCCGCCGGATTGCCGTTGGAATCCTCGATGGCGCCGCCGGTGAGCGCGTCGGCCGCGATGCTGATGCCGTCCTCGTCCAAGTCCCCGTCCTGCACGGTGTAACGGTACAGAAGCCGCCGTGTGCCGCTCCCCGCCGCGAACGCCGCCGGACGCGAGTTGGCGCCGACGCTCAGCGTCAGCACCGGTTGGCCGGTCACGTGGACGACCTCCGAGAACGTCACCGTCACCTCCACCACGTCGTCGAGCCCGTAGGTCTCGTGCACCCCCGCATCCGACGTGATGGTCACGGCGTCCACGACCGGCGCGAGCGCGTCGACGCGGTGCTCGGCCTGCGGAGTGAGCGCCGCGAACGTGCGGTCCACCGGGCGGCCGTCCCCATCCTCGATGGCACCGCCGGTGAGCGCGTCGGCCGCGATGCTGATGCCGTCCTCGTCGACGTCCCCCGCCTGCACGGTGTAGCGGAACTCAAGCAGCCGCGTACCGCTCCCCGCGGCAAAAGCCGCCGGACGCGAGTTGCCACCGACGCTCAGCGTCACCACCGGTTCGCCCGTCACATGGACGGTCTCCGAGAACGTCACCGTCACCTCCACCACGTCGTCGAGCCCGTAGGTCTCGTCCGCCTCCGCATCCGACGTGATGGCCACGGCTTCCACGACCGGCGCGAGCGCGTCGACGCGGTGCTCGGCCTGCGGGGTGAGCGCCGCGAACGTGCGGTCCACCGGGCGGCCGTCCCCGTCCTCGATGGCACCGCCGGTGAGCGCGTCGGCGGCGATGCTGATGCCGTCCTCGTCGACGTCCCCCGCCTGCACGGTGTAGCGGAACT
>WTFV01000211.1 GCA_011523845.1 Acidobacteriota bacterium | reverse complement strand
CGCGGCTGACCACGGTCACCGCGTGGGGCATGTTGATGGCGGGCGCCTCGATGGCCGTGCCGGTGACCGACACGGTGACCTCCTCGAAGAGCCCGCCGATCTGCAGGTCGACATCGGCCGTAGCCGTCGAGCCCGCGGCAACCTCCACATCCAGCTCGATCCGCTCGAAACCGGCCAGGGTGAACGTGACCACGTAGCCGCCGGGCGGCAGCCCCGTGAACGCGTAGCCGCCGTCGCCGTCAGTGAAAGCCACCCGCGGGCCGGGCAGCGCGCCGCCCGACGCCTCGACGGTCACGCCGGGCAGGACGCCGCCGGTGTCGTCGGTCACCGTACCGGAAATCCCGCCGTCCTGCGCGGCGGCAAGATGCGGAACGGCGAGCAGATACGCCGCGATTGTCACGGTTCTCATGGTTCTTCCTGACGTTCGGCACATCCGGCGGGAATCGTTGCACATGGGCTCCATTGTACCCGGGTTGCCAGCCCCTGCACATTGGAAATTTCGTGTGTACACGTAAAATCGTGGCAAGATGCAGCAGTAAACGTGCCACGTGTAGCGTTCCGATTCGAAGGTGACCGCGGCTCTGCCGTGGCCGCTGTCTTGGGCCGGACCTCTCAGGACGCGTCGCGTATGGCCTGCCGCGCCTCGAGGACGTCCCGGACGAGCTGCTCGACGTCCTGCTCGTCGATGAACGGCGACAGGACGAAGCTCTTCAGGCCGACCATCGGCTCGCCGTAGTCGGTCTCCCGGTAGCAGTCGGTCATCGAAATGTGCACCCCTTCGCCGCGCATCGCGCGGTCGTGGAGATACCGGAAGAGCCGCCGGTTGTAGTCGTTGTGGCACAGCAGCTCCGCGCGCGCGGCGGGGTCGGTGCGCTCGCGATCCTTGACGGTCCAGGTGTCGACGCCGTCGGGGTAGACGCGGAAGACGGTCACCGTGCCGACCCCGTCGTCGTTGAGCACCGTGGTCGACACGTGTCCTTCCAGGTGCTCGCGCAGCGCCTCGGCCATCTCGACGAGGTGGCCGAGCAGGGCGCGGAGGCCCACCTGGCCGAAGAGCTGCAGGTTGGCGTAGGCCGCGAGCACGCCCGATCCGCCGCGCGACGTCTCCAGCGTGAACACGCCGGGGTGGCGCTCGCCGCTCTGGAACAGGTACGGCATCTGTTCCCGGCCGCGGACGAGGAGCTGCATGTCGGCCCGGTCGCGGGCCAGGAACAGACTGGAGATGTAGGGCGTGAAGCCGGTCTTGTGGAAGTCGATGCCGATCGAGTCGGCCCGCTGGAGCTTCGAGATGCGCCGCCGCGCCGCCGCGAGCGCGCGCACCGTCCGCGGCCGGAACCCGAGCGCGTTCTCCTCGAAGTCGTAGTCGTTGAACACGGACCACGCCCAGCCGATGACGGCGTCCGCGTGGACGTGGGGCGTGTAGTGGAGCCCGTACTCCTCGACCAGACGGTCACGCAGGTCGGCGATCGCATCGAGGTCGTCGATGCCGAACGCGTCGGTGGTGCCCATCGTCGCCACCAGCGCGACGAGGCGCCGGCCCCGATCCAGCGCCTCGCGGGCGGCGGCCTCCAGCCGGTCGATGCGGATGTCGTTCTCGAGGTGGGTCGGCACCTCGACGACGTTCTTCTCGCCGAGGCCGAGCCAGCCGGCGACGTTCAGGCGGCAGTAGTGGCTCTGCGCGGACGCCAGGATGACGCCGTCGCCCGGGACGCCGTTGTCCATCGCGTCGGGGAACGCCTTCTCGATGCCGAGCTTCGCACCGTAGAGCACCGTGCCGGTCCCGCCGAACGTGAACACGCCGGCCGCCAGCGCCGGGTCGTAGCCGACGAGCCGGGAGACCATCGCGGTGACCGCCGCCTCGGTCAGCATGAGCCCGTACGACGTGTCGTCGGAGACCAGGTTCGGGTTGTAGATGGCGGGCAGCAGCGACCCGATGACGCTCGGGATCGACGGCGGCGGCACGACGTTGATCTGCGTCCGCGGATGCCCCCAGATCGGCATCCCCTCGAGTTGGCTCACCAGCAGATGCGCCACCTCTTCCACGCTGCGCCCCTCCTCGGTCAGCTCGGCCTGTTCGGCGGCCGAGTACTCGAGGGCCCGCGGCCGGCCGAGCAGAGGGACCTCGGACTTCAGGTCGTCGACCGCGTCGAGCGCCCGGAGGATGGAGAAGACGAAGTAGGCGTCGTGCTTGCGATCCGAAACGGGTGCGGGGAAGGTGTCCCGTATCCGGGTCAGAAGCTCGCGGTAGGGTCGCTCAGTCACGCCGTCCGGCTGAAACCGCCTCTCCTCCATTTTAGCGCCGCCAATCGCCGCCTGACGGCGGGGCTTTCGCCGCGGCGGCGCGCTACAATGGCGCCGGCCCATGTTCCACCCGCGCGTCGGCCGATTCGGATCGCCGGAGGACGCTGCGGCGAGGCGCTCATAAGTGGTCGCTCCGACGATCATCTCCCGCGCCGACCACCCGATCTCGCGCCAGCGGATCGATCCCGACGCGCTGAAGGTCCTCTACCGGCTGCGAAAGTTCCACCACACCGCCTATCTGGTCGGCGGCGGGGTGCGCGATCTGCTGCTCGACCGGCGTCCGAAGGATTTCGACATCGGCACGTCGGCCCATCCGCACGAGATCAAGCGCATCTTCCGCAACTGCTGGATCATCG
Source organism: Acidobacteriota bacterium (assembly GCA_011523845.1). Taxonomy (GTDB): domain Bacteria; phylum Acidobacteriota; class Vicinamibacteria; order Vicinamibacterales; family UBA8438; genus WTFV01. The sequence goes on along the minus strand of WTFV01000211.1, from coordinate 24,710 downwards.
GCCGCCGCTTCCGGCTCGCGCACGTCAAGTTCGGGAACAAGACGATCGAGGTCGCGACGTTCCGCCGCCAGGTGCCGGTGGACGCGCCGCCCGCCATCCCCGCCGCTCCCGCCGCCGGCCCCGAGGAGGAGCGGTCCGGCGCCGGGGAGGACAGACGCGCGCGGCGGCCGATCCGGCGCGACAACACCTTCGGGACACCCGAAGAGGACGCCTTCCGCCGCGACTTCACGATCAACGGGCTCTTCTACGACATCGAGACCTTCGCGGTCATCGACTACGTGGGCGGGGTGGCCGATCTGCGCCGCCGGCTCATCCGCTGCATCGGCGACCCGGACGAGCGCTTCGTCGAGGATCCGGTGCGGATGCTGCGCGCGATCGCCTTCGCCGCGCGGCTCGACTTCCGCCTCGATGCGCCGGTGCGCGAGGGCATCGCCAGGCACCGCGAGGCGATCCGGAACGCGTCTCCAGCCCGTCTCGTCGAGGAGATCTACAAGCTCCTGCGCAGCGGCGTCGCCACCCGCATCTTCAAGCGACTGTCCCGGACGGGTCTCCTGCGCCACCTCGCCCCCGAGGTGAACCGCCCGCGGTCGGAAGCGCTGTGGCGGTCGCTGGAGGCGCTCGACGCCTACCGGGCGCGCTTCGACGAAGCGCCGGACACGCTCTCGAACGCCATTCTCCTCGGCAGCTTGGTGGCGCCGGTGCAGGAGATCGACCTGCGACCGCCTCGGCGCGACGCCCGCGGCGGGCCGCCGCGCGTGTCGCTGGGCGATCTGCCGGTGGCGCGGCGCGACGTCGAGCACCTGCGCCAGTTGCTGGCGCTGCAGCCGCTGCTCGGGGATCCCGACCTGCCGCCGCGAAAGATCCGGGCGATCCTGGGGCGCGGCAGCCTTCCCGACGCGCTCACCTGGCTCGAGATTCACGGGCAGGATCCCGATACGCTCGCGCGCTGGCAGGATCTCGTCGCCCACGGCGTGCAGGCGCCGCGGCGGAGACGCCGCCGCGGGCGCCGCCGGCGGTCCCGGCGGACACCGGCCGCCGAGTGAAGTACTCCTACCCCGCAAGCAGAACCCGCGTCACGTTGTAGAAGGACAGCCCGATGCCGAGGGCGGTGACGGCAATAAGCGCGAGAGCCCCCAGCAGGACGCTCGTGCTCTCGCGGTGCTCGTCGCTGAACCCCATCAGGTGCGCCGCGATCCAGCCGCCTGCGAAGCCGCCGCCGTGCGCCCAGTTGTTGACGCCGGGCATGATGAAGCCGAAGATGCCGAGGATGATGGCCCACTGCCAGAGCTGCTGGGTCATGACCGAGCTGCCCCGCTTGCGGCCGTAGACGATCAGCGCCGCGAGCAGGCCGAAGATCGCCGCCGAGGCGCCGATGGTCGGCGCGCCGGACATCTCGTTCGACAACAGGAACCCCGCCGCGCCGGCGGCGTTGAACAGGACGAACGTCCGCGCGGGGCCGTACACCTCGGCCGCCACCGGACCGAGGTTGCGAATCCACATCACGTTGAACAGGATGTGCAGCAGGCCGCCGTGCAGGTAGTTGGCGGTCAACAGGGTCCACCACCAGCCGAGCTCCCACGCAACGCCGCCGGTCATGCCGAGCTGGTAGAGGGCACGGGTGTCGGGTCGGAGAATCGAGAAGAAGCCCGACCCGCGAAAGATCGCCTCCGGCTGGAGCAGAAGCGCCAGGGCGTACAGCGTCAGGCAGGCGCCGACGATGAGGACGATCAGGTCGAGGCGGGTCCCGACCAGGGTGCGCAGGAACGGCGCCCAGCCGAACAGTCCGGGACGCCACGCGCCGCAGTAGGGGCAGTTTTCCTCGTTGATGCCGACGAGCCGGCCGCACTCGGCGCAGACGATGGAGCCTTCGACCTGGCGCACGGCCTACAGCGTACCAGGAATCCGGGCCGTGCGGTGTGGACCGGGCGGTGGCGGGCCGCGCCGTGCGGACGAGGCCGGGTTTCTCGTGGACCGGTGCGGGCCGGAGCCACGGCCGGTGACGATACGCTCCGCCGAAGCGCGGGCGGCCAGCCCTGCGGCATCAACCTCCCGGCTGCACCGGCGAACCGGGTGCGCGGGGCGCAGCGTCTTCGTCCGCGCGGTCGGGCCAGAAGTCGTCGTCGAGCACCTGCGCCGGCGTGAAAGGGCAGTGGACCGGCACTTCGGGATGCTCTCCGTAGTTCGCCATCTGTACGACGGCCTGCCGGCGCGCACGCGGCCAGACGTGGACCAGCAGTTCGTCGACGTGCGCCTTCAAGCTGGGACTGCCGTCGAGGCGGTCCTCGATCTCGGCGCGGGCATTCGATACCTCGTCCTTCCAGCCCCGCCGCGGATCGCCGGCCGGCGAGCAGCGCAGCTTCAGCAGGTGCGTGACCAGATGGCGAAGGTGTGACTGCACCGCGCGCTTCTGCTCGCCGCCCATGTCCTCGACTTCTTCGATGAGATGTTCCAGATCGGCGTCGGCCAGCCGGCCGGCGCGCAGCAACGCCGCCTGCTGCTGCGTCCAGGCATAGAAATCCCGGTCGTACAGCGGCGCCGCCGCGCCGGCGGCCGGCTTCGCAACGCTCTGTGGCATCGGTGTGCTCGCGGGTCGTTCCGCGGGGACGGGAATCAGTCCCCCGCCGCTCCCGGCACCTCGTTGCCCGCGATCCAGACCGACTCGATCGTGCGGCTGTTGCCGATGTCCTCGGCCGGGTTCGCCGTGTAGACGACGAAGTCGGCGAAGTTGCCGGCTTCCAGGGTGCCGACGCCCTCGAGGCCCAGGCACTCTGCCGCGTCGCGGGTCGAGGCGACGATCGTCTGCATCGGGGTCAGGCCCGACTCGACCATGAGATCGAGCTCGCCGTGCTCGAAGTAGCCCTGGAAGCGGGCAGCGGGCCCGGTGTCGGTCCCCATCGCGATCCGGACGCCGGCGTCGTGGAGCGCCTTGACGTTGCGCAGGGCCTGCGGGAGCTGCGCCTTGTAGGTCTGCGCGCTGCTGCTGTTGCGGATGCCCTCCTGCCGCTCCGGATCCTCGAGCGCGGCGATCACCTCCGGGTCGGCGTCCTTCAGGAAGAAGGGATCGTCGAACCACTCCGGCCGGTCCTCGTAGACGTAGGTCGAGACCTCGCGCATCAGCGTCGGGCAGTAGCAGACGTCGCTGGCGGTCAGCATGTCGATCAGCTCCTGGTCGACGTCGACGTCCCGGACGCTGTGGGCGAGGAAGTCGGCCCCGGCGTTCATCAGCCCCTTGGCGTCGTCCAGGTAGTACATGTGCGCGGTCAGCATCAGGCCGCGCTCGTGCGCCGTGTCGATGACTGCCTGGTAGACCTCGGGGGTCATCTTCCGGGTGGCGCCGAGGTTGTCGTCGACGCGGATCTTGATGAAGTCGACGTTCATGTCGGCCGCCGCGTTCACCCGCTCGGCCGCCTGCTCCGGCGTGTCGGCGACGATGACCGGGCCGGCGACGCGGATGCGCGCGTGGTTCAGGTCGGGACCCTCGCGGTCGCGCACGGCAACGGCCTCGGGCCCGTCGCCGCCGAGGCTGGCGACCGTGGTGACGCCGTAGCGCGCGTAGAGCGCGAGCTGGTTCACCACGTGCTCCTCGGTGTAGAAGGACGGGTCGGCCTGGAGCCCGATGACGTTGTTGACGTGACCGTGGGCGTTGATCAGCCCCGGCGTCACCGTCCTGCCGCTGAGGTCCACCGTGGAGGCGTCCTCGGGAACCATGACCTCGTCGCTCCCGCCGACCGCCTCGATGACGCCGTCGCGGACCACGATCGTGCCGCTCTCGATGGTGCCGCCGTCACCGGTGATCAGCCGCGCGCCGGTGAAGGCGGTCAGCCCGGGCGTCGGCTCGACCTGCTCCGGCTCGCCGCCGCACGCCGCGGGAGCGAGGAAGACGGTGACCAGTGCGAATGATGCGTAGCGAAGCAGACTCTTCATGTTGTTCTATCTCCTGCCCTGTTGAATCGGACTCTCGTCGCTCCCTCGTCGCGCCTGGCCGCGCATGGCGCCTCACCGCTCTCGGCGCCGGTGGGGTCTACGCCGCGGACTGCCGGTCGTCGGACCTTCAGCGATCAGTTCTCGTTGGCCCGCAGCTCCTCGATCACGGCGCCGAGCCGCTCGATCTCCGCGCCGTAGAGCGCCCAGTTCCCATCACGCTGCGCGCGGAGGGCGCGCGAGTAGTGATCCTGGGCGCGGCTGGCCAGCGATCCGGTTCCCGGCGGTGCGGCGGCCGGCGTCGACTGCGCGGCGGCGCCCGCGATCAGCGTGGTCGGCGGCGCGGCCAACGGCAGTCCCGGCTCGCCGAAGAGGCGCGCCAGCGCGTTGTCCAGCGTCTCCTCCATGACGATCCGGTTCTGGTACGCCACCACGACCCGCGTCAGCTCCGGAATGCGCCCCCCGGACGCCCGCAGGTACAGCGGGCGGATGTACAGCAGCGCCTCCTCGATGGGGATGACGAGCAGCGTGCCCTGGATCACCTCCGACCCCTGCTGGTTCCAGAGGGTGATCTGCGGCGAGATCTCCTGGTCCTGGTTGATCCGCGCGACGACCTGCGACGGCCCGAACACCAGCTTCTGCTTCGGGAACTGGAAGACGAGCATCTTGCCGTAGTTCTCGCCGTCGCTGCGCGCCACCATCCAGGCGGCCAGGTTGTTCCTGCCGCGCGGCGTGAACGGCAGCATCTGGATGAACTCGGCCCGTTCCTCTCCCGGCAGCCGCATGATGGTGTAGTACGGCTCCATCTGCTCGTTGTCGATGACCGGCACCTCCCACTGGTCCTCGCGGTTGTAGAAGACCGAGGGGTTGGTCATGTGGAACGTCGAGTACATCGAGGTCTGCAGGGAGAAGATCCCCTCCGGGTAGCGGATGTGACTCTGGAGCGACTCGGGCATCTCGTCGAGGGGCCGCAGCAGGTCCGGGAAGATCTTCCCGAGGGTGACGCCGAGCGGATCGTCCGGCTCGGCCAGGTAGAAGGTCGTGTCGCCGTTGTAGGCGTCGATGACGATCTTCACCGAGTTGCGGATGTAGTTGATGCCGTTGCCGACCGGCGTCGAGTACGGGTAGTTGCCGCTGACCGTGTAGGCGTCGCGCATCCAGTAGAGCCGCCCGTCCGCGATCACCAGGTACGGGTCGGCGTCGTAGCGCAGGAACGGGGCGATGGTGGCCACCCGGTCCGAGATGTTGCGGTGGAAGATGATGCGGCTGTCGGCGTTGAGCTGGCCGCTGACGAGGATCTCGTAGGACTGGAACCGGAAGCTGAGCAGCAGGCGCCGCAGCACGCCGCCGATCTCGACGCCGCCCGTGCCGTCGTAGCGGGTGGAGACGTTGTCCTCGCCTTCCGGGTAGTGGAACTCGTCGGTGTTCGTGTTGACCAGGACGTAGTCGTTCGACAGCTCGCCGAAGTAGATGCTGGGCTGATCGACGTGCAGGTCGGTCTGCGAGGTGGGCGGCAGGTCCTGGATGAACAGGACGGGCAGCCCCTCCTCGGTCACCTGGTTGACGGGGCCGAGGGCGACGCCGAACCCGTGCGTGTACTGCAGGCGCTCGTTGACCCACGACCGGTTCGGCAGGCTGTCCGAGTTGATCTCGCGGCTCGACAGCATGGTCTGGCGGTACTCGCCGTCGACGACGTAGCGGTCGTTGTCGACCGACGCGAACTCGTAGTACGTCCGGATCTCCTGAATCTGGCCGAACGTGTCGAGCAGCGGCTGGTGATCCCACAGCCGGACGTTGTTGATCGTCTCGGCGTTGTTCTCGATGTCCTCCATGGTCAGGAGGGCGTCGCCCGACACCTGCCGTTCCTCGACCGCGTCGAGGTCGAACGCGGTGCGCGTGGCGGCGATGTTGTGGGTGATGTACGGGGCCTCCTTCTGCTGCTCGTCCGGCGTGACCACCAGGCGCTGCATCGCCGTCGCCGTCCCGCCGCCGCCGATCCAGACCAGCAGGTACACGGCCGTCACCGCGGCCACCGGCCACGTGCTGCTCGTGAACGCGGCGTAGATGCAGGCGCCCGCCGCGAACACCGACACGGCCATCAGGATCCGCAGCACGGGCAGGCGCACGGCCACGTCGACGTACGACGCGCCGTGCACGATGCCGGCCGGCGTGGTCAGCAGGCGCGGCATGTCCAGGTAGGCGGCCCAGGCGAAGAGCAGGAAGACGGCGGCGCCGAGCAGCAGCAGATGCCGGCGGGCCTGCTCGCCGACCCGAACACCGTCCTCCTGGAGGGTGATCTCGCCGGCGACCACGTAGGCCGCGGTCGAGCCGACCAGGGACAGCGCGACCACCGCGAAGAGTCCCAGCCGGACGAAGTCGAGGAACGGCAGCGTGAAGATGTAGAACGACGCGTCGCGTCCGATCAGCGGATCGGGCTGGCCGAACGGCGTCGCTTCCAGGTACTGCAGCACCAGGAGCCACTGGCTGGAAGCGACCCCGCCGATGAACAGCGCGGCCAGGGCCGAGGCGGCCAGGGCCAGCCAGCCGAGATGCCGGCGCTCGAGCACTATCGGCTGCAGGTCTCCGCCGCCCGCGAACAGCACGAACGGACGCCTGGCGCCCTTGACGGCATGGCGGAGATTGCCCAGCAGCAGGAGCAGGGCCGCGAGGAACGCGGCGATGCCGAGCAGCCACCGCATCGCCAGGCTCTTGAGGAAGACGCTCTGGTAGTCGACTTCACCGAACCAGAGCCATTCGGTGTACAGCTCGGCCATCGCCGGCAGCGCGACGAAGAGGACCAGCGCCGCCAGTGCGACCGCGAGTCTCGTCGGCATGAGTGGATGTCCTTCCCGAATACAGGTGCAACGACCGTCCGGCCGCGACGAGCCGTCGTAGCCCGTCAATCGCCGCCCGCGGCTCCGCTTGCCGCCCGGCCAACCCTCTGCAGGGCCTGCGCCGTTCCACGGCGAAAGCCCCTGACCGAAGATTATGTGACCGGTTGATTCCGTGCAACCCTGCGGCCCGCCGGCCCGTCGACGTACCGGATCCGGCCTGACCCGGCCGTCATGGGCCGGCCTGCAGAATCTGCGCCACGAACTCGGACTCCGGCAATGCACCCATGATCTCGACCCGGTCGTCCACGACCGTCTTCGGAACCCCGGTCACGCGGTAGCGCTGGGCCAGATCGGGGAACGAGGTCGCCTCGATCACCGAAGCCGTCACGCGCGGGCTCGCCGCGGCAAGACGCCAGGCCAGGCTGACCGCCTGGGGACAGAAGCGTCAGGTGGGGGTGACGAACACGCGCAGGTGCACGTCCCGTTCGAGCGCGTCGAGGGCGTCGAGACTGTCGTCGCCGAGGCTGGGCCCACCGCCGCCGGCGATCTCGATGGCGTCCACGAGCGACTCGATCTCGTAGCCGTCGGGGATCCCGTAGTAGCGCATCCCCGCGTCCCGCTCCCCGACCACCGCCAGGGCCGGCGCCCATTCGACGCCGTACTCGGCGACGCGCTCGCGGTCGAGCACCAGGTTGTGCTCCTCGACCGAGATCATCCCGGACAGCGCGGCGATCCGGTCGGCGGCCTGGCGCGCCGGCAGGCAAGTGTCGCACCCGAAAGTCTGCGTGAAGAAGATCAGCCTCACCGGCGACGACAATGCCGCCAGACGCTGCTGGAGGTCGTTGGCTGCGCCGGGAGGGTACATTTTCGGAGGGCTGGCGGGATGTCTACTTGAACAGATCGTCGAACGCCTGTCGCGCACTGGCGGCGGCCGGGCTGGACGGCCGGCTTGCCGCCGGGGCGGCCGCCGGCGCCGCCGGCGCGCTCGAATGGGTCTCGCGCTCCACCGTCACCCGCGCGTCGAAGAACGTGCAACTGTTGCGGGCGTCCTTCGGAGACACCCGCTTCGGGATCGGCTGGGCGCACTCCAGCGTGCGGCTGGTGTCGAACCACGTGCACTGCGCGCAACTGTGCAGGTCGGCCGCGCACTTGGCGCACTGGGTGTCGAAGCGAATGGACGACGACGAGAGCGATGCGCCGCAGCGGGCGCACTTCAGCACCTCGCGAAAGGCGGGCATGTTCACGACCCGCGGCTCGCGCGGACCGTAGCCGCGGCGCGGGCGGCCGTCGCCCTTCGGCTTGCGATCGCCCGCGCGCTCCGTGCGCGGGGCCTCGTCGTCCTGGTACCCTCGCTGGCGGTATTTCCTCGACATGGGAGTCGGAGGGAAGAGACTATCGAATATCTACCCTACCCGGTCGCGTTTGTCTAGGGATCTATCGAACGGCACGGTAATCTACAACAGACAGGAGAATCGATGCACGTCTGGTTGAGGGCGATCGCGGCGACGGCCGCCGGGCTCGCGGTCGCGATGGCGCTCATCACCGCGGTGCAGGCGCTCGGCGTCCGGCTCTATCCGCTGCCGCCGGACGTCGACCTCGAGGACCCGGCGGCCCTGGCGCGCATCGTGCGGGACGCGCCGGTCGGCGCCCTGCTGATGGTCGAGCTGTCCTACGCCGCGGGCAGTCTCGGGGCCGGGATCGTGGTCGGTCTGCTGGCGCGGCGCCGTGCGTTCCTGCCGGCCGGCGTCATCGGCGGCCTGCTCACCGTCGCGGGGTTCGCCAACCTGGCCGCGATCCCGCATCCGGCGTGGTTCGCGGTCCTGTCGACCGTTACGTACGTGCCGTGCGCGCTGCTCGGGGTGCTCGGCGTGCAGCGCGGGCGAGGTGTCGTACCGGCGGCCTGATGCGTCGGGGACGGCAGCTCTCGGCGCCGATTTCGCGCGAGGGAACCTCGGGCAATCGGCTCGCGTCGAATCGCCCGGGAGCAGTTTCGGGCCCCGGCATGCGTTACCGCCGTCGTTCCCTGCGCGTATCATCAAGGCAGCGCAACCACCGAAAGTGGTCATGGCAGCGTCTCTCGACGAGTTGAAGATCGACCGGTCCCGCAACGGCCGCTCCTGGGTGGCCCGGACCGTCTGGCTGCTCCTGGGCCTCGCGGTCCTGGGCGGCGGCGGGCTCGCGGGCTGGCGCTGGTGGGAGGAGGCCCGGATCCCCGTGGTGCGGACCGCGCCGGTGCGAGAGACGGTGCCGGCTGACGGCCAGCCGACGGTGCTGAACGCCTCCGGCTACGTGACCGCGCGCCTGCAGTCGACCGTCTCGTCCAAGGTCACCGGACGCATCGTCGAGGTGCTCGTCGAGGAGGGGATGGCGGTCGCCGAAGGGCAGGTCCTGGCCCGGCTCGACGACACGACGGAGCGCTCGTACCTGGCGCTGGCCGAGGCGCAGCTCGGCGCCGCGCGGGGCGCCCTGGCCGAGCTCGAGGTGCGCTACGAGGAGGCGCAGCTCGACCTCGACCGCCGGCGCCGGTTGCTGGAGCAGCGCCTGATCGGGCAGGCCGAGCTCGATACGGCGCAGGCGGAGGCCGACTCGCTCCGGGCCCGCATCGCCAATCAGCGCGAGCAGGTCGTCGTGGCCGAGCGCGAGATCGACGTGCGGCGGACCGCGCTGGAGGACACCGTCATCCGGGCGCCGTTCAGCGGCGTCGCCATCTCGAAGGACGCGCAGCCGGGCGAGATGATCTCCCCGGTCAGCGCGGGCGGCGGCTTCACGCGCACCGGCGTCTGCACCATCGTCGATATGTCGTCGCTGGAGATCGAGGTCGACGTCAACGAGAGCTACATCAACCGCGTTTCTCCCGCGCAGCGCGTGGTCGCCACCCTGGACGCCTATCCCGACTGGGAGATCCCGGCCAGCGTCATCACCACGATTCCCGCCGCCGACCGGCAACGCGCGACCGTCCTGGTGCGGATCGCCTTCGACGATCTGGGCGACCCCCGCATCCTGCCCGACATGGGGGTGAACGTGGCGTTTCTCGAAGCCGGGCCGCCCCCCGCGGAGGCGGTCGCGGATGCCGAGCCCAGGCTCTGGATCCCGTCCGAGGCGTTGCGGAGCGACGGCGGCGCGCCGGTGGTCTTCGTGGCGCGCGGCGACACGGTCGAGCGGCGCGCCGTCACCACCGGTCTCGAGGATGGCGGCGACGTCGAGGTGCTGGCCGGCGTCTCGGCCGGGGAGCGGGTGGTGGTCGAGGGCCCGCCGGCGCTGGCCGACGGCGACCGCGTGGTGGCCGATTGACGTGGGATCCCGGCAGCCCGTGCACGACGCGCGACCGGGGAGCCGAGCGGCGCGTTGCGGCGGGACCGTGCTCGACGCGCGATCGGGGAGCCGGGGGTCTGCGCCGCGGAATCCGCGCAAACGACGCTGAGCAGCGCGTCGAGCCTGCGTCGGGCCTGTAAGGAACAGCCCGCCCAGCGCGTATTGCGGGTGATCGCGAACGGCATGGATCAGGGACCGAACGAGCGAACGGATGCCCTGTCGCGGACGACCGACCCGGCGCGCGGCGAACGATACCGGAGGCGCACGGCATGCGTGAGAACCATGAGTGACGACGGCGCGTTGGTGCAGGTCCGGAACCTCCACAAGGTGTTCCGGCGCGGGTCGGAGCGGATCGACGTCCTGCAAGGGGTCACTCTCGACCTGCCGGCGGGGGACTTCCTGGCCCTGATGGGGCCGTCCGGCTCGGGCAAGACCACGCTGCTCAACCTGCTCGGTGGCCTCGACACCCCGACCGAGGGCGAGGTGGTCGTCGGCGGCGACCGCATCGACCGCATGGCGGGCGGCAAGCTGGCCGGCTGGCGGGCCCGGCACGTCGGTTTCGTGTTCCAGTTCTACAACCTGCTGCCGGTCCTGACCGCCGAGAAGAACGTCGAGCTGCCGCTGCTGTTGACGCCGCTGTCGCGCCGCGAGCGGCGCGCGCACGTCGCCACGGCGCTCGACGTGGTCGGGCTCTCCGATCGCGCGAAGCACTACCCGCGCCAGCTCTCCGGCGGCCAGGAGCAGCGGGTCGGCATTGCGCGCGCCATCGTCACCGACCCCACGCTGCTGCTGTGCGACGAGCCGACCGGCGACCTCGACCGGAAGTCGGGCGACGAGATCCTCGATCTGCTGCAGGCGCTCAACGCCGAGCACGGCAAGACCATCGTCATGGTCACGCACGACGCGCACGCCGCCGCGCGCGCCCGGCGGACGCTGCATCTGAACAAGGGCGTGCTGGCCACGGAGCCCGAGTCATGAAGTTCCTGCCCCTCGTCTGGAAGAACCTGTTCCGGCGCAAGGCGCGGACGCTGTTCACCGTGCTGTCCATCGTCGTCGCCTTCGTCCTGTTCGCGTACCTGGCCGCCATCCGGCTGGCGTTCGGCACCGGCGTCTCGGTCGCCGGCGCGGACCGCATGCTGGTGATCCACAAGGTGTCGCTCATCCAGCCGCTGCCGGAGAGCTACCTCGGCCGCATCGCCGCCGTCGACGGGGTGACGGACATCAGCCACATGTCCTGGTTCGGCGGGATCTATCAGGATCCCCGCAACTTCTTCGCGCAGTTCGCCGTCGATGCGGAGAGCTATCTGCGTCTGTATCCGGAGATCGTGCTGAGCGACGCGGAGCGCGAAGCGTGGCTCCGCAACCGCACCGGCGCCATCGTCGGGCGGGTGACGGCGGACCGCTTCGGATGGGAGGTGGGCGACCGGATCCCCCTCCAGGGGACGATCTTCCGCACCCGCAGCGGCCCGACCTGGGAGTTCACCATCGACGGCATCTACGAGGCGGGCGAGGAGGGCTACGACACGTCGACGATGCTCTTCCACCACGAGTACCTGATGGAGGCGAACGACCAGGGCGTGCGGTTCGTGGGCCAGTACGTCATCCGCGTCGACGATCCGGCGCGGTCGGCGGACGTGGCCGCGGCCATCGACACGCGCTTCGCCAACTCGCCGGCGGAGACGAGGACCTCCACCGAGCAGGCGTTCCTGCAGGGATTCGCGGATCAGATCGGCAACATCGGCGCCATCGTGACCGCCATCCTGGCTGCGGTCTTCTTCACCATCCTGGTCATCACCGCCAACACCATGGCGCAGTCGATTCGGGAGCGGACCAGCGAGCTGGCCGTGCTGAAGACGCTCGGCTTCACCGACCGCCGGGTGCTGGCGCTGGTGCTGATCGAATCCCTCGCCCTCGCCCTCGCCGGCGGTGCGGTCGGACTCGGCGTGGGCTGGCTGCTGATCGGGCTGGGCGACCCGACCGGCGGCTTCCTGACCGTGTTCCTGTTTCCGACCCGCGACCTCGTGATCGGCGGCGTGCTCGTCGTTCTGCTGGGCTTCGCGGCCGGGGCGGTGCCGGCGCTGCTGGCGACGCGGCTGCGGATCGTCGACGCGTTGCGGAAGGTGTAACGATGCGGTTTCTCACCCAGGTGTTCACCGTCACGGCCCTCACCCTGCGCACGTTGCCCCAGCGGGCCGGCTCGTCGGTCGTCGCGGTGATCGGCGTGACCGGGGTGGTCATCGTCTTCGTCGCGGTGCTCTCCATCGCCGAGGGGTTCCGTGCGGCGCTCACCGGCGCCGGCTCGCCCGACACGGCGATCGTCATGCGGGGCGGGAGCGACAGCGAGCTGAGCAGCGGCATCACGCTGGCCACCACCCGCATCGTCAAGGATGCGCCGGGCGTGCAGCGCGGGGACGGGGGGGCGGTCGCCTCGGCCGAGCTCTTCGTGGTGGTGGACGTGCCCAAGCGAAGCACCGGATCGCCGGCCAACGTGCCGCTGCGCGGCGTGGAGCCTGCCGCGTTCACGGTCCGCGACGAGATACGCATCGTCGAGGGACGCGCCTTCCGGCCCGGCACCAACGAGATCATCGTCGGCCGCAGCGCGGCCAACCAGTTCGCGGGCATCGACCTCGGCTCGACCCAGCGCTGGGGCGAGAGCGCGTGGGAGGTGGTCGGCATCTTCGAGGCGGACGGGACCATCGCCGAGTCGGAGATCTGGTGCGACGCCCGCGTGCTGCAGCCTGCCTACCGGCGGGGCGACACGTTCCAGTCGGTCTACGCGAAGCTCGACTCGGCCGGCGACTTCGACTCGTTCAAGGATGCGCTGACGACCGACCCGCGGCTCGACGTGATGGTGGAGCGCGAGGACGTCTACTACCTCGGGCAGTCGGAGGCCATCACCGGCATCATCACCGGCATCGGCACCGTGATCGCGTTGCTGATGGGCATCGGCGCGGTGTTCGGCGGCATCAACACGATGTACACCGCCGTCGCCGCGCGGACGCGCGAGATCGCGACGTTGCGCGCGCTCGGCTTCGGCGGGCTGCCGGTGGTCATCTCGGTGATGGTCGAGTCGGTGGCGCTGTGCGTCGCCGGCGGGGTCATCGGCGGGTTCCTGGCCTACGTCGGCTTCAACGGCTACCAGACCGCCACCATCAACTGGCAGACCTTCAGCCAGGTGGCCTTCGCCTTCGCGGTCACCCCGGCGCTGCTCGTCCAGGGCATCGTCTGGGCGGTCGTGATGGGCTTCCTCGGGGGGCTCTTCCCCGCCGTCCGGGCGGCGCGGCTGCCGGTGGCGACGGCGCTGCGGGAGCTGTGAGCCGTTCAGGTCGATTCGGCGTCTCCGCCAGGGTAGTACACGCCGTCCCGGGTCACCCCGCCGTTGGGATGATGCAGTCGGTTCCGTCCCGCGAGCGCGTCCTCGGCGATGCCGATGGCCGCCTCCAGGAAGACCGCGGCGCGCAGTCCCAGGAAGTCGACGAACGGTCGCAGATCGTCCCTGTCCGCGGCCTCCAGCGCACGGATGTAGGCGTCGCGATGCTCGTTCGTCACCACCGGCGGGATCTCCTCGTTCCGCAGATAGGCATAAGCGAGGAGGAGACGCGCCATGCGCCCGTTGCCGTCCTGAAACGGGTGGATACGGACGAAGCGGTGGTGCATCCAGGCGGCCTCGACCTCGGTCGGCAGGTTCAGGCCGTGGTGGCCCGCGTGCATCGCCAGGAACCGATCCATTTCCGAGCGCACCTGCTCGGGCGGGCAGTATTCGTGCACCACCCCGTCGGGGCGCTTCGGGTCGTTCGGCCGGATCTTGTAGCGTCCTCTGCGTAGCGGGATCTCGATCCGCGCGCCCCATGGCGTGATCCCCGTGGCCGTTTCCTGAAACCGGGTCAGGAGCTGATGCCACGCGCAGAGCGTGTGGTGCGTGAGCGGCCGGCCGCTCCGGACGTCGCCGAAGACCACCTCGAGGGCTTCCTCCTGGCTGCGCAACAGTCCCTGGATGGTTTCGTCCGCGAGCCCCTCGACCGTATGGCCGCCGCGGACCCCTTCGAGCCCCTCGGTCACGAGCTGTTCGGTGACCCCTCGCTTCAGCGTGTAGAGACCTTCGATGAGCCCGGTCTCGATGGCGAACCAGCGGCGGCGCTCCAGCAGCCACGTGTCGAGCATCGAGCGATCCGTGCGGCGATCCGTCATCTTCCGCCGGACGCGGCGCCAGGTGGTCACCCGCTCGGCGTAGCCCGGCGTCGTCCACGCGGACGCACCGTCGGGCAGGTCGGCGAGCGGCCGCCAGATCGCTTCCGGGGGCTTGCTCGCGGGCAAGTTCCCAGTCTACATCCCGCCCGATCGCCTACCGGAAACCCATTCCCGCGACTCCCCGCGACGCCGATCACGGCGCCGCGCTTGGGAACGCCGGTGGCGGGTGGTGGTTCGGCGGTATGGGCGCCGCCATGTCGAGCCCGAACCAGTTCGCACTGGCGCAGTTCTTCGGGGAAGAGAACAGACGTGAGCTCATCGTCGGAGAATCCAACGACTACGGCGTCAGCAGCGGCCCTCATGCCGATGCGCTGGTGCCGACGAAGTCAGCCTGCGGGGATCGCGTCTAGCGCGTCCACCGCTTCTCATCCGCTCTGCCGGCTCCCGTCCAGGACGCGAGCCATCAGATCGGCCGCCGTCGTGCATTCGATGATCTGCTCACCGACCTGCGCCAAGCGCTCGGGATCAGCGATGTCCGCCAATACGGCGGCCAGCCGCTGTGCGGTGGCCGCGTCGAACCTCCGCTCCGCCAGACGACACAGCAGCGCGCGTTCCTCGGCCCGGCCTTCTTCCCGGCCTTCTTCCCGGCCTTTCGCGATGCCCTGCTCCCGACCTTCCGCGATGCCCTGCTCCCGACCTTTCGCGATGCCCTGCTCCCGGCCTTCCGCGATCCATTGCGCCGTCCACTCCTCCACTTGTTCCGCCAGCATCGCGCGCACCTCCTCCAACCGAAGCGTCGATTCCGCCGTCCCGCGGAACCGACGCGGCACCAGCACCTGTGTCGCCCACGCGTCGAACGCTCGTGTCAGCTCCGCGTCTCCGCGCTCCCTCAACAACTCGATCAACGTCTTCAACAGACCGGGCACCTGCGCCCGATCACGGTTCGTCTCGAGCGCGATCAGCGCCGATACGAAGTTGTTCGGCGGCAGGGCCGCAGCACCTGCACGGCCTTCGTCCAGCAGGAAGTACCGTTGCGACGGTTGATATTGCGCCAGCGACGCCCCGCCCGATGCGATCAGTGCAGACACGTCCGTCGGCGCCGACCACGCCCGCCGCCCGTTGTAGATCACGATCGGCAGCACCGGCGGCAACGCGCCGTGCTTGCGCAGCACCCCCTCGCCGAGCAGCTTCTGATACAGCAGCCCGGTGTAGGTCAACATGCGCACCGCCATCGCCCGGTCGACAGCCGACTGGAACTCCAGGAGCAGCAACAGGTACAACCATCGCTCGTCGTGGAAGCGGATGCGCCACACCGAGTCGCCGTGCCGCTGTTGCAGATCGTCGCTGACGTAGCTGGTCGGCAGCGGAGTCAGGGAGGCGAAGTCGAGGGCGCCGCTCCAGTCGCGGGCGGCGAAGCCCTGCAGCAGATCCCGAACCATGCGCGGCCGGGAGAACAACTGCTTGTAGGCAGCATCATCCATCAAGAATCGTACTTTACAATCATAACCCCGAGGCCCCCGAGGCGTCGGCGACCAGAACGGGTTCAACGGACCCGGCGGTCGACGGTCTCGAGACCGTCGACCACGCCACGGACCCCGCTGCATCTGGCGGGGTATTCGATGTTCTCGACGTCGTGGCGGGACTGCTGGACCATGACCGGACATCCATCTCGCGACCGGCGCCCTCGGCTTGACCCGGTTGCATATGGCGGCGCTCGGTATCATGAGAAGGTCAGAAACACAGGACGTTTCCGCAGGGCGCTGCCATGAACGTAGAGACACGCGATCCGGTCTGCGGCATGACCGTGAACCCGGACAAGGCCCGGTTCACGCACGACCACGACGGGACGACCTACCTGTTCTGTTGCAGCGGGTGCCAGACGGCGTTTCGGACCGATCCCGAAGCGTTCCTGCGCGCGAGCGACGAGGCCGCCGGCAACGGCGTCGCCCACCATGGGCACGCGCCGGACAGCCACGGCGGGTCGCACTCCGGCCACGCAGTAGACGGCGGGGGCGCCAGCGGCAGCCCCGCCGGGCTCGGCCATGGGGCGACCGCCCACGAGGCCGGGCATACAGGCGCCCGCGAATCACGGCGCGCAGCAGAGGCGCCGGGGACGACCATCGCTGCCTACGTCTGCCCGATGTGCCCCGAGGTGCGCGAGACCGAGCCGGTCCCCTGCCCGAGTTGCGGCATGGCGCTCGAGCCGGAGTACGCCACGCCGCCGCCGGTCGCGGTCGAGTACACCTGCCCGATGCATCCGGAGGTCGTGCGCGACGAGCCCGGCGCGTGCCCGGCGTGCGGCATGGCGCTGGAGCCGCGGGCGGTGATGCAGGAGGAGGCGCCCAATCCCGAGCTGGACGACATGACGCGGCGTTTCCGGATCGCCGCGGTGGTCGGGTTCCCGGTGTTCGGCATCGCGATGACGGAGATGATCGCCGGCGCCGGGGTGCTGCCGCTGAGCCGGGCCGTGTCCAACTGGATCCAGCTCGCCTGCGCCGTGCCGGTCGTGCTGTGGGCGGGGCGCCCCTTCTTCGAGCGGGGGTGGGCGTCAATCGTCAATCGCAGCCCGAACATGTTCACGCTGATCGCGCTCGGCGTCGGGGCGGCGTTCGTTTATAGCGTCGCGGCGACGGTCGTCCCGGGCAGTTTTCCCGCCGGCTTCCGGATGGAGGGAGGCGTCGAGCCGTACTTCGATACGGCCGTGGTCATCATCGTCCTGGTACTGCTCGGGCAGGTGCTGGAGCTGCGGGCGCGGCATCGAACCGGCGCCGCACTCCGGTCGCTGCTCGGTCTGGCGCCGGCGGTGGCGCATCGTATCGGCGGCGGCGTCGAGGACGGACCAGAGGCGCCGGCCGCAGCGGACGCGGCGGACACGGCGACTTCGAACGCCGCCGCCGATACGACGAACGCGCCGGACGCGACGGAGGCGCCGGATCGGGACGTGCCGCTTGTCGAGGTACGCGCCGGGGATCTGCTGCGCGTGCGTCCGGGCGAACGCGTGCCGGTGGACGGGGTCGTCGTCGACGGGCGCAGCGCCGTCGACGAGTCGATGGTCAGCGGCGAGCCGATCCCGGTCGAGAAGGGGCCCGGTGACGCGGTCATCGGCGCCACGGTGAACGGCACGGGGAGCCTGACGATGCGCGCCGAGCGGGTCGGTGCGGAGACCCTGCTCGCCCAGATCGTGCGGATGGTGAGCGAGGCGCAACGCAGCCGCGCGCCGATCCAGCGGGTGGCGGACCGGCTGGCCGGCTGGTTCGTGCCGGCGGTGGTCGCCGTGGCGGTCGCCGCTTTCGCCGGTTGGTCGTTCTGGGGGCCCGAGCCGCGGCTGGCGCTGGCGCTGGTGAGCGCGGTGGCGGTGCTCATCATTGCGTGTCCCTGCGCGCTGGGGCTCGCGACGCCGATGGCGATCATGGTCGGTACGGGGCGCGGGGCGACGGCCGGCGTGCTCATCCGCGACGCGGCGGCGCTGGAGACCCTGGAGCGCGTCGACACGCTGATCGTGGACAAGACCGGCACGCTGACCGAAGGCAAACCGCGTGTACGAACCGTGACGCCGGCGCCCGGGGGCGCAATCGACGCGGACGAGTTGCTGAGGCTGGCGGCGGGCGTCGAGCGGGCGAGCGAACACCCGCTGGCGGCGGCGGTCATCGCCGAGGCCGACGCCCGCGGCGTCCCGTCGGTGGTGGCCACGGACTTCGCGTCGGAGACCGGCAGCGGAGTGACCGGGAGCGTCGACGGCCGGCGGGTCGTCGTCGGAAACGCTTCGTTCCTGGAGGCGCAGGGGATTGACGTGGGCGATCTGCCGGCGGTCGCAGACGAGGCGCGCGGACGCGGGGAGACGGTGGTGTTCGTAGCGGTGGAGGGAAGACCGGTTGGCGTGATCGGTGTCGTCGATCCGATCAAGGCGTCGACACCGGAAGCGCTCGCCATGCTGCGCCGCGAAGGCCTGCGCATCGTGATGGCGACCGGCGACAGCCGGGCGACGGCCGAGGCTGTTGCAGCCCAGGTCGGCATCGATCCCGGAGACGTCGTGGCCGGGGTGCTGCCGGCCGACAAGCGCCGCCTCGTGGCGGACGAACAGACCCGCGGGCGGACCGTGGCGATGGCAGGCGACGGCATCAACGACGCGCCGGCGCTGGCGGAGGCGGCCGTCGGCATCGCGATGGGCACGGGTACGGACGTCGCCATGGAGAGCGCCGGGATCACCCTCGTGCGGGGCGACCTGCGAGCAATCGCGCGGGCCCGGCGGCTCAGCCGCGCGACGATGCGCAACGTCCGCCAGAATCTGGCCCTGGCGTTCGTCTACAACGGAGTCGGCGTCCCTGTTGCGGCTGGATTGCTCTATCCGTTCATCGGCCTGCTGATCAGCCCCATCTGGGCGAGCGCGGCCATGACCCTGAGCTCGCTGTCGGTGGTCGGGAACGCGCTGCGCCTGCGGCGGGTCGAGCTGTAACCGCAGACTGCCAGCTAGGCGCGACGGTGATTCTCCACGGGCGCCTTCGGCGCGAAAGCTCGCTGTCGGTGGTCGGGCACGCGCTACGCCTGCGCTGCGCCGAGTTGTGAACGCTGCGGCGTGTCAGCCCCGGCGCGCCGTCACGTCGATGACGTCGATCCGCGTGCGTGACGGCGGCTGCCGGAACGCGCCGATGAACATCGATACCAGGCCGACCAGCGCCGCCCCGAGCATCGCCCACACCAGTCCGTCCACCTCGAAGCCGGGGACGATCCACGCGGCCAGCGCGAAGGCCACGCCGTTGACGATGAGGTAGAAGACGCCGAGCGTCATGACCGTCAGCGGGAGCGTCAGTACGACGAGCACCGGCTTGACGACCGCGTTGACGATGCCGAGCACGACCGCGGCCACGGCGAGGGCCGGCAGCGACGCGATCGTCACCCCGGGCAGGATCCAGGCGACGGCGCCGAGCGCCACCGCCGTGGTCAGCCAGTTGACGAGAAACCAGCCCATCGGATTGCTCTCCGTCCCGATCAGGTCCCTGCCGCGGGGAAGAGGACACCGGGCGCGAGCCTGCCTTCCGGATCGAGCGCGGCTTTGACCGCGCGCATCTCGGAGATGCCCTCCGTGCCGTACAACTGCCGGAGCAGCGCCTGTTTCACCGGATTGCGCCCCACGCCGTGCTCCGCCAGCGGGCAGCCCCCGAGGCTGACGATCTCCCGCCCGCACTCCAGGATGGCCTGCCTGCCGCGGACCACGTCTTCCATCGTAGCCGGTATCACGTTCGGATGGACGTTGCCGTCCGAGATGTGGCCCCAGATGGCGTAGTCGAGGCCGCGCGAGTCGAACGCGCGGTGAAACAACGCGAGGCTCTCGTCGAAGCGCGCGAACGGCACGATCATGTCCGCGGCCGTCTTCTCGATGGCGGTTCGCTGCCGGCGTTTCGCCTCGCCGACCCGGCGGTTGACGCCCTCCGGCACGGCCTCCCGAACCGCGGTCAGGTGCGCCTGCCGCCGGTCGCCGGGCAGGGCGATTTCGGCTCGATCGAGGACGCCTGCACCGGCGAGCAGCCGGCACAGACGCACGATGGGCGAATCGGGCGCGTCGTCGGCCAGGGCGTTTCCGATCTCGTGGTAGGCCGCCTCCGGGGTCGGTGCCGCATCGGCCGGCAGCTCGACCTGGACCAGCAGAGCGGCCCGCGCCGTGTCCGGCACCGCCACCTGGTGTCGCCGCGCCGCGCCGTCCTCCCGCACGATCTCCAGGCTGCGTCCGTCCAGGTGCTCGATGGCGGCCACGTCGACGCCGCGCGCCGCGCCATGGCCCCACGCTTCGCGGGCCGCGTTCCGGAGCATCGCCGTCAGCTCGGTCGCCGCGCCCTCGCTCGGCAGGGGAATCCAGACCATGGCCACCTGCGGCGCCGGCGCGACCACCGCGAACGTCACCGCGGTGACGACCCCGAGCGTCCCCTCGGAGCCGATGAACAGGTCGACGAGGTCCATGCCGGGCGCGGCGAAGTAGCCGGCCGAGCACTTGGGAACGTTCGGCATGCGGTAGGCGGGCACCGGCACGCGAACCGTCCCTCGAGCGGTGACCACCTCGAACCAGCCGTCCGGGTGAGCGGTCGTCTCGCCGCGGGTCAGATCGAGGACGTCGCCCGTCGCGAGGACCACCGTCAGCCGCCGCACCCAGTCGCGCGTCGTGCCGTACTTGAACGTGGCCGCACCGGCCGCGTTCGTGGCGACCACGCCGCCCGCGCACGCGCCGTCGAAGGTCGGCGCCGGCGGGTAGAATCGGTCTTCGCGCGCCAGGGCCGCCTGCAGCACGCCGATCGGCACCCCCGGCTCGACGACCACTTCGTCCGCGCGAATGGAGACGATCCGGTCGAACCGTTGCAGGTCGAGCACGAGGTCGCCCATCGGCGTCGCCCCGCCGGTCAGGGACGACTGGGCGCCGATCGGCAGCACCCGCGCCGCGCCTGCGATCAGGGCGGCAACGTCCGCCTCGGTGGCGGGCCGGGCCAGCCCGGCCGCGTGCCCGCCGGGATAGTGCGCCGCGTCCTCCAGGACCGTCGCAACGGTCTGTGCGTCCATCCGGACGTCGGTGTCCGCGGCCCGGCCGCGGGGCGCGCGGGCGGCAATCCGATGCGAGGCCATCGCGGCGGGATTATAGAAGCCGGTGGCGAGAGCGCGCTGCATTCGAGCGGCGATGCATCCCGCCTGGACTGCGTTGCTCCCCGGTCGAACACGTCCAATACGCTCCCTGGTCGCGCGTTGCCACGCGGGCGCCCCGCCGCTCTCGGCGCCACGCGACGTTTCACCACGGGCTCCTCGGCGCCGACGCGCCCGTCCGCGGCCCGGAATCCCGCACCGGGCCGGGAACGGAGGGCATTCGGGCCAATCGGTGGTACAGTGCACTCCTTATGCCTTCAAGAACGACATGGCTGTTGGCGGCGGCGGTTTTCGGCCTGTCCCTGGCGGCGGCGCCCGCCGGCGCGCAGCAGCAGGGCGAGACAGTGGTGGCCCGCATCGGCGACGTCGCGGTGACCTTCGCCGAGCTCGAGGACGCCTGGCGGCGCAACGACGCGTCGTCGCGGCTCCGGATGCTCCAGGAGCTGTACGACACGCGGCGGCGCGCGCTCGACGTGCTGGTGGGCGAGCGACTGGTGGAGCGGGAGGCGGCGGCCCGCGGCATGACGCGCGACGAGTTGCTCGCGATGGAGTTGCCGGGCCGGATGATCGAGGTGACCGACGCGGAGATCGATCTCATCTACGAGCGGAACAGGGGCCGCTTCCCGGGACGCACGCTGGAGCAGATGCGGCCCGAGATCCGCGCCGTGCTCGATCAGCAGCGTCCGCTCCAGGCGCTGCATTCCTACATGAACGAGCTGCGGGCGCTGGCCGACGACGTGTCGGTGATGCTCGAGGCGCCGCGGCACGGCGTCGAGGCGTTGGCCGAGGATCCGGCGCGCGGCCCGGACACCGCGCCGATAGAGCTCATCGAGTTCTCGGACTTCGACTGCCCCTTCTGCAGGCGGGCCACCGCGACGGTCGAGCGGCTGATGGAGCAGTTCGAGGGGCAGATCCGGTTCGTCTACAAGGACTATCCCCTGCCCAGCCATCCCAACGCGTTCAAGGCGGCCGAGGCGGGGAACTGCGCGCACGAGCAGGGCCGCTTCTGGGAGCTGCACGACACGATGTTCGCCAGCCAGGGGTCTCTGGGCGTCGACGCGCTGAAGGGGTACGCGGCGGACCTGGGGCTCGATCCGGACGCGTTCAACGAATGCCTCGACAGCGGCCGTCACGCCGCGACCGTGGATCGCGACCTGCGCATCGGCATGAGTTACGGCGTCTCGTCGACGCCGACCCTGTTCCTCAACGGACGGGCCGTCCTGGGCGCGGCATCCTACGAGACGTTCGTCGAGATAGTCCGCGAGGAGCTGGCCGCGGCGGCGCGGTAGCAAGCGGTAGCAGAATGTGAGCGTGGCGAGGGCGCGAGCGGTGCAGGACACTTCGGCGCGGGCCGTGATTCCCGGCGTCAGCCTGGTGGGGCATGCGGCGCACCGCGTGATGCTGGCGGGGTTGGTCATCGTCGCAGCAGCGTCCTGGGCCGGCGTTGCCGCCTGCAGCCGAGCCGAGGCCCCGGCCGCCGGGGGCAACCCCGTCGCCGGGGCAGGCGATGCGGCGTCGCAGGTTGCGGAACCGGAGGCGGCCGGTCCGTCCGCCGGCGCCCCCCCGGCCGGCGATTCCTCCGGCGTCGTCCCGCCGGACGGGATGGTTGCGGCTCCGGAATCCCTGGCCCCGCAGCCCCGTACCCTGCCGTTGGCGCTGAGTTCCCCCGAGCACCAGCGTTACCAGCAGCTTCGCCTCCAGACCCTGCGGTCGATGATCGAGGCGGCGAAGCTTGCGCTTCCCATAGGACCGTTCCAGGAGCGCATCGACGCGGCGGCGAGAATCGCGTTGGAGGACGTGTCCGTGGCGGCGGACCTCATGGAGGATATCGTCGCCGACCTCCGGGAGGCGATCGCCGCCGGCCGCTGAAGCCGGACTCTGCCGCGACGGCGATGGGGCCAGGAGTCTGCGCTGCAGAACGCAGCGAAGCGATGTGCCGCGGCGCAGGGGTCTTCCCGGACTCTACGCGCAAGGACGACGTCGGCCACCTGCTCAGAGATATTCTCCGGGCAGGCGGTCAATCCGCCGGCATCTAGTTGCCGGTCAGGAACGACGCCTCTTCCTCGAGCCAGGCGTCGTACTCCTCCTGCTCCATGATGGTCACGAAGCCGCGCATGCGGTAGTGGCCGAGGCCGCAGAGCTGCGAGCAGTTGACCTCCCAGTTTCCGACCTCGGTCGGCACCCACCAGACCGGAATCTGCAGGCCCGGTACCGCATCCTGCTTCACGCGCATCTCGGCGATGCCGAAGCTGTGGATGACGTCCTGCGACGACAGGTTGACGATGACCGGCTTGTTCACCGGGAGGTTCAACTGGTTGATCGACACGATGTCGTCGGCGCCGTTCGGATCGCTGCGATCGAGACCGATGGTGTTGGTCGGCGTGATGAGGCTGATGTCGCGGCGTCCCCACCGGCCGTCCTCGCCCGGATAGTGCGAGATCCACTCGAACTGCTTGCCGATCACGTTGACGACGGTCGACTCTTCCTCGGGCGGAATGTCGTTCACCCGGTGCGCCCAGGCCGGGATGGCGAAGCCGAGCAGCAGTACCGCCTCGATGACCGCCACGCCGATTTCCAGGTAGCTGGACGTGTGGCTGGTGACCCCGGTGTAGTCCGCCTTCGGATGGGCGCTTGCGCGGAACCGGATCAACGTGTAGACGTAGAACGCACCCCAACCGACGAACAGCGCCGCCATCAGGTAGTGGATCAGAATGATCATCTCGTCGATCTCATGCGCGTGCTCCGACGCCTGGATCGGCAATCCCAGCAATTCACCCATCTACGATTCCCCTCCGGGCTGGCCGCGCCGCACGGCGGCGTCGAACGCCGCATCGTTCCCGAGCGCCTGCCGGGAACGCTTCAACAGATGAAAGAAGAAGCCGACGAAGCCGCTGAGCACCCCGCCGGTGACCCCGAGCAGCGTGAACACGGCCCAGTTCACGCTGCGGCCGGTCGCCGAGTCGGGGTCGACCCCGAAGCAGATCGGACACGCCCACGCGATAGCGGGCGCGAGGACGCACAGCATCGCCGCCAGCACAACCACGCGCGCCGTCCGCGTTGCCTTTCCTGTCATCAGCCTGCCCCCCTGCTCGTCACCTCGTGACGATCAGTGCATCCCGATCTCGCGGGTCTTCCGCACGAACTTCACCGCGTAGACGGCCATTCCCACCGCGGCGCAGAGCGATCCGGCCGCGAACGCGAGGTGCCCTGCGCTTCCCCGCTCGGTCATGAACATCGCCACGCCCCAGAACGTCATGAACGCCGCCAGCAGGATCGACGCCACGATGAAGACGAGGTGGATGGCCCGGAGCGACATGGGTGCGGTCCTCGTTCCTCGCGACTACCCTAGTGCCCCGCCGGCGCCGCGGCCGGCGCGTTGGCGTTCGGCAGCGTGTAGTACTCGCCGTGCCGGTCCGCGTGCCCGAGCAGCGGCAGGAAGATCAGCGCGATGAAGAAGACGACCGTGAGCACGAGCGCCGCGTAGATCATCTTCTTCTCCTCGATGAGGTGCATGAAGAAGCTGACCACCAGCGAGCCCTTGGTCGCCGCGATGACGAGCGCCACGAAGACCGCGAACGGGACGCCCCAGAAATCGATGTACGACACCGCCACGGTGACCACGGTCAGCACCGCCAGCGCGCCGCCCACCTTCATGTACGTCCGAATGTGCGCCTGAACGTCTTCGCTCATGATGTTCTCGAGGTTGTGCGTTTTCTCGCCACCGTCTCACCCTACAGCAGGTAGAGCACCGGGAACAGGAAGATCCACACCAGGTCCACGAAGTGCCAGTAGAGCCCGGCCGCCTCGATGCGGTTGGTGAACTGCGCCTTGTTC
>WTFV01000105.1 GCA_011523845.1 Acidobacteriota bacterium | reverse complement strand
CCCGGGCCCCCAGCATGCCCCGCCGGGGAGGGGCGGGACATGCTGGGGGCCCGGGTGGCCGTTATCCGCGACGGCGAGCCGACACGCTGGCGGCGCGCGCGCAGCGACGGGAGCTACGCGTCGGCCAACGACCCGCGCGTGCTCGTCGGGCTCGGCGAGTCGGCCGCGGCGCCGGACGTGCAGGTGCGCTGGCCGAGCGGCCGCCGCGAGGCGTGGGAAGACGTGGCGGTCGATCGCTACACCACGCTGATCGAGGGACAAGGACGACTTCTGCCGGAGGCGACGCGATGAACATCGACCCGCGTGCCGGACTGTCGTGCGCGTTCTGTCTGGCCGGCGTCCTGGCCGCGGGCTGCGACACCGGCGACACCGGGGCGACCGACCCTGCCGGATCGTCCCCCCCCGCCGCGGAATCGGTGTTGCTCCCGCCGGAAGGCCACGGGCTGCTCCCCGTCACGATGCCCGACTTCGCAACCATGGCCGAGCCGGTCGCGCAGCAGATGCGGACCTACCAGACCGCGGTCCGCGTGCGCCTGGGAACCGCGGCGACCGATCCGGCGGCGCTCGGCGACGCCTACGGCCGGCTCGGCATGCTGCTGCTGGCGGCGACCTACGTCGACGCGGCGGAGGCGAGCCTCCGCAACGCGCAGACCCTGTTGCCGGACGACGGCCGGTGGCCGTACTACCTGGGGCGGGTCCACGAAGCGAACGGCGCTCTCGAGGCATCCGCGGCGTCCTACCGGCGCGCGGTCGAGTTGCGGCCGAACGATCTGGCGGCGCGCGTGGTGCTCGCCAACGTGCTCTTCACGGCGGGCGAGCTCGAGGCGGCGGAGCAGATGTACAGCCGGGCACTCGAGCGCCACCCGGACGCGCCGGCGGCGCAGGTGGGCCTGGGGCGGATCGCCCTGGCCCGCCGGGAATACGCGGCTGCGGTCTCGCGCTTCGAGCAGGGCCTCGCCGCTGCCCCGTGGGCGAACGCCGTGCACTACCCGCTCGCACTGGCCTTCCGGGGGCTCGGCGATACGGAACGGGCCGAGGCCCACCTGCGGCTTCAAGGGGACGTGGAGATCGTGCCGCCGGACCCGTTGCGGCAGGAGCTCGACGAGCTTCTCGAGAGCGCGAACGCGTACAACCTTCGGGGCGGCCGCGCGCTCGACGCCGGCAACTACCGCGCCGCCGCGGATCTGTTCCGCCGCGGCCTGGAGCTCGACCCGAACGATCCCTCCCTGCGGCAACGTCTCGGCGTCGCGCTGTTCCAGTTGGGCGACGTCGCGGGCGCCAGGCAGGCGTTCGAGCGAGTCGTGCAGACGGCGCCGGAGAACACCGAGGGGCAGTTCAGTCTTGGCGTGCTTCTGGCCGGCCAGGGACGGCACGAGGAAGCGATCGAGCACCTGTCGACCGTTCTGGAGCACGACGCGGCCTATATCCAGGCGCGGGTGCAGCTCGCGGAAGCGCTTGCCCGTACCGGACGCCCGGACGAAGCCGTAACTCACTACGAACAGGCGCTGGCGCTGGATCCGACCCGGCAGGAGGCCGCCTACGGCGCCGCCATGGCCTACGTCCGCATGGAGCGCTACGACGTGGCGCGCGACCGCCTGGAACGCGGTCTCGACGCGAACCCCGAGAATCGAATGTTCCGGCACGCGCTCGCGCGCATCCTGGCCAGCGCGCCGGCCGCCGGCGTGCGGGACGGAGAGCGGGCGATGGCCATCCTCGAACCGCTGTTGGCGGAGGCGCCGGACCTCTCGTTGGGCGAGACGACCGCGATGGCGCTCGCGGAAATGGGACTCTACTCGCAAGCGGCGGCCGTGCAGCGCGACATCCTGGAGGCCGCCCGCCAGGCCGGCCTCGCCGACGCGGTGGAGCGGATGACGGGAAACCTCGCGCTGTACGAGACAGGCCGCCCGTCCCGGACGCCTTTCACCGCGGCGGAGCTGCCCTGACGGGGCGGGACGGCGCGTTGTCGGGAGGCTTCACTGTTGGCTGACCCGGCCACCCGGGCAGAGAACACGACGCGCGTCTCAGCCAACGCTGCTACCGTCGGAAGCCTTGGCCACCCTCTCGCCGGCCGAGCGCCAGCGCCAGCAGCCGGCGGGCCTCGGACAGGTTCGGATCCAGGCGCAGGGCGGCGCGGTACGCTTCCACCGCACCGGCGCGCCTGCCCTGTGCGGCCAACGCGCTACCGAGACCGAGGTGCGCGTCCGCGAACTCGGGCCTGACGGCCAACGTAGCGCGGAACTCGTGCTCGGCCTCGGCGAACCGTCCCGCGCCCAGCAGGATATTGCCCAGATTGAAACGCGCGTTGGCGTGGGCGGGATCCAGCGCCAGTGTCCGGCGGTAGTGGCGGGCGGCCCCGTCGAGGTCACCGGACAGATGCAGCAGTCCACCCAGGTTGTTGTGCGCCTCGACAAAGTCGGGCCGCAGGTCGAGAGCACGCCGGTAGCTGCGCATCGCGTCGGCGGAGCTCCCGATCGTCGCCAGCGCGGTCCCGAGCCGGTAATGCGCGGAAGCACGGTCCGGCGCGATGCGCACCGCGGCCACCAGGTGCCGGATCGCTTCGCCCACCTGTCCGACCGCGAACAGATCGTTGCCGACACGCTCCTGGAGCGCGGCGCTGCCGGGCGCGGCGGCCAGCGCATGCCGGGACCCGGCGAGCACGATCTGCGCGACGTGCCGGGACACGCCTCGGACCAGGGCGGGGCGATCGGCCGGATCGACCGGCAGCACCTGCAGCATCAGCTCGGCCATCTCGTCCGTGGATCGCGGGCCGAACCGGACGCGGCGCGGCGGCCGGCTCGGGTTGCTCGGGTTTCCCGCGGAGTTGTCGAAGACGAAACGCATCACCACGTCCGTGCCCGCCGGCAGGCGCGGCGGCTCCGCGTAGCGATACTCGTCCTGCCAGGCGAAGTCCCAGTCGTCGATGCGGATCAGCGGCCGGCGGGCGCCCCCCGGCAGCACGGCGTATCCCTCCACCTGGCGGGCCAGAAAGTGCGCGTGCGGATAGACGGCCAGCAGATCCACGTCGGCAGGCAGCCGATAGGTGTCCTCCACGACGTGGGCGGACGCTCCCGCGGGAATGTCGATGGTCTGGGATCCGAGTTGCACCACGGCCGGCGTCGCGGTCGGCGCCGTGTCCGCGAAGAAGAAGCCGACCGAGACCTGGACAGGCGTCGGCTCGCCCCGCGGCACGAGATGCGTCTTGAGCACGAGGTCCGTGCCCGGCTCCAGACGCCATGCCAGGTGGTCCGCGACTTCGTTCGGGACCGTGCCCGGCGCCCAGCCGAGGAAGTGGCCGTCCGGAGGACGCGCCCGGTCGACGTGGCGGTCGTCGTAACCCGGAACCGGGTCGGCGGCGGCCAATCGACGCGCCGAGCCGGAGCGATCGACCAGGATGCGGGCGTGGTGGATGCCGCGGGTGGTCGCAGGCCGCAGCTCGATCGCCTGGACGAAGCGCGCCCGCGTGGTCGGGACCCGTACGACGAAGTTGCGGTAGACGTCCTCCCCGGCCGCCGGCAGCGGGTAGGGCGCGTCCATGGTGACGACCAGATCCGGCGTGCCGCGCATCCAGCCGCCCGGCCAGGAGGGCGGTTCGGGCGCTCGATCGGGGTCTCCCTCGGGAGCGCCCGCCGCGACCCAACGCTGGATGATGTCGATCTCGTCCCCGCGGAGGCGCCGCTCGCCCAGGAAGCGCGCCACGCCGGGCGCCGGCTTCCACGGCGGCATGACTCGACGCCGCGTAACGGTCGCGACCATCCGGGCGCGGGCGCGGACCTCGGCGTAGGTCGAAAGGCTGAACGGGGCGACCGCATCCGGCCGGTGGCACGAGACGCAGTGCGCGTTCAGAATCGCGGCGATCTGCCCGTTGTAGGTGACGGCGCGCGCCGCCTGTTCCTGCGCGGCGGCAACCGAGGCCGACGCGGACCAGGCCAGGGCGATTGCAGCGATTCGACCGTACGCCACGAGCGCGGCTCGTACGGACTTCATGGTGCAGGTTCGGCTCGCCGCCGCCTCGCCCGGACACAGTCACCGGACGGCTCCGCTTCCGCCCAACGCATCCCCGCCGGTCGTCCGCACCGTTCGTCGGTGCGGACGACTGGCCCTATTCTGCCACGATGGAGGACCGGCGAAGTACAGTCGCGTCTCGGGCGCGGCGAATGGAGGGCGCCATGTACCAGGTCGACGCCGTTGCGACGGCGTGAACTCCGCAATCGCGCGGTCTAGGACGGTCCCATGTACCAGGTCGACGCCGTCGCGGCGCTGCGACAGACCGCGCACGCCCTGCGCGGCCGGCGCTTCTGGCCGCACGTCAGCCGCAACGTCGTGGCACTCGGGTTCACGAGCCTGCTGACGGACGTTTCGTCCGAGATGGTCGCGACCGTGCTGCCGATCTACCTGGTGCTGTACCTGGGACTCACGCCGCTGCAGTACGGACTGGTGGACGGCCTGTACCACGGCATGACCGCCCTCTTGCGGCTGGCCGGGGGCTTCGCCTCGGATCGCACGCGACGCGACAAGGAAGTGGCGGCGGTCGGCTATGGCACGTCGGTGCTGTGCAGGATCGGACTGCTCGGGGCGGGCGGCTCCTGGCCGCTGATCGCCGGCATCGTCGCGGTGGACCGCGCCGCGAAGGGGCTCCGGGCGGCCCCGCGCGACGCGCTGATCTCGCTGAGCAGCGGGCGCGCCGGATTGGCGACCAGCTTCGGAGTCCACCGTGCGCTCGACAGCACAGGCGCGATGCTGGGGCCGCTCGTGGCGCTCGCCATCTTGTCCGTTGCGCCGGACGCCTACGACCTGGTGTTCGTCACGAGCTTCGCGGTTGCCGTCGTCGGTCTCGGGGTCCTCTGGCTGTTCGTGCGGAGTGTACGCGGTCTGACGATCGACCGGGAGAGGCCGCTCCGACCCGGTCCGGCACTCCGCTCGCTGCTGGCGGCGCGAGGCTTCGCCGGACTGACCTGCGCCGGGACGCTGCTCGGTCTGGCCACCGTCAGCGACGGCTTCCTCTATCTGGTTCTTCAGGAGCGCACGGGGCTGAACCCGGGCCTGTTTCCGCTCCTGTACGTCGGGACCGCGGGCTCGTTCCTGCTTCTTGCCTTGCCGGCCGGGATGCTGGCGGACCGTCTCGGCCGGCGGGCCACCTTCCTCGCCGGGCACGGCGTACTGGTGCTGGCCTATCTGATCGCCCTTCCCGAGGAAGTGTCGGTCGGCAACCTGGCGGTCTGCGTCCTGCTGCTGGGTGGCTACTACGCGTTGACGGAGGGCGTGCTGATGGCTCTGGCGAGCGCGATGCTGCCCGCGGACGTGCGCGGCACGGGCCTCGCCCTGCTGACCACGATGACGAGTCTCGGACGGCTGGCCGCATCCGTCGCCTTCGGCGCAGTGTGGGCCGGGTACGGTTCCACGGCGGCGCTGACCGGGTTCGTGGTCGCGCTCGTCGCCGCCACCGGTCTGGCGGCGGCGCTCGCGGGAAGCCGCGACCATGGCGCGTGAGACGCGACAACGTGGGGCGGATAGTCAGACTCTCCGACGCGGCCTCTTCGGCGCGCTGGCGGATCCGTCGGGCAGACGCGACGACGCAGGCGGATCGTCAGCCTCTCCGACGGGCTTCGTCGTCGTACGGCGAGCGGACCAGGAAGTCCCATGCGTCCCGTGGCGACCGGACCGTTACCGGGCCGCGGCAGGCCGGCGGGAAATGCCTGAGGTTCCCCGTCACGACGGTGAGGGCGGCGGTCTGAACCGCAACCTCCAGGAACATCGTGTCGTCCTCGTCCGGCGGCCGCCGGTACGTCCACGGCGCCGCGGTCACGTGCTGCTGGAATTGAAGCGTCGCCAGGAACGCTTCGCGCCGGAATCGTGCAACGCCAAGCCGGGGCCGCGCCACGACGTCCCGGTACTCGGCCTCGATCCGGTCGTCCAGCGCCAGCCGCAGGCGTCGCGCCTGCAGGGCATCGACGATCCGCCCGGGCGGACCGAATGGCGACAGCAGTCCGGACACCAGAACGTTGGTGTCGACGACCCATACGGGCGTGTCACCCACGCCGCGCCCGCTGCCTGCGCGCCTGTCTCGACGCCCTGATCTCCTGATCGATGTCCGAGGGGGTCAGCGCCGCCGCTCCAGTTTCCGCGGCGTGCTTCCGGATTTCCCGAACGGCCCTGCGCGCGCGTGCGAACACGATTTCCTGGACGTCATCGAGCAGTGTCTCATCGCTGGTCGGAACCATGATGCTCCGCGGGGCCCCGTCCTTGGTAATCACGAGCGCGCCCTCTTTCTCGAGCGCGGCCCACACCTTGCCGGGACTCGCCGCCAGCACGCGTGACGCGATGATCTTCATGATCTACATTTAGATGATCGATTGTCGTGCGTCAAGTCACGCTGGCCCGCCGAGCCCATCGCCCACGCACGCCGCCGGGTCGTCCGCCGCCACGGGCACAGCACCCCCCGCTATCAGGTGGGCGTTGTCCGACGACTCCAGGGTGAACACCCGCTTGCCGCCTGCCAGAGCGTCCCGGCACAACCGTTCCGTCTTGCCTCCCGGGGCCGCGTGCGCCACGAGCAGCCTATCCGCCAGCGCCGCCACACAGGCGTTCCGCCGCGCCGCGATGGCCGCCGTAGGGCGGCGTACGGCCTCGTCGAAGAACGACAACACCAGCAGACGGCCGTCGTCGAGCGGCGCCCGCCACGCCCGAGGCAGCCGCATGCCGCCCAGCCCACGCGCCGGGCACACCACCGCTCCGGCCGCACCCCGCAGCAGCAAATCCAGGAACTCCTTCTCCATCGGGGACTGGAACCCGCCGACCACCGTCACACTCCTGCCGCGGAGCGCCCGCGCCAAGTCGTAGGTCTTGAGCAGAACGTCGCCGGGGGCCCGCACCGAACAGAAGAACCCGAGCAGTGCGCTCTCCAGCAGGTGCAGCGTGCCCCACGCCGTCACCGGCCGTCCCTCCCGGAAACACCGCCGCAACGCAGCCGGATACTCCGATGCGCCCGGATCCAACCGCCTCCGCCCGTCCGACTCCATCAGCTTCCCGATCGATCTCCTCCGCCGCTCCGGCGCGGTCCGAACTCCGCGTCCACCCACATCACCGCGTCCCCGCCTTCTGAGGCCCTCCGGTCTCCGGCCGTCTCCTCCTCCGCCGTCCCGTGCTCCTTTTCCCGTTCCTCCCTCTCACATCCCAATCGCACCACGTACGCACCCAGCCGGTCCAGATCGCGCCCGTGCTCACGGGCAATCTCGTCCTTGATCCGCCACACTTCCTCCATGATTTCATCCGCCATGCCCTTCCTCCCCCATCAATTCCCCCGGCGTACAGACCTCCGGCGCCACGTACCTGACCACCACCTTCCTTGCCCTGATCTGCCGCGCCAGCTTCCGCAGGCCGGCCTCGTCCTGATTCGTCGGCGCGCCGAAGGTCAGTTGCTCGCGGAACTCCTCGGCCAGTCCCTTCTTGAGCCTCAACGCCGTCTGATTGTCGAGCTCCGGCCGGTCGGGAGACAGCGTGCTGGCCGCTCGCAGCTCCTCGTGCGGTAGCCGTTGCATGCCGACGAGGATGCGGCAGCAGTGGCCGGCGCCGCCCGCCCATCCGTCCACGTGGTCATCGATCGACCGCCAGCCTCGAAGATTGAAGTACCCGACGCAGAAGTCGGCCCGGTGGGCGACGCGCATCGTCTCGGCCAGAGCCGGCCGGAGGCGCTGCTCGATGTTGTCGAAGATGCGGGGCATGCGTTGGCCGCGAAAATACCCACCGGCCAACGCTCGGTCAAGGTCGAATCGGCGCTCCCCGCCCCGCGAAGCACCGGAACCGTCCCGGCGGGCGCTGATGCCTACGCGAAGATGTCGGCGAGTGGGAGGCGCGTGCCGAAGACCGGCGGGCGCCAGTCGAACATGCCCAATCTGCTCCCTCGTCGCGCTTTGCCACGCGCGTGCCGCGCCGTTCTCGGTGTTAGGCTAGGAGCCTGCGCCGCAGGACGTAGCGAAGCGAAGTGCTGCGGCGTAGGGTCATGGAGCGGGGATGGGCCGAAACGCCGCGCCACGCGCGGCGTTTCGGGGCGCCAGGCGACTAGGCTGGATGGATCACAGACGCTTGCGTTCCGGCGGGAACTCGTGCGGGGCCGGGACCGACACGGCGGCCCGGTCTTCGAACGCCGCGCGGTTTCTCGTGCTGTGCCTGCTCTGCGCCCTGCTGACCGGCGCGTACGCCTGGTTCACGCTCGCGCGCTCGGCGGATCGATCCGGTGCGGGCCTGCCCGGAATCGGCGCGCCGCTCGACACGGCGCCCGTCCGACCCGCGGCCGGCCCGCCGGCGGCCTCGGAGGAACGGAACGCGAGCGCGGTACGCGTGGCCGAGCGGTCGGCAGAAGCTACTCTCGCGGGGTCGACGCCAGGGTCGACGCCCGCCGCCGTCGCGGCGGAAACAGACACCTCGCGCAACGATGCCGAAGCGGGGGAGAGCCTCCCGGTCGCCGGCGCACCCGACTCGACCGACCGGCCGGCGGTGTTCGCCGGGCCCGCGCCCGAGGAGCTCGCGGCGCCGCCCACCCCGCACCGCTTCCTCGTCCGCCACACGGGGCTGGATCGAAGCCACGGCTTCCTGGCCGTCGAGACCGATGTGCCCGGAGAACGGACGCGAGAGGCCACCCCGCTCATGTGCCATCGCGTTCATTTCGCCGCCGGAAACGGCTCGTGCCTGATGGTGGAACGCGAATTCTTCACGACCTACACAGCCGTGCTGTTCGATTCGGCCTTCCGCCCGCGGCACCGCGTGCCGCTCAACGGCATCCCCAGTCGCACGCGCGTCTCGCCCGACGGCCGCCACGCCGCGGTCACCGTCTTCGTCTCGGGTCACTCGTACGCCGACAGCCTCTTCTCCACCGAAACCAGCATCGTCGACACCGACACGGGCGCGATGGTCGTGGCGAACATGGAGGAGCTCCCGGTAATCCGCGACGGGCAGCCGTTTCATTCGCTCGACTTCAACTTCTGGGGCGTAACCTTTGCAGCGGACGGCAACCGGTTCTTCGCCACCCTCGGCACCGGCGGCGTGATGTACCTCGTCGAGGGCAGCCTCGCGGAACGCACCCTGCACGTCGTTACGGAAGGCATCGAGTGCCCGGCTCTCTCGCCCGACGAGACGCGCGTCGCCTTCAAGAAGCGAATGCCCGGCAGCGCAAGGGCCCACTGGCGACCGCACGTCCTGGACCTGGAGACGCTGGAGGAGACCGCGCTGGCCGAAACGCGCAGCGTGGACGATCAGGTCGAGTGGCTCGACGACGAGAACATTCTGTACGCGCTGCCGAAAGAGACCGGGTCGCCGATTGCGGACGTGTGGGTGCTGCCCGCCGACGGCACCAGCGGGCCGGAGATCTTTCTCGAGCAAGCGTCTTCCCCGACGGTGCTGCGCGGCGGCGCGTCTATCGAGACCGCGATCACCACGGAAGGATGAGAGGAGACTCCTGATGGCCGCCAACTCGATGCGTGGATCCGTCCTGACCGCCGCGGCACTGGCCGTAGCAGCGCTGACCGCCGCGAACGCGGCGGCCCAGGTCGCCCAGCAGCGTTCCACGGAGGTGCCGGAGATGCTGCGGGAACGCGGCATCGTCGGCTACGCGGAGCGCCTGAGCGTCCAGCCGGGCGAGACCATCCGGTTCATGGTCAGCAGCGAGGAACCGGAATATCGGGCCGACATAGTCCGGCTGATTCACGGGGACGCCAACCCGAACGGGCCGGGATTCAACGAGACGCTCATCGAGACGCCGGTCAACGGCGACTACGCCGGCCATCGGCAGGAGTTGCCGTTCGGTTCCCATGTGATCGTGCCGGACAGCCCGGAGCTGCGACTGGGCGGAGGCTTCACCGTTACCGCGTGGATCGCCCCGACGACCCCCGGCATCTCGTTCGGCGAGCGCGCCGCGCAGGGAATCGTCACCAAGTGGTCCGCCGACGCCGCGGGCGGCTACGGCCTGTTCATCGACGAGGAGGGCCGGCTGGCGCTCCGGCTCGGCGGGGCCGACGGCGCCACCGAGATGCTTCACGCGGAGACGCCGCTGCGCGCGTGGCGTTCTGCGATTCCCGGCGCGGCCCGTCCACGACCGCATGGCGTGCCCACCGTCTGGTACTTCGTGGCGGTCAGCTACGACGCCGACACCGGCCGGGCGGTGTTCGTGCAGCGCCCGCAGACCGGGTTTCCCGGCGACGCGACGCGGGCCACGGTGGAGCGGACCGCTGAGGCGCGCGGGCTTGCGCCGAACGAGCTTCCGCTGCTGATGGCCGCGCACTGGAGCGGGAGCGGCGAGGCACGCGAGGCGGACGGACACTACAACGGCAAGATCGAGAACCCCCGCATCTACGATCGCGCACTCGATGCGGCCGAGATCGACGCCATCGAGCAGGGCGGCGGACCGGACGACGCGCTGGCCGACTGGGACTTCGCCGCCGACATCGAGTCGGAGGCGGTCAGCGACCGCTCGCCGCGCGGACTGCACGGGCGGACGGTCAATGCCCCGACCCGCGCCGTCACCGGGCACACCTGGAACGCCACGGTGATGGACTTCAAGCAGGCGCGCGACCAGTACGGCGCCATCTACTTCCACGACGACGACCTCGCGGACGCGGGCTGGGACCCCGGCTTCGAGCTGCGGGTCCCGGACGATCTCGCGAGCGGCATCTACGCGGCCCGGCTGCGGACCGCCGACAACGAGGACCACGTGCCGTTCTTCGTCCGGCCGCCGCGGGGCACCACCACCGCCCGCATCGCGTTCCTCGTCCCGACGTTCAGCTACCTCGCCTACGCCCGCACCGGCCGGGAGGGAGAGGGCCAACTGAGTCTCTACTCCACCCACGCCGACGGCAGCGGCATCACCTACTCGTCGGCGCTGCGGCCGATCACCAACATGCGGCCCAAGATCACCACCAGGAACCCCTGGCAGTTCATGGCGGACACGCACCTGGTCGACTGGTTCGACGCCAAGGGCTTCGACGTCGACATCATCACCGACCACGACCTGCACCACGAGGGCCTCGCGCTCGTCGAGCCGTACAACGTCGTCCTCACCGGGACGCACCCGGAGTACACGTCGACCGAGATGCTCGACGCCCTGGAGGCGTACCTGTCCGGCGGCGGACGCCTGATGTACATGGGCGGCAACGGGTTCTACTGGATCACCACCCTCGACCCGACCGGGCGGTACATAGAGGTCCGCCGCGCCCACGGCACCGAGGCCTGGCAGGGCGCGGCGGGCGAGCACTACCACGCCACGACCGGGGAGTTCGGGGGGCTCTGGCGCTTCCGCGGCAGGGCGCCGCAGAGGCTGGTGGGCACCGGGTTCACCGCCCAGGGCTTCGACCGCAACTCGCCGTTCCGCCGGATGCCGGGCAGCTTCGATCCGCGCGCGGCGTTCATCTTCGAGGGCCTCGACGAGAACGCGCTGATCGGCGAGCACCCGTCTCTGGTCCTGGAGGTGGGCGCCGCCGGGTCCGAGCTCGACCGCGTGGACTACGCGCTGGGATCCCCCGCCCACACCCTGGTCCTGGCCCGCTCGTTCGGGCACTCGGACGCGTACCAGCACGTGGTCGAGGAGGTCAACACGTCGGACTCGCGGCAGGGCGGAACCGAGAACGTCCTCGTCTATGCGGACATGGCGTACCTGGAGTACCCGAACGGCGGCGCGGTGTTCTCGACCAGCTCCATCGCGTGGAGCGGGAGCCTCTCCTACAACGACTACGACAACGACGTCTCGCGGATCACCGAGAACGTCCTGCGCCGCTTCGCCGCCGACGAGCCGATTCCCTGGCCCGTGGACACGGGCGCCGCCCCGTAGCGGAGGTGTGATTTCGAGGTGTGATTTTCGAGGTGGGCTCCGGCGGTACGGCGGCCATCGGGACGAACGCATGATCGGAGACCTGCTTCGAGATCGTGAGGGCGGCAGTTCCCGCGCAGTGCCGTCCGGCATGGCAACGCTCCACATAGGATCGAGGGTCAATGTCACGAAGTCACGCGGCAGCCGAAGAGCGGCGCGCCGCGCGCAGCTCATGGTCCGTCAAGGTGTTCCGCCTGGGCGAGGAGCCCGGCGACGATCTGAGCGACCGGACCACCCCCGAGGAACGGATCGCCATGATGTGGCGTCTCGCCGTCGACGCCTGGACCGCGGCCGGTCTCTGTCTGCCCGGATACACCAGAGACCGGATGCCGGGACGCGTCATCCGTGCGCCGTCCCCGCCAGCCGCAACCGACCCGAGACGTTGAATCCCGATTTTCTCCTGATGCGTCGGGCTTGTGAGGCCGTAGGAGCGGCATTTGACGCGTGACGTCAGGAGGGCCGCTCGGACCGGTCGCGCAGGATCGCGACCGGCACCCATACGACCATGCCATCACCGGTGGGAGCGTTACCGGCCATGCAAGCCGGGGGTATTCACGTGGGCAGAGAGCTGCCGGCTGAGTTCGTCGACGCGCTCCTTGAGTCGGCTGAACTGGAATGCATTCCACACGGCGACGACGGCCGCGACCACGCCACCCACCGCCGCACACAGCATGAGGAAGTCGTTCATGCGATTGTCTCTCGAGGGTGACGAAACCTGTGGCCTTACGGGCGAGGATCCTGATGATGTTGGTGTTGCGGCCGGACGTGGCCGCGGGTCGACGACGATAGAACCGTGCGCCGCCGCCAGAAGCTCAACAACCACCGCAAGGATCGCAACCGGGGGAGTGGCTCTGTCTGGAAGAGTATCGTCTTCTTGAACCTGACGGTCCTGCCGACGAGGTGCGTGGGTACTACACCCTCGATCTTGCCCTCCGCAGGCAGTCCGCCGTGTTTCGCGGGGTTCGGCGCGATGCGGCTGAACTGGTAGGCGTTCCAGAGCCCGGCGATGGCCGAGACCGTGAGTCCCACCGCTCCGCACACCAGCAACCAGTCCATTCCTCCCCAATCGTGTCACAGAACAATATAGTTTGGTCAAATACCTTGACCTTGTGGCACTTGACCGATCGCCCCCCTGCTGCCGGACGACATGCAGGACGCCCACCAACGGATTTCCTGGCCGACGGGTCAATAGGTGCCGGAACCGGCCGGCGCGGGCGCTGGTTGGCGGACGATCGGCCGCTCGTCGATCGGCAGGTGGATCAGTGCGGCGGCAAGCCCCAGTGCGACGCCGGCCCACCAGACGCCGTCGTAGGAACCGGTCGTGTCGAAGAGCCAGCCGCCTAGCCAGACACCGAGGAAGCTGCCGATCTGGTGGCTGAGGAAGACCACGCCGAACAGCGTGGCCAGGTAGCGCACGCCGAAGATCTGGCCGACGATGCCGGTGGTCAGCGGCACCGTCGACAGCCAGAGCACACCCATGACGGCGGCGAACAGGTAGATCACGACGGCCGTCTTCGGCAGCAGCATCAGCGCCGTGATGGCCAACGCGCGCGACGCGTAGATGGTGCTCAGCCCGCACTTCTTGCTCCAGCGCTGGCCGGCGGCGCCGGACGCGAACGAGCCGAGGATGTTGAACAGGCCGATGACCGCGATCGCCCCCGCCCCGACCGCGGCGGAGAGTCCGAGATCGCGGACGTAGGCCGGGAAATGCACCGTGATGAAGGCCACGTGGAAGCCGCAGACGAAAAAGCCCGTGGTCAACAACGCGTAGCCGCGGTGGCCGAGCGCCTCGCGCAGGGCGGCCGGCAGCGACTGTTCGGCCGGCGCCGCCTCGCCGCGCACCGCCGGAGAGCCGGGCAGCACGAAGGCCAGCGGGGCGATCAGGAGCGCCGACGAAGCCAGGAACAGCAGTGCGGTCTCCCATCCGTAGGCGGAGATGAACGCCTGGCCGAGCGGCGAGAAGACCACCTGCCCGGACGAACCCGCCGCGGTTCCCAACCCCAGCGCCAGCGAGCGCCGCTCGGGACCCACCACCTTGGCCATGGCCGCCAGCGCGATGGAGAACGCGGTGAACGCCACGCCGACACCGACCAGGATGCCGGCCGTCAGGTGCAACGCGCCGGCGCTCTCGGCGGTCGTCATGCCCCAGATGCCGGCGGCGTAGATCAGCGCGCCCAGCGCGAGCACGCGCGGCGATCCGAAGCGGTCGCTGAGCGCGCCGGCGAAGGGCAGGGCCATGCCCCACATCAGGTTCTGGATCGCCAGGGCCAGCGCGAACGTCTCGCGCCCCCAGCCGCGCGCCGAGGTCATCGGCTCCAGGAAGAGCCCGAAAACCGAGCGCGCGCCGAAGCCGAGCATGGCGATGGCGCACGCCGCCGCCATGACCAGGGCGGGCGTCCGCCAGCGCGGCACGGCGGGGCGATCCTGTGGAACGTCGGTGGAGCTGTCGGTCAACGCGCCGCTCAGCTTATCAGCCGCTGCTCGAGCGCCGCCTCCGCCTGCCGGCTCGCGGCCAGCAGGAGCAGATCCAGGGGCAGCAGTCCGACCCGGTTGGCGGCAGCACCGGGCACCAGGCCTATCGGCTCCGGACCGACCAGGTAGCACCGCCCCTCGAAACGTGGGAACCGTTCCATGAACCGCTGCAGCCCCGTGACCGCATGTCGGACGGAAAACGCGATCTCGAAGGCGACCGGCTGCTCCGGGTGGTCGTAGATCAGGTCGACTTCGTGGTTGCCCTCGCGCCAGTGGTAGAGCCGCACCTGCGTCTGCCGGGCGAGGGCGTGCAGATGACCGGCAACCAGGTTCTCGTACAACAACCCCATCTCCCCGGCGTCCGTCAGTGGCCCCACTCCGCGTTGCAGCGCCGCGTTGCGGACCGCGCCGTCGACGAAGTAGAGGCGCCGTCCGCGCCGCTGGACCGCTCCCTCCCGCCCCGAGTAGTTCGGCAGGGTGAAGACCAGGAAGGCGCGTTCCAGGTAGGACAGATAGCGGTCGAACGTCGGCTGCGACAGCCCGTCGAGCTCCTGGCACAGGCGCTGCGGCGACAGCAGCCCGGTGATCAGTCGGCGCGGTCGAGGAGGCTTGCATAGAGCGCGGCGTACTCCGCGGCGGTGCGGTCCACGGAGAAGTCCTGCGCCATGGCGTTCGCCATGAGCCGCCGCCACGCCGCGGGCCGGCGGTAGCAGTCGAGCGCCCGGTCGACTGCCTGCACCAGCGCCGCGGACGCGTAGTCCTCGAACAGAAAGCCGGTGCCCTCGCCCGCCGCCTCGTCGAAGGGCTTCACCGAGTCCTTGAGGCCGCCGGTGGCGCGCACGACCGGTATCGTGCCGTACCGCAGGCTGTAGAGTTGATTGAGACCGCTCGGCTCGTAGCGCGAGGGCATCAGGAACAGGTCGCTGCCGGCCTCGACGGCGTGGGCGAGCGCCTCGTCGAAACCGATGCGGACCGCCATCCGGTCCGGGTGTCGGCGGGCGAACCCGGAGAGCGCCTGCTCGTGGTGCGGGTCGCCGGTCCCCAGCACCGCGATCTGCAGGTCCCGCGACAGCAGGGCATCGAGGGCGCCGGCCAGGATGTCGAGCCCCTTCTGATCGACCAGACGGGCCACCATCCCGGCGAGGGGCGCATCCGCCGGCGGCAGTCCCAGTCGCTGCTGCAGGTCCCGCTTGCAGTCGTGCTTGCCGGCGGGATCCGCGGCGGAATAGCGCCGGGCGATGAAGGAATCCGTGGCCGGGTCCCAGACGGCGTAGTCGGCGCCGTTCATGATCCCCACCAGGTCGTCGGCCCGCTCGCTGAACACGCCGTGCAGTCCGTATCCCTGCTCGGGCGTCCCGATCTCCTCGGCGTAGGTCGGACTGACGGTCGTCAACCGGTCCGCCAGCGTCAGACCGGCTTTCAGGTAGCTCACGTTGCCGTAGAACTCGAAGTTGGGCCAGTAGTGCGCGGCGTCCACCTGGAGGCTCGGGAACACGCCGGCGTCGAACAGTCCCTGGTAGCCGACGTTGTGCACGGTGAACAGCGTGCGCGCGGAGGCCAGCGCCGGGTAGCGCTCGGGTTGCAGGCGGAGGTACGCGACGGCGAGGCCCGTCTGCCAGTCGTGGCCGTGCAGCACGTCGTACGGCCCGAGCCGGGCGAGCAACGCGAGCGCGGCCCGGGCGAACCAGGCGAAACGGTCGGCGTTGTCCTCGTAGTCCCCGCCGTCCTGCCCATAGAGACCGGGGCGATCGAAGAACCGATCGGCGCGGACGAACCAGGCCGGCGTGTTCTTGCCGGCGACTCCTTCCAGTATCTCCGTGCGTTCGATCCCGTCGGCGGCCGGCACAGGGAACGCCATGCCGGTCGCGGCGACATCCGTTCGCTCCACGATGCAGCGGTACGCGGGCAGGACGAGCGTGACGTCGAGCCCCCGGCGCGTCAGCGCCGCCGCCAGCGAACCGACCATGTCGGCCAGTCCGCCCGATTTCGCGAAAGGAACGGCTTCGGACGTGACGATCGCGACACGCAGGGCCAGCGCCTCCTCCGCCCCGAAACGCCTTGCCGGCTCGGCGTTTCGGCCCACGCTGTCGTCGCGGCCATGCGGCAACGCCATCACGACCCCGAAACGCCTCGCCGGCTCGGCGTTTCGGCCATCCCCCCCACTCCACGACCTTGCGCCCCGGAACTCCGCTCGCTGCGTTCTGCGGCGCAGCTCCCGGCCTCGGGACCGTTCCCCGCGCGCCGGATGGCGGTCGAGAGCGATGCCGCGCCGGCAGCCTCCTTTGCGCCGGCACGAGCACATAGTGTACAAGCGAAGTCGCAGGCGAAGAACCGGGGTAGGATACGCCACCATGACCTCGACAACCGCTGCAGGCGTCAGGGACGTCCGTTACGAACCCGAAGAGCAACCGCCGCCAGCGCTCGCCCTCGGACTCGGCTTCCAGTTCGCGATGCTCACCGTGGCGGGGATCGTGATCACGCCGGCCATCGTGGTGCGCGCCGCGGGAGGCAGCGAGGACTTTCTGACGTGGGCCGCCTTCGCGGCGCTGGCCATCAGCGGCGTCACCACGATCCTGCAGGCCGTTCGGGTGGGGCGGATCGGCTCCGGCCACGTGCTGCTGATGGGCACGTCGGCCGCCTTCATCGCGGTGTGCGTCACCGCGCTCGTCGAAGGCGGGCCCGGGCTGCTGGCGACCCTGGTCACCCTCTCGGCGTTGTTCCAGTTCGGCCTCTCGACCCAGTTGTCGCTGCTCCGGCGGGTCCTCACCCCGACGGTGTGCGGCACGGTGATCATGCTGATCCCGGTCACGCTGATGCCGATCATGTTCGGCATGCTCGGCGACGTACCGGAAGGGTCGCCGCCGGCCGCCGCGCCGGCCACCGTATTCGCGACGCTCGTCGTCACGGTCGGGGTCACGCTCCGCGCCACCGGCGTCGTGCGCCTGTGGGCGCCGGTCATCGGCATCATCAGCGGTTGCCTGGTCGCAGCCATGTTCGGGCTCTACAACACGCAGCTCATCGCCGAGGCGAGCTGGATCGGGCTGCCGGCCGGCGGCTGGCCGGGATTCGATCTCCAGTTCGGCGTCGCTTTCTGGTCGCTGCTGCCAGCCTTCGTGTTCGTCACCCTGATAGGCGCCATCGAGACCATCGGCGACAGCGTCGCCATTCAGCGCGTCTCGCGGCGGAATCCCCGCGCCACCGACTACCGCGTGGTGCAGGGGGCGGTCACCGCCGACGGCGTGGGCAACCTGCTGTCGGGCCTCGCGGCAACGGTCCCGAACACGACCTATTCGTCGAGCGTCTCGGTGACGGACATCACCGGGGTCGCCTCGCGCACGGTCGGCGTCTACATCGGCGCCATCTTTATCCTGCTGGCCTTCCTCCCGAAGTTCATGGGGCTCATTCTCGCCATCCCGGGGCCGGTGGCCGGGGCGTACACCATCGTGATCATGTCCATCCTCTTCGCGCTCGGCATGCGGGTGGTGGTCGAGGACGGCGTCGACTACCGCAAGGGGCTGGTGGCGGGCGTCGGGTTCTGGGTCGGCCTCGGCTTCCAGAACGGGCTGATCTTCGGCGACCAGTTGGGCGCGTGGAGCGGGCTGCTGGAGAACGGGATGACCGCCGGCGGCCTCGCCGCAATCCTCATGACGTTGTTCCTGGAGCTGTCCAGACCGCGGCCGCACCGTCTCCGAACCGCGCTGAAGACGGACGCCTATCCGGCGATCGACAAGTTCCTCACCGCG
The DNA here is from genome assembly GCA_011523845.1 of Acidobacteriota bacterium. GTDB lineage: Bacteria > Acidobacteriota > Vicinamibacteria > Vicinamibacterales > UBA8438 > WTFV01. Next base: position 9,428 of record WTFV01000105.1, on the reverse strand, counting down.
TTCGCCAGGACCCGCGGCTGGAGCGAGAAGATGACGGACCGGCTCCGCGCCGTCGGCGAGGAGACGCTGCTGACGCTCATCCGGCAGGACGAGGAGAGCGGGAAGCGGCGCCTGCAGATCAGCGCCCGCAGCGACGGCCGCGCGGCCGAGCTGGAGTTCGTCGCCGCCACCGAGGAGTCGAACATCGAGGACCGCATCGCCCTGCTGGGGGACCGCGTGGCGGGCCAGGAGGCCGAGCAGGAAGTCTCGCTGCGGCTCCTCCGGCACCTCGCCTCGTCCGTGCGCCACCAGCAGTATCACGAAACGGACGTGGTGACGGTCCGCGTGGAGGCGTCCGCCTACTAGGAGCTTGCGCCGCAGAACGGCTGCGCAGCCAGCGCGGCGTTCCTGCCCGTGGCCTCGTCCGGCTTCGACTTCAACCAGGAGACCATGCCCAACCGCTTCGTGTTCGACGGCGGCGGGCCTGGCGGCCAGCCCATCGTGCGATCCTGCTCAATGGACGGCACACGCGGATGAGGCCCGCGGGACGTTCGGTCGTGCCGCGTACAGGCCGTCCCAGAACGTCCGCACCGCGTCGAGCATCGTGACGCCGGCCGACAGGAACGCCTCGTCCTCGAACGACGGCGAGTCGTAGCACGCCCGCAGCTCGTGCCAGACGTGGTCGCGGTGGTTCGCCTCGAGCCTGTCGTGCCAAGTGAAGAAGGCGAGCGGCAGGGCGGGGACCTGCTCGGCCCTGACGCGTTCGAGTCCGGCGATCAGCTCCTTCCAGAAGCCGGCCGCGGCCCAGTTCTCGACGGCGAACGACGCGCCCATCGCCTCGTTGTAGTCGCCGCTGCCGTAGAGCCGGAACAGCTCGTCGCAGAAGAACAGCGTGCCGGGGGCGCCGTGGCGGCGCTTGCCCATGTCGTCGAAGCGCAGGCCGAGCGCGGCCCCGAAGCGCAGCAGCCACTCGAAGTGCGCCGCCCGGAAGCGGAACGTGCCGCCCTCGACGGTGCCGGTGGTCGACACCAGGGCCGGATCTCCCTCGCGGTCGGCGTCGCCGGCACCCGCGCCGGGGCGGGCGCGGTCCGGGTCGACGCGGATGCGGTCGGCGTCGACGGGCCGCGCGCCGGGACGGACCTGCTCCGGGTCGACGTAGATGACGCCCAGCTCGTTCATCAGGATCTGCTTGCTCTCGCGCGCCGCCTCGAGCGTGCCTGCGTTGATCACGCGGTTGAGCGCGGCGAGCAGGAACTGGTTGGAGAACACCGAGAACTGGACCGTGAAGTGCCGGAGGTGGTCCAGCGGGACATGGCCTCCCGCGAACCAGGCGGTGTAGGCGTTGTCCACCACCACCGGGTGGCGCATGAGCCTGCGGTCGACCGTGTCCTTGAACGCCTCGAAGTCTCGGCCGGTCATGGTCGTCCTCCTTCCACGCTGCGCAACGCCGCCGGGGACCAGCTTCCGGCGTAACCCTCGTCTTCAAGCCCCGCCGCCTCGGCCGTCAGCCGCAGCGGCCGGAACGTGTCGATCATCACGGCGAGCTCGTCGGTGCGCTCCCTGCCGATGGACCCTTCGTAGGCGCCGGGATGCGGGCCGTGCGGGATTCCGTTCGGGTGCACCGTGACGGCGGCCTTCTCGACGCCCCGGCGGGACATGAAGTCGCCTTCGACGTAGTAGATGACCTCGTCCGAGTCGACGTTCGAGTGGTTGTAGGGGGATGGAATCGCCAGCGGGTGGTAGTCGGCCAGCCGCGGGACGAAGGAGCAGACCACGAATCCCGGTCCCTCGAACGTCTGGTGCACGGGCGGCGGCTGATGCACGCGCCCGGTGATCGGCTCGAAGTCGTCGACGTTGAACGCATACGGCCACAGGTGGCCGTCCCAGCCGACGACGTCGAGCGGATGATGGCCGTAGAAGTAGCGGGTCACCCGGCCGCGCGCCTTGACGCGGACCTCGAACGTGCCCTGTTCGTCGTGCGTCTCCAGCATGCCCGGCGGCCGGATGTCCCGCTCGCCGTACGGCGCGCTCTCGAGGAACTGGCCGTGGCGGTTGCGGTAGCGGGCGGGCGGCTCCAGGTGCCCGCCGGCGGACTCGACGACGAGCATGCGCTGATCGGCGCCGCCATCCGGGAGGATGCGCCACAGGACGCCGGTCGGAATGACCAGGTAGTCGTGGCGGCGGTAGCGCAGCGATCCGAACTGGCTTTCCAGGACCCCGTCGCCTTCGTGCACGAAGATCAGCTCGTCGCCGTGCGCGTAGCGGTACCAGTAGGTCATCGGATCCAGCGGCCGGACGACCGAGATGCGGAGGTCCGCGTTGGCCAGCAGCGGCACCCGCCCCTCCACGGCGTCCCCCGACGGTTGCAACGTCGCCGTCAGGAGCAGCCGGTGCCGGAGCGCACCGGGCGGCTCGTAGCGGATTTCGTCCGCGCCGGCGGAGAGGATGCCCTCGATCGCGGTGGGCGGCCGCAGGTGATAGAGCAGCGACTGGATGCCGGCGAAGCCGTGGATGCCCATGACCTCCTCGTGGTACAGGGACCCGTCGGGCTGGCGGAACTGCGTGTGGCGCTTGTGCGGCACGTCGCCGCGCCGGACGTAGTAGCTCATGACGCCGCCTCCACGAGGTTGCCGCGCCGGGCCTGCTCGCGCTCGATCGCCTCGAAGAGCGACTTGAAGTTCCCCTGGCCGAAGCCGGTGGCCCCGCGGCGCTCGATCACCTCGAAGAACACCGTCGGCCGGTCCTGGACCGGCTGCGTGAAGATCTGCAGCAGGTAGCCGTCCTCGTCGCGGTCCGCGAGGATGCCGAGGCGGGCGAGCACGCCGGTGTACGGGCCGATCGCCGGGACGCGCCCCGGCAGATCGTCGTAGTAGGCGGCGGGCACGGACAGGAAGGCCATGCCGCGCGCCCGCATGCGCGAGACGGTCGCGACGATGTCGCCGGTGGCGAACGCGATGTGCTGCACGCCGGGGCCGCCGAAGTAGTCGAGGTACTCCGCGACCTGCGACTTGCGGCGACCGGTCGCCGGCTCGTTGATCGGAAACCTGATGCGGCCGGCGCCGTCCTGCATGACCTTCGACATCAGCGCCGAGTACTCGGTGGAGATGGCCTCGTCGTCGAAGTGCAGCAGCTCGGTGAAGCCCATCGTCTCCGCGAAGAACCGCACCCAGCGGTCCATCTGGCCCAGCTCGACGTTGGCCACGACGTGGTCGATGGCCGTCAGCCCGACGTCCGCGTCGCGCGGCTCGGGACCGCCCCGCGGCTCGAACCCCGGGGCGAACACGCCGGCGTAGTCCTGCCGCTCCACGAGGCGGATCACGGTGTCGCCGTAGGCCCGGATGCCCGCGGACCGGAGGCGTCCGTACTCGTCCTGCTCTTCGACCGGATCCGCCGCGCCGACGGCTCCGTGGCGCTGCGCCTCCGCGAAGGCCCGGGCGGCGTCGGGCACCTCCAGGGCGACCACCGCCACGCCGTCGCCGTGCGCGTGGGCGAAGCGGGCCGCGGCGGTGTCGGGTGCGAGACCGCTGGTGAGGACGAACCGGATCGCGCCGCATTCGAGGACGTACGACGTTGTCTCGCGGCACCCGGTCTCGAGGCCGCGGTAGGCCGTCATGCGGAAGCCGAAGGCGTGCTGGTAGAACGCGGCCGCCTGTCGCGCGTTGCCGACGTGGAACTCGATGTGGTCGATGCGTCGAATGGGGAAGCGGTCAGCCATGTGTCAGTCTCCGTTCGAGCAGCCGTCCGAGGCGCGCGACGGCGGTCCGGATATCGTCCGGGGCGCAGCTTGCGAAGCTCAGCCGCAGGTGGTTTCCCGGCGCCGGTGCGGTCGCCGCGAACGCGGACCCCGGCACCACGGCCACGCGGGCCTCGGCGAGCGCCTCCTCGCACACGCGGTCGCCGTCGAGCCGGCGCGGCAGCTCCACCCAGACGAAGAAGCCGCCGGGAGGATGCGTCCACCGTGTGCCTTCGGGAAAGTGGTCGCGAAGCGCCGCGAGCATCGCGTTCCGCCGGCCGCGGTATCCAGCCCGGATGCGCTCGAGATGGCCGGCGAATCGTTGCTCCAGCAGCCGGGCCACGGCGCGCTGGGTGAGCGCCGAGCACTCCAGGTCGGCCGCCTCCTTCAGAACGCCGGCCGCGGCGACGAGGCGCGGCGGCAGGACCAGCCAGCCGAGGCGCAGCGCCGGGGCGATGATCTTCGAGAACGTCCCGGCGCAGATCACCCAGTCGGGATCCAGGGCGCGCAGGGCGGGCAGCGGGTCCCGGTCGTAGTGCAGCAGCCCGTAGGAATCGTCCTCGACGATGGGGACGCCGTACCGCTGCGCCAGCGCCACGAGTCGTGCGCGTTGCTCGTGGCCGAGCCGCACCCCGCACGGGTTGTGCGTGTCGGCAATCGCGTAGACGAACGCCGGCCGCGCCCCCCCTGCCAGCAGTCTCCAGGCGCCATCGACGTCCATGCCGGTGTCGAGGTCGGTGCGGACCGTCAGGATCGAGGGCCGATGGGGCAGGACCGCCTGGCGCAGGCCCGTGTACACGTGCTCCTCCATGAGCACCTGGTCTCCCGGCTCCAGGAGGAGCTGGGCGGCGAGGCTCAGCGCCTGCTGGGCGCCCGACGTCAGCAGCACGTCCGCCGGAGCGCAGTCCACGCCCCGCTCGCGCAGCAGCTCGACGATGCGCTCGCGGAGAGGCTCGCAGGGCCGGCCGTACTGCAGGGCGGTGTCTTCGGCGGCCAGGACGTCCTGCAGCGCCCTGGCGTAGGCGCTGCGCGGTATCAGTTCGGGGGCGGGGAGACCCCCGGCGAGCGACAGAATCCCGGGCTGCCCGGCAAGCAGCGCGAGCTCGCGCAGGCGGGAGCGGGCCAGTCCGCAGCGGGGCGCGGCTGCGCCCGTTGCGTTCGGCGGGCGGTCCAGCGTGATGGCGGCCATGTACTTGTGATAATAGCATTCCTGTGCCGATGCGCGGAGATAAAGGATCCGAAAACCAGAAATGGATTTTGATTATTAACTGGAATAGCATACATGGCTAAAATATAATCTCCTTCATGGCTCCTCCGGCGAACAGCGCGGGATCGATGAGGAACGCGGGAATGCCGAAGCGGGGGGCGCGGGCACGCGCCGGCGAGTGGCCGCCGCGGCTCGACGACCTGGATCGCCGGCTGCTCGCGTTGCTGCAGCAGGACGGGCGGGCGACGAGCGTCGAGCTGGCGAGGCGGCTCGACCTGTCGCCGCCCGGTCTCCAACGGCGGTTGCGGCGGCTGGAGGCGGTCGGTGTCATTCGCGGGTACACCACGCTGGTCAACCGCGAGGCCGTCGGCCTCGATCTGCTCTGCTTCGTCGAGGTCAAGCTGGCGCACCACCGCCCGGAGTGCGTCGCGCGCTTCCGCGACGAGGTGCAGGCGATCCCCGAGGTGCTCGAGTGCCACTACCTGACCGGGGAGTCCGACTACCTGATCAAGATCGTCGTGCCGAACCACAAGGCGCTCGAGACGGTGCTCTTCGAAGGCCTGATGCGGATCGACGGGGTCGATCGGATTCACACCAGCATCGTGGTCAACGAGGTGAAGCTGTCGACCGTCCTGCCGCTGAAGGGGGCGCCCCGCGCGCGACCGGGCGGCGAGAGGTGAAGGCGACGCTCGCACACACACGCGCGAGCGGCAGGAGGCGGCGCCGCGGGAACGGTGCCGGTGCTGTCCCTGGAGTCGGGTTCCGGCTCGGACTCGGATTCCGGCACGGCGCCGCAGGACAGTGCCGACGCTGTCCTGGAGGTGAACGGTGAACGGCGCGCCGGCGGTTCCCGCGATCGACGACACGCACGATCCCGCGCTGCGAAGCTGGGTCGCCGGCGCGAACGATGCGGCCGGCGACTTTCCCATCCAGAACCTGCCGTTGGGCGTCTTTCGTCGTCGGGGGCGCCCCGAGGCGCCGCGTATCGGTGTCGCCATCGGCGACCAGGTGCTGGACCTGCGGCGCTGCCGCGAGCTCCGTCTCCTCGACGCGCCGCCCGCGGTCGTCGCTGCCGCCGGCGAGGCGACCGCGCTCAACCCCCTGCTCGCCCAGGGACGGCAGGCGCTGCGGAGCCTGCGGCGCGCGGCGAGCAGGGTTCTCCGCGCCGACGGATCCCGCGCGGAGCCGGCCGCCCTGGTGCCGGTCTCGGACGCCGAGCTGCTCCTGCCCGTCGAGGTCGGCGACTACACCGACTTCTACGCCTCGATCGTCCATGCCCGGAACGTCGGCCGGCTGTTTCGTCCCGGCAATCCGCTGACGCGCAACTACCGGCATGTCCCGCTGGCCTATCACGGCCGCAGCTCGTCGGTCGTCGTCAGCGGCACGCCGGTGACGCGCCCCCGCGGCCAGCGGATCCCGGAGGGTGGCGAACGGCCGTCGTTCGAGCCGACGCGGCGCCTCGACTACGAAGTGGAGCTGGGGGCCTGCGTGGGCGCCGGCAGCCTGCCCGGCCTCGCGATTCCGATCGACGCCGCCGAGCGCCACCTGGCGGGCGTCTGCCTGGTGAACGACTGGTCGGCGCGGGACATGCATGCCTGGGAGGCGCAGCCGCTGGGACCGTTCCTGTCGAAGAGCTTCGCGACGAGCGTCTCGCCCTGGGTGGTGACGCTCGACGCCCTGGCCCCGTACCGCTGCGCGGCCGCCCGCCCGGCGGCTGACCCGCCGCCGCTTCCGCATCTGGCATGTGCGGCGAACGACGCCCGGGGCGGCATCGACGTGACGGTGGAAGTCTGGCTGCAGAGCGCCGGGATGCGCCGCCGGGGCCTCGAACCCGCCCGCCTGAGCCGCGCGGCGTTTCGGGACATGTACTGGACGTTCGCGCAGATGGTCGCCCATCACGCGAGCAACGGGTGCCGGCTGCGCCCCGGCGACCTGCTCGCCAGCGGCACCATCTCGGGCCCGGACCCGGACGCGGCGGGCTGCCTGGTGGAACGGGCAGCGACCGGTGCGGGAACGCTGACCCTGCCGACCGGCGAACGGCGGGACTTCCTCGCCGACGGCGACGAAGTCACCCTCCGCGCGTACTGCATCCGCGACGGCTTCGCCCGCATCGGGTTCGGGAGCTGCTCGGCCAGGGTGCTGCCCGCCTCGGCAGCCGTCCTCGACCCGACGTGATTCCGGGCGCGGGCGCGGGCTTCAGTACGTCGGTAGCCTCCGCCAGGTGGACGCTGTCGATGTCCCCCGCGCCGATGCATGGCCCACAAGGCGCCACCGGACAACGGGGCGCCGGGCCCCGCTCGGCCGGGTCAGGCGGCCGGTACGGCTCCTGGCGCCGGCGGCCGGGGCTTGACTTGGCCTGCCGCGGGAAGCATCCTCTCTCACACACGTTCCGTCGAACGTCCAGGGAGCAGACGTCCAGGGAACGGGACGTCCAAGGAGCAGACGATGATGCTTTCGAGAATGGGTAGCGCGAACCGATGCCGCGCCCGGCTGGTTGCCGCGGCGACGTGCGCGGCGGTCCTGGTTCTGACCGGGGTCGGCCTGCACGCGGAGGTGCCGGGAACGGCGACCGCGTCGGGGACCGTATCGGCCTCCGAGCCGTTCACGACGGCGCAGGTCTACCTGCGCAACGTCGACAGAGACATGGTGTACATGGTGTACACGAACCAGGGACGCTACCGGGCGGTGGCCCTGTTTCCCGGCACCTACGAGGTGAGCGCCAGCACGAAGCATCTCGAGTCCGACGTCCGGACCATGACGGTGGCCGCCGGCGACGCGGCGGAGATCGACCTCACGCTGGGCCCGCTCGAGGGCGACGCGCCCCCGCTCGTCATCCCGGCCGGCCGGACGGCGATGGAGCGCGGCGCGTCCGGGGCGTTCGAGTTCGCGAGCTACGACGAGATCTACCCGCCGGGACCCGGCAAGGCGGTCGCCGAGCAGGTCTGCATGGCATGCCACGGAGAGAACTTCTTCCCCACGCGGCCGGGCACCGAGCGGCAGTGGATGTCGTGGATCGACCACATGGTCGGCAGCACGCTCGGGGAGCAGGATCCCACCCGCTACGGACAGGGGCTGCTGTCGTTCCGGGCGTCGGTGTTCCGCTTCGGCCGGCAGGACCGCGACGACCTGCTCGCGTACGTCGTGAAGAACTTCGGGCCGGACAGCAAGCGCCGGCGCGTGCGCATCGAGCAGCAGACGCCGGTCGACCAGGAGGCCCTCGGCAAGGCGATGTACATCGAGTACTACCTGGCCAAGGACGGCCCCGACGAGGGCGTCAACGCCGAGCCGTGGGCGCGGGACCGGGTCGCGCGCTACGGGCAGGACCCGCGCTTCGACGCCGACGGCAACGTCTGGCTGGTGGACCGCGGCGTGCCGCACCGGCTGGTGAAGCTGGATCCGCGCACCGGCGAGCAGTGGGAGTACCTGTATCCCGATCCGCGCAACGGCAACCACGAGATCCTCATCGATCCGTCCGGCCTGATCTGGCTGCCGGAGCACCGCGGCCGCACCGGGGCGGCGGAGAAGCGGCTCCTCGGGTTCAACCCCGAGACCGAGACGTTCGAGTACCAGATCCCGATGGACCCGGACGACGTGGTCCGCAACCCGACGAAGTTCATGCAGTCGCTGGCGATGGACTCGAAGGGCAACATCTACGTCGGCTGGATCATGGGCGGCGCGTTGAGCAAGTGGGACCGGGCGACGGGCGAGGTGTCGGTGCACCGCATCCCGACCCCGCACGCCATCCCCTACGGCGTCATCGCCGACCGCAACGACAACATCTGGATCGCCCTGTGGAGCGGCGGCAAGATTGTCAAGTTCGACACGTCCAACAACTCGTGGACCGAGTTCACCGCGCCCACCTACCCGGGGCACACGCGGCGCCTGAACGTCGACTCGCAGAACAACATCTGGTGGGGCATCTACTCCGCCGGCAAGCGGGACGGCAAGCTGGTCAAGCTGGACCAGTCCACGGGCAAGATGACCGAGTGGTCGATCCCGCAGCAGAACGCGGAGCCGTACGACGTGGCCGCCGACCCGGACGACAACATCTGGGCCCCCGACGTCGGCCAGCGGACCGACGGCGAGTACGGCGCCACGTTGTGGAGGTTCAATCCGCGCACCGAGGAGTTCACGTTCTATCCGAAGCCGCAGCGGCACGCCGACTCGCCCAAGATCCAGATCACGCGGGACGGCGCCGTCTGGTACTCGCCGCGCGGCAGCCGCGAGGCGCCCGCCTTCGGCGTGCTGTATCCGGACATGGACGAGATCGACGACCTGGGCGCGTACTACACGTACGGACCGCCCGGGTATCCGTTCCCGGGGCCGTCCACCGAGACGAACTCCGGCGGGCAGTAGGTCGAGACCGCGCGGTGCGGCGTAACGGATGGGGGAGAGCATCATGCTCTCTCCCATCCGACTTGTGGCGTCGCACCGCAGAGCGGGGCGCCTCACCCACCTGGTGACGCGGGCGGCTGCGGCCGGCGCGAACATCCCCACTCCCTCCCCCTC
>WTFV01000277.1 GCA_011523845.1 Acidobacteriota bacterium | reverse complement strand
GCCCCCGCGATACCACGACGATTCACCGCGTCATCTCTAGCGTGGGATGGCCCTGTGGGGGAGGCGTGTCCGGGCGATAGCGTTGCACTTGCCGGCGTCGGTCGCGCAGCAGCGTCTCACCGATGGGACTTGCCTGCCGTTGTCGGCCGCGCTTCCAGCGCAACCAGCGGGCGGCCCGGCTGCACCAGCTCACCGACCCGGCACGCAATCGCGGTGACCCTGCCGGCGGCAGGGGCGCGGATCGCCTGCTCCATCTTCATCGCTTCCAGGCGCACCAGGGTGTCGCCGGTTGCCACGACCGCGCCCGGTTCCACCAGGATGGCGCTGACGGTGGCCGGCATCGGTGCGCTCAACGCATCGAGATCCACGCCGCTCGAGGTCGCCGTTACGTCCCGCCCGTCGCCATCGGCAGAGTCGCCGCCTGCGTCGGCATTGGCCGTGACGCTGAATGTCTCCCCGCCGGCCATCGCGTGACAGCCGCTCGCGTACGGTGCAAGTCGAACCACCGTCGATTGCCCTTCGATCGAGACGACGCAGGCGTCGTCCGAGAAGGAGAGGATGGTGGCGGTGACCGTCCGGTCGGTGTCCCCGGTGCCGATCTCGAGCTCGATCGCCGCGTGCTCGTCGTCGTGGCGGGTGCGAACCGGAAGGCTGGCCGCGCCGAACGTCACGACCCATCGCCGCGACCAATGCTCAGTCATCGGTTGCCTTGAGCCTCCAGCCCGCCAGGTGGTCCCACGCGTTGACATCCTGCCGGTCGGATGCCATGGGAGGCGGAGGATGGCTGCCTGCGCTGGAGCCGTCGCTGGCCGAGCGGCGGTCTCGCTTCGCCACCATAGCGCTCACTGCGGCAACCGCCGCGGCAACCGTCACCTCGTCCGGTCCGGTCTGGACCAGTACGCCCTCGTGCTCCGCCAGGAACCCGGTATGTACGTCGCCGGCCACGAAGGCCTCATGCGCGAGCACACGTCGCAGAAGGCCGATGTTCGTCCGCAGGCCGAGCACCGCGAGTTCGCCGAGCGCCGCGTGCGCCCGCCGCCGCGCCTGCTCCCGGGTCCGTCCAGCGGCGGCGAGCTTGGCCAGGAGCGGGTCGTAGTGGACCGGGACGTCGCTGCCGCGGCCGACTCCCGAATCGATGCGAATGCCCGGTCCGGCCGGTTCGTGCCAGGCGGCGATGGTCCCGGCCTGCGGCAGGTAGTCGGCGGCCGGATCCTCCGCGTAGATGCGGCATTCGATGGCGTGCCCGCGGGGTGCGACGTCGACCGCCGCCCACGGCAGACGGTGTCCCGCAGCGACCGCGAGCTGCGCCTCGACCAGGTCGACGCCGGTCACGAGCTCCGTAACGGGATGCTCCACCTGCAGGCGCGTGTTCATCTCCAGGAAGTAGCACCCGGCATCGTCACCCGTGCCGCCGACGAGGAACTCCACCGTGCCGGCGTTTTCGTAGCCGGCGTGCCGCGCCACGTCGACCGCCGCCGCCGCGAGGCGCGCGCGCAGGCCGTCGGACAACCCGGGCGCCGGCGACTCCTCGATGACCTTCTGGTGGCGCCGCTGGGTGGAGCAGTCGCGCTCGCCGAGCTGCAGCACGTTGCCGTGCCGATCGGCCATCACCTGCACCTCGACGTGCCGCGGCCGTTCGATGCGCCGCTCCACGTACAGCGTGCCGTCGCCGGCCGTGGCCAGCGCCTCGCGCCGCGCCCGCGCGATGCCCTCCTCCAGCGCGTCCTCGCCGGTTACGGTCACCATGCCCTTGCCGCCGCCGCCGGCCGAGGGCTTCAGGATGAGCGGGAAGCCGGTCCGTCGCGCCACCTCGGCGATCCCGGCCTGGGACTGGTCGTCCGGCTCGCCGCCGGGTACTACCGCGACCCCGGCGTCCGCGGCCGCGCGCCGCGCGTTGATCTTCGAGCCGAAGCGGGCAATCACGTCCGCCGGCGGACCGATGAACGTCAGCCCCGCGTCGACGCACGCCGCCGGCAGGGCCGGGTCCTCGGACAGGAAGCCGTAGCCCGGATGCACCGCGTCCGCGCCGCTGGATCGCGCGGCATCGACGATGCGCCCGACCGACAGATAGCTCTCGGCGGCGGGAGCCGGGCCGATGCGCACGGCGGCGTCCGCGGCAGCGACGTGCCGAGCGTTGCGGTCGGCGTCCGAGAAGACCGCCGCGGTGGGGATCCCGAGTGCGCGGCACGTCCTTGCGATGCGCACGGCGATCTCTCCGCGGTTGGCGATCAGGACGCGAGTGAACATGGAGCCTACATGCGGAACACCCCGTACGACGGGGTCTCGATCGGCACGCGGCACGCTGCCGCCAGGCCCAGGGCCAGCGCGTCTCGCGTCTCCGCGGGAGTCAGGATGCCGTCGTCCCAGAGACGGGCGGTGGCGTAGTACGGAGAGCCTTCCCGCTCGTACTTCTCCCGGATGGGAGCGCGGACCGCCTCGAGCTCCGCTTCCGTGAGGGTCCGTCCCGCACGGGCCGCCTGGTCGGCCTTGACGGTCGAGAGCACGCCGGCCGCCTGCTCGCCCCCCATCACGGAGATGCGCGCGTTGGGCCACGTCCAGAGGAAGCGCGGATCGTAGGCGCGCCCGCACATGCCGTAGTTGCCGGCGCCGAACGATCCCCCGATGATGACGGTCGCCTTCGGGACGACGCTGTTCGCCACCGCGTTGACCATCTTGGCGCCGTCCTTGGCGATGCCGCGCTGCTCGTACTCGCGGCCCACCATGAAGCCGGTGATGTTCTGCAGGAACACCAGCGGGACGCGCCGGCGGTTGCAGAGCTGAATGAAGTGGGTCGCCTTGAGGGCGGATTCGGAGAAGAGCACCCCGTTGTTGGCGACCAGGCCGACGAGCAGCCCGTGGAGGCGGGCGAAGCCGGTCACCAGCGTCGTACCGTAGCGCGCCTTGAACTCGTCGAGGCGCGAGCCGTCGACCAGGCGCGCGATGACCTCGCGGACGTCGCACGGCTTCCGGGGATCCGGCGGGACCACGCCCAGCAACTCGTCGGGATCGCAGGCGGGATCCTCGGGGGTCGTGCGGTCGCCGCGGCAGTCCGCGGGCGCTGCGCCCGGCAGGGTCGACACGACGGTGCGGGCCAGGCGGATGGCGTGTTCGTCGTCTTCCGCGAGATAGTCGGCGACGCCGGAGAGCCGCGTATGCACGTCGGCGCCGCCGAGCTCCTCGGCCGTCACTTCCTCGCCGGTGGCGGCCTTCACCAGCGGCGGGCCGCCGAGGAATATCGTGCCCGCGCCGCGGACGATGATCGTCTCGTCGGACATCGCCGGGACATAGGCGCCGCCGGCCGTGCACGACCCCATGACCACGGCGATCTGCGGAATGCCGGCGGCCGACATCCGCGCCTGGTTGTAGAAGATGCGCCCGAAGTGCTCCCGGTCGGGGAACACCTCGGCCTGGAGCGGGAGATACGCGCCGCCCGAGTCGACCAGATAGAGGCAGGGCAGGCGGTTGTCGGCGGCGATCCGTTGCGCGCGCAGGTGCTTCTTGACCGTGACGGGGAAGTAGGTACCCCCCTTGACCGTGGCGTCGTTGGCCACGACCATCGCCTCGCGCCCGGACACGCGTCCGATCCCGGTCACGATCCCGGCCGCGGGCGCGGCGCCGTCGTACATGCCGTACGCCGCCAGCGGGGCCAGCTCGAGGAACGGAGAGCCGTCGTCGAGCAAACGGTCGATCCGCTCGCGCGCCGTCAGCTTGCCCTGCCCGCGCAACCGCTCCCGCGCCGCCGCGCCGCCGCCCTCGCGCGCGGCCGCTCTCCGCTCGGCCAGCTCGCGGACGAGCGCCGTCATGGCGGCGCGGTTCGCGCGGAACTCGGCGGAATCCGTCCTGACCCGGGATCGCAGCCGGTCCATCACCAGCCGCAGCAGTCGGTCTTGTAGCGGCAGGCGGGGCAGCGCCAGACCGCGTGCATGCGGAACATCTCCGCGCCGCACCGTTCACAGATGACGGCCTCGTCGCCACGCGCGGCCGCGGTCGGGCGCGTCG
>WTFV01000255.1 GCA_011523845.1 Acidobacteriota bacterium | reverse complement strand
CTTCGACAACCATGCGGCATCACGACCGCTGCCGGCGCCGACGTCGAGCACAGTCGCCGGGGCAGCCGGCAGAAGGTGCTTCATCCAGCCGTGCACGCGTTCGGGCGACACCGACTCGTACCGCTCCGAGGCGGCCTCGGCGTTGGCGTCGTACCAGGAGTTGGGCTCGGCCATACCGGGCTCGGGAAAGTTCATTCGGCGTCGCAGGCCCGTATCCCTTCCGCAGCGGCGGCGCCCGGCGTGCCTGAGGAAATCATGCAGAAACGGTCTCCGGCTTGACGCCGATGGCGGCCAGGAGCGCGAGCCGGCCGTTCTCGCGGATGCGGTCGCGCCGCCAGATATCGTCGATGACCTCGATCTCCGCCGGCTGGATCAGCGGCCTGCCAAGGTGCTCCTCGAGCGTTCTGAGCCTGTCGAGGATAGCCTCGCGGATCTCGAACGTGAAGGGGCCGAACACACGAGTACCGTCTTCCCGGAGCTTGCTGAAGCCGTCGCGACGAACAGGCAGGCGGTTGCGGTTGTCTTCCCGGAGTTCGATCAGCCACTCCCGGAACGCGGCGAGCGCCTCCAGCTTGTCCTCCTCCTCGTGCCCGGCATCGATGAGGCCGCGCATGCTCCTGTCCTTCTGGACGACGGTGCACGTCCAGCATCCGAAGCGCGGCGAAGTCGTGCCGCAGGACGGGGCGTCCTCCTTGCTCAGGACGAGCGGGCATTCCCCGCCGCCAGCGTTGCGGTAGAGGGTGATCAGATCGCGGTGCGAGCCGCCCCACGGGGGCTTGCGCTGCATCAGGATCTTCCAGACGTCGTCGTCGAGCAGGTCGGCCAGCGGCGCGAACATGCGGCAGTTCGGGATCGTGCTGTGCGGGTTCATCGTCGTCGCGGTGACGCCGCGTTCCGTCATCGCGCGACCGCGGTTCTGCGATTCGCTCTTGCGGGTGCCGACCAGCAGGACGGCGCGCTCGTGCGCCAGGACCAGCTTGTGGATCAGGTCGTTGGTGGGGGCGATCTTCATCCGGTCCGTGCACCAGCGGAAGTTGCGCGTCGGCGGAATGTAGCCGCGGCCGATCACGTTCACCCAGAACGTCTGGTCGATGCACGGCTCGGTCACCTTGATGGTGACCGGCAATCCGGTGTCCCGGACGGCTTCGCGGATCACTTCGAGGCTCCGCCGCAGGTGGCGAATGACGAGGGGCGATTCGACCAGCGTGTCGTTGGAAACGACGTAGATCGGGCGCCGCGGGGCGTCGGTCGGAACGGCGGCGGCGATCTCCCACGCCAACTGCAGAAGGAGCGTGGAGTCCTTGCCTCCCGAATACGCGACGATCCAGGGATCGGCGTGCTCCCTGGTGAACTCGGCGTGCATCGTCTCGCGGACGGCGGCGAGACGGGCCGGCACATCGCTGCTGCTGGTCATGCGACGCGAACGCCTCCTTCCGGGCTGTCTGGGGCCCGCCGATCGGAGTTGCACGGGTCGTGCCATACGGACGAGAGGGACCGAAGCTCGGCGACCGCGTCCCGGAGGCGCTCCGCGGCGTAGTCGATCTGCTTCGCGGTCGTGAACCGGCCGAAGCTGAAACGCAGCGAACCGTGGGCCGAATCGTCGTCCAGGCCGAGCGCGCGCAGCACGTAGGACGGCTCGATCCGCGCCGACATGCAGGCCGAGCCCGTCGAGAAGGCGACGTCCGGGAGCGCCACCATCAGCGATTCGCTCTCCACGCCGGGGAAACGCAGGTTGACGATCCCGGAAACGCGATGCGTGCGGTCGCCGTTGACGGCAAGCTGTTCGATGCCCTGCAGCCGGTCGAGGAAACGTCTCCCCAGGTTGCGGGCGTGGGCGGTGTCCTGCTCCCGCCGTTTCGCGATCAGCCGCGCCGCTTCGCCCATGCCGGCGATCTGGTGCGTCGGCAGCGTGCCCGAGCGCAGGCCGCGTTCATGTCCGCCGCCGTGGATCTGCGGCTCCAGCCGTGCGCGCGGCCGGCGCCGGACGTAGAGGGCGCCGATCCCCTTGGGGCCGTACATCTTGTGTCCGCTGAGCGACACGAAGTCGGCATGCTGGCGTTGCATGTCCAGGGGAAGCCGGGCGGCGCTCTGCGCGGCGTCCACGTGGAACGGAACCCCGCGGTCGCGGGCCAGCCGGCCGATCGACTCGATGTCGGTGATCGTCCCGATCTCGTTGTTGACGTGCATCAACGACAGGAGGCTCGTGTCGTCGCGCAGCGCCGCCTCGACCCGTGCCGGCGTGATCAGGCCGTCAGGTCCCGGCACGAGGCGCGTGATCTCGAACCCGTTGCGTTCGAGATGCCGGCAGGAATCGAGAACGGCCTTGTGCTCGATGGCGGAGGTGACGACGTGAGCGCCCCGGTCGGCGTATGCGGCGACGGCGCTCTTGATCGCGAGGTTGTCCGACTCGGTGGCCCCGGAGGTCCAGACGATCTCGCGCGGATCGGCGTTGATGAGCTCGGCGACGTCGACGCGCGCCTGCTCGACCGCTTCTTCCGCATCCCGCCCGAAGCTGTGGAACCGCGACGCGGGATTGCCGAACACGCCGTCCGGCCCGAGATAGCGGGTCATGACGGAGACCACGGCAGGATCGGTCGGGGTGGTCGCGGCGTAGTCGAGGTAGATCGGCGTCTTCACGGGGCGCCACGCGGAACGGGCCGGCCGGGTCGCGTCAACGGGAATGATACCGCGCCCGGTCGCCGGCCAGAAGGGAAAACGTCGCCGTCAGCGGACGAAGGCGCGCGCGGCCTCGAACGTCAGATCCGGCAGGAGAACGGACCGCACGACGTCGTCACCGGACGCGACCTGCGCCCGCCGGTAGGCGCCGTCCTCGAGCGTGTGGATTTCGATCTGTTCCAGGATGGGATCGACGATCCAGTACTCGCGCACGCCGTACCGCGCGAACATGCGCATCTTCCGGCCCCGATCCGTCGCGGCCGTGGAGGGGGAGAGTACCTCGACCGCGATGTCCGGCGCGATTCGGACCACGACGTCGGGTTGGACCAGATGGCGGCGTTCGGCAGTGAAGAAGACGATGTCCGGCTGCGCGACGTCGTACTCGCCGAACACGATATCGAGCGGTGCGAAGAGCGCGTCGCCGCCGGTCTCGCGCGCGTAGGAATCGAGCAGCAGGAAGACCGCCCGGGCGGCCAACTGGTGACGCGGCAACGGTGATGGAACCACGACGAGCTCCCCCTGGTGGATCTCGTAGCGGCGTCCATCCTCCGGCAGCGCCAGGAGGTCCGTGTAGCCCACCCGCGACTGCATGCCCTGCATGGACGCCATGCTACCACGTGGGCAGCATGCGAGATTCGTGCCGCCGTCGCCCGCGCTCCGGCGGTCACGCCGGGCCGCCGCCATGGCGGGGCGCGAGTATCATCGGGGGAGAGGCCCCCGTGAGACGCAAGCTGCCGCTCGGCATCCAGACCTTCCGCAAGATCCGGGAGCAGAACTGCTACTACGTGGACAAGACGCCCTACCTGGCGCGGCTGGTCGAAGAGGGCACGCACTACTTCCTGTCGCGGCCCAGGCGCTTCGGCAAGAGCCTGTTCGTGGACACCCTGAAGGAGCTGTTCGAGGGGAACGAACCCCTCTTCCGGGGGCTCGCCATACACGATAGGTGGGACTGGTCCATTCGGCGACCGGTGATTCGCTTCGACTTCGGCGGCGGCAACTACGATACCCCGGAGCTGCTCCGCGAGGGCGTCCTGGAGCAGCTCACCGAGATCGAGTCGGCGGCCGGCGTGACTCCCCGCCACCGGACCGCGCCGGGGCGGCTGCGGGACCTGATCCGGGCGCTCCGGGAGGATTCCGGGCAGCGGGTGGTCGTGCTCGTGGACGAGTACGACAAGCCCATCCTCGACGCGCTGGACGACCCCGAACGCGCGAAGACGCATCGCGACTTCCTGCGCGGGTTCTACGGGACGGTGAAGTCCGCCGACGCGCACCTCGAGCTCAGCTTCTTCACCGGCGTGAGCAAGTTCACCCGGGTGAGTCTGTTCTCGGACCTCAACAACCTCACCGACATCACCCTGGACCCGCGCTTCGCCAACGTCTGCGGCTACACCGAGAACGACCTCGACGCGGTGTTCGCACCCGAGCTTCCCGGACTCGACCGGGAGCGCATCCGCGAGTGGTACAACGGCTACAACTGGCTTGGCGGGGAGCGGGTCTACAACCCCTACGACGTCCTGCTCTTCTTCACCACCCGGAAGTTCAAGGCGCACTGGTTCGGCACCGCGACGCCGCGCTTTCTGATAGCGGCGCTGCGCCGGCACGGCATCCTCTCCGTGGACCTCGACGGCATGACGGCGGACGACGACCTGCTCTCGGCGTTCGACGTCGAGGAGACGGCGCCCGAGGCAGTGCTGTTCCAGAGCGGATACCTGACGATAGTGGACGAAAAGGACGAGGGTGACGGACCCGTGTATCGCCTGGGGTACCCGAACCGCGAGGTGCGGCAGAGCCTGAATCGCCAACTGCTGCGCGCGGTGACGCCGGCGCGGCGGCCGCTGTCGGGAGCGCGCCTGCGGGAGTTGTTCGCGGCGAACGACTTCGCGGGGCTCGAGGCGCTCTTCCGGTCGTGCTTCGACGCCATCCCCTACGAATGGCACACGCGGAACGCGATCGCGCGCTACGAGGGGTACTACGCGAGCGTTCTCTACTCCCACCTGGCGGCGGCAGGGATGGACGTGGCCGCCGAGGACAGCAGCAACCGGGGCCGGGTGGATCTGGCCGTGCGCTGCGGGGGACAGGTGTACCTGTTCGAGTGCAAGGTGACGGAGCAGGAGCCCTCGGGCGCCGCCCTCGCACAGCTCCGCGAGCGGGATTACGCGGCGAAGTACCGGGCATCGGGCCGGCCCGTTCACCTGATCGGCATCGAGTTCAGCCGGGAGACCCGCAACATCGTCGCCTTCGAGACCGCTCCCGCCTGAGGCCCGGGGACCGCGTGCCGCACGAGCCGCTGCTTCTGCTCCTGGTGCTCGGCCGCCGGGCTGAACCCGGACTCAGCAGCTCGTAGTCGCACTGTCAGCACGCCACGATGAGACTGCCCGATGAAAGCAATCAAGATTTTCACTGTGTGGTTGTTTTCAGCGATCTGCTGATAGCGCGGTTCTTGTGAAACGCGGATGGGCTCTTTCTCCAAACGGCCTCATCGAGCGTCGGTTGTCGTCACCGTAACCCGACCAGCCCCCGCACCGACTCGGCCAGCGCCGGCGCGTCGTAGCCGACGCCTTCCTTGAAGACCAGGGTCACGTTGCGGATCTCGGCCTCCCGGCGCACCGGGTCGCCGTCGATGACCACCAGGTCGGCCAGCTTGCCCGGCTCAATGGAGCCGAACCGCTCGTCCTCGCCCAGCACGCGAGCGCCGTTCAGCGACATGATCTGGATCACCTGCTCGGGGCTGAACCCGGACTCGAGCAGCAGCTCGTAGTTGCGTTGGTCGCCGTAGCCGGGCAGCGCGCCGCCCATGCCCGTGGGATCGACGCCGGCCGCGAGCAGGCCGCCCGCCTCGACGAACATTCGCTCGAACGCCTGCGCCTTGGGGAACAGCTCGGCCATGGGGGCGTCGTCGCGCGCGGCGACGTCGGCGCGCGACTGCAGGTACTCGTCGCGGGCGCCGGGGGCCAGCATGTCGAGGACCCGTTGCTCCAGCGGCGGCCGGTTGGGGATGGCGAGCTCGTAGACGGGCAGCGTGGAGGTCATCGCCACGCCCTGGTCGACCATCTCCCGGATGGTGGCCGCCACTTCCTCGCCCTCGAGGTCGACCTCCAGCAGGTTCCGCTGCACGCCGGGCGGGCAGACGCCGGGCTGCTTGCCGGGGACGTAGTCGCTGTTGGTGAAGAAGCCGTGCTCGATGTTGTCGATGCCCATGGCCACCGCCTCCCGGAACGAGACCGAGCAGAGATGGCCGGTGACCCGCACGCCCCGCCGGTGCGCCTCGTCGATGGCCGCGGCCAGCTCCTCGTCGCCGATCCGGGTATACGCCTTGAACCAGTCGACGCCCTCGTCGGCCCAGTAGCCGACGACGCGGCGGGCATCCTCCGGCGTGCTGACCTGGAACATCTGCGACATGGCGCCGGCGCCCGACAGGTACGGCCCCGTGATGTACATCCGCGGGCCGATCTCCTGCCCTTCCTGGATCGACCGCTTGAGGTTCAGCTCGCTGTAGGGCGAGAAGGCGCCGGTAGTGCGGATGGTCGTCACCCCGCTCGCCAGGTACAGGCGCGGGGCGCTGAAGTTGAGCTGCACCCGCCGGCCGCGGGTCATGTAGAAGGTGTGGTCGTGCAGGCCGACGAAGCCGGGGACCACGGTGTGGCCGTCGAGGGCCAGGACGCGGGCGCCGCTGGGAACGTCGACCTCGGCGTCGGGACCGACCGCGACGATCCGGCCGTCCCGGATCAGGATGGTCCGGCCGCTGGCCGCGGGACTGCCCGTCCCGTCCACCACCTGCACGCCGGTGAGCGCCACCACCGGCTCGCCGACCTCGACGAACTGGCGCACGGCGGCCGAGAGCGTGTCCGCCGGCTGCGCGGCGCACGGGAGGGCGGCGACGAGAAACGCCAGCGTAGCAATCAGGATTCGCATTGTGAATTCCTCCGGAACGGTCAGCGCCCCGGCGGCGGACCGGCCGCGACGTCGAAGACCAGCTTCATCCCCGCTTCGAGGTGCTCGGCGATGTGGCAATGTAGCATCCAGCGTCCGGGGTTGGACAACTCCAGCAGCAGGTCGGCGGTCGATCCGGCCGGCAGCAGCGTGGTGTCCTTCCAGACCAGGTTGTCGTTCGGGACGCCGTCGCGGCTCAGCACCAGGAACCGCTGGCCGTGGATGTGGACCGGGTGCTGCATGGCGTGCACCGCCCCGCGGTCGTTGCGCAGGCGGATCTTCACCACCTCGCCGCGCCGGAAGCGCCAGTCGATGGCGTCGTTCTCCAGACCGGTGTCCGGATCGCGCAGGATCCACCGCACGCGGTCGGCGGTGGTGACCCAGTTCATGCGCGGCATGGTGCCGCTCCACTCCACCGGGTTGAAGAAGGACCGGTCCAGGTTCAGCAGCGGCTCCAGCGGGTCCGGCAGGTCGCCGATCTCCAGCGTCAGCAGCAGCCGGTGGTCGACGGGCCGGTCGAAATCGTCGCGGTAGGGCTCGATGTCGGCCGCGACGTCGGGATGGCTCCGCAGCTCGCGGAAGCTGTCTCCGTGGTCCGGCGCGGCCGGCGTGTCGGTGACCGTGACGGCGCCGAGCGCCGCGTCGTCCGCGAAGTAGTTCCCGTAGACGTGGTCGATCGCCTGCACGCGGTTGGCGAACGCCACCTCCCCCGGCTCGTCGAAGCGGACCTCGACGATGTAGCGCTCGGCCGGCGCGATGACCACGCTCCGGACCCATGCCTGCCGCTCGAACTTCCCTATGTCGGACGCAACGAGCTTGATCGGCGTGTCTCCGAAGGACACGTTGAAGGTGCGCGTGTTGGACACGTTGGTCAGGAAGAAGCGCACGACCTCGCCGCGGTCGACGGTCAGGCGGTAGTCCGGCTCGCCGTTGACGAGCAGCAGGTTCCCGAAGCGGCCCATCATCGCGTGCGTGGCCCGGTCGCGGCCGAACGGCGCGAGGCCCGCCGCGTCGACGAGCAGGTCGTCGAGCATCAGCACCTGCTCGCGGTTGGCCGGACCGAAGTACTCCGGGTCGGCCGCCTCCACCTGCAGGTTGCCGTACAGCCCCAGGTCCTGCTGGACGTCCTCGCGGTGGTGCGGGTGGTACCAGTAGAGCCCCGCGTCCGGGAAGTGGATGCGGTACTGGAAGGTCTCGCCCGGCTCGATCGGGTCCTGCGTGAGGCCGGGGACCCCGTCGAAGCGGTTCTCGAGCCGGATGCCGTGCCAGTGGACGGCGGTCGGCAGGCTGAGCCGGTTGGTGACGTTCACCGTGATCGTGGCGTCCTGCGGCACCTGAATGAGGGGACCGGGATACTGCCCGTTGAAGCCGTACATCGTGAGCGTGCGGCCGTCGATGGTGCGCTGGACGAGACCGGCCTCCAGGTCGAGCGTGCCGCCGTCCCCCAGTCGGACGATCTCGCGCGGGCGCGCCGGTGGCAGCGGCCCCGCCGCGGACGGCAGGAAGGGATCGACCGGCGGCGTGAGGCGGCCGACGCCCGGCATCATCGCCACCGACGGGTGCATCGGCGGGCGCCGCCAGCCGCGGGCCGGCGGCGGGAGCGCCGCGCCGCCGACCATCCCGGTCAGCGCCAGCAGGTCCTCCGGCTCCATCCGCATGCCCGCCGAGGTGCCGCGCAGGACGATGCGGCCCTCCCACGCCGGCGCTTCCGGGTCCGACTCGGCGGTCACGAGCACCAGGAACTTGTCGAGGTCGACCGGGCCCACCGTGGTAAGGCCGTTGGCCACCGGCCCCAGGTTGACGATCGGCCGCAGCAGCGGCGTGGTCGCCCAGGCCACATAGCCGCCGTAGTCGCCCAGCGCCCCCGGGTCGGGCAGGCCGGCGGCGTGCACGGCCAGGTCGAAGCGGTGGTGGCCGTCGACGGTGACCGCGGCGCCGAACGGCGACGGTGGCGGCGTGAGCTCGACGTAGCCGGATGCGCCCGGGAAGTCGGGCGCGTGAATCAGCTCGATGCAGTAGAGATCCGGATCGGCCGCCGGTCCGCCCGGGTCCAGAGCGGGACACCGCAGCGCGGCATCGTCGGGCTGGCTGTCCGCGGCGACGGACTGTCCCGCCGTCGCGGACAGCGCCACCGCCGGCGGCGCCAGAATCCAGGCCACGAGAGTCGCCGCCGCCACGCCGGCCCGAGTCAGAGGAGAGTCCATCGGGATCAGTCTGCCCCAATCGCGCTACGCTGTCACTGTCGCGTGCCCGAGGGTGCTCGACCACGTCGCGGGAGCAGGCAATGAACCTCGCCGACATTCAGCGTATCGCCGCCCGGGGCGAATCCGGGGAGGCCGAGTTCAAGAAGTCGACGGCGCAGCTCCGGCGCGCCGCCGAGACGCTGTGCGGATTCCTGAATACCAACGGCGGACACCTCCTGTTCGGTGTGTCGCCGGATGGGACGATTGCGGGCCAGGACGTTGCCGACTCCACGCTGCGGGACATCGCCGCCACGCTCGCCAGATTCGAGCCGCCGGCCCCGATCGCCATCGAGCGCGTGCCCCTGGAGCCCCGAGGCGAGGTACTCGTACTCACCGCCGCGATGGCGCACGAGAGCCGGCCGTTCGTTTTCGGCGGGCGGCCGTATCAGCGGGTCGGATCCACGACGTCGCTCATGCCCCAGGACCGTTACCAGCGCCTGCTGCTCGAACGCGAGCACGCCCGCCGGCGATGGGAGAACGAGGTTGCATCCGGGGTAGCGCTCGATGACGTCGACCACGAGGAAATCCTGCGCACGGTGCGCCTCGGCATCGCAGCCGGACGTCTTCCGGAATCCACCGGGAACGACATCGGGGACATTCTCGATCGTCTTCAGCTTCGCAAGGGCGAGCAGGTGCTCAACGCGTGCGTGGTGCTGTTCGGCACCGGTCTGGAACAGGACTTTCCGCAGTGCCACCTGCGGTTGGCCCGGTTCAGGGGAACCGACAAGTCGGCATTCCTCGACAGTCGGCAGGCGCACGGCCATGCGTTCCTGCTTCTGAACGAGGCGATGTCGTTCATGATGCGGCACCTGCCAATCGCGGGGCGATTCGAGCCCGACCGCCTGGAGCGCATCGACGAACCGCTGTTTCCGGTGGCGGCACTGCGCGAGGCGGTCATCAACGCGATCTGCCATCGAACCTATACGCACGCGGGCGGCGCCGTCAGTGTCGCGATTTACGACGACCGACTCGAGATCTGGAGCGACGGCACGCTGCCGTTCGATCTGAAGCCGGAGGACCTGAAGCGGAATCACGAGTCGCGACCGCGCAATCCACTGATCGCCGGCGTGTTCTACCGGCGCGGACTGATCGAACAGTGGGGCCGCGGCACGGAGAAGATCGTGGAGCTCTGCACCGGGGCCGGCCATCCGGAGCCGGAGTTCGGCGAGCAGGCCGGCTCGGTCCGGGTGCGCTTCCTGCCGGGCGGCTACCTCGCACCGCGATCCGTCACCGAGGATCTCGCCGGCCGCCAACGCGAGGTCCTGGACATACTGGCTGGAGCGCCCCGACTGGCGCTACGCGAGATCCGCGTGCGAATGGCGGCGCCACCGGCAGACCGTACCATTCGCGAGGACCTGCTTCGCCTCAAGCGGCGCGGTCTGGTCGGAACGGAAGGCCACGGCCGGGGCGCGCACTGGTTTCTGGCGCGCGGCGCGGGCACAGGGGGCCGGCAAGTGCCGAATAGGGCAGGAATAGGGCAGGAATAGGGCAGGGAGGAAACGACTCCCGTGCCCGTCCCGCTCAGCGCCCGATGCCGGCGCCGGCTGCCTGCTGCGCGTCGCCAGGAGTCCGCGGCACGGACTCTCAGAAGATCGCCAGCGCGTTGATCGGCGAGCCGGTGCCGTTCTCCACCGCCAGCGGCGCCGCCATCAGCGTGAACTCCCAGCGGTTCAGCGAGGCGGCAGTCTCGGCCAGCGCCTCCAGATCCTGGTTGTCGAACAGGTCGACGCCCAGCGCCACGATGGTGATCAGGTGCACCGGCAGATTGACCCCTTCCACCAGCGACGGCACCACGTCGAGCGCCGCGTCGCTGCCCATGAACGACACGTCCCGCGACTTCACCCACGGCATGGTCGAGGCATGCAGGCCCGCTGCGTTCTGGGAGATGTTCCAGGGACCGAGCTCGGCCCGTCGCGCCCAGCGGCCCGTCCGAACGAAGATGGCGTCGCCCGGTTGCACGGTCACGCCGGCCATCTCCTCCCAGGCCTCGATGTCCTCCACGTAGATCGGCGTCCCCGGCTCCAGGTAGGGAACGCCCTTCAGGCGCGGGAAATCGAGCAGCACGCCGCGGGTCACGATGCCGCCCTGCAGGTTGACGATGGACGCGACCGAGCAGCCGTCCTCGGTGATCGTGTCGTGCGACACGCCGTTGTACATCTGCCCCCGGTACAGGATGTGGCACAGCGAGTCGATGTGGCTGTGGGAGTAGCCGTGGTAGCTGACGTCGTAGTTGTCGCTGACGCCGCCGAAGAGGCTCGGCTCGGCCGACGGATCGGGCACGCCCAGCATGCTGTGGCCGAAGGGCCGCGGCACGTCCTCGGCCTCCTCCTTGATCACCCGGTGCGCGAGCGACACGGTGATGCCCTCGGTGGCCAGCGCCAGCGCTTCCAGCCGCTTCTGCGGGGTGATCAGGTTCGCCGCGCCGAGCTGATCGTCGGGACCCCAGCGGCCCCAGTTCGACAGCTCCTCCATCATCCGCTCGATGTCGGCCTGGTCGAGTTCGCGCGACTCGCGCGTGAAGTCCGGCGGCACGTAGGCAGGAGCCGCTTCCTCCATCGGCTCCGAGGCGGTGTCGGTGCCGGCACCGGGCGCGCAGCCCACGAGGGCGACCACCAGGAAGAGCATCCCGCCGCGCAACAGCAGTCCAGGTCTCATCGGGTACCTCCGCGGACAACGGATTGATCACGGACGAAGCCGGCCGTCGCCCGCCGACGGCGACCGGACAGCATCACCGAACGGGCTCAACATATCAGCCGGCAACGCGCGCTACAACCAGCTCGACGGGGCGCGGCATGGCTCGCCACCGTGCACGCGCGTCGCCCGTCAGAGATCGGCAAGGCCCAGACTCAGCCGCAACGCCCGGTCGACGCGCGCCATGGTGCGCGGATCCACCGTCCCCAGCCGCTTCGCCAGACGTCTCCGGTCGATGGAGCGGATCTGATTCAGCAGCACGACCGAATCGACGGAGAGACCCGCCTCCGGCGCCCGGAGCAGCACCTCTGTCGGGTACGGGCGGTCATCGACGTGCGAGGTTACGGCGGCCACGATCGTTATCGGGCTGTGGCGGTTGGCGATGTCGTTCTGCACGACCAGTGCCGGGCGCGTCTTGCGGATCTCGGCTCCGACCGTCGGATCGAAGCTGACCAGATGGATTTCCCCGCGCCGTGGCCACGTCATGTGGGCGGGTCTTCGGGCACCGTCTCGACCGGGAACCACTCCCCGGCGAGCTGCAAATCGCGGGCCGCCCGATCTCGGGCGCCGGCCGCGAGCTGCGCGCGGATGTTGGCGCGAGACTCCTGCTGGATGAACTGCAGCACCGCCCTGTCGATGAGCGCGCTGCGGCGGCCCCTGCCCGCGACCCGGTCGATGAGATGCACGGTACTTTCCGGAAGCGAGATGTTCAGCCGTCGGACCACAGCTACCTCCAGCGCGCTCAGCATACACAATTTTTGTGTGTAAGACAGTCCTGGGATGTCCTGGGACGTCCTGGGACGCGATGCGCTCGGTCGAGATCGACGGGGTCGAAGTACAGATTGGCGATGCCCTGCGCGCCCTGCGACCGGAGCCGCGCGAGCTCGATCCGCGGCTGGTCCGGACCTTCATCGGCGCCCTGGGCGATACGGACGCCGAGGTGCGGGAACGGGCGGTGCGGGGCCCTCGGCCTCAGCCGCGTGTCGGAGGCCGCACCCGCCCTCCGCACGGCGTTGGGAGACGAGCAC
This sequence comes from Acidobacteriota bacterium, assembly GCA_011523845.1. Classification (GTDB taxonomy): domain Bacteria; phylum Acidobacteriota; class Vicinamibacteria; order Vicinamibacterales; family UBA8438; genus WTFV01. The sequence continues at coordinate 15,337 of WTFV01000255.1, read as the reverse complement.
GCCGAGGTGCGCGAGCGGGCCGCGTGGGCGCTCGGCCGGATCCGCGACGAGGCGGCGGTCGACGGCCTGGTGGGACTCCTGGACGACCCCGAGCCCGATGTGCGCGAGCGGGCGGCCTGGGCCCTCGGCATGCTGCGAATCCCGGCCGCGGTGGACGGCCTGGTCGCCGCGCTGGACGACGCGGACGAGGACGTCCAGGAGCGGATCGCCTGGGCCCTCGGCCGGATCCGCGACGAGCGCGCGACCGACGGCTTGATCACCGCGCTCGATCTGGTCGCAGGCGACGCGCTCGAGGAGGCGATCGACGCCCTCGGCCGAATCGGCGGCGATCGCGCCATGGACGCGCTGATCGGGTTGATGGATGCCCCCGATCCGGCGGTGCGCCGGGCCGCCATCGAAGCGTTGAGTCGGTGGTCCTCCCAAGGAGGCGGGCCCGGGATCGCACCGCCGCCGCCACCACCACCGCCGCCGCCCCCAGCGACCCCGGCACCGGATCCGGCTCCCGCGCCGGACGCGCCGGACGCGTGATGGTCACGGCGCTTGGCGGCGAGGTGCGGTGCATCGCGGCGCGGAGCGGGGAACGACGGCGTGCCCGCAGTTGTAGACTGGGCGTCGATGACCGCTCCGCCTCGCCGGCCGGTTCTCGGCGGGCTCTTCCGTGGCGCGTTGCGGACGCTGCCGGTCCTGCCGGCCATGCTCGCGGCCGCCTGCGCGGGATCGCCGCCGCCGCCGGATCCCGCGGACTTCCCCGACGAGTTCACCGGCTCGGCCGCCTGCCGCGACTGCCACCTGGAGATCCACGACCGCTGGCGGGAGACGCTGATGGCCAACGTGCTGGTCGACCCGCGCGAGCGGCCCGACATCATCCTCGGCGATTTCGAGACGCCGCATCCGCTCGTCACCTTCCGGCCGGAGGAGGTGACCTACACCTACGGCAGCAAGTGGAAGCAGCGCTACTTCACCCGGCGCGGCGACGACCTCTACGTCTTCCCCGCCCAGTGGGACGTGCAGAACGGGGAGTGGCGGCGCTACGGCGCCCGGCCCGGCACCGAGTGGTGGGTGGAGCACTACCCCATGGACCAGATGCAGCGGCCGACCGGGCCGCTGTGCGACGGCTGCCACTCGGTGAACTACGACGTCCGGACGAAGACCCCCACCGAGTGGAACGTCGGCTGCGAGGCGTGCCACGGCCCCGGCCGCGAACACGTCCTCGACCCGGTGGCCGACACCGTCGTCAACCCGGCCGACCTCGATCCGGTGCGGGCCAACGACGTCTGCATCCAGTGCCACTCGCAGGGCATGCCGCTGGCCAACCCGATCGAGGGCCGCCACTTCGACTGGCCGGTGGGCTTCCGGCCCGGCATGCGCCTGAGCGACGTCTGGGAGCTCGACGCGCCGCACCTCGGCGAGGAGACCTTCACGCACTGGCCGGAGGGCTCGGCGCACAAGAACCGGATGCAGGGCAACGACTACGTGCGGAGCCAGATGTACGTGAAGGGCGTCACCTGCATGGACTGCCACGACGTCCACGGCACCGAGCACGAAGCGGATCTGATCGCGCCGGGCAACGACGCCTGCACGTCCTGCCACCAGCCGCGGCTCCAGGCGGGCCCGATCGGATCGCTGGAATACCACACGCGGCACGATCCCGACAGCGAAGGGAGCGCGTGCGTCGCCTGCCACATGCCGCGGATCGCCCGCACCGTCGGCGACGTGAACGTGCGCAGCCACACCTTCCGCTTCGTCTCTCCGGCCGACACGGAGCGCTACGGCGTCCCCAATCCGTGCACGGCGTGCCACACCGACGAGACCGACGCGTGGGCGCTGGAGGAGCTGCGCGCCTGGCCGCACGTCTCGCCGTGGCGCGTGGCGCCGTAGCCGGCCGCGGCCGATGCCTGCGCACGCCGTCGCGCGCATCCCGAGGCGAGCCTCGAATGGCTGAGCTCCCCGCCTTGCTCCATCCGCTGATCGTGCACTTCCCGATCGGCCTGATCGTGACCGCGGCAGTCGTCGACGTCGCGGCGCTCGGGACCGACCCGCGCTCGACACCGCGGCGCGCCGCGACCGGCCTCTACCTGGCGGGCGCGGCGGCCCTGCTCGCCGCGTACTTCACCGGCCGGAGCGAAGCCGCGCTGGTGCGGATACCGGGGCCGGCGCACGCCGTCGTCGACGAGCACTGGACGTGGGCGCTGCGGACCACCGTCTACCTGTGCCTGTTCGCGCTGGGCCGGCTCGGCCTCGTGCTCGGGGGCCGCCTGTCCGAACGCACCCGGTGGTTGCCGGTCGTCGCGGCGGGCCTGGCCGGCGTCCTCCTGCTGTTCCAGACGGCCGAACGCGGAGGACGCCTCGTCTACGAGCACGGCGTCGGCGTATCCGCCCCGCGCGCGCCGTAGGGCGCCTACGTTGGCAGCCCGTAGCCGACCTCCGACTCACCGGGGTCGGAGATCAGGGTGGAGCAGCCCCCCACCATCGCGCAGCCGCCTTCTGCGCGGTCGCTATCTCCGTCCGGCCGCCTCCAGGGCCCGTTCCCCGGCCAGCGCGTTGGCGATGGAGTAGTTCCCCTCGTGACACGCGTACTCGTAGATGACGTAGCCCGGCGGGCTCTCGAGCGGCAGCTCGACGGTGAACGGCCTGGTATAGGTCGCCTCGTCGTGAATCGTGTACCGGTAGTGGATGGTGTCGTCGTCGACGCGGGTGAACCGCTCGACCGCGCGCAGGTCGCGCGTGCCCGGAAATCCGCGCCACGTCGTGTCGTCGCGGTAGTGCGTCGTCTCGACCACCAGCGTGTCGCCCTCCCAGCGGCCGCGCCCGTCGCCGTTCCACTGCCGGATGCGCCCATCGATCGGCGGGCGCCCATCCAGCGGAATGACGCGCACGTCGTGGATCATCTCGTTGAGAATGACGACCTGCCCGGGCGACTGGAAGATGTGGTAGGCGTTGCTGTAGCCCGACGGCACGGGCGGCACCCGCTGGTAGGTCATGCAGCGTTCCTGCAGCGGCCGGTCTGCCCAGGAATCGAAGGGGTGGGCGCGCCGGTATTCCTGCAGCTCCGCCTGGCGCCTTTCCGCCTCGGGCGTCAGGGGCGGAAGCCGCCCATCCGGCGGATCGACGATGAGCGAGGTGCGACCCGTGGACTCGCCACGATCCCACCAGACCTGGTTGTAGGCCAGCGCGAGGTCGCGCTCGGCGGAGAGCTCGCCGCGGCGCTCGGACGTCGCCCGGCTGGCGTCGGCCCGGTTCAGCTCCGCCACCTCTTCCTCCGTCAGGAACTCCCGATCGGCCAGATCGACCGGCCGCTGCAGCGGCGTGAACGTGGCGTAGGACCAGATGCCCTGCAGGTCCGGATCGCCCCAGGGAGTCGTGAACGTCGCGGGCTCCTCCGCCGGCTCCTGACCGGCCACGGGAGCCGCCGCCAGCCACCCGACCGCGACCGCCGCCGCCACCGACCGCACCAACCATCGACGGGTCATGTCAACCTCCCGCGTTCGCCGCTGCCGGATATCCGAGGCGCCCGTCCGGTTCGTCGCCGCCGGTCCGGGGGCGCCTCCCTCCCTGTGACGATATACCGGCGGGCGCCGCGAGGCGATGCGCGGAGCGGTGCGCGCCGGTCGCCGGCCTGCCAGGCGGCGCCGGCCCAAGGACACGCAACGGCCGCCTCCAAACGGGAGCACGGCCACGCTGTGCCGCTCTCCCGGGCAGGCGCGGCCCGCGGGTGATAGGCTTCGAACCGTTCCCGGCCGGCCTCCCGGACCTCGCTGAGGAGACACTCTTGATCCTGTTTCACGATACGCGGACCACCCTCGTCATCGGCATCGCCTTCGGGGCGCTGGCCGCCGTGCCGGATTCCGCCTTCGCCCAGGAGCGGCGCATCCTCAGCCCGCCCGGCCACTCCGCGGTGCAGGTCGGCGGCACGTTCGACCCGGTACAGTACGGCTACCTCGGCGGGTCGTGGATCGACGTCTACTACGGGCGGCCGCTGAAGCGCGGCCGCGACCTGTTCGGGCCGCCGGACTGGGCGGAGATGCTCAACGACGGCGCCCCGGTGTGGCGCGCCGGCGCCAACCAGTCGACGCGGCTCGTCACCGAGGCGCCGCTGATTATCGGCGGGACGCGAGTCGAACCCGGCGAGTACACGCTGTTCATCGACCTGTCGGACGAAGTCTGGACGTTCATCGTCTCCACCTGGCCGGCCCAGCAGACCTACGACTACGAGAACCGCGAGGCGCTGTTCGGCGCCTTCGAGTACACGGACGACCGCGACGTGCTGCGCACCCCGATGGAGCTGGAGACCCTGCCGGTCGCCTTCGATCAGCTCTCGTGGCAGTTCCTCGACACGACCGCGAGCGGAGGGCGGCTGGCGCTGATCTGGGATACCAGGATGGCGTCGGTGCGGTTTTCGGTCGCGGAGTAGGGACGGGCGCAGGCGACGCAATCGTCCCGGTCGACTTGTCGTTGCGCAGGACCGAGTGTCCGATGGCGACGTCGGATCGGGCGTCAGAGCACCGCCGCGACGTCGGTGTGCGAGAAGTCGTGCCCCTTGAACAGGAGAGGCAACCCGGTCGCCTTCGCCAACGCGTAGGAAAAGCAGTCGCCGTAATTGAGGTTCGCCTTCCCTGGCGCCTGCCCTCCCTTGCCGTATGCTTCGTAAGCCTCGATGGCGATCTCCGCATGCTCCGCGGTCACGTCCTCGACGCGCAACCCCGCCTCCCGGATGAGCGCCCTGACCTTGTCCGCTCCCGGCGGACCGTGTCGGTTCAGCATCACGATGCCGGCCTCCGCCACGCTGGCCGCCGAGACCAGCACCGGGTCCGCCTCCGCGATGGCGCCGGCGAACCGCCCGGCGTCTTCCTCGTTCTGCAGCACGGCGATGAGGGCCGACGTGTCCGCGACGATCACTTCGGCAGACCCCGCTCGTCGTACAACATGGCCTCCGGACTCCGCTCGTCCAGTACCGGCAGCGCGGCGCACTCCCGGCCGATCTGCAGGAGCCTCTCGACGCGGCGGCCCCGGTTGCGGACTCGCGACGCGCGCTCCAGCCGCTCGGTGACGGCGCGGTCCACGGCTTCGGTCATGGTCTCGCCCATCAGGTCCGCCAGCTTCCGGGCGCGACGGTGCGTCCCTTCGTTCTTGATGTTGAGACTCAATGGACCTCCGGAGAGTCTGAACGTCCGCGCCGGCGTCAGGTAGAAGGCAGCGATCATTCTACCCACTCGTTCGCGGCGACGTCCAAGGCCGGGCGCGGGGAATCCTGGATTCCGCGGCACCTATAATCCCCGGCATGACAGACACACCGGACTGGAGAGCGCTCAACGACCGCCTCGTCGCCACGCTGAAGCCGTCCGCGGCGCCGCTGGCGATCTCGTTCCACGGCCCCGGCGAGACGCCGCCGGCGCCGCGCGTCGAGGCCAACTACCCGGAGCCGAACGACCACGGCCGCACCGGGCAGGTCCCGGCCGGCTGCGTCTTCTGGATCCAGGGCGCCGGCGACACCTTCGCCACCGTCGCCGCCGACCACGCCAACTGCAGCGTCGGCAGCTACACGCACGGGTTCATGTCGCTGGAGGAAGCGGCTACGAAGGACGACGTCGGGGCCGTGCTCGAGGCCGGCTGGGTCGACCAGGCGGCGGTCATGGGCCTGCCGCACGTCGCCGAGCGGCCGGAGGCGGTGGTGTACGGACCCCTCGCCGAGCGGACCACGCCGCCCGACGTGGTGCTGCTGCGCATCAACGGCCTGGGGCTGATGACGCTGAAGGACGCGTTCCCCGAGATGCCGATCGAGGGCAAGCCGCAGTGCCACATCGTGGCCATGGCCAAGGAACGGAACACGGTGGCGGCCAGTGTCGGGTGCGCCCTCAGCCGCTCGCGCACCGGCATGCGCTCCGAGGAGATGACCTGCGTCATCCCGGGCAGGCGACTGCCGGAGGTGGTCGAGACGCTCGAGGCGACGGTCGGGCTCGACCGCGCGATGGCGAGCTACGCCTCGGCCGACGCGAAGCGGTTCGGGTAACTGCCGCGCCCGGTGCGCGGTCCGCAACGGTTCTGTCACGGCGGACGCCGTCGGCGGGTGCATCCCCGATTACAGCGATGCCGAAGGACTACAGTCCGTTCACACCCGGCCGGCCCGTACCCGCGCAGCAGTTCGTCGGTCGCGCGACGGAAGTCGAGCGCCTGCGGCGAGCGACGGCCGCCGCGGTGGCGACCGGCCGCGTCCAGGTAGCGTTTCTCGAGGGCGAGCGCGGCATCGGCAAGAGTTCGCTCGCCTCCCTGATCCAGGCCATCGCGGGACGGGACCCGCGGATGCTGGGCATCCACTCCTTCCTCGGCGGCGTCTCGTCGCTCGAGGACATGGCGCAGCGGATCTTCGATCGCCTGCTCCAGGAAAGCGCGGGGCAATCCTGGCACGAACGGATCAAGGCGCTGTTCGGCGACCACGTCAAGCAGGTCGGTCTCTTCGGCGTCAGCATGACCTTCGCCGCGCCGCGGCGCGACCTGAAACAACTCGTGCATCATTTCGCGCCCGCGCTCCGGAACCTGCTGGCCGCGCTGCGCGAACAGCACCGGGGAATCCTGCTCGTCCTCGACGACATCAACGGTCTGGCCGACTCGGCGGCGTTCGCCAACTGGTTCAAGAGCTTCGTGGACGAGGTCGCCACCGCGCGCGAACCGCTGCCCGTGTGCATCCTGCTGGTCGGTCTTCAGGAACGGCGATACTCTCTGGCGGCGCTCCAGCCCTCCCTCACGCGGGTGCTCGACCCCATCGAGATCCGGCCGTGGCCGGCCCTGGAAACGCGGGAGTTCTTCAGCAGTGCGTTCGCCAAGGCGGGATGCTCCGTCGAACCGGACGCGCTGGAGATTCTGGTCAGCTTCGCGGGCGGGCTTCCGGTTCTCGCCCACGAAATCGGCGACGCCGTCTTCCAGGCGGACACCAACGACACGATCGATACCGACGACGCCATGAACGGGGTATTCGCAGCAGCGGACATCGTCGGCCGCAAGCACCTGGAACCGCGCGTCTTCCAGGCCATCCGCAGTGACCGCTACCGGTCCATCCTGCAGACCCTTGCAGCTCCCTTCGAGTTCCAGTTCAAGCGGTCCGATCTGCTGCCGCCCCTCGGCGCCGACGAGGCGCGCGTCTTCGACAGCTTTCTGCGAAGGATGAAGGAGCTCGGCGTCATTCAGGCCGATCCCGACGGTGGACGGGGCGGCTATCGCTTCGACAACCGTATCCATCATCTGTACATCTGCATCGAGATGCGCGCCGCCATGGGCCGACGAGGCCGCGTGACGGCCGGTGGTCCAGGAACATGACGATGCTGCTTCGCCTGTTACTGTTGCTCGGCACGGCGCTCGCCACACTGCCGTTACTCCGCGCGGCCGAGGCGCAGGCGCCTGCCGGAGCCACGGACGGAGCGTTCCGCGGCTACCTCGCCGCGCGGGTGGTCGACAGCGGCGAGCTCGAGGTCATCGACGAGTTGAACGCCGGCCGCCTCTTCGTGCCGGCGTCGGTGCTCAAGGTGGTCACGGTGGCGGCCGCCCTGGAGCATCTTGGCCCCGAGTACCGCTGGCGCACCCGCCTGACGACCAACGGCGCGGTGGCGGACGGCGTTCTCGACGGCGATCTCGTCGTGGAGCCGGGCGCCGACCCGACCTGGGGGGCGTTCTTCGACGACGGCGCCGACGAGCCGCTGGCGGCGCTGGCCGGCCAGGTGCGTGGGCGCGGCATCACGCGGATCACGGGCGACCTCGTCGTGGACGCCCGCCGCTTCCCCGGCCGCCTGCACCCGCTGGACCGCTCTTTCGGCGACCTTCCCTATCGCCACGGCGCGCCGCCGGCGGGCCTGGCGGTGGACGAAGCGACCATCACGGTACGGGTCGCGCCGGGACCCGCGGTCGGGGCGCCGGCCCGGGTGCGGGCCCCCGCCGGCCTAGACGTGATCAACCGGACGCTGACCGTGGGCCGCGACCGCCGGGGCGCCGGCAGCCTGGACTTCCTGCCGGTATGGGGCACCGACACGCTGCTGCTCCGCGGCGAGTACCCGATCAGCGAGCCGTCCTTCACGGTCCCGGCCAGCGACCCCGCGCCCGTGCTGCGCGCGGCACGGCGCGTGCGCGATGCATTGCACGCGGCCGGCGTCGCCGTGGAAGGGGCCGTGCGACTCCAGGCCCGAACGCGTTCCGCGCCCGACCCGGCCGCCGTGCTCGCGGAGCTGCACTCGCCCCCGATGGAGGAGCTCCTCCCGGAGATTCTGACGAGGAGCCACAACTGGTACGCCGAGACCCTGATCCTGACGCTGGGGCTGGAGGTGGCGGAGACCGGCCGCTTCGACGACGGCGTCGAGGTCGTTACCGACTTCGTGGAGGACCTGCCGGACCCGGGCACGCTCGTGCCGCCGGAGCCGTCGCTGCGGGACGGCTCCGGGCTGTCCGCCGCGAACCTGATCGCGCCGGCGACCGTCGTGCGGGTGCTCGCCCATGCGGCCGGGCGCCCGTGGGCCGACACGTTCATCGACGCCCTGGCCGGGCGCGGCGAAGGCACGCTCAGGGCGTGGCCGCGCCTGCCGCCCCTCGCCGCCAAGACCGGGACGCTGCGCCACACCATCGCCCTGGCGGGGATCATCGGACCGGACTCGGACGCTCCGGTGGTCTTCTGCTACATCGTGAACCACAACACGCGGCCGCGGTCGGCGGCGAGGGGCGAGATAGCCGCCGCGCTCCGGCGCTGGCGCGCCGCTGCCGCCCGCTGATCGCCCACCCTCGGCCAGGAGTCTGCGCCGCAGAACGCAGCGAAGCGAAGTGCTGCGGCGCAGGGTCATGGAGCGGGGGGGATGGGCCGAAACGCCGAGCCAGCAAGGCGTCTTGGGGCGCTAGCTAGCACAAGGCCGAACGCACGGGCGACCGCGCCGGTGCCGGCGCGCCAGCCACGGCCGGAACGTGGTCGCACCGGTACCGACACTGACCGACCGAACCCCGGAGGGTCAATGCGGATACGCGTTCGCCACCCGCGCGCATACAATGCGTACGCGGCGTTCACCCCGGCATGCCAGGAGGGTTGCGATGCAGACGCCAGTTTCCGCCCGCACGGTTCGAGGCGCCCTCGTCCTGCTCGTCCTGGGCCTGCTGGGGGCCGCGCTGGCGCTGACGGGGACGCCGGTGACGCACGCCCAGTCCGAGGGGGCCGAGTTCGTCCCGGTCACCGACGCGATGCTGCAGGATCCGCCCGCCTCCGAATGGCTCATGTGGCGGCGCACGCTCGACGGGTGGGGCTACAGCCCGCTGGATCAGATCGACCGGAGCAACGTCGGCGAGCTGCGCATGGTCTGGTCGCGCGCGATGACCGAGGGGCGCCAGCAAGGCACGCCGCTGGTCTACGACGGCGTCATGTACATGCCCAACCCGGCCGACGTCATCCAGGCGATCGACGCGGTCACCGGCGACCTGCGCTGGGAGTACCGCCGCGAGGTCCCCGAGGACATCGGCGACTACGTCTTCAACACGCTGTGGCAGAACAACCGGAACCTGGCGATCTACGGCTCGTACATCATCGACACGAGCGCCGACGACCACATCTTCGCGCTCGACGCCACCACCGGCCGGCTGGCGTGGGAGACCCGGATCCTCGACTACCAGGAGAACCCCGCCACGCAGACCTCGGGTCCCATCGTCGCCGACGGCAAGGCCATCTCCGGCCGGAGCTGCATGCCGGCGGCCGGGCCGGACGGCTGCGTGATCACCGCCCACGACCCCGACACCGGCGAGGAGCTGTGGCGCCGGCGCACCATTCCCGCGCCCGGCGAGCCGGGCGACGAGAGCTGGGGCGGCGTGCCGTTCGAGGAGCGCAAGCACGTCGGCGCCTGGATGGTGCCGAGCTACGACCCCGAGCTGAACCTGGTCTACATCGGCACCTCGGTCACCTCGCCGGCGCCGAAGTTCCTGATCGGCGGGACGGACCTGCAGCACCTCTACCACAACTCGACCCTGGCGCTGGACGCCGACACGGGCGAGATCGCCTGGTACTACCAGCACATGAACGACCACTGGGACCTCGACCATCCGTTCGAGCGCCTGCTGGTGGACACCGCCGTCGCCCCCGACGCCGATGCCGTCGAGTGGATCAATCCCCGCCTGAATCCGGGGGAGATCCGCAAGGTAATGACCGGGATCCCGGGCAAGACCGGCGTGGTCTACACCCTCGACCGCGAGACCGGCGAGTTCCTGTGGGCGAGGCCGACCATCACGCAGAACGTGATCAGCGGCATCGACGGCGCTACCGGGGCGGTGACCGAGAACCCCGAGCTCATCTTCACCGCCGAGGGGCAGGAGATGCTGACCTGCCCGCACGCCAGCGGCGGCAAGGACTGGGAGGCGGGCGCCTACAGCCCCCTGACCAACATGATGTACATGCCGCTGCGCAACGTCTGCGCGAACATGCGGGCGGAGGGCCCGGACAGCGCGTCCATTTACGCCATCGCGTGGCGCCCGCGCATCGCGCCGGGCACGGATCAGGTCGGCGCCGTCCATGCCATCTCGGCCGAGACCGGCGTCACCTCGTGGGTCCACGAGCAGCGCGCGGCGACCATGTCGCTGGTCGCGACCGGCGGCGGCCTCGTCTTCGGGGGCGACGTCAACGGCCGCTTCCGCGCCTTCGACGACACCACGGGGGCGATCCTCTGGGAGATCAACCTCGGCTCGCCGGTCTCCGGCTTCCCGATCACCTACGCCGTCGACGGCCGGCAGTACGTGGCGGTCAGCACCGGCACCGCGCGGTTCATCAACCTCACCCCGGAGCTGCGCCCGAGCGACGGGAACAATCTGTTCGTGTTCGCGCTGCCTTGACACCCAATGGTGTTCCGGTAGTGTCCATCCTTGTGCAGGAAAGTCCTTATAAACGACTGACCAGTAATCGTTTATGATTCGCCGCCGTGGGCCGTCCGGCTCAGGACGTGTCGTGGAATCCGGCTGAATCCCGCATATAATGGGGGAATGGATGCTGTAGCCAAGACCGACCCCTCGCCCCGCAGAACCAAGCGCCGGGGACGCCATCCCGAAAAGGCCCTCTCGGCCGCCTTCGTCCGTTCCGCGCCGCCCGGACGCCACGCGGACGGCAATGGGTTGTACCTGTTCGTTCAGCCGACCGGAACCCGAAGCTGGGTCCAGCGGCTCGTCATCCGCGGCCGGCGCCGCGAGCTCGGGCTCGGCGCCGCCACGCTCGTCCCGCTCGCCAAGGCCCGCGAGCAGGCCCTCGCCAACCGCATGCTGGCACGGTCCGGTGGTGATCCGCTAGCCGACAAACGCCGTGTCCAGGGTGTTCCCACCTTCGCCGAAGCCGCCCGCCGTGTCCTCGAACAGAAGCGCGGCGGCTGGCGCGGCCGGCACCATGTGCACAACTGGTGGCGGAGTATGGAGCGTTACGTGTTCCCCCGCATCGGCAGCCGGCCCGTCTCCGAGGTCAACACGGCCGACGTGCTGGAGATCCTCACGCCGATCTGGCACGTCAAGGCGGCGACGGCCAGGGAGGTCTGCCAGCGCATCCGCGCGGTGCTGGAGTGGGCGATCGCGCTGGATATGCGGAACGACAACCCTTGTGACCGGGTGGTGCCGGTGCTCGGCCCGCAGAACGACATCGTGACGCACCGGCTGGCGCTGCTCCACAGCGACGTGGCGGCGGCCATCGAGACGGTGCGGACGTCGAAGGCCGGGCAGCCTGCCGTCAAGCTGGCGTTCGAGTTTCTCGTGCTCACGGCCGCGCGGTCGGCGGAGGTCAGGCTCGCCACGTGGGACGAGATGGACACGGCCGGGCGCGTGTGGACCGTCCCGGCCCTGCGGATGAAGGCGAAGCGCGAGCATCGCGTTCCGCTGTGCGGCCGGGCGCTGGCGATCCTCGACGCGGCGCGGGCGCTCGGCGACGGCAAGCCGCTCGTGTTCCCGATGCGGAGCGGGAAGCCAATCTCGCCGTCGACGCTGCCGAAGACGCTCCAGCACCACAAGATCGCCGCCGTGGCTCACGGCTTCCGGTCGTCGTTCCGGGACTGGGCGGAGGAGGAGACGGATCACCCGCGCGAAGTGATCGAGGCGGCGCTGGCTCACGTGGTCCAGAACAAGGTCGAGGCGGCCTACGCCCGCTCGGACCTGTTCGAGCGTCGGCGGCGGCTCATGGACGGTTGGTCGGCGTATCTGGCGGGCGACGGCCGGTGAGGCGCTCCGGCGCGACGAGGCGCTAACGGCTCGCCTCACTGGCATGCGATCTCCCGCTCGGTAATGATCAGGTGGGCGATGATCTCCCGGGTGGCAACCACCGGCCGGCGTCCCGGCGCGACATCGCCCCGGGGCTCGGCCTTCGCCGCGGGCCCTCCGTCCTGGCTAGCTGGAAGCCAGGCCAGCCCTCGCGCGCCGGATGCGTGCTCTGACCGCCGCTGATTCCCGCTCCTCCGCTGCTGCAAACAGTGCCTCTACCTCACTGCGGAGTCCCGGCTCCGCCGCCGCCATTACCCCGAGCCCGTTGTACGCCCATGCCCTCAGGAACACGCGCCGCGACCGGATCAGCCGCCTGAGGATGCGGTTGAGCGCCACGGTGCGGTCGGCGGGGAGCGCCATATGCGGCAGTGTCTGTAGGAGGTGCAGGACCCCGTCCGGATCGTTCACGTGGTCGAGGAGGTCGACGACCCGCGCGGCGGACTCCCCGCGCGGCGGGTCCCCACGCTCGGCCAGCCACTTGATCACCCATGTGGCGCCGATCTGAAGCGCCGCCTCGTCGCTCGCCGTGAGATCCAGGAGCCGCGGCACGGCGCGCTCGGGCGTATCCCGCACCGCTTCGGCCACCGCACGGAACGGCGCGACCCGCGTCCCGTCGTAGCTCCTGAGCGTCGCGGCTATGTCCATCGAACTCCCTCAAGTCTCGCGGCGATGCACGCCGCCGCGGCTGCCGTCTTTCAGGGTCGTCCGCCGCCGGCGTCGTTCGGGGCCGCGCGGCTCCGGTGGCACGGCCCGCTACCGGGAACATAACATCCAGCGGCTCATGGACGATTGGGCCGAGTACCTGGCCGGCGCAGGCCGGAAGATTCGCGCCGCTGGAGGCGAGGACCCTGCGCGCCGGCTCACCAGTCGCCCTCGTACTGGCTCCTGCACGATGCGGTCTCTCGCGGCGTCAGCGCCCCAGCGCGACGACGACCCGGGCGGAGAGCTTCGGCCGGAAAACGACGTAGCCGCCGCCAGCCAGGATTGGCAAGTCAGCCGCCAGACGGAGCGTGAATCGCCGCCAGACGTTCACGTCCAAGCCCATCCCCGGCTGCACGACGAACCCGGCGTTGCGCTCTTCGTCGAACTCGGGGTACGGCAGGTTGAGGCACGGGTGGACCAGCACGCCGTCATGGTAGCTACCGCACTCGGCGTTCGCCGTCTCGGTGTCGATCGACGCCGGCCACTCGTAGTCCCTCCTGAAACGGGCCGCGAAGCCACCGGCCAGGACCTGGTAGTACGGCGCCACGCGCCCTTGACGCGCTCCGCCCCGGACGCCGCCCATCAGCATCCAGTAGCGGCTCTGGACCCTCTGGCGGAACACCTCGTCGTACTCCAGAGCGTAGGCGTCCCGCTCCAGAGCGTAGGCGTCCCGGTGCCACGCGCCCTCCACCACGAATGACTGCCGCCCAAGCGCGAAACCGCTCGACAGGATCCACCCGGCGGTCAACGGCCGCTCCGGATCCTGGAAGCCGTACATCGTGCCGGCGGCGATCTCGAATCGATGCGGTCGGGTCTGGGCCTCGGCGGCCGACGCCGGCAGCACCAGACACACCAGTCCACCCACGAGCACTGCGAAGCGCCGAACGTCATACGGCATGACGAGCTCCTTGCGGGACGCGAACACCTGGGCCGGCCCATGCGCGCGACTGCCGGCCCCCCGGCCGCCTCCTGCCAGGGAATGCGTAAACCGACGACACACCGGCTCGTTCGGGCGAGGTCGTCCCCGGCGACAGACGATCGTCACGAGGTCATCGAGACGGCGGCTGATGGACGATTGGGCGTCCAATCTCGCGGACGGGCGCGGCCGGTGGCGCCGTTGGCCGGCAGCGGAGTCCGCGACCGGCGCGCGGGCACGTGGTACGCTGCGACCGATGCTCGACATGCTCGGTCCGGGGAGGTACGCGGCCGACAATGCGCTCACCTTCGCGGGCGGCAGCGCGTTGGGGACCGGCGTCGTTGCCGCAGCGACATCTTCTCGTCGGAAGGCGGCGCCGAGCGCCTGTGTGCGACCGCGCAGGCACGATCGCGAAGCTCCCGACGTTTTCGGAGGATCCGAGCCGAGCCGACTGAAGGCGAGGATGACGCCAGCCGCGACGACATGGCGATCTCTAGCGGCTGGGGCCGTGGTCCCGGTCCGGCCCGCGCTTGCGGCTTTGCTGGCGCATCTCCACAGCCCGCGCAACGTCTCGGCCAGGGCCGTGCAGTGCTCGGTCAAGCTCGTCACCTGCGCGCTGAGCCGCTCGACCTGCCGCCGCAAGATCTCGACCTGCTGCTGACAGGCTTCGGCCTGCGCGGCCTGCTGCGTCCGCTCCCGCTCGGACTGCTCGGACAACCGCCGCAAGGCCGTCATCAACTGCCGCTGTAGCGCGTCCATAGAGCTCCCTCACTCGCTCGACAGCCTCACGGCAGGCTGCCCGCCCACGGTCCAGGGCGGACGCTCCAGCGAGCCGGCCGGCAGCACGACGAACCGGGCGCCGTCGATTTCGCGCAGCTCGACGCGCCATGTCATCGTCTCGAACTGCGTCAAGGTGTGGCGGGCCTGCTCGATGTCCACGTCCAGGATCACCAGGGTCTGCAGCTGGCTCTCGATCCGCATCGACAACCAACGCATCGTCCCCCAGCGACATGGCTCGGTCCAACATGGGTCGAGGAGGAGGAGGGGCTTGGGCGAACGCGGGAGGGGGGTGACACCGGGAGGTGAAGTCGGGGGAAGGCCTTCAAGGCGCGAAGAACGCGGCGGTGGAGGGATGCCCGGGACGGTCGACCCGGAAGTGCCGGGCGTGAAGGGGCCGTGTTGGGTGATCCACTGGTGGTTGACCGCGATGCGGGAAGGCGAGCCGATCGGCGGGGGACCGTCGGCGGAAGCGGTAGCAGGTCCGGCTCTGGAGCCGGCTCGTGGAACGACCGGCGGGCACGACGCTTACACCCGGAACTGCGCCCTGAACTCCGCGTAGCCTTCCTCGAACGTGCACGGGTAGCCCTGCAGCGCGTATGCCATCGTCTCCAGTGCCATCCGGCGGAGGTACAACTGTGCCCGCCACAGCCTCCCCTCATCCTTCGGTCCGCGGTACTGGTCCACGACGCATTGGGCGAACTGCTGCCC
>WTFV01000245.1:20889-28060 GCA_011523845.1 Acidobacteriota bacterium | reverse complement strand
GTCTCTTGCCCATCGCCATGCCGCGCAGTCTACGGGTTCGGCCGCGCCGCGGCCAAGCCGAATCCGCGACTTTTGCCACAGGCTGCTAGACTTGAGTGGGTTGACGTGGATTTCTCCGTCAACCCATTCGCCCGGTAGCGGACTTCATCGACGTCTATTGGCTGCCGGTCGCCGTTGGTCGCCGTAGCAGTCTTGAGTAACATCATGTATGTAGTTTCCCAACCATGGTGCGTGGGTACCGGCCTGCGCGGTTGGTATGCGTTGTCAGTGATGGTATCACGGAATTGACGCGACGCGGTCTGCGTGCCAACATCCCCGGGTGCTGCGCCGTCACCTCACCGAAGCGCTCCGCGCTGCCGCGGCCCTCAATCCCTGCGTGACCCTCACCGGCCCCCGGCAGTCGGGAAAGACCACGCTCGTGCGGGCGCTCTTTCCCGACCACCTGTACCTCTCGCTCGAAGCTCCGGACCTGCGCGCGAGGGCAATCGAGGACCCGCGAGGTTTCCTGGCGCAGGGAGACAGACTGATCGTGGACGAGATCCAGCGTGCGCCGGATCTGCTGTCGTACATCCAGGTCCTGGTCGACGAGGACGCTCGGCCGGGACGGTTCATTCTGACCGGTTCGCAGAACATCCTCCTCATGGAGTCGGTGTCGCAGACGCTGGCGGGACGCACCGCCCTGGTCCGGCTGTATCCGCTGTCGCTCGCCGAGCTGCTCGAACGGCCGCCGCTGCGTGCGGGGAACCTGGACGAGGACGACGCGGGCGGATTGGCCGCCGTGCCGGACCGCAGCCTGTGGAAGACGCTGGTCGATGGCTTCTATCCGCGGATTCACGATCGGGGCCTCCCGGCCGGGCCGTGGCTGGCGGACTACATTCGCACGTACATCGAACGGGATCTTCGAGAGGTGATGCAGGTATCGGATCTGCGCAGTTTCGAGCGCTTCATGCGGCTGGCGGCTTCCCACACGGCACAGGAGCTCAATCTCACCGCGCTCGCCAGCGATACCGGAGTCACCCAGCAGACGGCCGGGCGCTGGCTCGCGGCGCTCGAGATCGGCTTTCTGGCGACGACGCTCCCGCCGCATCATGCGAGCTACCGGAAGCGCTTGCGAAAGCGTCCCCGGTTGCACTTTCTCGACACCGGCCTCGTCTGCTATCTGCTCGATATCCGGGATGCCGCCACCCTCGAGCGCCATCCGCTGCGCGGGGCGATCTTCGAGTCGTTCGTCGTAGCGGAGCTGATCAAGAGCTTTGCCGCGCAGCGTCGTGACGCGCCGCTGTACTTCTGGCGGGACGCGACCGGGCACGAGGTGGATGTGCTGATCGACGCCGGCGGGAGGGTGATCCCGGTGGAGGTGAAGTCGGGGCAGACGGTCGCCGCCGACGCCGTCGACGGCCTCGTCTGGTGGACTTCGATCGCCGGCAACCCCAACCGGGGCGGCGTGCTCGTCCACGGCGGAACGGAACGGTTCGAGTTCAAGGGCGTCAGCGTATTGCCCTGGTTCCTGCGCTGAGCGTCGGGACGGGAACGGCGGGTGGAGAGAATCGGCTAACATGGCGCCCGGAGGGACCATGCGTGAGTTGAAGATGATTGCGGGAATGTCGGCGGTCGTGCTCGCCGTGGCGGGGATCATGGCGGCGGCGCAGCCCGCGGCCGAGCAGGCGCTCAGCGCGGACGAGCTCGCGGAGCTGACCGCGATCCGGCCGGTGCCCGGCAAGAACGGGCTGTACGTGATCCCGGGCTACGACGGCGGCGTGACCGGGGGCAACGTGGCGGTGCGGGTGACCAACGACGGGGTGATCCTGGTCGACAACAAGTTTCCGCACAGCTTCCGGATGATCACGTCCGAGGTGCGGAAGGTGACGTCGCTGCCGATCGAGTACGTCCTCGACACGCACCACCACGGCGACCACGCCGGCAGCAACGCCGACTTCATGGCCGTCGGCGAAGTGATCTCCCACAAGAATGCGCGCGGGAACATGCTCCGCAACAACCAGCCGGGAGCGCCGCGCATCGTCTTCAGCGACGAGACTTCCGTGTTCCTGGGCGGCGTGGAGGTGCGGGCCCACCACTTCGGGCGCGGCCACACGAACGGCGACGCGGTCATCTATTTCCCGGACCTGCGGACCATTCATACGGGCGACCTGTTCATCTGGGGACAGCGGTCGGACGGCAGCACGCTGTCGCCCTTCATGGACTACGACAACGGCGGCAGCGGCCTGGCGTGGACGGCGACGCTGGACGGCGTGCTGGCGCTCGACTTCGATACCGTGATCCCCGGTCACGGCCCCGTCCTGGGCAGGGACGAGGTCCGCACCTTCCGCGACCGGATGCAGACGCTGCAGGATCGGATGCGGGCGGCCATCGAGGCGGGCGTCAGCCGCGACGACGCGCCGGACCGCGTGCAGACCGCCGACCTCGACTGGCCGTTCCGCCCGGCCGCGCTGCAGGCGTTCTACGACGAGGTGGCCGGGGCCCGGTAGGTTCGGGCTGCCCGCAGGAGTCGCTGATCCCGGCGAGACCGCCGGCGTGCGGATTGCTCGTCCGCGGGGAGCGGCAGGACCGCGTCAGTCGTTGCGAGAAGCGACCACGTCGTCGAGCGCGTTCGATGCGGCCAGGAACATGCTCTTGAGGATGATGAGCCGCTCGCGTTTGGACTGCTCGACGCACCGCCACAGGGCCTCGTTGATTCGTTCCAGCGCTCTCTGGCGCGTCTCCCGGGGGAGCGTGCAGTCGTTGACGTATTCGTACTTCTCGAGGGTGAACCCCGCGATGTCCTTCAGATTGTCTCCGACGATGTCGAAGTCGATCTCGTTCCTCAGCGTCTCGTCGTCTCTCTCCGACTGCTGCGGATCGCCGGCGAGCGCTATCGATCGCCTGACTCTCCGAACCGTGAATCGGCACTACCCTGTCGAAGCCGCTGACTGCGAATATCTCGCGAATCCGGTGCTTGAGTGAGAACAGGGCGAGTTGCGCGCCCCGTTTCCGGAGCTGCTTGCCGAGCATCAGCACGACGCGCAGTCCCGCGCTGCTGATGAAGGCGACGTGCTCGAAATCCAGGACGACGGAATCCGCGTCGGGTTCGAGCCCGGCCTCGAGTACGCGCTGAAACTCGGAGAAGTTGGCGCCGTCGATGCGGCCTTCCACCCTGGCCAGCGCCGTTCCGTCCCTTCGTTCCCACTTGACGTTCATCGATCCGGCTACCTTTCGAGCTGCCGCGACGAGCCAGTGTCGTCCGCACCGACCGGCGGCCCGGGCAGGCGGGCGAGCGTTCATCTTACACCGGTGGTCGCCGGATGCCGGCGGCGGCGCGCCACGGTTGCGGCCGCGTGGTATAACGTTGGCGGGCGCCGCCGCCGTCTCTGCGCGCGGCGCCGGGAGTCTGCGCCGCAGGAAGGCGCAGGCTCCTGGAGATGCCTGGTTGGGCGGAAAGCGGAGCCGCACGGCGACGATTTGCGGGCCAGTGGCCCGAGAGCGAACGAGGCAGGGGGAGGGCTGGACGATGGACGGGATGTACTGCTGCAGCTACATGCGCTTCGCCGTTCGCGCCGGTGTCGTCGCCGCCGTCGTGGGGCTGGTGTTGTTCGCCGCGGCCAGCCTGGCCGGGGCGCAGACGAGCGGGACGGCGCCGACGTTCACGAAGGACGTGCTGCCCATCCTGCAGCGCGCCTGCCAGCAGTGCCACCGGCCCGGATCGGTCGCGCCGATGTCGCTCCTGACCTACGCCGAGGTCCGGCCCTGGGCGCGCGCCATCCGCGACAAGACGGCGCAGCGCGAGATGCCGCCGTGGTACATCGAACGCAACGTCGGCGTCCGCGCGTTCAAGGAGGATCCGTCGCTGTCGGACGAGGAGATCGCCACCATCGGGCGCTGGGTCGAGGCGGGTGCGCCGCGCGGCAACCCGGCGGACGCGCCGCCGCCGATCGAGCTCGCCTCGCTGGACGACTGGCGCATCGGTACGCCCGAGTGGATCGTCGAGCTGCCGGAGGAGCAGACCATCGGGGCGGTGGACGCCGACCGCTGGCTCAACATCTGGGCCGACTCGCGCCTGACCGAGGACCGCTACATCAAGGCGGTCGAGACGAAGCCCTCGCCGGGCGCCTACCCGGTCGTGCACCACGTGGCGACGTCGATGGTCTGGGAGGAGGAGGACGGCGAGGAGGGCGGCGGCTTCCTCAACGAGTACGCCATGGGCAAGAACGGAGACATCTTCCCCGAGGGCACCGGACGGCTCATCCGCGCGGGCACGCAGATCCGCTTCAACATGCACTACAGCTCGGTCGGCGAGGAGATCAGGGACCGCACCCGGGTCGGCTTCCAGTTCTACCCGCAGGGAGAGGTGCCGGAGCGGGTGCTGATCTCGCGGCACGTCGGCGACAGCTTCGACACCCCGGACATCCGGGCGGGCGAGGACAACGCGCGCAGCGACGGCTACTACGTGCTGCCCGAGCCGACGCAGGTCACCGGGTTCCAGCCGCACATGCACATCCGCGGCGACCGGATGTGCGTCGAGGCCATCTATCCGAGCGGCCGGATCGAGACGCTGAGCTGCACGAAGCACAACTTCGGCTGGCACATCGTCTACAACTACGCCGACCACGAGGCGCCGCTGCTGCCCGCCGGCACCATCCTGCACGTGATCGGCTGGCACAACAACACGGCTTCGAACCGCTACAACCCGGATCCGAAGAACTGGGTGGGCTTCGGCAACCGCTCCATCGACGACATGAGCTTCGCCTGGATGAGCTTCTACCACATGCCGCAGGACGAGTTCGAGCGCAAGCTGGAGGAGCGCGCGCGGTCGACCAACGACTGACGAGCGAGCGCGCCGGGCGCACGGGCCGGCGACGGCCGGGCGGCGGGCGCGGAGGGTCACGAGGTTCACGGGGTTCAGAGCGATGATGTCGAGGCGATGCCGGTTCCGTGACGCCGCGGCGCTCGCCGGCGCGTTGCTGCTCGTCGGCGCGCCGGCGGCGTCCGCCCAGACCTACCACAGCGGCCAGAACCTGCAGCCGGTCTTCGAGGGCTGGGAGCAGAACGACGACGGCAGCTTCAACTTCGTGTTCGGGTACCTGAACCGGAACTACGAGGAGCACCTGAACGTCCCGGTGGGGCCGGACAACTACTTCGAGCCGGGCGGGGCCGACCAGGGGCAGCCGACGTTCTTCTATCCGCGGCGGCAGCGCGTCATCTTCCGCGTCCGCGTGCCGGCGGACTGGGGCGACAAGGAGCTGGTCTGGACCGTGACCGCCCATGGCCGGACCGACCGGGCCGTGGGCTGGCTCGTGCCGGAGCAAATCATCGACGACCAGGTGATCGCGATGAACCGGGCCGGCGGCGGCGCGCCGGACATCGTGAACGCCGCGCCCGGCATCGAGCTGGTCGAGAGCACGGAGCGGACGGTCGAGGTGGGCGAACCGCTGACCCTGACCGCCATCGTCGGTGACGACGGCATCCCGGCGATGCGGCCGGCCCGCAACAGCCGTCCCCCGGGCCGCCGCAACGCGCTCGGCCTGCGGCTCGCCTGGATCCAGTACCGCGGGCCTGGTACGGTGGACTTCGATCCGTGGAGCGCCCCGATGGAGGACCACACCCCCGGCTGGACGCCGCCGCCGCTGCCCGAGGACGGGCGCATCGTCACGACGGCGCGTTTCAGCGCACCGGGGACGTACGTGATCCGCGGGATGGCCGACGACGGCTATCTCTACTCGGCCGCCGACGTTACCGTCACCGTCACGCCCTGACGTTCACGGGGCCGCAGGCCAGAGACCATGCAGACAGGATGGACGACAGTGGGGCAGAGGCTTCTCCGACGCTGTAGAGCAGCGCGCTATGGACTCGCGGCGGGCGGGGTGCTCGTCGCCGCCCTCGCCGGCCCGTCGCCGGCGGCGGGGCAGCAGGACGGCAGGACGGTGTGGGACGGCGTCTACACCGCCGAACAGGCGGCGCGCGGCAAGGTCGTCTACGACGGCAACTGCGGCGCGTGCCACCTGCCGGACATGAGCGGCTCCGACGAGGCGCGCCCGCTCGCCGGCGACCGCTTCATGCAGGACTGGCGCGAGGACACCCTGCACACGCTGTTCGTCCGCATCCGCAACCTCATGCCGTTCGACGAGCCCGCAACGCTGAGCGAGGACGCCTACCTGGACAGCGTCGCCTACATCCTGGAGTTCAACGGCTTCCCATCGGGCGATCGGGAGCTGACGCCGGACGGCCTCGCGGAGATCCGGATCGAGGGCCGGGACGGACCGGCCGAGGTGCCGAGCTTCGCTCTCGTTCAGGTCGTCGGCTGCCTGACCGAGGATGGCGGCGGTTGGCTCCTGACGAGCAGCACCCGCGCCGTCCGCACGCGGGACCCGTCCGCGTCGACGGAGGACGAGCTGGCCGCTCTCGGGTCGCGCCCGGTCGGGACGCGGACCTTCGAGTTGATGAACGTCTATCCCAACCCGGCGTCGCACGCCGGGCACCGGATGGCGGTCAAGGGCTTCCTGATCCGGGACCCGTCCGGGGACCGCATCAACGTCAGCTCGCTCGGCATGGTCGCCGCCGCCTGCAATCCGTAGCACGGCACGGCTGTGGCCGGCAGGGCACCGCTTGCCCGCCCCGACCCGTCTCCACTCGAAGGGCGAGGCTCGCCTGGCGGCAGGCCTTCTTCGCGGCGAGACGGTGACGTCGCAGGACCGCTCGCGGGCAGCCGATGGTGCGATGCCTACTGCTGTTCCGCGGGCTTCACCACCGCCACGCTGTTGACGTCCCTGGCGTGCCTCTCGGCGTCGTAGACCCCGCGGTCCCTCATGATCTCCCGCAGCAGTTCCGCGGTGTGGTCCGCGCGCTTGACCGTCCCCGTATAGTGCACGCCGTCGGCGATGCGCAGTGGCGTCCAGCCCTCGTCGCTCTCGGCGAGCAGGTCGGCGTCCCGCTCGGCCAGGAACTCGACGATCGGGTTCGCGCCGCGGAGCGCGGCGCCGTGCAGCGCGGTGTAGCCCCGATCGTCCGCCCCGTCGACGTTGTGGTCGCCCAGCTCCCACGCCAACTGCACGGCCTCGAACGCCTCCTCGTTGGTCCCGGCGCTCTCCCCCAGGTTGAAGATGCCGACGCCTGCCGCCACCATCAGTGGCGACGCGTTGCCCTCGGTCGGGAGTTGCGTGTCGGCGCCGTACTCCGCCAG
>WTFV01000245.1:0-20789 GCA_011523845.1 Acidobacteriota bacterium | reverse complement strand
GCTCGATCAGCGCGTGGACAGCGGCGGGGTGGTTCTCGGCCGCGGCCCAGTGCAGCGCCGTCTGGCCGCGCCAGCTCTCCCGCGCCCGAAGGTCGGCACCGCGGGCCAGCAGCAGCCGGAGGACGTCGACATCGCCGGTGCGCGCCGCGGTCATCAGCACCGTCTCGCCTTCCGGCAAGGTCGTGTTCGGGTCGGCGCCGGCGCCGAGCAGCGCCTCGACGATCGGCGCGTTCCCGCGGCCGGCGGCCAGAACCAGAGGTGTGACGCCGTAACGGTTGGCCGCGCCGGCGTCGGCCCCCGCTTCCAGAAGGAGTTGCGCGGTCTCGACGTCGCCCTGGTACGCCGCCCAGTGCAGCGCGGTCGTGCCGTCGGTCTCGGCGACGTTGACGTCGACCTGCCGTTCCAGCAGGGCGCGCACGGTGTCGGCGTCCGCCGCCTTGGCCGCCTCGACAAGGGGCAGGTCACGGGCGGCGGCCGCAGCGATGTCGGCGGCCGACATCGCGAGGATCGCGCACATGGCGAGGAGGACGATGCGTGACGTCGCCGGCGCTCTGTTCTCTAGCCGCATTGTCGGTTTCTCCTCGCTCTCGCCATGTCTGCCGTATCTCGCGCGCGCCAGTTCCTCGCGCTCCATTCTCCCATCGTATCGCAGATCCGCATGCCTCTCCAGCGGCGATCGGCGGTTGACAACCGGTACGAACGACGTAGGATCTAACAGGCTGGGGAGACTGTTCAGCGACCGCGGTCGGATGGGCCGTGGCGACGGGGAAAGCCGATGACGCGACGCGTATTCGCCCTGTTCGGCGTCTGGATGATAGCCGGGGCGGTGTGGCTCGCTCCCGCGTCGGGAGCCGCGCCCGCTGCGGCGGGCGGCCCGGGGCAGGAGCCTGCCGCCGCGGAGCCCTCGGCGGTCGTTGCGCACGAGGCGCTGCTCAACCGCTACTGCATCACGTGCCACAACGAGCGGCTGGCCGCCCGCGGCACGGTCCCGATCGCGTTGCGGACTACCGATCTGGCCGACGTGCCGGGCAACGCCGACGTCTGGGAGAAGGTGATCCGCAAGCTCCGGACCGGCTCGATGCCTCCGGTCGGACGGCCGCGGCCCGAGATCTCCGCCAGCGACGCCCTCGCCACCTTCCTGGAAACGGAGATCGACCGCGTGGCGGCGGTGCGCCCCAATCCGGGGCGGACCGAGCCGCTGCACCGGTTGAATCGTACGGAGTACCAGAACGCCATCCGCGACCTGCTGGCCCTGGACATCGACGCCGCGGCGCTCGTGCCGGCCGACGACCAGAGCTACGGGTTCGACAACATCGCCGGCGTCCTCAAGGTCTCGCCGACGCTGCTCGAGCGCTACATGAACGCGGCGCGGACTATCAGCCGGCTGGCCGTCGGGGCGTCGCCGATGGCGCCCGGCGGCGAGACGTTCCGGATCATCTCCGATCTGTCGCAGTATCAGCACCAGGACGGCCTGCCGTTCGGTACGCGCGGCGGCATGTCGGTGGAGTACAACTTCCCGCGCGACGCCGAGTACGAGATCAAGCTGGAGCTGCTCGACCTGTTCGCCGGCGCGCCGATCCGCGAGCCGCACCAGCTCGAGCTGAGCGTGGACGGCGAGCGGATCACGGTCTTCCACCTGACCCCGCCCGATCCGGACCGCGATCAGGGCGCGGCCTACAACCGCGGTCCCGACTCGCTGCAGACCCGCGTGCAGATCGGCGCCGGCCCGCGGACGGTGACGGCCGCCTTCATCAAGAAGACGTCCGCGCTTGCGGAGAGCGTGCGCCAGCCGTTCGACCGGCCCCACGGCGAGGGTGACTACCTGCTGTACCAGCCGCACCTGGGGACGATGACCGTCTCCGGGCCGTTCAACGCCACCGGCGCCGGCGACACGCCGTCGCGCAGCCGCATCTTCGTCTGCCGGCCGGCGGCCGCCGCGGACGAGACGCCGTGCGCGCGGGAGATCATCTCGACGCTGGCGCGCCGTGCCTACCGGCGGCCGGTGACGGAGGCGGACGTCGAGGCCCTGTTCGCGTTCTACCGCGAAGGAAGGGCCGCCGGAGGCTTCGAGGCCGGCGTCGAACGGGCGGTCCGGGCGCTCCTCGTGAGCCCCGACTTCCTGTTCCGCGTTGTGTCGGACCCGCCGGGCGTCGCGCCGGGGGCGCCGTATCGGCTGAGCGACCTGGAGCTGGCGTCGCGCATCTCGTTCTTCCTCTGGAGCAGCATTCCGGACGACGAGCTGCTCGACGCCGCCGTGCAGGGTGGTTTGCGGGATCCGGAGGTGGTCGAGCGGCAGGTGCGGCGGATGCTGGCCGACCCGCGATCCGAGGCGCTGGCGAAGAACTTCGCCGGCCAGTGGCTGCGCCTGCGCAACATCTCGGGCGCGCTGCCGTCGGACGTCATCTTCCCCGACTTCGGGGAGAGCCTGCGCCAGGACTTCGTCCGCGAGACCGAGCTGTTCTTCGACAGCGTCATGCGCGAGGACCGCAGCGTCACCGAGTTGCTGACCGCGGACTACACGTTCCTCAACGAGCGGCTGGCCCGGCACTACGGCGTCACCGGCGTCTACGGCAGCGACTTCCGGCGCGTGCCGCTGACCGACGCGAACCGGCGCGGCCTGCTCGGCCAGGGCAGCATTCTGACCGTGACCTCGTATCCCGACCGCACGTCGCCGGTCGGCCGCGGCAAGTGGGTGCTGGAGAACGTGCTCGGGACCCCGCCGCCCCCGCCCCCGCCCAACGTGCCGGAGCTGGAGCCGGCCGGGGACTCGGGCAAGGTGCTGGCGATGCGCGAGCGGATGGAGCAGCACCGCGCGAACCCGGTCTGCGCGAGCTGCCACCGGCTGATGGATCCGCTGGGGCTGGCCCTGGAGAACTTCGACGCCATCGGCCGCTGGCGCGGTCACATGCCGGGCGGGATCGCCATCGACGCGTCCGGCTCGATGCCGGACGGCACACCGTTCGACGGACCGGCGGACCTGCGGGAGCTGCTGGTCCGGAACCCCGAGCAGTTCGTGAGCGTCGTGACCGAGAAGCTGCTGACCTATGCGCTCGGCCGCGGCGTGGAGTACTACGACGCGCCCTCCGTCCGGGAGATCGCGCGCGCGGCGGCCGGACACGATTACGGACTCGCGTCGCTCATCGTCGGCGTCGTCAAGAGCACGCCGTTCCAGATGCGGCTGGCGAGGACCGACGCCGCCGCCAACTGAATGCGGAACCGGGAGTCAAGGAAGCAGACATCGCTGAGCAGGAGCATCTGTCATGTTCATCACCAAGACGGCGTTGCCTCGTCGGACGTTCCTCCGCGGGATGGGAGTCACTCTCGGCCTGCCGCTGCTGGACGCGATGGTGCCGGCCGCCTCGGCGCTGGCGAATACGGCGGCCCGACCGGTCCGGCGACTCGGTTTCGTCTACATCCCGAACGGGGCGGTGATGACGCACTGGCAGCCGGAGGGCGACGGCAAGCTCGAGGAGCTGTCGCCCACGCTGAGCCCGCTCGCGCCCTTCAAGGACCAGGTCATCGTCCCCATCGGCCTGAGCCAGAAGCAGGCCGAGGCGCTCGGCGACGGCAACGGCGAGCACTCCCGCGCCGGGACGGTCTTCCTGAGCGGCGTCCACCCGAAGGAGACCGAGGGCGCCGACGTCCGCAACGGCATCACCGCCGACCAGATCGCCGCGCAGCACATCGGCGGCGACACGCCGCTGCGCTCGCTCGAGCTGGCGATGGAGCAGACGTATCTCATCGGCAACTGCGACAACGGCTATAGCTGCGTCTACACCAACAGCATCTCGTGGCGTACGGCGACCACCCCGAACCCGCACGAGACGAACCCGCGCATCGTTTTCCAGCGCATGTTCGGCGACGGCGGCACGCGCGAGGAGCGGCTGGCGCAGATGCAGGAGGACCGCAGCATCCTCGACTGGGTGACGGCGGACATCGCGCACCTGCAGAAGAAGCTGGGCCCGGCGGACCGCAGCAGCGTCAACGAGTATCTCGACTCCGTCCGCGAGGTCGAGCGGCGGTTGCAGGTGGCCGAGCGCCAGCAGAGCGAGTCGGTGCTGGAGCTGCCCGATCGGCCGGTCGGCGCGCCGGAATCGTACGACGAGCACGCCAAGCTGATGTTCGACCTCGTGGCGCTGGCGTTCCGGGCCGACATCACGCGCGTCTTCGTGCTCACGCTCGGCAAGGAGCAGACCAACCGCGCCTATCCGGAGCTGGGCGTCAATGCCGCCCACCACGCGGTCTCGCACCACCAGCACGACCCGCTGAAGTTCGAGCAGGGGCACAAGATCAACCAGTACCACATCGGCCTGACGGCACACTTCCTGAAGGCCTTGAAGGCGACGCCGGACGGCGACGGCAACCTGCTCGACCACTCGCTGGTGCTCCACGGCGGCGGCATCAGCGACGCGAACGAGCACTCGCACATCGACCTGCCGCTGGTGATGGTCGGCGGCGCGGGCGGCGTCAAGGGCGGCAAGGTCCTGCGCCACCCGAAGGACACGCCGATGAACAACCTGCTGCTGGCGATGCTGGGGCGGGCCGGCGTGAACACGGAGAAGTTCGGCGACGCCACGGGGACGCTGCCGCTCGAGCCGCTCTCGGGCGTGTAACGCGCGTCGCCGCCGGGATGCTTCACGACGAGCCGGTCGGTGCCGTGCCGGCATCGGCCGGCTCGCCGCACGTACGGAACCCGCCACCGCCGCAGCAAGTCTCTTCCGCCGCCCCGGAGTTCGCGCATGGGTTGACGTTCCGCCAGCGCCGCAGCAAGTCTCTTCCGCCGCCCCGGAGCTCGCGCACGGGGTGACGTTCCGCCGGCTGCCCGGCCGTCATACGAGCGGCCGAGTGTCCACGGTCACGGTGAGCACATCCAGATCGTAGAATTGCTCGTGCTTCACTTCTTTGGCTACGTGGCGCAGGATGCGCGGCCCCACGTCCCTGACCACTGCCTGTGCCTCCTGGTTCTCGTCCAGCCTTTCGAGCCGGACTTCCAGGTTGGCGCTGTCGGGCCCGCTCACGAGCTCGATCTGCAGCAGGTCGTCCACCGGTCTCACCGCGACCCGGATTGGATGCGATTTCGACTCGGCCTGTCGGTCGAGCAGATACTGGAACGCTTCCTCGCCCGCCAGCTCGAGACGGCTGGTGGCGACCTCGTCCCAGCCGGCGCGTTCCGCGGCGGCGTCCAGCACGGCGCGCAGCTTCGGCTGCGACCGCACGCTCGGCTCCAGCACGATGTGCGGGCCGCGCTGCCCGAGGGAAACGAGCAGGGTGAGGGCCATGGCGACGATGCCGCCGGCCGCCATCCCGTTGTCGAGCACGCCCCGGGACCACTCCGGCAGGTGGTCCGGGAAGATGACGCCGAACTGGAAGCCGAGGCCTATCCAGAACGAGATGCAGACGATGAGCCCCTTCTCGTAGTCGAACCCGCCCGTGGTGACCATGCGCACGCCCTGGCGGAACAGCAGGACGATGAAGATGAAGATGTACGCGCCGGCGACCGGATCGGGCACCACCTGCAGCAGCGCCGCGATCTTGGGCACGAACGCCGCCAGAACGATCACGATCCCGGCGTAGAGCGCGACGCGCCGCGCGGCCACGCCGGTCAGGTCGGCGATGGAGATGCTGCTGGAGTACGTCGTGTTCGGCACCGTGCCGGCGAGGCCGGAGAGCAGGTTGCCGACGCCGTCCGCGTTCAGCGCCCGTTGAACCACCTTGAAGTCCACCGGCACCGGGGTGCGGTGGGACACGCGCTGTATCGCGATGGCGTCGCCGTAGGTCTCGATGGCGCCGATGATCGTGACGATGATGAAGGGGACGAGCAGGCCGAAGAACCGCGTATCGAGCGACAGGTCCAGTCCGGGCCAGCCGGTTCGCGGCAAGCCGAACCAGCCGGCGTTCAGCAGTGGCGTCCAGTCGAGGATCCCGGCCGGGGCGGCGACGGAAGTTCCCACCAGAATGCCGATGAACGGGGCCCACAGGCGGGTCGCGCCGCGGGCGTGGAGCGACACCAGGGTGATGGCCGCGAAGGTCGCGAAGGCGACCAGCGGTCCGCTCATGGACAGGCGGTCGACGCCGGGGGGCACGCCGGCCAGCAGATCGGTCGTAATCGGAAAGACGTTGACGGCGAGCAGCATGATCACCGTGCCGCCGACCGTCGGCGTGATCAGCCGGCGGAAGAACGACAACCGTGCGGAGAAGAAGAACTGCACCAGCGCCGAGGCGGCCACCAGCGTCCCCAGCAGCGGCAGGCCGCCGGTGGCCACCGCCGCCGCCGAAACGCCGATGAAGGCCCCTGACGTGCCCATGTAGAGGGGATAGCCGGCGCCTATCGGTCCTGCCGGTCGGGCCTGCAGGATGGTCGAGAGTCCGCTGACGGCCAGTGCCGCGAACACCGCCCACTCCAGTCCCTCCGGATAGCCCGCCGCGTTGAGCACGATGATTGGAATGAGAATGATCCCGGTCAGGACGAGCGTGACGACCTGCAGGCTGAGGCCAATGGTCAGCCCTTCCGACGGCGTCTCGTCCACGGCGTAGCGCAGACGGGGATTCGAGGCCGGGCCGTGAGGTTCACTCATCGAAGTAGCTGCTCCGTTCGGGTGCGCGCCGCGGCGTCGGCGCCGACGGTTCGAGAATCCGCGGCAACTATAGTGCAACGCGCGCGCACGTAACGGCGTACTGGCACGGACACTTGCGAACGGCCCGCTCCCGAATCGCCGTCGGACGCGCTGTTCAGAGCCGGGCCGCCAGGGCTTCCACCATGTGGGGCAGCCGTTCCACCAGGTAGAGCGGTAGCGACAGCAACGTGTAGCGGACCCGTTCGGAGCCGTGGCCGCGGCGCACGTCGGCTTCGACGGTATGCAGGGCCGGCAGGTCCGCGTCGAAACGAACGGCGAAGGAAGCGCGTTTCTCCGCCACGAACTGGTGCAGCGACTTCAGGGTGCCGGTGCGTCCGGCCTTCACTTCAATCGGGACGATGCGGCCGCCGAGCTCGCACACGTAGTCGACCTCGGCATTGTTGGAGCGGCCCTCGCGCAGCCAATAGGTCAGTTCACGGTTCGGCCGGCCGGCGAGAAGGAACTGCAGGTGCTGGCCGATGAACTGCTCGGCGCCCGGACCGGCGTTGACCAACTGGATCTCCGACTGGCCGGCGATCGTGTGCCAGCCGAGTCCGCAGACGGCGTTCATGAGGCCGATGTCCAGGAAGAGCAGCTTGAAGACCTTTTCGTTGAGTTCGGCCTGCAGCGGCAGACCGGTACATCGGCTGTGCGTCACTTTCGCGATGACGCGCGCCATGGCCAGCAGGTCGACGTCGCGGCGGATCGTGGCGCTCTGGTCGTCCGGGGAGACCCTGCTGTACTTGACCTTTCGTCCAGCGTGGCGGGCCGCGAAGTTGAACACGCGGAGCATGCGCGTGAGGTCCCGGCGGGCCGCATACTTCGGGAAGTCGTCTCGCCAGGTATCGATGATGCCGGCGTGCACGGGACCGACGGCTCGGAGACTTCCGGATTCGGCGTACGCCTCGACCGCCTCGGGCATGCCGCCGACGAATTGGTACCGACGCAGGAACTCCAGCAGGCGCCGGTGAACGACGGGGTGCGGCCATGGGGATTGGGGGCCGTTCGGCCACTCGAACGTCTCGATCTCGCGGGCGAGCCGCTCCTGGCCGACGGCCCGCAGGAACTCGGTGAACGTCATCGGCCCCAGATCGAGGTACTGAATGCGTCCCACGGGCATGGAGAAGGTGCCGCCCGACAGCATGAACTCCATGAGCGAGCCGGCGGCGACGATGGGCAGCTCCGGCATCTCTTCGAGGAAGTAGCGGAGCGAGGCGAAGGCGCTGGGGGCCGCCTGTATCTCGTCCAGGAACAGGATCGTGCCCGCGGATCGCGATCGGCCGGAGACGGCCTCGATCACGTCGAGCACGGTCGCCGGATCGTTGCCGGCGAACGTCCCGGCAAGATGCGGATGCCGTTCGAGGTTGACCGTCAGCAGCTCCCGGTCGCTTTCCGCTTCGCAGAACAGCCGGACCAGGGTGGACTTGCCCACCTGCCGCGCGCCGCGCAGAATGAGCGGCTTGCGTCCCGGTCGATGCAGCCACTCCCGCATGTCCTCGAGGCGATGGCGATACACGGGATCGACTATCCTGTTTTATACCCATAAAATCAAGATTACATTATGTTTTTATGGGCATGTTTTCGACTTCTGCGCCCCCGGGAGCAGCGTCGTGGTACTCCGCCGGGGCACGGCGCGGGATTGCCCGGCGGCCCGCTGCGAATTTACCGGCCGGTGACGAGACCGACGCATGCCTGCCGTATCTTCCGTCGTGTGAGCCGCGCGCACCGCGCCCGAACGACGGGAGTCGATTGTGAACGGGTTCCTCCAGTCCGCGCTCCTCACGCTGGGCCGCGCTGGTGCTGCTTGCCTTCGTGTTCGGGGACGCGCGCGTCCTCGTCCATCTGCCGAGCTTCGCCTACCACGGCGTCAACCTGCAGGCGTTCGTCTTCCGGCGCACCGACGCCGCGTCGTTCGCCGTTCGCGCCGCGGCCCTCGCCGTCGAGTTCGCCTATCGCACCGCCACGACGGGTTTCCTCGCGTCGCTGACGCAGGCGTTCCGGCGAGCGGCCGGGCCGCCGGCAGCGCGGCCGGTCGGCTGCGCGCCTCCCGCGATC
Source organism: Acidobacteriota bacterium (assembly GCA_011523845.1). Classification (GTDB taxonomy): domain Bacteria; phylum Acidobacteriota; class Vicinamibacteria; order Vicinamibacterales; family UBA8438; genus WTFV01. Next base: position 12,120 of record WTFV01000245.1, on the reverse strand, counting down.
CGATGGAGAAACGCGCGGCTGATGCATAATTGCAGCGATGACCATGAAGATTCCCTTGCCGCTGCGCTTCCTCGTTTTTCTCGCTGCGTTCTGGGCGCTCGGCCCTGCCGCGGCCGCCGCTCAGGATCTGCGGATCGTGACCGCCGCCGCGGACCAGGATCGCGAGGCGGTGCTCGCGCTCCTCGATGAAGGTGTCGACGTCAACGGCGCCCGGCCGGACGGCGCGACCGCGCTCTTGTGGGCGGCGCACTGGGACGACGTCGAGCTGGTGGAACAGCTCCTGCTGGCCGGCGCCCACGTCAACGCCGCCGACGACCACGGCGTGACGCCGCTGGAGCGGGCGGCCGAGAACGCCAGCGTCGCCATGGTCGAGATGCTCCTGGCCGCGGGCGCCGACGTCGACGCGCGGCAGACGAGCGGACTCACCCCGCTGATGACCGCCGCGCGCACCGGCAGCGTCGCTGTCGTGCAGGCCCTCGTCCGCAACGGAGCGGACATCGACGCCGCGGTGACGGCGACCGGGAGCACGGCGCTCATGTGGGCCGTGTCGGAGCCGCATCCGGAGATCGTGCGGCTGCTGCTCGATGCCGGCGCCGATCCGCGCGCTTCCACCATCAAGGGCTTCACGCCGCTGATGTACGCGGCCCGGAACGGCGACGTCTCGACCGCGGCTGCGCTCGTCGCGGCCGGCAGCGATGTCAACGAGCCGAGCGCCGACGGCACGCACGTGCTGCCGTTCGCGATCGTGAGCGGCCAGGACGCGTTCGCGCTGTACCTGCTGGAGCAGGGGGCGGACCCCGACGGCCGGATGGGCGGCGTCGCCGCCCTGCACGCGGCGGCCGGCAACGTCAGCCCCTGGCTGCTCGAGTGGTATCGCCGGCACGGCCGCAACCGTCTCTATGCGGGCCTCGGGGGAGCGCGGCTGGGCGAGGCTCGCCGGCTCGCGCTGGTGGAGGCGCTGCTCGCCCGCGGTGCCGATCCCAACGCCCGGATCACGGCGTGGGCGATGATCATGAACTACATCGGCTACCCGAGAAAGGGCGCGTTCGAGCCGTTCGCGTGCGGCACCGGCGACCTGCGCGGCGCGACCCCGCTCTGGGTGGCGGCCTACGACATGAACGGCGCGCGCGGACAGGCTCACGTCTTCGCCGTGATGCCGAGCGCCACGACGACCGGTGTCGAAGTGATGCGGGCGCTGCTCGACGCCGGCGCCGACCTGCACCTGACCACCAGCGACGGCACGACGCCGCTGATGGCCGCGGCCGGGCTCGGGCCGGCCACCTATACGCCGCGCGAGCCCCGCGGCGTGCGGGCCCGCAGCTCCGAGCGCGCGGTCGAGTTCCTGCACCGGGCCGGGGCCGACATCAACGCCACCAACGAGGCCAGCTTCACGGCGCTGCACGGCGCGGCGTTCCGCGGCATGAACGAGGTCATCGAGTACCTGGTGGAGCACGGGGCCGACATCGACGCGCGCGACTTCCGCGGCCGCACCGCCTACCGCATGGCCGAGGGCTCGAAGCAGTCGTTCCAGTTCCAGAGCTGGCCCGAGACGGCGGCGCTCCTCGCGCGGCTCGGGGCCAACCCGGAGCTGGGCATCCCCGGCACCGTGCAGGAACGGCTGCGCGACATCCCGGTCGATGCCGGCGCCGACCAGCCGTGAGGAGTCGCGGCGCGGGACGGACATCGCGGTCGCTTGGTGATCCTGACCGAGCCGCTCACGCTGTCGGCGGCCCAGGTCGACACGTTTGCGGCGATCCATCCCAACAACTACCGGCCCGTGCAACTGCTCGGGGAGCGGGTTCTCGTCCGCGGCTGACCGCGGCGATGTTCGCTCGACTCCTGCCACTGCAATCGCGGCCTGCAACGGTCGGTGGGCCGGGCCTGCCGTTCGTCGTATGATGGACGCAGACACCGATGAGCTTCGATACGTTGCGGGCTGCGGAGACTCTCGAGAGCGTCGGGTTCGAGACGAATCAGGCGAAGGCCATCGTCACGACCATGAACGAGGCGTTCAGCGAGCAGGTGGCGACCAAGGCCGACATCGCCGAGCTGAAGGCGGCGACCAAGGCCGAGATTGCCGAACTGAAGGCGATCCTCACATGGCGCATCGTGCTCGCGATGGGGGCCTTTGCCGCGCTCGTCCGGCTCCTGCCCTGATCGTCGCGGCGCCGGCGCTGGTTGAAGTCTCCCCGCCTGACTGACCCATCAGGGAACGAGATCGGATTCCGTCATGCCCGGCAGGATCGATTGTGACGCACGCCGGCGGTTCCGGCCTTTCCTGGCCGCCCTGGCGGTGGCCGCGTTGTGGATCGGCGACCTTCGCTCCCAGCCGGCCCTGGACCTGCTGCTGGTCGGCGGTTTCGTCCACGACGGCTCGGGGCAGCCGCCGGCCCGGCAGGACGTCGGCGTTGCCGGCGAGCGCATCAGCTTCGTCGGCGACGCGGCGGCGGCCGGCCTCGATGCCGCGGTGGTCGTGGACGTCGACGGCCTGCTGGTCACGCCGGGCTTCATCGACATGCACTCGCACGCCGAGCTGACGGAGGACTACGGCCGGGACGCGCTGCCGTTCCTCCATCAGGGCATCACCACGGTGGCGATTGGGGTGGACGGCGGGGGTACGGCCGATGTCGCCGCGCGGTTCACCGCGCTCGAGGGCCGCATCGGGGTGAACGCGTTCGCCTACGTGGGTCACGGCGCGATCCGGCGACGGGTGATCGGAGACGACGACCGCGCGCCGACGGTGGCCGAGCTGGACGAGATGCGTGCGCTGGTCCGGCAGGCCATGCACGAAGGGGCGTTCGGTCTGTCGACCGGCCTCTTCTACGTGCCGGGATACTACGCGACCACCGAGGAGGTCATCGAGCTCGCGCGGGTCGCCGCCGAGTTCGACGGCATCTACGACACGCACGATCGCGACCTCGGCGCCAGCTACCGGGGCGTCGGCTATCTGAACTCGATACGCGAGGCGATCCGCATCGGTGAAGCCGCGGGGACACGCGTCATCTTCAGCCACTTCAACGCGCAGGGCGCGAGCAACTACGGGCGCGCGCCCGAGGGAGCCCGCCTGATCGAGGAGGCGCGGGCGCGGGGCGTGGAGGTGGCGGCGGCGCAGCACGTCTACACGGCGACCCAGTCGAATCTGGCCGCCTACGCGATACCGCGGTGGGCCTCGAACGGCGGCCGCCAGGAGATGCTCGACCGGTTCCGCGACCCCGAAACCGCCCGCCGGCTCGACGTCGAGACCATGGAGATGCTGGCCATCCGCGGGGGCGCCGACAAGCTGCTGTTCGCCGACCCGCGGCAGGAGCTGAACGGCCGGACGCTCGCCGCGGTGGCGGCCGAGTGGGAGCTGCCGGTACCCGCGGCGGTGCGGCGCATCCTCACTGTTGGCAACGCGGCGGTGATGAACCTCGACCTCTACGACATCGAGAACACCCGCTACCTGGCGCGGCAGCCCTGGATGATGACCTGCACCGACGGCCGCACCCCGTCCCCTGCGCAGAACGTCACGCACCCGCGCGTATTCGGCGCCTTCACGCGCAAGCTGCGCCAGTTCGTGCTCGACGAGCGGATCGTCACGATGCCGTTCGCCATCCGCAGCATGACCGGTCTGGCGGCCGATTTCCTGCGCCTCGACGACCGCGGCTACCTGCGGGCCGGCGCCGTCGCCGACATCGCGGTGTTCGACCGCGGCCGCATCCGCGATCGCGCCACCTACGACCGGCCGCGACGGTTTTCCGAGGGGACGGTGCATGTGCTCGTCAACGGTCGTTTCGCAATACGGGACGGCGACGCGACCGGCGCGCTGGCCGGCCAGCCCATTCGCCGGCCGGACCCGGCGAGATAGTGTGGGCCCGGCGCCGGAACTCCGTCTGGTTACGGAGCTCCGGAGTCGCCTGGACCAGGATCCCTCGTTGAAGGTCGCGTTCGAGGCGCTGACCCCAGGTCGCCAGCGCGAGTACAACCTGTACTTCTCGGGCGCCAGACAGGCCGGGGCCCGCGCCGCCCGAGTCGCGCGGTATGCTCCCAGGATCCTGGAGGGCAAGGGCTTCCGCGACGGATGACCTCGGACCAGCGCCGCAGCGGCGTGGCCTGCGGCCGGATCGAGACTTGCTTGCACTGCAAGCATGCCGCAGTGTCATTGACATGCCCTCACCGTCGGCAACGCGGCCGTGACGAGTCTCCGTCGCCGCTGCCCGCCAAGGCCTCTCCGTCCGCTTGCGCGACCGGGGCCGCTTGACCGCCCTTCGACTCCACGGTTCAATTGAGAATCGCGGCATGGGTGATTCCCCGACATCCACTACTTCCCAACCGGCCTCGCCCGGCGTCCGGCCGGCTCCGGGCGCCGGGGACAGGCTCGACCGGCTGCGCGGCCTGCTGCGCGAGATGTTCCAGCTCGACCGTGGCGACCTCGATTTCGGCCTGTACCGCATCATGAACCTGAAGTCGGCCGAGGTTGTGGCGTTCCTCGACAACGACCTGCTGCCGCAGGTGAAGGAGAAGCTGCAGCTCACGAGCGACGAGGAGCGCGCCAGGCTGGAGACGAACCTGGAAGACTTCCGGAAGTCCGCGAGAGCACTCGGTGTCGATCCCGACTGGAATCCGCCGCCGAAGATCGTCGAGCTGAACCGGCGCCTCGCCGAGATGCAGAAGGACGCCGACGCGGAGGCCGACGTCTACAACCATCTCGCCAACTTTTTCGGCCGTTACTACTCGGACGGCGACTTCATCTCTCAGCGCCGCTATTCGAGCGGCGGCCGGTCGGCCTACCTGATTCCCTACGACGGCGAGGAGGTGAAGCTGCACTGGGCCAACGCGGACCAGTACTACGTGAAGACGACGGAGAACTACGCCTCCTACGTCTTCACCGTCGGTTCGGGCAGCCCGACGCGTCGAGTCCGGTTCGAGATTGCGGCGGCCGACAACGAGAAGGACAACGTGAAGGAGGCCGACGGCCGGCAGCGTCGTTTCGTGCTCGCCGGAGGCAAGGGCGCAGTCGAGGTCGATGACGCCAATCTGGTCGTTCGTTTCGAGCACCGGCCTCTGACCGAAGGCGAGAAGAAGAAGTGGCCGGGCAACGGCGGCGCGCAGCAGGGGAGGATCAACGAGGCGGCGGTGGGCCGCATCCTTCGAATGCTCGATCCCGACTGGCAGGTGCTGCTGGCCGAGCGGGCGCCGACCGAAGCGGACCCCGACCGCACGCTGCTGGCGAAGCACGTCGACGGCTACACGGCGAAAAACAGCTTCGACTACTTCATCCACAAGGACCTCGGCGGCTTCCTGCGCCGCGAGCTCGACCTCTATCTGAACACCGACGTGCTGAATCTCGACGACCTGGAACGGGGCGACGCCGCCCGCCTCGACCGCGCGCTGGCGCGGGTGCGGGCGACGCGTCACGTCGGCCGCAAGATCATCGACTTCCTGGCGCAGCTCGAGGACTTCCAGAAGCGGCTGTGGCTCAAGAAGAAGTTCGTGCTGGAGACGCGCTGGTGCGTCACGCTGGACCGGGTTCCGGAAACGTTGTATCCCGAGGTCGCGGCCAACGCGGCGCAGTGTCGGGAGTGGGTGGAGCTGTTCGCCGCCGACGAGATCGCGGGCGACCTGACCAACGGCAACACGGCGTGGACGGATCCGCCGACGGTCGACTTTCTCGAGGCGAATCCCTATCTCGTGCTGGACACTCGGCACTTCGACCGCGACTTCACCGACCGCCTGCTGGCGACGCTCTCGGACGCCGGGCCGCTGGAGGAACAGACGGACGGGCTGCTGGTGCAAGGGGAGAACTTCCAGGCGCTGAACCTGCTGCAGGCGCGGTATCGGGAGCAGGTCGAGTGCGTATACATCGATCCGCCGTACAACACGGCGTCCTCGTCCATTCTGTACAAGAACGACCACAAGGACTCGTCGTGGCTGTCGTTGATGGAGAACCGGCTGGAGCTGGCCGGCAGGATGCTCGCGGACGACGGCATGTTGTGCTGCGCCATCGACGACGAGGAAGCGTGGCGGTTGCGGGCGTTGCTGCTGCGGATTCTCGATCGGGAGATCGGCGTCACACCGGTCCGCTCGACCCCGGTCGGGCGGACGTCGCGCGGAAAGCTCTCGCCGACGCACGAGTATGCGTTCTTCCACGGCCGGGAGAACGCCGCACCCGGATCACTGCTCAAGACGGAACGGGAGAAGCAGCGCTACCCATACTCGGACGAACACGGGCGGTACGCCTGGCGCAATCTGCTGCGGACGGGAACCGGCGACATGCGGGCCGACCGGCCTACGCTGTTCTATCCGATTTACGTCGGCGATGATGACGCCCTCCGCATTCCGAAGCTGGAATGGGACGACAAGGCCGACGAGTACCGCGTTCTGGAAGGTCCTCGCGAGAACGAAACCGTCGTGCTGCCGGTCAGGGAACAGAACGGCGAAACCGTGGAGAAGCGCTGGGAGCACGGGTGGGAGCGTGTTTCCAGCCGGATCAGCGAATACCGCGTGCAGCGAAACGGCGACACGTCGGGCGGACAGGCCGTCAGCATCCATTTCGTCCAGCGCATGGACGAATCGTCCGCCCCCAAGACCTGGTGGGGCGACGCCAAATATGCTTCGTCCAACCACGGCGCGATGGCGCTCAAGAATCTCTTCGTGGAGAACCCCTTCGATTTCCCCAAGTCCGTCGCCCTCGTGGAGGACTGCATCCGCACCGCGGGCGGCGGCGAACGCGGTGCGCAAGTCGTCGATTTCTTCGCCGGGTCGGGCACGACCGGCCACGCGGTCGTCAATCTGAACCGGGAAGACGGCGGACGGAGACGGTACGTTCTCGTGGAGATGGGCCGCCATTTCGACACCGTGATCCTGCCGCGCATGAAGAAGGTCGTCTATTCGCCGGACTGGAAGGACGGCAGGCCGGTCTCTCGCAAGGGCGTGTCGCAGTTCTTCGAGTACATCCGTCTCGAGTCGTATGAAGATACGATGGACAGCCTGGAGGTGGCCCCGTCGTCGAACGAGCGGGGAGCATTGCTGGCCGGGAGTCCGGAACTCGCCGAGGACTACCGGTTGCGCTACGCCCTCGGCGTCGAGACGTCCGGCAGCGCGTGTCTGCTCGGCAAGGAGTTCACGGATCCTTTCGCATACTGGCTCTCCGTCGTGCGGGACGGCGTCCGCCGGAACGTGCAGGTCGATCTGCCGGAGACGTTCAACTACCTGATCGGCCTGCGGGCCGAATCGCGTCGTCGGATCGACGGTGTGCTGGCCATCACCGGCACCGACGCCGGTGGCAGTCACTGCCTGATTCTCTGGAGGAATCTGGACGAGATGGACCACGGCACTCTGGACGCCTGGTTCGACCGCAACCGGGAGTCGTTTCGCGAGCAGCTCGACGTCGTCTATACGAACGGCGACCATACGCTCAATGCGATGCGGAAGCCGGGCGAGACCTGGATTGCGGAAGCCATGGAGCCGATTCTCAGGAAATCGATGTTCGAGGAGTGATCTGCAGATGCTGGACAGCTTTGGAATTGCAGGATGGACCGGCTCTGTGAAGGAATTGTCGGACAGTCTGAGCCCGGCATGGATGGCTGTTCGGCGTCCGAGCCGCTTCAGGCGTTACCGTGGCAGGTTGCTGCGGTGTCGTTGCCAAGAGCGTACGCGTTGTGTGGCTGGCTGGGAGATCCCTTGCCGTGTTTCCCTTGGAACGTGTGATGGGACGACTGGGACGACAGACGGAAAACTCGCCTCTCGAAAAGCACCTGGCCCTGCACGCCTTCATGTGCCGGCAGTTCGGCTATCCGGGTACGGACGGCATGCTCGACGACCTGCGCAGCGTGCCGTCCGCGTCTCCGGCGGCCGGCGAGAGCGAGTACGCGCGCGCGCTCTACGTGAACCCGGCCCGCGCCCAGGTGACCCACGAGCGGCTCGCCGAGTACGACGCGAACATCCGGACGCACAGCGCCCGGTTGCGGATGACGGCGGACCACGGTCGGACCTGGAAGCCGCACCAGTACATCGCGCTGCTGTTTACGGAGCACTACCTGCACCGGTACTTCGACGAACCGGAGGCGCTCCGCAAGGATCTCAATCTGGCGCGGATGCAGGAGCGGGAGATGCTCGCCATGCCGGAGTACACGCCGGACGACCTGCGCGTGCTGGCGTTCCAGAGCGCGACCGGTTCCGGCAAGACGCTCCTGATGCACGCGCACATCCTGCAGTACCGGCACTACCTGGAACGTGCGGGTGGGCGGCTCAACAACGTCGTGCTGCTGACCCCGAACGAACAGATGTCGGCGCAGCACGAGCGGGAGCTGCACGCGAGCGGACTCCACGCGCGGCTGTTCTCCAGCGACGCCGGCGCGGATCTGTTCCAGCCGGTCGAGATCATCGACCTGAACAAGCTGGCGGAGAAGAAGGGCGTCAAGCGTGTCGCCGTACGGGACTTCGGCGACGATAACTTGGTGCTGGTCGACGAGGGTCACCTGGGGGCGTCGGGCAGGGTGTGGCGCGAGCGGCGCCGGGAGCTGTCGAGCGGCGGCTTCACGTTCGAGTACTCCGCCACGTTCAACCAGGTGGTGGGCGGCAAGGATCGGGATCTGCTGCACGCCTACGGCAAGTGCCTGCTCTTCGACTACGCCTACCGCCGGTTTCACGAGGACGGTTACGGCAAGGACTACGCGATCTCGAACCTGCCGCACGGCGCGGAGGACGAGAACAGCGACACGTACCTGCTGGGGTGCCTGCTGACCTTCTACCAGCAGTGCCGCATCTGGCGCGACCGGGGAGCCGAATGGAAGGCGTTCAACCCGGCGAAACCGTTGTGGGTGTTTCTCGGCAAGACAGTGACGGGTTCGAGCAAGGCGGATCGGGAGACCCGGTCCGACGTCGTCCGCATCCTGTCGTTCCTCGGTTGGGTGCTGGCCCACGCCGACGAGGTGCGTCCGATGCTGGCGCGCCTGCTGGAGGGCCGTTCGGGACTGCTGGACGAGGCCGGCGCCGACTACTTCGCCGGCCGCTTCCGCCATCTGCCGCGGACCGGTGTCGATCTCTACGCCGAACTGTGCGAGCTGCTGTTCCACGGACAGGGACGGCTGCACGTCGTCTATCTGACGGCCGGAGAGGGCGAGCTGCACCTGCGCGTCGCGGACAACCCGCCCTTCGGCGTCGTCAACGTGGGGGACTCGGCGGCGCTCTACAAGCTGCTGACCGGGAACGCCGGCGCCGACTTCGACGTCGACCGGGAGCAGGGTTTCGCCGCGAGGCTCTTCGCCGACGTGGATCGGCCGGACTCGACGGTGAACGTCGTCATCGGGGCGCGCCGCTTCATCGCGGGCTGGAACTCCTGGCGCGTCGGCACGATGGGGCTGATGCACGTCGGCGTCGGCGAGGGGCCGGAGATCATCCAGATGTTCGGGCGCGGGGTGCGCCTGAAGGGCTGGAACATGACCCTCAAGCGGCATCGCGAGAGCGGGGCCGAGCTGCCGCCGGACAGCGCCGGGCTGCGGGAACTGGAGACGCTCCACATCTTCGGCCTGCGGGCCAACTACATGCAGACGTTCCGCGATCTGCTGCAGGCGGAAGGCATGCGCGTCGACCGCGAGACGATCACGCTGCCGGTCACCTGGAACTTCGGCCGGCGGAAGAACCTGAAGCTGATCCGCCTCAAGGGCGGGCTGCAGTACGAGCACGCCGACCACCGTCCGGTCTTACCGAACCCCGGGGACGCCGACAGTCCGCCCGCCGTGGAGCTGGATCTGCACTCGCGACTGCAGGCAGTCGCCTCCGGCAACGCGACGAATGGCGGGGATGCGGAGCGGCCGCCCGTCAAGCTCGACCCGCGTCACGTCGCGTTCTTCGACAGGACCCGCATCCGCGACGCGCTGGCGGCGCACAAGCAGCGGATGGGCTGGCACAACCTGGTCATCCGGCCGGAAACGGTCGATCGGCTGCTGGCGAACGACGGATGGTACGTGCTCCACGCGCCCCCGGAGCGGATGCAGGTGAAGCGGTTCGAGGACGTGCGCACGCTCGAAGGCGTCGCCGTCGATCTCATCACCGAGTACGCCTCGACGTTCTGGAAGCAGCAGCGTCGGCAGTGGGAACGCGACCGGATCGACGTCGTCAGGCTGGACGAGAACGATCCGAACCACATCGGCGAATACCGGCTGTCCGTCGATGCCGCCGAGACCCGCCTGATCGAGGACGTGCGCGAGCTGGCGGAGCATCTCCAGGCAGGTCACCGCTATCACCTGAAGCTCGGCGTGCTCAAGATCGACGCGCACGCCTACTACCCGCTGCTGCACGCCGACAAAGGCTGCAAGGTCACCATCCAGCCCGTCGCCCTGGACCGGAACGAAAAGACGCTGGTCGAGGCCCTGGGCGACCTCGCCGAGCGCGGCGACCCGTGCCTGCGCGGAAGGGAGCTGTACCTGATCCGCAACCTCTCGCGCGGCCGCGGGGTATCGTTCTTCGACGATTACACCTATTACCCGGACTTCATCGTCTGGCTGATCGACGACGACGGCCAGCACGTCATCTTCCTGGACCCGAAGGGCCTCGTCCGCTACGGGCCGAAGGAACGGAAGAAGGTGAGGCTCCACTTGGAGATCAAGCAGATCGAGGAGCGCGTCCGCGTCTCCGACCCGGAGCTTCGCCTGCACGCCTACGTACTGTCCGTGACGCCGCCCGGCCGGATCGGTGACGAGCTGCGCCCGCGGGCGGAGTGGGAGCGGCAGGGTGTGTACTTCCTGAGCGAGCCGGACTGCCTGAAGCAGATCATCGCCCACGCATTGGACGCATAGCGGGATTGCTCCGAGGGTGTCTGCTACGTCACCACGACGCCAAGCTGATGGACTGCAGGGGATTCAGATAGGCCAACAGGTCCCCGCGCGCAACCGTCGGGTCATCGGCGTCTCCGCCATCGCGCCACGTATCCGGCAGATGGCGTATCGAGAGCCTGGACACCACGGATTCGTTGCCGCGCCCGGCGTGCGCCACGAGCAGCGCGTCGTCGTGAACACACGCGACGACGGACGGCGAGTGCGTGTTGACGATCACTTGTCGAAGGGGATTGTCGGCATCGCCGCCGCGCACGATGGACGCCGCTTCGACCAGCGGTCTGTCCGCCAGCGCGGCGAGGAACGCGATGGCGTCGAACAGATTGGACTTCCCCACGCCGTTCGGCCCGGCGACGCACGTGAAGGGTCCCAGACGAACGTCGATGCCGTCCAGGTTCTTGAAACCGTCCACCTTGAGTCGCGTGAGCACTTGTCGACTACCTGCGGCGAAGCGGGGCTGTCCCTGAATGCTCCCGTCGACGGCCGGTCCTGTTCGTAATCCGGTCAGCAGCCCTGTCAGCGCCCCGCCGGCAGCGCGAACGCCAGCAGCTCACCCGGCGCCTGCGGGCCGCCGGCGGCCACCACCACGTACTGCCGGCCGTCGAGCAGGTAGGTCATCGGCGTCCCGGTCTGCGGGGCCGGCATGTAGACCGCGCCCGCGTCGGCGCCGGTCGCCTTGTCGTAGGCGCGCAGCAGCGCGCCGCGCCGGCCGTCCGGGGTGGTGATGAACCCGCCGTTGCCTTCCTGCCGGCCGCCCTCGCCGGAGATGAGCAGCGTCTTCGTCGTCAGCGTGCCGATGGGTCCCTTCCGGCCGGTGCGCGGGATATCGACCCCCTGCAACGCCGGGTGCTCCTTCACCCAGTCGGGCGTCTCGCCGTGGGCCACCTGCCAGACGATTTCGCCCCGGTTCAGGTCGATGGCGGTGATCCGCCCCCACGGCGGCCGCATCAGCGGCAGCCCCTGCACCGTCATCCCGGGACCGCCGGCCGGCAGGTTGAGGTAGTCCATGTCCGACAGCCGGGGATTGTTCTGCATCGAGAGGATGCGGCTCAGGGTGTGGGAGAAGACGTAGAGTATGCCGGTCTCCGGGTCGTAGGAGCCGCCGGGCCAGTTGGCGCCGTTGGGGACGAACAGCGTCCCCAGCTTGTCGCCGTCCCCGCGCGTGATGGGCGGCGTGAAGACGGGGCCGAAGCGGTACTGCTGGACGATGCGCAACGCCTCGGCCTCGAGCTCCGGGGTCAGATCGATGATCTCCTCCAGCTCGAACCCCTGCCGCTCGAAGGGCGGCGGCTTGGTGGGGAAGGGC
>WTFV01000178.1 GCA_011523845.1 Acidobacteriota bacterium | reverse complement strand
CCCGGGCCGGTGCCAGCGCTCGAGCCCGCAGTCGCGCGCCGCGACGGCAGCCACCCGCCGGCCTCGCCGCATGGAGCGGCGGCGGCGGCCGGCGATCCTCGGTGCGGTTCGGCTCCTCCCGTTACCATAGGGGCGCAGGAAGCTCCAATGCCCGATCGCCGCTGGCGTCCGCGTCGTCCTCTGCGTCCGCTGCCGCGGCCCGATCCGGCCGAGCGGCGGGCGGTGGACGGCTGGGTGCGGGTGGCGCCCGGCGTGGTGGCGGCGCACGTGCTGCTGCTGGCGACGCTGTGGGCCCGGCCGGGGCACGTGGCCCTGTGGCTGTGGTACGTGGGGCCGATTGCCTTGGCGCTCACCACCGCGATCCTGCTCGTCGCCTCGCTTCGCTCCGCCCACCGCTGGAAGCACGGCGCCAACGTCTGGCAGCTTCTCGCCTACGCCGGGCTGTTCGCCGTCATCTTCACGCTGCCGGTCTACGACCCGTACCCGTCGTCGTACGACGAACGGCCGAGCCGTGTCGCGTTCCGCCTGCCCCTCGACGAGCCGCTGACCGTGGCCTGGGGCGGCTCGACCTCCGAGGTCAACTACCACGTGTTCCTGCCCGACCAGCGCTGGGCGTACGACCTGGTCGTCACCCGGGAGGGGCGCACCTTCCGGACCGACGGCGTCGCCCTCGACGACTACCACGCCTACGGCCTGCCCGTGTACTCGCCGGCCGCCGGCGTCGTCTTCGCGGCCCGCGACGGCGAGCCGGAGGTCGAGATCGGCGCCACGCGCTGGGGCATGGCGGGGCTCGGCAATCACGTGGGCATCGAGGTGGCGCCCGGCGAGTATCTCTTCATCGGCCACCTGCAGCCGGGATCGGTCGCCGTCGCGACCGGGGAGCGCGTCGCCGCCGGCCAACTGCTCGGGCGCGTCGGGAACTCCGGCAACAGCAGCGAACCGCACGTGCATCTGCACCTGCAGGATTCGACGCGCCCCTACTTCGGGGAGGGCATCCCGTTCCATTTCCACGGCTACCGTCAGGAGGGACGCGTCGTCGTGCGCGGCATGCCGGAGGGCGGTCGGCGCGGCGGACTCTACCGCGGCGCGCGCATCGCCCATGTGCCGGAGCAGCCGGCGGTGGGCGGGAGCGACTGATCGCGCGCCCGCAACCGGGACCCGGCCGTCGAACCACGTGGTCTCCACCCTCGCCGGGGGACCGTTCCGCCGCCTCGCCCGACCCTGCGCAAGGGCGCCTCCCGTGACGGACATCGCGTGTCTTCGCCGGTGAATCGCCGTCGTACGGTTGCGACGCCGCCTTTGCATTCTGCACGGTCAGGGAGTAGGCTGGCCTTGTACTGCAGTTGCGGACCCGCTCGCTCAACCCCCATCGAGCACCAACGAGACCTGATGAGGTTGGCCGTCCCGCCTCGATGATCTCGGCTGCGATGGATAGGCGGGGGACAGCCGTGACCGCACGGGGCGACACGGAAGGAGTCACGGATGGGTCGGAGATTGTACGTCGGTAACATTCCGTTCGCGGCGGGAGAGGACGATCTGCGCGATCTCTTCTCGCGGTTCGGAACCATCGATTCGGTATATATCGTGACGGATCGGGCGACGGGGCGCCCGCGCGGCTTTGCGTTCGTCGAGATGGTGAACGACGAGGACGCTCAACAGGCGATCAGCGAGCTGGATCAGACCGAGTTCCAGGGCCGCCGGCTCGCGGTCAACGAGGCTCGGCCGCGCGCGCCGCGGCCGGAGGGGCCGCCCGACGATGGCTTCGGGGGTCGGCGCCGCGAACCGCGCTGGTAGCGCGCCGGCACGTCGGCACGGGCGGCTTTCCGTCGGGCCCCGGCCGGCGCGGAAGGCCGGGTAACGGACTCCCAGTACGACTTGCAACCAGGTCTCCAATGCCATCGGTTCAGCCCCGGACGGAGGTGCACGACGTTGTCGTCATCGGCTCGGGAGCCGGCGGCGCGACCGTCGCGCACGTGCTGACCGGCCTCGGTGTCCGCGTCACGCTGCTCGAGGCGGGACCGATGCTCGACCCCTACGCCGAGTTCAAGGAGCACCGCTGGCCGTACGACTACGACCACCGGGGCGCCGACGAAGGGGGCCGCGGCTACTTCGGCCGCGGCAAGCCGTTCGGATTCTTCACCACCACGAGCGGCGGGTGGGAGCTCGACGGCGAGCCGTACACCGTGGCCGACGACACCGGGGACTTCTGGTGGTTCCGCTCGCGGATCGTCGGTGGCCGGACGAATCACTACGGCCGCATTTCGCTACGGTTCTCCGACTACGACTTCAAGCCCTACGACCGCGACGGCTTGGGCTGGAACTGGCCGATCGGCTACGACGACCTCGCCCCCTACTACGACAAGGCCGAGACGTTCATCGGCGTGGTCGGAAGCCGCGAAGGGCTCCGGAGCGCGCCGGACGGCATCTTTCACGACCCGCCGCCGCCCAAGGCGCACGAGCTGCTCATCCAGCGCGCCAGCCGGCGGATGGGCATCCCCTGCATCCCCAACCGGCGGGCGGTGATCACGCGGGCGATCAACGGCCGGCCGGCCTGCCACTACTGCGGGCAGTGCGGCCGCGGCTGCTTGACCGGGTCGAACTACTCGGCGAGCCAGACGCAGATCTTCCCGGCCCTCGAAACCGGCCGGCTCGAGGTGATCGACCAGGCCATGGCGCGGGCGATCACCACCGGCGAGAGCGGCAACGTCGACGGCGTCGTCTACGTCGACAAGCGGACCGGGGAGGAACGGCGGGTGCGCTGCCGCGTGCTCGTGCTGGCGGCGAGCGCCTGCGAGTCGGCCCGCCTGCTGCTGAACTCGAAGACCGCCGAGCATCCCGACGGCGTCGGCAATTCCTCCGGCGTGGTCGGCCGCTACCTGATGGACACGGTCGGCTACGACATCGGCGGGACGGTACCCGCCCTCGAGGGGCTGCCCCGCTACAACAGCGACGGGGCCGGCGGCGCCCATCTCTACATGCCGTGGTGGGGCTGGGAGCGTCAGGAGGCGCTGGGCTTCCCGCGCGGCTATCACATCGAGATCGGCGGCGGGTACGGCATGCCCGGCATCGGGACCTTCGGCGGATCGGCGCGCCGCGCCGGCTACGGCGTCGCGATCAAGGAGCAGGCGCGGCGCGACTACGGCACGCGGGTCGCCTTCGCCGGACGCGGGGAGATGATACCCAACGAGCGGAGCTTCTGCGAGATCGATCCGGACGTGGTCGATCGCTACGGCATCCCGGTCCTGCGCTTCCACTTCCAGTGGAGCGACCACGAGCGTCTCCAGGCCCGGCACATGCGAGAGACGTTCAACGAGCTGATCACCCTGATGGGCGGGGAGCCGCAGCCGCCGGGCAGACGCGACGCCGCCGGGATCTCGATCGGCGGCAGCATCATCCACGAGGTGGGGACGGTCCGCATGGGAGACGACCCGCGGACCTCGGCGCTGAACGGATTCTGCCAGGCGCACGACGCGCGCAACCTGTTCGTGTGCGACGCGGCCGGTTTCGTGAGCAACCCGGACAAGAACCCGACGCTGACCATCAACGCGCTCGCCTGGCGCGCCTCGGAGTACCTGGCCGAGGCGATGCGGAGCGGCGAGATCTAGTGCTGTGCCACGCCCAAATGTTCGGGTGCGCGGCGCCGGGATTCGTCAACGCTCACGCGCTGTAGACCCATGTCCGTGTCCGAAGATCAGGGCGTGACGGACCACTAGGAGTCTGCTCCGTTCGGGAGCAGGCGGAGGCGGAACCTCTGGAGGCGGCATCGTGACGACGACGGGCGAGACGGGTGTCACGCGCCGCGAGGTGCTGCGGCAGTTGGCGCTGGCGGTCACCGCGGCGGGGGCCGGGGCGTTCAACGTCGAGGCGGCGCGGGTGGTCCATGCGCTGGCCGGCGAGGCGCGGGCGCAGCCGGGAGGCTACTCGCCGGCGGCCCTCGATGCGCACCAGTTCCGCACGGTCGTCCGTCTTGCCGAGCTGATCGTGCCGGCCGACGACGGCGGGGGGAGCGCCGTGGACGCGGGGGCGCCCGAGTTCATCGACCTGCTCTGCAGCCGGAATCCCGACCTGCGGCGCCTGTACGTGGACGGGCTCGCCTGGCTCGATGCGGCCACCCGCAGCGCCCACGACCGGACCTTCGCGGACGCGAGCGACGCCCAGCAGCGGGGAATGCTGGACGGGCTGGTCGCCGCCGAGCGCGGGGACTCGTCGTCCCCGGACCTGCGGCCGGGGGTCGGTTTCTTCAACTGGGTCCGCATGATGACGGTGGACGCCTACTACACCAGCCCGATCGGCATCGCCGACGTCGGCTTCCGGGGCAATCGCGTGCTCGCCGCGTACGAGACCCCGCGCGAGGCGATCGAGTTCGTTACCCGCAAGGCGGACGAGCTGGAGCTCTGAGCCCCGGGGACGACCGCGGCGGTCCCTCCCTCGCGGCGCCGCGTCCCGTCTGCTAAACTGCGTAGTTCTTGGAGCGCTGCGCGCGCTCACCTTCTTCAGCAGACCGGAGGAGACGTATGGCGAACCGAGGTCGTCCCACCCAGACGAAGCGGCAGCGCGAGCGTGCCCGTCAGGAGCGTGCTCGCATGAAGACGGAGCGGCGCGCGGAGGCGAAGGTCCGGCGCCAGGAAGCCCCGCCGCGCCCCACCGATCACGATCCCGACATAGCCGGAATGGTCACCGGACCGCAGGCGATGCCCGACTGGCAGCGCGAGTACTTCGAAGAAGAGCAACGCGCCAAGGAAGCGGCCGAGAAGGCCGCGCAGGAAGGCAAGTAGGCCGCTCCCCGGCGGTCACTCAACGCGTTCCCGACGGCCGAGGCAGGCAATCGGCGCCCCATCCGGCGGTTGCCTCCGCGGGCGGGGGCCAGTGGGGTCGCATCCTACCCGCCGGTCTCGCAAAACCCGGCAGTCCGCCTCGACCGAAACACGCCGCAGACGACACAGCCCGAGACGACTCCCGCGGTCGCCCCGGGCTGCCGGTGACGGGCGCCGGTCGGCCTACGCGGCGCGCTCGCCCGCGCCGATAGCGATCCGCCGCGGCTTGGCCGTCTCCGCCAGCGGCAGGGTCAGTTCCAGCACGCCGTGGACGTAGTCGGCGCTGACCTTCTCGGTGTCGACGTTGGCCGGCAGCGTGAAGGCGCGCTCGAAGCGCCCGTAGTGGAACTCGGACGTGCCTCCCGGGACGTCCTTCCCGGTGCGCGTGCGCTCGCCGGTGACCGTCAGGCTGTTGCCGTGCAGGTCGATGTGCACGTTCTTGGGATCGATTCCCGGCAGTGCCACCCGCACCCGCCAGCCCTCGTCGCCCCGGTCGATCTCCGTGGCCGGGATCCAGGCCGTCTCCGGCGTCCCCGCACGCTCGTCGCCGACGTAGCGGCCGAACACGCGGTCCATCTCCCGATGCAGGCCGGTCAGCTCCTCGAACGGGTTCCAACGCGTCATGCTCAACATCTCGGTCCTCCTCCTTCTGACGCCTTCTCTCCGCGTCCCTGCGCGCCGGCCCCAGTGCCCGGCGCGGCGTTGCTCGTGTCAGCCATGCACTCACTCTACAGTGCTTATCTTGTATAAGTCAAGTTTTATGAGTGCAACATGCTCACACAAGAGATGAGACGGGCTTCCGCCTTGAGAAGTTCCCGGCGGGAAACGACTCTTCCTTGTTGGGAGGCCTTGCGATCGAGAAGAGTCGCCGCAGGCCGGAGCACGAGACCGAGCCGGTTTCCGGAAACCGGCGACTGGACACGGTGGAACACCGATCGGATGCGCGCTGCGGTCGAGTGCCTCGAGCACAAACGCGAGCGTCCGAGAATCCGGGCTTTCGAAGATCGGATGTCGGCTATTCGTCCCACCCGACGAGCGGGTCGATCGAGCCGGTGGCGATCGGGTGATAGCCCGGTCGGGCTCGGCGGTAGATCGCGCGGGCCCGTTCGCGGCCAGCCGGGGTGGCAGCCAGCGCCGCGTACAGGGGCAGGATCAGCTTCCGCCGGCCGATCCCGAGGAGGTAGCGTTCCAGCCGGCCGTCCGCCGGGCGGTAGGCGTTGCGGATCGCGATGAGCAGCCACTGGTGGGCGATCTCGGCGTTCGGCGACTCGGTGAGGCCGAAGGCGGCATCCAGCTCCGCCATCCGCGGGGCGTCGAGGCGCTCCGGCAGAACCGCGAGGAAATGGAGCCACTCGTGGGTCGTCCACGCCGAGGTCTCCAGGTCGGCGGCCCGCGACTCTCCGCCCGCCCATCGCGCCGCCGCCGTCTCGACAACGTCGAACGCCGCGGACACCGGCTGCGGCGCACCGGCGGGCAGACCCGGGGCGCGGACCCACTCCTCCACCGGCACCGTGCCGGCTAGCGTCTCGTCGTCGAGAAGGTGCTCGGCCGCGTAAGCCAGAAAGTCGGCCGTCGTGATGCTCCGGAACGCGAAGTGATCGAAGTAGCCCCGCAGGAACGCGTCGAACCGCTCGCGGCCGGCCGCCTCCTCGAGGTGGCGGAGGAACAGCGCCCCTTTCTCGTAGGGCACCTGCGTCATCCCGGCGTCGGGATCGCGGCCGGCGAGATCGACGTGGAGGACTTCGTCCGGGTCGTCGAGCCGCTCCAGGTCGGCGTGCAGCGCCTGCAGCCCGAGCACGGCCTCCATCGTCTCGCGTTCCGCCCCGTACACCTCCTCCACGATACGGCGCTCCAGGTACACCGTGAACCCCTCGTTCAACCAGAAATCGCGCCAGGTGGCATTGGTCACGAGGTTCCCGGACCACGAGTGCGCCAGCTCGTGGGCCACCAGCGAGACGAGGCTCCGGTCGCCGGCCAGGATCGTCGGCGTCGCGAAGGTCAGCCGCGGATTCTCCATGCCGCCGAACGGAAAGCTGGGCGGCAGCACGAGCAGGTCGTAGCGCTCCCAGCGGTAGGGACCGTAGAGCCGCTCGGTCGCCGCCATCATCGACTCGGTGTCGACGAACTCCGCCGCGGCGGCCTCCACGACGGACGGCTCGGCGTAGACGCCGGTCCGCTCGCCGAGGGAACGGAACGCGAGATCGCCGGCGGCCAGCGCGATCAGGTAGGAGGGGATCGGCTGCGGCATGTCGAAGCGGTAGTCGCCGTCGGCCGGCGCGTCCG
Source organism: Acidobacteriota bacterium (assembly GCA_011523845.1). Classification (GTDB taxonomy): domain Bacteria; phylum Acidobacteriota; class Vicinamibacteria; order Vicinamibacterales; family UBA8438; genus WTFV01. The sequence continues at coordinate 120,428 of WTFV01000178.1, read as the reverse complement.
GATCGTTGGCGGCGCTCATCACCGCGCGCAGTCCCCCGGGCGTCCGGACGCGGGCGCCGTAGGTCACCCGCACGGCCGGACTGTCCTGCAGCGGGATCCAGCTCCGCGCGTGGATCGCCTGCGACTGCGTGAACATGAAGGGATGCTCCCCGCCGGCGGTCTGCGCCGGGGTCAGCCACTGCAGCCCCGAAGCCTCCGGGCTCGTCTCGTAGGTCACCCGGGCGCGCGTCGCCTGCGGGGGCAGGACCACGGTGAGCGCGGCTCCCAGCACGCCCTCGGCCTCGGCCAGCGACCAGGTGGCGGCGTCGAAGCCGCCATTGGGCGACCAGCTCTCGACGGCGGTGATCGTCAGATCGCGCGTGTCGAGCACCAGCACGTCCGCGCCCTCCTGCAGGCGGTCGAACGACAGCATCGCCGACCCGCGCAGGCGGCGTTCGTCGAACCGCACCTCCAGGTCGAGCTCGACGTGGGTCACCCGAATCTCGTCGCTGTTGGCGTACGAGTGCAGGTCGCGCCGCGCGGGATCGTCGGCCGGCCCATCCGTCGCAGCCGGCCCGGAATCACAAGCCGCCACGACGCACGCCAGCAGGAGCGCCAGAAGTCTGCGCCGCAGGAAATGGTGCGGGCGCAGACGACGCTCGACCAGGAATCCGCGCCACGGGGCATCGGGCGGGCGCAGACGACGTCGAGCGAGAGGGAGTCGTCGTCTCATCGAATGCGGCGGAAACTCCCAGCAGTCCGTGGCGGAACCCTGCGGGACGCCGAGAGCGGCGAGGCGCCGGTGTGGCAAGGCGCGACGAGGAAGCACATTGGGCATATTCAACCGAGGAGCAACGTAGTCCACGCGGATGCATCACCGTTCGAATGCAGCGGGGCCTTTCGCCACGGGCTCCAGCACGGGTCAGGGAAGGCCGAGGCCGCGGCGGCCCGGGACCCGCGCGGGGCGTGGACCCGGGCCGCCCGCAGCGCACGTTACCAGGGCATCTGCCGGTTGGTGTGGCGACGCCCGCGATCCGCCGCCTCGGGACCCGGACCGGAGCCGATCAGCACGCCCTCGTCGATCATGGCGATGATGTTGTCGCCGTTCATCCCGTTGAGGAACGCCACGCCCGCCGCCTTCGTCGCGGCGAAGACCCGTGCCCGCGCGTCGACGAGCACCTGCGGCATCTCGGCGCGCTGGACGTTGTACGACATCGACATGTCGCCCGGCCCCCACTCGGCGAACCCGACGCCCGGCACCGCCACGCTCTCCTCCGCGTTCTCGAGCGCGTGCCGATCCTCAATCTTGAGACCGACCAGGATCTCGCCGTTGGGGTTCAACGGCCACGGGTCGGCCAGCCGCTGGTACTCCTGGTTCGACACGCCCCAGATGCGCGCCGCGAAGCCCTGGCCCCCGCTGCCGCGGAGCCCCTCGCCGATGCCCTCGGTCTTCGGCGCGTGCGGATAGCGCGACGACTGCACGAGAATGCGGACCACCTCGGGCGTGCGCGCGTGCGCCAGCAGCACCCCGTGGACGCCGGAGCCGAGCACCTGCTCGACCATCCAGTAGTTGCCCCACATCACCTGCTCGTTGATGCCGCCCAACGGCAGCACGGCGACGACGGTGGGCGTGCGGTGGCCGCTCTTGGTCGGCCCGCCGTCGACGAGCCCCTGCATGAACCCGCGCAGGGCGTCCATGTTGAACGGGCTGTGCTCCATGTTGTAAGTGATGTAGTCGGCCCAGGTCTGCGCCAGGCGCACGCCCTCCTCGTAGCCGCCCCCGTTGACCTGCGTGTAGTAGACCGGCTGGTCCTGCTCGAACAGCTCGATCACCTTGTTGATCCGCTTCGGCGTGTAGACGTCGCCCGACTGCGCCGGGAGACTGACGGCGGCGAGCACTGCGAGTCCGAGCAACGCGAGTCCGAGCCGTGTGAATCTGCTCATGTCTCTACTCCCTCATTCCCTCTGGCGGGGGCGCCCGCCCGCCGGCGCCGGCAGGCCGCGCTCACCTTCGATCCGCCCGTGCATCATAACGCATCGCCAGTCGGCCGCCGGCGCCGCCGGTCAGCCCCTCGGCGCCGCCGATCGCGCCCTCAGGCGCGCTCCGCCGCGAACGCCACGACGTTGCGCGTCGCGCGGCTGAACTCCACCGCCACCGGATGGATCGGCTCGCCCCGGGCGCGGTAGCGATCCGCGTACCCTTTTTCCCCGAGCTGCGCCAGCGCCCCACGAGACGTGGGGCTGGTCGGTAGCGCCATCTTGTGGTGCGGCTGGACTTTCTTCATGACGACACGTTATAGACCGATGTCCGGGGCTCGCGAACCACGCGCGGTGGACGTCACGTTGCCGCCCGGATGGCGGCCGCAATTGCGCGGTATCCGCTGCTCCGAGAACTCGGGGTAGGATGGCGGTTCCATGAAGGAACTCGCGTTCGTCCGGCGCCGCGCCCGCCTGCGGAGCGGGATCCGAACCGGCAGCCGGCGACCGGCCCCCGCCGCCGGCTTGGCGCCCCCCGGACATCGGCCGCATCATGCCGCATCGCCGCTCAGAGCGACGGCCCGTTGCCGGGGGGCGGAAACCTGTTCCGATGAGTGCCCGCCGCTCAGGCGGGTCCGCGTCAGTGAATGACGCGGCGTGGGAGCCCGTCCGTCCCGGCCGCTCAAGGAATGCGGGCTGGAGGAATGAACGATGGAGCCGGAACTGAAGGCGCTGATCGAGTCTCGTGAATTCCGCCGCTACCACAACGGACTGCATGCAAGGCCGTTCAATCCGTTCGAAGTCCTGCAAGTCGCAGACCTGGAAATACGCCACAGCAACGTCCTGGCGTGGCTGCTTCAGCCGGACGGAACACACGGGATCGGCGGCCGATTCCTGCGCGCGCTCGTCGAGCACCTGACGCGTCGACACTCGGTCCCGCCGCTCCGGCGCCTGACCGGTTTCGACGACAAGGACAACGTCGAGGTCAGGAGAGAGGACAATCACGACGGCTGGTTCGCCGACGTCACCGTCGGCTTCAAGGCGGAAAAAGTGCTGCTCATCATCGAGAACAAGGTCGGGCGGTACCAGCCCGAGTCCGAACGGCAAGTGGAGGAACAACGGGAAGCACTCGGCAAGAAGTACAAGGGCCTGTACGACTACTTTCCCGGCGCTCTGCTCACCACTTCGAGCGCACCGGAAGGAAGCGATGAGAGCGCGACAATGCGCGGCATCATGCCCTTGAGTTGGGCAGGCGTGGGCGAGATCATCCAGTCCCTGCTGGACGACCGCGAGAACTTTGCGGACGGCCACGTCCGAGCCTTCGTGAAGCGATACCTCGACGTCATCGAGGAGAAGCTGATCTACGCCGGAGACGATCTCGCCGAGCGACTCCAGAACGATCATCCGCGGGTCCTCGCGAGACTGCAGGAAGAGAAACTGCAGGGAGAACGGGCTCTGCTGGACCAGGTGGACGAACCGCACAGGGCTACCATCGAACGATGGCTGGAGTACTTCGAAGGAAGGCCGTTCGAACTGAGAGAGAGAGTTGCAGAGTACCTGACGCTGAGCAAAAAGGTCGGGGCCGGCATCAGAAAAGCGTCAGGACGTGGCGGTTACAGGGGCTCGGGATGGCTGCACTGGTGGGAGACGCCGTCTGGCGGGAAACTGGGCATCGGCGATTGCGCCTGGTGGTGGTTCACCTTCGAGCCTCGCAAGGTGACCCTGGAACTCGGCACACCGCTGGAACGGAACCCGAGGAACCCGAGAATGCAGGAGATCTGGAGCTTTCTCCAGGACACGCCGATCGATCCGGACAGACAGAAGAGATATCCCATGGTTCCGGAACACCGCGTCATCTATCGACACAGCCTGTTGAAGGGCGACGAGCTTTCCGGCCCGTTCGAGAAAACGGTGAAGTTGCTTCGCGACAGACTCGACCAGTTCTTCGGCTCGGACGGAGATTACAGGAGGATAGAGCGCTACTTCAGGTGCCTCGCCTTCGATCCGCGGGGACCGCAGCCGCCCGACGGCGCCGACGGGGTTGAGTCTCCGACGTCCGCCGCATCGTAGTCATCGCCCGTCCACAGGCTACCGGGCGACATCGCGACCGCGGCGAAGCGTCAAGGAAAGGTTGGACGGTTGCGAACGGAGACGAAGCCGGACCTTCAACCGGCCGGCTCGGTGCGTCTGAGGGCTTCGATGACGAGGGTCCGCAGTTCACGGATGTCTTGCTGCAGGTCGTCGAAACGACGGTTCATCTCGCTCCGCAGGTCGTCGATGCGGGCGTTCACGCTGGTGTTCACGTCGTCGATGCGAGCGTTCACGCTGGTGTTCACGTCGTCGATGCGAGCGTTCACGTCGTCGATCCGCGCGTTCATGCCGGTGTTCACGTCGTCGATCCGCGCGTTCATGGCGGCGTTCTGTTGGACCATCAGGCCGATCAGCATCAGCAGCAGGGTGGCGAGGCCGATTCCCGTGCCGATGATGCTTCTGACGATTGCTCTCGTGTCGCCGGCCATGGCGGCGCTTCCCGACGCGGGCGCCCTGTCGTCGCTCATGAATCCAGCGTAGCACCGATCCGCGTCGTCTGCAGTCTTCGGCGGCACCGACTTCCGACACGGATTCGGGCCGGCGGTGGTCGGCCCGACGGTCCGCTCGCGGCGCGGGTAGTAAGATGGCGGTTCCATGAGCAGCCTCGCACGCCTTCGGCGCCTGGCGCCCCGAAACGCCTCGCAGGCTCCCAGTTTCGGCCCATCCCGTCCTGCCATGACCCTGCGCCCCGGAACTCCGCTTCGCTGCGTTCTGCGGCGCAAGCTCCTGGCCGTCGGCGCGGCGCTGGCCGCCGCCGTGCTCGCCGCCGCCTGCGGGTCGGCAACCGACTCGGCGGCCGACGACCGGCCCACAATCCCCGCCCGCCCGCGTCCGAACATCGTCGTCATCATGGCCGACGATCTCGGCTACGGTGACATCTCCGCCTACGACGGCTGGATCGAGACGCCGGCCCTCGACGCGATGGCGGCCGAGGGGGTCCGGTTCACCGACTTCCATTCGAGCGGCGCGGTCTGCTCCCCGACCCGCGCGGGACTGCTGACCGGCCGCTACCAGCAGCGGGCCGGCATTCCCAACGTGATCTACGCGAACCCGGCCTGGAACCGTCACCACGGCTTGCAGCCGCGGGAGACGACCATCGCCGAGCGCATGCAGGCGGAAGGCTACGCGACCGGCATCGTCGGCAAGTGGCACCTCGGCTACGAGGTCGAGACGAACCCGCTGCGGCACGGCTTCGACGTCTTCCGCGGCTACGTCTCCGGCAACGTCGACTACTTCTCGCACGTCGACGGCTTCGGCAACCACGACTGGTGGGACGGCGAGACCAACCGCGAGGAGCCGGGCTACGTCACGCACCTGATCAACGACCACGCGGTCGCCTTCATCGAGGAACAGGCGGACTCCGATCGACCCTTCTTCCTCTACGTCGCCCACGAGGCGCCGCACTTCCCCTACCAGGGTCCGAACGACGCCGCCTTCCGGGTCGTCGGCGAACAGATTCCGGAGACCCGCGAGCCCGAGCAGGTGCGCCGCGCCTACCGCGAGATGGTCGAGGAGATGGATTCCGGCATCGGCGCGATCCTGGGCGCGCTCCGGCGGCTGGAGCTGGCCGAGCGGACGTTCGTCTTCTTCCTGTCGGACAACGGCGCCACCGCGGCCGGCTCGAACGGGCCGCTGCGCGGATTCAAGGCCAGCCTGTGGGAGGGCGGGCACCGCGTCCCGGCCCTGGCGTGGTGGCCCGGCGTCATCGCCGCGGCAGGAACGACCGGCGCCACCATGACGAGCATCGACCTGGCCGCCACCGTGCTGGACGTCGCGGACATCCTGCCGCCGGAGGATCGCCCCCTCGACGGCGTCAGCCTGCTGCCGCACCTGCTCGGCGGCGCCGCCCCGGACGACCGCCCGCTGTTCTGGGCCTACCAGCAGGCCCGCCGGCCGGTCGAGCAACGGGCCATGCGGCAGGGCCCCTGGAAGCTCATCGTCAACGGTCCCGAGGGACCGGAGCTCGGGCTCTACAACCTGGACGACGACCCGGGCGAGACGACGAACCTGGCCGCGGACGAGCCGGATCGCGTGGCGGCGATGGGCGAGGCGCTCGAGGACTGGCGCCTGGAGGTGGAAGAAGGCGCTACCGTGCAGCCGGCACCACCCTTCCTGCCGGGAGCCGTGGGGCCGTGAAGCCGGCGGCGCGTCCCGTGGTCGCGGCGCGTCCCGTGCGCGCGGCGCCGCGGGGGCCGTCTCTGTAGAATGAGTGATTCCACCCGCGACCGCGCGAGCGAGCCGGCCAGCGATCCCGTGGGCGAGCCGGCTGACGGCGCCGGCCCGCCCGATACGGCGGGATCGCGGCAGGTGACGGCGCCGGCGGGGCCCGTGCTGCCGGCTGACGGCGCCGGCCCGCCCGACACGGCGGGTGACCGCGTGGGCGAGCTGGCCGAGCGCGCCAGCCGGCAGGACGGCGCCGCGCTCGCCGAGTTGATGCCGCTCGTCTACGACGAGCTGCGACGGCTGGCCCGCGGGTACCTCGGCCGCGAGCGGCGGGCGTACACCCTGCAGCCGACCGCGCTCGTCAACGAGGCCTATCTCCGGCTGCTCAAGGATCGGAAGCAGGACTGGCGGACGCGCGCCCAGGTGATCGGTATCGCCGCGGTCGCGATGCGGCAGATCCTGATCGAGGCGGCGCGCGCGCGCGCCGCGCAGAAACGGGGCGGCAACGTCGATCGCGTCACGCTGGACGAAGGACTAATCGCGGACCACAACCGCTCGGTGGACGTGCTGGCGATCGACGAGGCGCTGCACAAGCTGGCCGCCATCGACGCGGAGCAGGCCCGGCTGGTGGAGCTGCGGTTCTTCGGCGGCTTGACCATCGAGGAGTCGGCCGCGGCGCTCGGCGTTTCCCCGGCGACTGTCAAGCGGCACTGGGCGGTGGCCCGCGCGTGGTTGCAGCGCGAGATTACGCGGGGCGACCCCGATGGACGCTGAGCGCTGGCGCCGGATCAACGAGCTGTTCCATGCGGCGCTCCAGCGCGAGGCCGACGATCGAGAAGCGTTCATCGACAAGGCGTGCGCCGGCGACCAGGCCCTGCGCACCGAGGTGCTGTCGCTGCTGCAGATGCACAGCGGGCCCGGCGTCGTCGACCGGCCGGCGGTGGAGGCGGATCCCGGCCTGCTCCTGACCGGCGCAGACGATCCGCTGATCGGACGGCGGCTCGGCCCCTACGAGGTGACCGGCCTCCTCGGACGCGGCGGGATGGGGGTCGTCTACCTCGGCCACGACACGCGCCTGCGGCGGCCCGTGGCCATCAAGGCCCTGCCTCCGGCGCTCACCCACGACGACCGGATGCGCGCCCGGCTGCGGCGCGAGGCGATGGCCGCCGGGGCGCTCTCGCATCCCGGCATCGCGACCGTCTTCGCGCTCGAGGAGTTCGACGGGCAGCTCTGTCTCGTGCAGGAGTACGTCCCGGGCCGCACGCTGCGCGCCACCCTGAAGCTGCGCGCGGGTCGGATGGCTATTCACGAGGTCGTCTCCATCGCCCTCGACGTCGCGCGGGCGCTGGCCGCGGCCCACGCGCACGGCGTGCTGCACCGCGACCTCAAGCCGGAGAACGTGCTGCACACGCCCGACGGCGGGATCAAGGTGGTCGATTTCGGTCTTGCGCGGTTCGAGCCGGGCGCCGTCGTCGGGGACGCCGGGACATTGACCCGCCCCGGCGCCCTGCCCGGCACGCCGGGCTACATGGCGCCAGAGGTGCTGCGAGGCGACCCGGTCGACGCGCGCGCCGACCAATTCTCGTTCGGGGTGCTGCTCTACGAGCTGATCACCGGCGAGCACCCGTTCGAAGGCACGGACGACATCACCACGGTTGCACGGATCCTCGAGACCGAGCCCGCCGGTCCCGGCCCTGCCCGCCCGGAGTGTCCCGAGCTGCTTTTTCGGGTCGTCACGAGGTGCCTTGCCAAGGCGCCGCGCGACCGCTACCGGGCGACCGCCGCGCTGGTCAGCGCACTCGAGGCGGCACGGAATGTCGTGGACGTGGTGGCCGCCGATGCCGTTGACCACTCGCCGAAGGACTCGGAACCGGCGCGCGGGGGCGCGGGAACCGCTGCGGCGGGAGCGGCGGCCGGGGACGGCGGGGCGACCGGGACGCCCGGCGCGGCGACGTCAGCGAAGGCCGCCCGAACATCTCCCGGGCTCACGTCCGCGCAAGCAGCACGGCAGAGCCCGCTGCCGCCTTCGGACGCAACGTCCGCGGGTGGCGCCGCGCCGAACGACAGCACGGTGCCGGCCGCAGATCTCCCGCCGACGCGGGCGCCCGCCGGTGCCGAAAGGGAAAGTGCCACCGGCAACCTGCGCTGGTGGTGGCAGTTCCATCAGTTGGCGGTGAGCGTCGTCTACGCCCTGATGCTGTATCCCGTATGGCGGGCGCGAGAATGGCTGCCCGCGCCGTGGGGACTCGTGACGTTCATGACCGCGGTCGCGGTGATCGGCGCCGTCGTGAACCTGCGACTGCACCTCTGGTTCACGGCGCGGGTCTACCCCGCCCAGCTCGCTGCCCAGCGCCGCGCGTCGGCGCTGTGGAAGCGCCTGCTCGACACCGCGTTCGCGGTGCTGCTGCTGTCCGTCGCGGCAACCATCGCCCCCACGCACCCCCGCTGGGCCGCGTTCTTCATCGTGATGGCCATCTCCAGCGCCCTGAGCGCGCGCGTGATGGAGCCGGCCACGACACGGGCGGCGTTTCCCGACGACTGAGGTCCGTCGGCATCCTCGGCGGCGGGCTTGTTGCTGCTGTCGTCCTCCATGCGGTTGTGGGCAGCCGGACAAGTCGGCATCCCCCGGCGGCGCGGCTCGTCAGTGCTGACGGAGCCGGCCATGGGGCGGACCGCATCCCGACAACGGGCGCCACGGACCTGCACGGTCCCGACCAGTTCTTCTTGTTCGTGGGTAAAATAGCCGCTATTTTACCTGCGATGTACAAACGACTGCTTGCGAGCGTCCTGCGCTCGTCACCGCGAAGCGTCCTCCTGCTCGGACCGCGCCAGGTGGCCCGCGGCGCCAGACCCTGGACGGAGTCGAGGCGCTACCGCTCGAAGCGTTCCTCGACCTGCTGCCCGGATGAGGGTCGTCGCGCCCTGACGGATTCGCCGCCGGAGCAACTGCTAATCCAGCACGGTCAACGTGACGTCGACCCGGATCGTCGCGCCGCTGACGGGGTCAGCCGCCGCAACGTACTGCCGCGTCTGCCCGTCGCGCAAGACCAGGGTGTTGTCGGAGTCGAACGAACGAAAGACGGCCGGATACGACATCAGGGACGCATCGGCAGTGGTCCGGTCGCCGCCGACAGACGATTCGTGGACTTGGACGCTGACCTCGAACCGGCCGTCGCCCCGGGTGCGCGCAAAGCATGAGATCTGCGTACTCAACGTCTCGTAGTTGAACGACACGGGGCGGGGCACACCATCGGGACCAGTGGTGGCCTGGCCGACCGGCACAGGAACCCGATCGTTCAATTCCAGGCCGCTCTGCCCTACTCCGGCAGTCACGGCGAGAACATACGGTCGACTGCTGACCGATTCGTCGCCCTGGTAGCGCGAGATCGTCACCTCCACGCTCAACGGCACGGCATCGGTGACGTCCGGCGCCTGAGCCCGCGGCGCGATCGGCGAGGCGAGGATCAGGGTCAGAATGACAGCCGGCGGCAAGAGCTTCGTAGTCATCGATGCGCTCCCGTGTCGACACTGATATCGCCGGTTCGGAGCGTGATGGGCGGAGCGATTGGGCGTTCCGAACCGCCCGCACGTGTAGCCGGACCGAACGCCCTCAGTCCATTCTACCGGCGGTCCCTCCGGACATCGGGACGAAACCCGAAACCGAAAGGAAAGCGCAGGCGGAATAGCGGTGTCGACGCGCACGCCGCGCGTCTCTACTGCGTGCCGCCGCCCAGCCAGCGCTCGCTCAGCGCGGCCCGATCGACCGCCTCGCCGCGGAGGTACACCGACTCGATGCGCCGCGTGTTCGCGATGTCGTCCAGCGGGTTCGCCTCCAGCACCACGAAGTCGGCGCTCTTGCCCGCCTCCACGGTGCCGGCGTCGTCCAGCTCCATGAACTCGGCGGAGGTGCCGGTGGCGGCGACGATGACCTCGTGCGGCGTCATGCCGGACGCCACCATGTCGGCCATCTCCAGGTGCGGGCTCCACCCCGCGTTGCCGTCGGTGCCGAAGGCGACGCGCATCCCCTCGTCGTTGAGCCGCGCCAGGTTGCGCGCCTGGATGCCGAAGCTCTCCTGCGCCTCCGGCCGGTCGACGAAGTTGGCCTGCAGAGCCTCCAGGTCATCGGGCGGGATGGTCCCGCTCAGCCAGCCCAGGTCCTCGGCGACGCCGCGGCCCCCCAGGTTCGGCACGAGCACGACGTCCGGGCGCTCCCGGACGAGCTCGACGAACTCGTCGTCGACGTCCTGGTCACGGACGCCGTGGGCGAACGCGTCGATCCCCGCGCGCAGCAGGCCCTTGGCATCCTCCAGGGCGAAGATGTGGGCGGTGACCCGCAGCCCGTGCTGATGCGCCTCGTCGATGATCGCGGTGTACAGCGCCGGCGACATCTTCTCGAACTGCCCGCCGCGGTCGTCGACCCAGATCTTGACGATGTCGACCTCCAGCTCGGCGAGCTCCCGCACCGCCGCCCGCGCCTCCTCCTCGGTCTCGACCCAGTAGGGGATGTCCGTGCGTCCAGGCTCCGGCGTCGTGATCCCCCGGCCGGCGTGCCGGTAGCGCGGCACGCCGGGGATGGTCTCCGCGCGGACCTGGTACACGTCCTCGCCGACGTCCCGCCCGAGACTCATGGCGGCGCCGACCCCGTAGTAGGCCTTCCGCTGCAGATCCTCGATGAGCGCCTCGCGCTCGGTCGAGAAGTGCACGTGCGTGTCGATCAGGGCCGGGATGACGGTCCGGCCGCTCAGATCGACCGTGGCCGCACCCTCCGGCGCCTCGACCTCGCCCGTCGCGCCGACCGCGACGAAGCTGTCCCCGTCCACCACGAACGTGGCGTTCTCGATGGGATCGCTGCCGTCGCCGATGATCACGCGCGCTCCCTCGAACACCGTTGCGGTGCTCGTTGCCGGCGCCTCTTCCGGTGTCGACGAGCAGGCGGCGGCGAGCGGCAGGAGCAGCAGAGGCAGGCCGGCGGCGACGCGGCGCGTGTCGATCTTCATGCGGGACATTGGAGCCTCCCTTGGAGCCGGGTCGGCGAAGCGTCGGTCGGCGTTCGCAGGTCTCCCGGACGACTGGAACAAAGGATAGCAGCCGCCGGCGCCTTTCGAGTGCCGCCTTCGACAGGCCGTGGCGGAGCTCCGCGTGGCACGGAGGGAGGCGAGGCGCCCGCGTGACGCTCGAAATCAGGGGGTTGCGCCACGGCTCTCAGGCCTTGCGAGCCTCCTCGGCGAGACGCTCGACGTACGACGCATAGGCCTCGAGCTCCGCGCGGACCTGACCGCGGCAGGCCAGGTATTTCGATTTGACCAGCTCCAATCGCTCCCAATCGTAGTCGAACGCGAAGTAGTAGCGCTTGAAGTGGCGGAACCGGCGCAGCTCGGAGAGGGCGGCGCAGGTGGCGTCGGAGATGACCCGCTCCCGAACACCGGGAACCGTCCAGGTCATGGCCCGCAGGAGCTGCTCGTGCCAGCGGGCGTCATCGAGAGCGTTCTCGAAGAACTGACTGATGCGCAGAAAGGCTGTCTCCAGACACGTGTAGAACGACACCATCACGTCGCTGACGATGATCGCGTTCTCGACGGACTGGCGGGAGGCGTGCGGCCGGCGGTGGAACTCGTCGTGGAAGCGGTCGATGCGGTCGAGCACGGGCAAGGTCGACCGGAGCTCGGCGGCCAGCGCCGCCAGGCGATCAGCGGACGCCATGGACCAGCCGACCCGCCGTGCGGATCAGATGCGCGTACTCCGGCTGGACGCGCTCCAGCTCGACGATGTGCAGCGGAAGCCTCGTCAGCGCCTCGGCGCGTGCATGGAGCCGGAACCACCGCTCGGCGGAACCGAGGCCTTCGACCGCGATGTCGATGTCGGAACGGTTCGAGAAGCGCCACCGGTACAGCAGCGACCCCCACTGCCAGATCCGGCGCGGCGCGAACTCGCTCGCAATCATCGCCGCGATGCGATTGAAATCGACCCACGCCGTGCGAAAACGCGCGTCCAGCTCGCGCTGGCGGGCGGCCTCGCGGCGCCGCAGGAACGCCACGGTGTCCGCCGGATCGACCATGGTCCAAGGCTAGGAGCCTGCGCCGCAGAACGCAAGCGAAGCGAAGTGCTGCGGCGCGGCGTGAGTCACATCCGCCACATCACCCACAACTGCGCCACGTTGTCGCCGTCGTCGACCCCCAGCTTGTTCCACCAGTACTGGTACTCCACGCCAAGAAAGAGCTGATTGGCGTGCCCGGTCAGCGCCTTGCCGAGGTCCCAGCCGAACTGCGGCTGGGCGAGGAGCGAGGCCTTCACGGCGTGGCCCAGCTCGTTGGTCGTCGCGCCCATGAACTTCGTGTGGCCGGTGAACAGGAACGAGTGGCTGCCGACATCGAACCCGGCGCCCCAGTTGACGTCGAACACGAAGCTGGTGTCCGTGCGCGGCGCCCCGCCCCCGGCAATGCCGCGGCCCTTGTCGATGGCGGCGCCGAAGTCGGTGTTCAGAAAGAAGAACCCCGGCACGTTCCACGAGAGCCGCCCGCCGGGCACGTACCGGAAGATGTTGGCGTCGCTGCCGAAGTTGAAGCCGCTGACGATCGCGACGTCCCGGATCGGCCCGGCGCCGATCGTCCGCTTCGACACGCGGCCGAGGCTCAGCGTCGGATACCACTCACCGTAGTAGCTTTTCTCGTTGAAGCCGTCCGCGCCGCCGTCGTCGGTGAAGTCGATGAAGTAGAAGCTGTCGCCGAGCGACCAGCGCGACGCCTGCTGCACCGTGAGGACCGATGCGAAGGCATGCTGCCCCGAGAACGGGTTGACGAACTTCCCGTACTGGTAGTGGAACTCGGTCTGGGCACCTGCGGCGGCCGGCGCCACAAGCAGCAGCAGCGCGACGACCGGGCCCCAGCGACACCAGGGACGGGACGTACGGGCGGGGGCCGAGTGCCTCACGTCGTCGGGCCCGCCGTCACCTCCGTCCGCACGTCGGTGCCAGGGACGGGACGTACGGGCGCGGGCCGAGTGCCTCACCCGCGAATGATAGTCGCGGCCGGACCGGGATTCGTCGTTCCGCCCGGTCGGACCCGGTGGCGCTCCACCCGCCCCGGCGCCCATCGAGCGTCGCTCCGGACGCAGGCGGAAGAGCTGCCCGCCGGGAACGGACGCGGGCGACGAGTTGCCGGCGGGAACGGGCGCGGGCGGCAAGAAACTGCCCCGCCGGGAACGGACGCAGGCGGGCTGCCGGCCCGTAACGGACGCAGGCGGAAAGCTGCCCCGCCCTTAACGGACGCAGGCGGAAGGCTGCCCCGCCGGGAACGGACGCCGACCATGGCAGCCGCGGTTCCGGAGCCGGCGCGCGCGATGCCGTTAGAATCAGTCGATACTCGCAGGTCTCCCTCAGGAGGTATTCCGTGATCTCAGCCAGACCCTGGCGTTTTGCTCCGCTCGCCGCGGCTCTCATGGCGCTCGTTCTGATCGCCGCGACGTTCTCCACGCAGCCGCTCGTCGCCGAGCGCGTGAGCGGCGCAACGACCGCCGCCGCAGTCCTCGAAACCGTCGACCCGGCCGAGGTCGGGCTTTCGGCCGAGCGCCTGGAGCGGCTCGACTCCGGACTGCAGGCCCTGGTCGACGCCGGCGAGCTGGCCGGCGTGGTGGCGCTGCTGGCGCGCCACGGCAAGATCGCGTTCGTCGACGTGGCCGGCGTGCAGGACATCGAGAGCGGCCGCCCGATGGCCCGCGACTCCATCTTCCGTATCTTCTCCATGACCAAGCCGGTCACCGGCGTCGCCATGATGATGCTCTACGAAGAGGGCAAGTGGCGCCTCAACGACCCGGTCTCCCGCTACATCCCCGAGCTGGCCGGTCTGAAGGTCTACGCGGGTGAGAACGACGACGGATCGATGAAGCTCGTCGACGCCGACCACGAGATGACGATGCGCGAGCTGATGACCCACACCGCCGGGCTCGGCTACGTGCTGAATCCGCGGCACCCGGTCAACCGGCTGTTCCTGGAGAAGCGGGTGCTGAGCCCGCTGGAGCCGCTCTCGGCGATGATCGACAAGCTCGCGACCATCCCGCTGCTGGCCCAGCCGGGCACGCGCTGGATCTACAGCGTGGCCGTCGACGTGCAGGGCTACCTGGTGGAGAAGCTGTCCGGGGAGCCGCTCGGCGATTTCCTCGACCTGCGCATCTTCCAGCCGCTCGGCATGGTCGACACCGCGTTCTACGTGCCCGGGTCGCGCCTCCCCCGCGTGGCCGTGCGGCACACCGCCGGCGAGAACGGCGAGCTCGTGCTCGACTCGCGCGGCGAGCCGTTCACCCGGCCGCCGTCCGGACCGTCCGGCGGCGGCGGCCTGTTCGGGACCGCCGACGACTACCTGCGCTTCACGCAGATGCTGCTCAACGGCGGCGAGCTCGACGGCGTGCGACTGCTGGGTTCGCGCACCGTCGAGATGATGCACACCAACCACATGTCGGCCGAGGCGACGGCCAACATGCGGCCCGGCATGGGCTTCGGCATGGACTTCATGATCTACGAGGACCCGGCGGCCGCCGGAGAGCCGCACGCGCCCGGCGCCTACTACTGGCTCGGCATCGACGGCACGTGGTTCTGGATCGATCCGGCCCTCGACCTCGCGTTCGTCGGGATGATCCAGCACCGGGGCGAAGCGCAGGGCCGAGTGCACGGGCTGTCGCGCAACTGGGTCTACCAGGCGATAGTCGACTGAGCGCCTGGTGACGGAGGATTCACCGCGACGTGACGGAGAACGGCGTGCGGAGACGGCGCGTCGAAACTCGCGTGCACGGAGACGGCGTGTCGCAACCGGCGTGGACGGAGCCGGTGTGACGCAACCGGCGTGGACGGAGCCGGTGTGTCGCAACCGGCGTGGACGGAGACGGCGTGACGGAGACGGCGTGTCGCAACCGGCCTGGACGGAGCCGGTGTGACGGAGACGGCGCGACGGAGACGGCGTGACGGAGACGGCGTGTCGGAGATGGCGTGTCGGACACGGCGTGACGGAAACAGCAGAGGTGACATCGTGCGAGAAGCAGTGACCCGTTGGCGGTTGGCGTATCTCCTCGTGGCGTTGGCGGCGGCTGGCGTCCTCTTCAGCGGCCTCTCTTCCGTTACGTCCGTTGCGGCGACAGCCGCCGGGCGGACGGTGGCGGCGCCGGCCGGGGCGGCACACATGGCGGCGCCGGCCGCGGCGGAACGAACGGCGGCGCGCGATCTGGAAGTGGTCGACCCCGCCGCCGTCGGCGTCTCCGCCAAGCGGCTCGAACGGCTCGTGGCCGGGATGCAGGGGATGGTCGACGACGGCGAGCTGGCCGGCGTGGTCACGCTGATGGCCCGCGGCGGCAAGCTCGTCCACGTCCACGTTGCCGGCGTCCAGGACATCGAGAGCGGCGCACCGATGGAACGCGACTCCATCTTCCGCATCTATTCGATGACGAAGCCGATCACCGGCGTGGCGCTGATGATGCTCTACGAGGAGGGCAAGTGGCGCCTGAACGACCCGGTCTCCGGCTACATTCCCGGTTTCGCCGATCTGAAGGTGCACGACGGAAACCGGGCCAACGGCGAGCCGCGGCTGGTGGACGCCGAGCGGCCGATGACGATGGCGGAGCTGATGTCGCACGCCGGCGGGCTCGGCTACGGCCTCGGGACGGCGAACCACGTCGACCGGCTCTACCGCGACCAGCGGGTGCTCAACGCCGACGAGCCGCTGCAGGCGATGATCGACAAGCTTTCGAACCTGCCGCTGCTGGCCCAGCCCGGGACACGCTGGTACTACAGCATCGGGGTGGACGTGCAGGGCTACCTGGTCGAGAAGCTTTCCGGGCAGCCGTTCCCCGAGTTCCTGCAGGAGCGGATCTTCGACCCGCTCGGCATGGTCGACACCGCGTTCTACGTGCCCGAGGAGAAGCTGGACCGCGTGGCCCTCATCTACGGAGAGGGCGACGACGGCGGCCTCGAGCGCTTCGACATGGGTCCGACGCGCACCGAGATGCCGGCGGGGCCTTCGGGCGGCGGCGGCCTCTGGGGCACGGCCGACGACTACCTGCGGTTCACGCAGATGCTCCTCAACGGCGGTGAGCTGGACGGCGTGCGGCTGCTGGCCCCGCGCACCGTCGAACTGATGCACACCAACTTCCTCTCTCCCGAGGCGTTGGAGACCATGCGGCCCGGCCAGGGCTTCGGCCTCGACTTCGCCACCGTGCACGATCCGGCCACCGCCGGCGAGCCCTACGCCAGGGGGTCGTACTACTGGGGCGGCGCCGCCGGCACCTGGTTCTGGATCGATCCGAAGACCGACCTGACGTTCGTCGGAATGATTCAGCATCGCGGCACCGCGGTCCGCGAGGTGCAGGGGATCTCGCGGAACCTCGCCTACCAGGCGATCGTCGACTGAACCACGGCCGAGCCGGGCGAGCGGCGGGGTGCGTACAGGTAACCCGCCGTCCGCCGGCACCGTTCTCACGAAGCGAACCGCAGGATGGCAAAGAAGAAGGATCAGACGAAGGGGATCTTCTGCCTCGAGGAACCGGCCTGGGGAGGGAGGGTCACGGATCCGACCACCGTCGAGCCGGTGCTGCGCTTGCTGGAGAAGTTGAAAGATCTCGCGGTGCCTTACCTGCACCACGACTGCGCGACCCGCGAAGAGTTTGAGTTCTTCCTGCCGAAGTGGGTGGGGGGATCTTTCGGCAAGTATCCGATCCTCTACCTGGGCTTTCACGGGGGCCCTGGCGAGATCACCGTCGGACAGCAGTCAGTCACGCTGAAGGATCTCGAGGCTCTGCTCGGTGACGGGACTTGCGCGGGGCGACTCATACACTTCGGGGCCTGCAGCACCTTGGCGGCGAGTGAGCAGAAGTTGAATCGATTCCTGAGCCGCACGGGCGCGTTGGCGGTCTGCGGGTACACGAAGACGGTGCCCTTCCTGGAGTCGTGCGCGTTCGAGGTGCTACTTCTGGGCCGCCTCCAGTGCGTGTCGTTCCGTCGATCCGCCAGCGTGCGGAAGTTCGATGACGAACTTCGAAAGCGCGCGCGCGGACTCTACGAGAGCCTTGGCTTCCGCATGCGGTGGCTCGACTGAACGACGACGCGGCAGAGGGCGCGGCGTGCGGGATCTCGTGCGGCCCCACCGATCAGGCGATCTTCGGCATCTTCGGCTGACCGGGATCGGCCGGCGCATCCGGCGGCGCAGCGCGCACATGCCAGGGAACACTGCGCGCTGGGCACCCGTCCTATCGGCAGTCGGCTCTCGGACGCCAGGGCAGGGCCCCGCAGCCGGCGGAAAGGCAGAGCTTCGATGAGCAGCGTGAGGGTGCTGGCGGGCACCCGCAAGGGAGCGTTCGTCCTGACTTCGGACGGGGCGCGCAGGAATTGGGAGGTCGCCGGACCGCACTTCCCGGGTTGGGAGGTCTTCCACGTGAAGGGATCCCCGGCCGACCCCAACCGGATCTATGCAGCCCAGCACACCGACTGGTTCGGACAGGTGGTCCAGCGTTCCGACGACGGCGGCCGAACGTGGAACGCCGTCGGCAACGACTTCGCCTACGAGGGAGAGACGGGCACGCACCTCTGGTACGACGGCACCCCGCACCCGTGGGAGTTCAAGCGCGTCTGGCACGTGGAGCCGTCGCCGTCGGATCCCGACACGGTGTACGCCGGGGTCGAGGACGCCGCCCTGTTCCGCTCGACCGACGGCGGCAAGTCCTGGGGGGAGGTCTCCGGGTTGCGCCGCCATCCGACCGGGCCGCAGTGGCAGCCGGGCGCGGGCGGTCTCTGCCTGCACACCGTCCTGCTGGCGCCGAACGATCCGAAACGCCTCTACACCGCCATCTCCGCCGCCGGCGCATTCCGCAGCGACGACGCCGGGGAATCGTGGCGGCCGGTGAACCGCGGGCTGCAGTCCGAGGGGTTTCTCCCCGAGCCGGACGCAGAGGTGGGCCACTGTGTGCACCGCCTCGCCATGCACCCGGCGCGGCCCGACGTGCTGTTCATGCAGAAGCACTGGGACGTCATGCGCAGCGACGACGCCGGCGAGTCGTGGCGCGAGATCAGCGGCAACCTCCCGTCCGATTTCGGCTTCCCCGTAGAGGTCCACGCCCACGAGCCGGACACCGTCTACGTCGTCCCGATCAAGAGCGACTCCGAGCACTACCCGCCGGATGGCCGCCTGCGCGTCTACCGCAGCCGCACCGGCGGCGACGAGTGGGAGGCGCTGACCGAAGGGCTGCCGCAGCGCGACTGCTACGTCAACGTCCTTCGGGACGCGATGACTGTCGATACGCTCGACCCGTGCGGCGTCTACTTCGGCACGACCGGCGGGCAGGTCTATGTCTCCCCCGACGCCGGGGACACCTGGATGCCCATCGTGCGCGACCTGCCGGCAGTCCTGTCGGTGGAGGTCCAGACCCTGCCGTGAGCTCCCGTTTGCGGGGCAGCGTAATGCGAGCCATGGTCCGTGTCGTCCTGCCGCAGCCGCTGGCCGCCCTCGCGCGCATCGACCGGGAGCAGACTGTCGAGGTCCAGGGCGCCGCCACCCAGCGCGCGGTGATCGATGCGCTGGAAACGGCGTATCCCGTCCTGCGGGGCACCATCCGCGACTCCGCCACGCACCGGCGGCGGGCGTATCTGCGGTTCTTCGCCTGCGGTCTGGATCTGTCGCACGAGGCGCCGGACGCGCTGTTGCCGGAGGAGGTGGCCGCGGGGCGCGAGCCGTTTCTGGTGGTCGGGGCGATGGCAGGGGGTTGAAGCCTCGTCTTTGCGTCGAAGCAGCCATTGCTCGTGCGAGTCGATGCCGCGGAATGACGCCGAAGTGCTACACTCGTCCCAGTTCGTTGGAGCAAGTGATGGCCCAACCTCGATCCGCAACCATTGGCCCGTCACCGTCACCCGGCGCCGGAAATCGGCCCGAGTCGTTGGCCATGGTTCCCGACAACGTCCGGCACGCCGCGCTGGCGCTATGGGACAACGACGTTGACGCCGCCGGCCGATTCCTCGAGCGTCCCCACCCCCTGCTAGGGGGTTGCACTCCGGCGGCAGTCGCACGCGAATCCGAGGCCGGCGCCGATCGGGTTGTACTCCTGATCGGCCAGGCCGACGCCGGCGTCGCCATCTGACCAAGCTCGTGTCGTACCCCCGGTGCGCCTATCGCATTGGCCGACATTCCCGAGGTCGCCCCATTCACGACACCTCTGGCGCCGCTGCCGCGCCGGGCCGCTGGAACGACTACGGCGAGGGTGTGATCTACGCTTCGGAGTGCTACTCCACTGCCGTCCTCGAGACGCTGGTCCATCTGCCGACTCCTCAACTACCTGGCAACCGTCACGTTGCGACATTCGCCATCCCCCTCGATACATCGTTCGAGGTGTTCGATCCGGACGACCATGCAGGTTGGGACGACCATGACGACCCGACCGTTGCCCGCGCGTACGGCTCCGATTGGTACCAGAGGGGCCGTTCTGCGGTCCTTCTCGTACCGAGCGCGATCGCCCCAACGGATAGAAACGTCGTTATCAATCCGAACCATCCGGACGCGAGGAACATCGCGGCCCTCGTTCCGATCCTGCCCTTCAGGTGGGACGAGCGCCTTCGACGCCTTTTCGACGGCGCGGCTGGCACCGCGCGGCGTGGCTGAGAGCCACCGCCTTTCGACATCCGGAGGAGCCACGTGGCGAAGAAGAACGAAGAACCCTGGCACTGTCTGAGCGTCCACCAGCCCTGGGCCTGGGCCATCATCACTGGTGCGAAGGACGTCGAGAATCGCAGTTGGTTATCCAACTACAAGGGACGGCTTCATATCCACGCGGCACGGACCGAGCGCGACGACACCGTGGTCGAGGAAGTCATCGAGCAGGTTGCGAGACACCTGCGGATTCCAGTCGCAGCCGCGCGTGAGTACTACCAGCGACATCGAGAGCGCGGATTCGGCGCCATCATCGGCTCCGTGCGCATGCGCGGCTGCGCGACGTCCTGGGACAGCGAGTGGCATGACCCGGAGCAATACGGGTTCGTGCTCACCGATGCGCAGCCACTCGACACGCCGATCCCATGCAAGGGCCGCCGGAGGATATTCAAGTTCACACCTCCGTGACACGGCATGCAGCGTGCCCGTCGGAACATGAAGGATCGCGAGCGCGGGCCCCGCGCAGAGCCACGATGACATGCCCGCGACGCGATCTCGATTCCTCCGCAGGCGGCGTTCCTGGTCAGTACAGGTCATGGCCGCAAGCTGCCGGGCGCCGCCTGCATTCGGTTGCGTCCGGCACTTGACAGCCGCTCCGGGCCGACGGAATGATGACCGTGACCCCGGCTGGCGCGGCGGGTGAATCCCCGCGCACCGCCGGCAGCCCAAGGAGGCTCTCATGCGGGTGCTACCGGTTCTCACCGCCGTCACCGCCGTCACCGTCGCGCTGCTGGCCGCGGCCCCGCCGGCGCTGGCGCACCACTCCTTCGCCGCGCAGTTCGACGCCAACCGGCCGGTGACCCTGGAAGGTACGGTGACCAAGGTGGAGTGGCAAAACCCCCACATCTGGGTCTACCTGGACGTGGCAGGACCCGATGGGGAGGTCGTCGCCTGGGAGTGCGAGGGCGACAACCCGAACACGCTGACCCGCCGCGGCTGGACGAGCGAGTCGGTGGAGGTCGGCAAGCCGATCACGATCTACGGCTATCAGGCCCGCACCGGCGCCGCCATCTGCAACGGCAGGACTTGGGTCTTCGGGGGCCGGACGGTGTTTGCAGCGGCCAACGACGGCGGACCGCCCGCGGCTCCACCGGAGCAGCGGTAGCGGCCGGCCCGGCATTCTCGCGGGTGATCGACGGTCGGAAGGAGATCGTCCATGACTACCAGGACCGGTTTGCAAGTCTTCCTCACGGTCATTGCGTTCGCGATTGCAGCGCTGGGACTTCCCCCGCACCTGACCGCCCAGCAGAACAGCTCGCCCGTGCTGACGGAGGCGCCGGCCGGAGACGGCACGCCGGTCCCGCGCACGCCCGACGGCCGCGCCGACCTGTCCGGTTTCTGGAACAAGGGAACGCACCCCAACACCTCCGCCCCGATCGAGCCGCTGCCGTTCACCGCGGAGGGGTTGAAGGCGTTCAACGACGTCGCGAACCTGATCGACCCGACCTCCTACTGCCGCTTCCCGGGCATCCCGCGGATGAACAGCTCGCCCTATCCGATGGAGATCGTCCAGTTGCCGGACCGCGTGATCTTCCTCTACGAGTACATGCACAACTTCCGGGTCATCTGGACCGACGGACGGCAGCATCGGCCGACCTGGCCGACGACCCTGATGGGCGACTCCGTCGGCTGGTGGGAGGGGGACACGCTGGTCATCGACACGGTGAACCTGTCCGGCGACACGTGGCTGGACTCCCACGGCAACCGGCACAGCGACGAGCTGCACGTCGTCGAGCGCTGGCGCCGCATCAGCGCCAACGAGCTGTGGTACGAGGCGACGATCGACGACCCGAAGTTCTACACCGAGCCGTGGACGACGGGCTGGGTGATGCCGCTGGCCCCGCCGGACTGGGAGCTGATGGAGTACGCCTGCACCGACAACAACCGGGACGCGGAAGAAGGCCTCCTGCAGCCCGGGGCACTCGACGGGTCGGGCCGGGACGGGACCGCGATAGCGACGCCGTCCACGTACAGGTAATCCCTGGCCGCCATTGGCGTCGGCCGTCGAGCCGGGTCATCCTGTCGAGCGGGCGTCGACGTCGGGGGTTCCGCGGTCCTGAGCGCGCCAATCGCCGCCAATCGCTGAAGGAAGGGCAGGAGTCTGCGCGGCAGAAGCGGTGCTGCCGCGGCGTGCGTCGAGCGAGCGCCAGACTCGGCAGCCCGCGGGTGCTCCGTGTTCCCCGCCGCCGCTTCCGCGTGGCCGCCGCCCCGCAGGGAGCCGACCCGCGCGCCGCGTATGATCGTGCATCCGGTGCTCGTGCAGCCCAGGGCTCGCGCGGCGGCGAATCGCGCCCGGCGAAGGAGCCGCGTCCACCGGAAGCAAAGGAGACAGTCTTGAACGGCGACAGCAACCTCGCGGTGTTCTGCGACTTCGAGAACATCGCGCTCGGCGTCCGCGACGCCAAGCTGAAGAAGATCGACATCCGGCCCATCGTGGAGCGGCTGCTGCTGAAGGGCAGCATCGTGGCCAAGAAAGCCTACTGCGACTGGGACCGCTACAAGGAATACAAGCCGACGATGCACGAGGCGGCGTTCGAGCTCATCGAGATTCCCCACACGCGGCTCTCGGGCAAGAACTCGGCCGACATCCGGATGGTGGTCGACGCGCTCGACCTCTGCTACACGAAGGAGCACATCGACACGTTCGTCATCGTCTCGGGCGATTCCGACTTCTCGCCGCTGGTGAGCAAGCTGCGCGAGAACGCCAAGTCGGTGATCGGCGTCGGCGTCAAGAGCTCCACGTCCGACCTGCTGATGAACAACTGCGACGAGTTCATCTTCTACGACGACCTGGTGGCCGAGCGGCAGCCGTCCCGCCGGCGCTCGCGGAGCAGGACCCGGTCCAAGGGAGCCGCCTCGACAGACAACGCGCAGGCCGGGAAGAAACCCGAGCCGGCCGCGCCCGACGACCCGGCCCAGAAGGGTCTCGACCTGGTGGTGCAGACCGCCGAGGCGATCTACGCCGAGCGCGGGGACGGCGCCAAGCTGTGGGGATCGATGATCAAGCAGACCCTGAAGCGGCGGCGGCCCGGCTTCAGCGAGTCGGCCTACGGGTTCGGGTCGTTCAACGACCTGCTCGAGGAGGCGCAGTCCAGAGGCCTTCTGGATCTGGATCGGGACGAGCGGTCGGGCGGCTACGTGATCACGGGCATTGCTCGGGAGTAGGCGTCCGCGACCCTCTGCCCGTCCGGTTGGGCACATCCGCGCCGGTGCACGTGAGAAGCCGTTTTCCGGCGAGTTCGTCGTGCGGCTCTCCCCGGCTACCCACCGCCGGGCGTCCACTCTCGCCCGAATCAGGGACCAGAGTCTGAACGTCGTGGTGGTAGAGGCGCTCGAGGAATACCTGTCCGCGGAAGGGGTGTAGAAGCGACGCGCCTGAGAGATCCGGTTCCATCCGTCGTATCCTTCCGCCGTGCCCAGCTTCACCTGCCAGGTATGCCGCGCGTCGTTCGAGGTCGCGCAGGCGGCGCTCGACAAGTATCCCGGCTGGCAGCCGAAGTACTGCCGGCTGCATTCGCCGAAGAAGAAGTCCGCCGCACCGTCGGCCCGCCGGGTCGGGCGTAGTGGCGGGGCGGATCGGAAGCGCACCCTGCGCGAAGAGAACCTCACGCTCGCCGAGGTCCTTGCGAAGTACGAGAACGGCGCCGGCTCCGGCGTGTTCACCGACGGCAGCGCCGTGCCGAATCCCGGGCCCGGCGGCTGGGGCGTCGTCTGGGTCGAGGACGGCCGGATCGTTCGCCAGGCGCACGGCCACGAGCCGCACACCACGAACAACCGCATGGAGCTGCGGGCGTTGATCGAAGCGTTCACGATGCTGCCGTCAGACGCCGCGGTGGACGTCCTCAGCGACAGCGAGCTCTCGGTGAACACCATCACCCGCTGGGCGCCGGCGTGGGAGCGCGCCGGCTGGAAGCGCAAGGCCGGCCCCATCAAGAACCTGGAGCTCGTGCAGGAGCTGCTGGCGCTCTACCGCGCCCACCCCGGCTGCCGGCTGCGGTGGACCGCCGCCCACGCCGGGAACCGCTGGAACGAGTACGCGGACAGCCTCGCCACCGCCTGGATGCGCTCGACGCTGTAGCAGGAACCGGGACGCTCGTGTCAACGGCGGTCAACCGCCTCGCCCCTCGTCCGCGCCGCCCCCCCCCGCAGCGTCGAATCACCCGCTGAACGTTCGCCAAATCACCCGCTGAACGTTCGACGAATCACCCGCTGAACGTTCGACGAATCACCCGTTACAGGGTTGTCTCACGTGGCGCTGTCGGAGTACAACCTTCCGAATCCCGGCTGGCCATGATCTACCTGCCGCGAATCGTCGACGCCGAATTGGCCGAGCTGCTGGAAGCCGGCCGGAGCGGTCCTCGTGGAGGGTCCCAGGGGCGACCGGCAAGACGGCGACCGCCGCGCGGGCGGCAGCCAGCGACGTGCTGCTCGACGTCGACGACAATGCGAGGCGAATGATCGGCGCCGACCCCGCGGCCGTGCTCGACGGCGACACGCCGCGGTTGATCGACGAAATGGCAACTGGAGCCGGCCATCTGGAACCACGTTCGCCGCGCGCTTGCCCGGCGCGGCGCTCCCGGCCAGTTCATCCTCACCGGTTCCGCCGTTCCGGCGGACGACGTGGCCCGGCATACCGGCGCCGGACGTTTCGTCCGGCTGCGCATGCGTCCGTTGACGCTGTACGAGAGCGGGCGCTCCAGCGGCGCGATTTCGTTGCGGCGGCTGCTGGATGGCGTGGAGCAGCGGGCGGGGCGGTCCGAAACATCGATCGCCGATGTCGCCGAGCTCGTCTCCGCCGGCGGCTGGCCGGGCCACGTCGGCAAGGCGCTGACCGGCATTCTCCGCGTGAACCGCGGCTATCTGGACGACGTGCGCCGCACCGACATATCGCGAGCCAGCGGCAAGACGCGCGATCCGGTCAAGGTGGGCCGCTTGCTGCGTTCACTGGCGCGCAACGTGGCCACTCCCGTCACCCTGTCGAAGCTAGGAGTCTGCGCCGCAGAACGTAACCGAGTGAGTTCTGCGGCGCAGACTCATGGAGCGGAGGGGATGGGCCGAAACGCCGAGCCGGCGAGGCGTTTCGGGGCGCTGGCCGCCGAGGTCGGCGAGGACGATCGGCCCCTCAAGGCCGACACCGTCGCCGAGTATCTCGACGCGCTCGAGCGGCTCATGGTGGTGGAGAACCAGCCGGCCTGGTCGCCGCACTTGCGATCCCGCACGTCGCTGCGCCAGACGCCGGTTCGCCATTTCGTCGATCCGTCCCTGGCCGTCGCCGCCCTGCGAGCCACGCCCGCCCGACTGTCGGCGGACCTCGAGTTCCTCGGCCTGCTCTTCGAATCGCTCGTCGTCCGAGACCTGCGCGTCCACGCCCAGGCCGCCGATGCGCAGGTGTTCCACTACCGGGAGAAGGACGGTCTGGAAGTGGACGCCGTCGTGGAAGCGGCGGACGGCCGTTGGGCGGCGTTCGAGATCAAGCTGGGCGAACGCTGGGTGGACGACGGCGCGAAGAGCCTGCGCCGGCTGGCCAGGCGCCTGGAAGGCAGCGACCACGGCAAGCCGTCCGCCCTCGCCGTGATCGTTCCCACCGGATACGGTTACGTGAGATCCCGAGACGTGGGGGTCATTCCGATCGGCGCGCTGGGACCGTGATAGTTCAGTGCCCCGAGCTCAGCGCCCGGACTGCACGGTGTGCAGATCGAACATGCCATGTTCGATCTGATCGCCCGCGCATCGACCGGATGATGGCTACTTCAGCTTGAGAGACGGATAATCCGGCGTCCGCGGCGTCAGCGTCCGGTTCGCGCAATCCGCGATCAGGTCCAGCCCTTCGAGAACAATCTGGCCGATGAGCGGCTCGCTCAGCGGCGGGCCCACGACACACTCGGTGACCATGAACCGATCGCAGACCTCGATGGCAACCGGGCCTGCCACCTGCCGCTCTTCCCGGCGCTCGTCCGCATAGGTCACGATGGCCGTGCGGAGCGGCTCCAGTCCAAGCTGTTCGACGACGTTCTCGGGCAGCATGAGCATGACCGCGCCGGTGTCGACGACGCCGTCAACATGGGTGCGACGTACAGGTTCCGTCCGGAGCCCGCTCCTGGCGGTACTGCGGTCCACGTAGTTTTCCAGGCCGACGTTGACGACGATTTCCCCCACCGCACCCTCTCTACCCCATCGTAGCCGATCGGGATCACGCCGCGTCGGCGCCGGGTCCGACACCAACACCAACGCCTACGCAACGTCGACCAGTGCGCGCGGCTCCTTCTCCGCGATTAAGAGCAGCGTGCGAGCGGCACCGGAAGGCTTGCGTCGCCCTGCGACGAGGTACGGAAATCCGGTAACGCGCGCCCTGCGCACGGGCATCGGCGGGCGCTTCAACGCCGCGCGGGGACTGACGGGGCTGCACTCAGCCCGTCTCGACGAAGACCGGATCGACCGTCACTCCCGCCTCGTCGACGTGAACCGCTTCGTACGCACTGCGGTTGGCGTCGTCGACCGAATCGACGAAGAACACCAGCGTGACCCTGGCCAGTCCGAGCTGCCGGGCGTACCGCGCCGCCTGCCCGAGCGCCCGCCGGTACCCGAACGCATCGGTGAAGCTCTTCACCTCGAGACCGTACACCTCGCCCGCGTAGCGGATCAGCAGATCGATCGCCCCGTTGCCGGCCGGAAACTCCGGATAGACGCGCCCGCCGCGGGGCTGGAGGAACCGGTCCAGGAAGGAGTACAGGATGAAGTGATGGACCGCCTCGAACACCCGCAGGTCGCGCCGCCGCGGCGCGTCCCTCAGCAGCCACTCGCGGTTCGCCTGCAGGTGCCGCTCGAAGCGCTGCAGAAGACGTCGGACGTCGAGCCCGGCGTCGGTGATCGTATCGGACACGTCTTCGAACGCGGTGAACACCGAACCGGCGTAGCCGGCGAGCGTCGACGAGAAGTAGTTGAACAGCCGCCTCTGCACGAACGGGCAGGAGAACCGGACGTACTGCCGGCCGTCCGCCGCCGGCTCGCGGTCGATGACGCCGTTCAGGTACAGGAAACTGACGTGGGGCTCGTCGAAGTGGAACGGCTGTCTCTCCCCGGTCTGGAAGAAGTCGAGAACGACGTCCCGGTACGGCGCCTCCCTGACCTTGCCAATCAGGTGCTGCACGTTCGCGTTCGGCAGCGCGTCGACCGCATCGGCGTACGCGGCCTCGAAGTCGTCCATCGTGATCGACGGGCCCCGCCGGTTGTACGTCTCCGTCAGCAACTCGCCTAGCCACGAGGTCAGGCCCGGCTGGCCGCCGGTCTCCCGGTACACCCTCTCCACCACCACCGACTCCACGCCCTGCCCGCTCTCGCGCTCGTACCAGGCGAACATGCCGCGGACCTCCTCCTCGGTCAGGTTGGGCACGTGCACGTTCTGCTGAACGTTGAACGGCGAGCCCGTGGCGCTGTCGACGCCGAGGGCGCCCCGCACGCCGACCAGGGCCACGCCGTGCAGCCGGTAGTCCAGCTCGCCGGCCGGCCGGCCCGCCTGCAGCCGCCGGTGGCCGTGGATCTTGCGGAACACCCCCACGATGCCCTCGATGGCCTCCGCGGGCAGCGCGTCGAACTCGTCGAGCACCAGGATGAGTGGCTTCGACCTCCGTTCAGCCCTGAAGACCGCGTCGAATTCGTCTGCCGAACGAATCGGCCCCACGTCGACGCCCAACGCACCCGCAACGTCCGCAGCGATGCGCCGGATCACCACGCCGGCATCCTGCACCGTCTTCAGGTGCTCCACGCTGGTGGCGACGACCTCCAGCTCCTGATACCGCGGATCGTCCCGCAGCCGCCGCACCGCCTGCCCCACGATCCACGACTTGCCCCGCTGCCGCGGCGCCCAGACGGTGATGTACCCCCCGCCGTTCTCCGGCCCTCCACCCCCGACCAGCGCGCCCAGCACGCGGTCGACCAGCGCCGTCCTCGGCGCGTGGAAGTGGAGGTCGGTGTCGACGGGACCGTAGGACGAGAATCGGCGCATGGGGATGCGACAGTTCCTGGCAACTAATTGCGGATTGCAACCGTCGCCGAGGCCAAGCTGGTCCTCGTCGTACCAGATGGCGGCGCGGCGAGTCTCGGCCTGCGCCTCAGGATGAAGCTCGACCTGCACGCCGCTGTTCGAGTTCGTTCATGATCCGCGCCCGAACCGTCTCCCAGGGAACAGTGCGAACCCGTCCGGCAGCCAGGTCCCGGGACCTTCTCTCGAGTTCGCCGGCCCACGCGGCGGCGATGTCCTCGGCCGGTTCCTCCAGACTGACGAACAACTCTTCGGCTACCCGGACCCGATCCTGGCGCGGCAGGCGGAGAACCTCGGCGAGCAACTCGTCGGTCGACACGGAACCAAGTGTACCACCGGGATCCGGCTTGAGCGTCCGCACGCACCAGGCCGTGCTCCTGGCTCTCTACCGGTTGTTTCACGATCATCTCGCCCCGCGCGGCGGTGTCACGATGGTTGCCGCGTTGCGCCGGACCCGCGCGGTGCCGTGGCTGTTCTGCGTTGCGGGACCGGCGCAAGTCTGATGGGGTCGGACGTCGACGCCTACGCAACGTCGACCAGTGCGCGCGGGTTCTTCTCGGCGATCAAGAGCAGTGTGCGAGCGGCGCCGGAAGGCTTGCGCCGGCCCTGCTCCCATTCCTGCAGGGTCCGGACCGATACACCCAGCAGCTCCGCAAACCTCGACTGGGGCAGCCCCGTCTTCTCGCGAATGCTCGCGATGGCGGGCACGTTGACGATGCGTCCGTGTTCGCCACGCTTGAGTTGGCGGATGCCTTCCAGAATCTCTTCTCCGATGTCACGCGTGGACTCAACCATCGATCTCCTCCCTGATCTTCCTCAGCACGGACGGAGGGATACTCTCGACGACGTTCTTCGCGTAGACGGTCAGCATCCAGATCTCGCCATGGTTCAAGCGCAGGTAGTAGATCACGCGAATGCCACCACGCTTGCCTCGACCGACCACGTTCCACCGCAACTTCCGGACTCCGGCCGAGCCGCGGACGAGGTCACCTGATTCCGGGTTCGCGATGAGTGCCTGCTGCAAAGCGCTGTACTCGTCGTCCGGCAGGTACTCGCGCACCAGCTTGGAGAAGAGCTTCGTCTCCACGAACGTCAACACGTCCCAGTATACGTCGGAGACGGACCCCTCATGCGCGGCGGCGACCGTGCGGCACATGGCTGAGCAGAGATCGCGCTTCCGCGGTTCGATGACGCTCTGCGGGGCGTCATGTGGGCGCTATCGAACCACCCGACAACCTTTCCGTTCGTCTCGGGCTTTGACGACATCCGCATCGTGAAGACCGACCCCATCGAGTCGGGCCATCGGTGACACGGCTGTGGCCGCGTCTAGCACCGAAGCGCGTACGGATGCGCCGTGCCCATCGACACCACACGCAAGTTCGTGCTCAAGCAGCACTGGGAAGGACAGCATCGTTGTTCGGCCTAACGCTCGGCGCTCACCTGCGGCGATCGGCGGAAAGGGACGCCGTGGGTCGCGCCGAAGACACCGACGGCGGCTCTCAGTAGTAGGCGATGGGCGGAAGATCGACCGAAAGGCGATTCAGCCGTTGTGACACCTTGCTCCAATTGTGTGTGCTCAGCGGCCCTCACGCCAGAATCCCCCGCATCGGGTGTCCGTCGACGTCCGTCAGCCGGAAGTCGCGGCCGCCGAAGCGGTAGGTGAGGTTCTCGTAGTCGAGGCCCAGCAGGTGCAGCACCGTGGCGTGCAGGTCACGCACCGTGTGGGCGTTCTCGACCACGCGGTAGCCGTACTCGTCGGTCCGGCCGTAGATGAAGCCCTTCTTCAGGCCGCCGCCGGCCATCCAGAGGCTGAAGCCGTAGGGGTTGTGGTCGCGGCCGTTGGTGCCCTGCACGAACGGGGTCCGGCCGAACTCGGGGGAGAAGATGACCAGCGTCTCGTCGAGCAGGCCGCGCGCCTTCAGGTCCTTGACGAGGGCCGCGACCGGCTGGTCGACGGTCAGCGCGTTGGCGGCGTGGCCCTCGGCGAGCTTGGTGTGCTGGTCCCAGGGGTTGGCGGCCTGGCCCATGCCGTCGGTGCCGACCATGGTGAGCTCGACGAACCGCACGCCGCGCTCGACCAGACGGCGGGCCACCAGGCACTGGCGGCCGTAGGCGGCGGTAGAAGCGTTCGGCGAGTCGAGCCCGTAGAGCTTCTTCGTCGCCTCGGTCTCGCCGCGCAGGTCGGTCAGCTCGGGGACCGCGGTCTGCATCCGGTAGGCGATCTCGTAGTTGTCGATCGCCGCCTCCACGCGCGTCTCGTTGTCCGTGCGGCGGAGGAACTGCCGGTCGAGGTCGTCGATCAGGGACAGGCGCGCGCGCTGGCGGCCGTCGGTCTCGCCGGGATTGACGTTGTGCAGCGGCTCCGCGTGCTCCGGATAGATCAGCGAGCCCTGGTGCACGGCCGGCAGGAAGCCGTTGCCGAAGACGTTGATGCCGCCGAGCGGGATGCCGCCGCTGCCGAGGACGACGAAGCCGGGCAGGTTCTGGTTCTCGGTCCCGAGGCCATAGGTGACCCAGGCCCCCATGCTCGGGAAGCCGGTGAACGGCATGCCGCAGTGGAAGTAGAAGTTCGCCTGGGCGTGCTCCATGAACGGCGCGGTCATCGAGCGGATGACGGTCAGCTCGTCGGCGACGCCGCCGGTGTGCGGGAAGAGCGCGCTGACGGGGATGCCGCTCTGGCCGTAGCGGGTGAACTCCCACGGGCTGGGCCAGATGTTGCCGTCCTGGTTGAACATCGTCCGCTCGGTCTGGAACGGCATCGGCCGGCCCGCCTCGGCCGCCAGCCGCGGCTTCGGGTCGAACGAGTCGACGTGCGACATCCCGCCCGACATGAAGCAGAAGATGACGTTCTTGACGCTGGGCGCGAAATCGGGGGCCTTGGCGGCGAGCGGTCCGGCGGACGCGGCGCCGCTCGCACCGGTCCCGCTGCCTGCGCTGCCCCCCTGGGCCAGCCCGGCGTAGGCCTTGTCGGCCATCAGCGCCGTCAGGGCGAGCCAGCCGAATCCGGTGGAGGTCTGCCGCAGCATCTCGCGGCGCGTCAGGAACGGGCGGGCTCCGGGGTGGTGGCGTGGGTCGAAAGGCATCGTCGAATCCTCTGCGTCGGCTGCGCGTCCCGGCGTCTCCCGCGAGCCGTTCGCCGCTCGCGACATCGATAGCGCGGAACTGCGCCCGAAGGGCCTCGAGCCCCGCGACGGCCGCGAGCCGCTCGCGACATCGATAGCGCGGGACAAGCTGCTGCGGATGATCTACGGGATGAAGATGAACTCCTTCAGGTTGAACAGGCTGTGCGCGACGTCCTGCCACACCGCGGCGTCGTAGAGCAGCAGCGACCGGTCGGCGCCGCGCTCGGCCGCCACCGCGGTCAGATAGTCGATTACGCGGGCGCGCTCGGCCTCCGACGGGGGGCGCGCGAGCGCCTTGGCGAACATGTGCGCGATGCGCCCGTCCACCGACGCCGCCTCGCCCTCGGCCAGTCGCCGGCCCCACTCGGCCGCCTGCCCGATGACGAACGGGCTGTTGAGGAGCGCGAGCGACTGGGCCGGCACGTTCGTGGTGTCCCGCTGGCCACGGGTGGTCGCCGGCTTCGGCAGGTCGAAGACCTCCAGGAACGGGTTGTGCGCGTTGCGCCGGATCTCCTGGTAGATGCTCCGCCGTCCGTCGCCGTCCACCGGGCCGTTGTTCGGATCGCCCTGGGTCAGGCCGCGCCGCGCCGCGTAGTGCACCGGCACCGACGGCCCGTACATCGTCGGGTCGAAGCGGCCGGAGATCGAGAGCATCGCGTCGCGGATCGCCTCGGCGTCGAGGCGCCGCAGGTTGGCGTGCTGCAGCAGCCGGTTGGACGGGTCGACCTCGGCGGCCCGGGCCGATGCCTGGCTGCTCATCCGATAGGCCCGGCTGAGGACCAGGCGCCGCACGAGCCCCTTGATCGACCAGCCGTCGTCGACGAAGCCGGCGGCCAGGTGGTCGAGCAGCTCGGGATGCGACGGCGGGTCGCCGAGCCGGCCGAAGTTGTCGACGGTCCGCACGATGCCGTAGCCGAACAGGTAGCGCCACACCCGGTTGACGGCGACGCGCGCCGTGAGCGGGTTGTCGGGAGCGGTGACCGCTTCGGCCAGGTGCAGGCGGACGAGCCCCGGCTCGGGATACCGCCGGTTGTCGACCGCGGTCAGGAACCCGCGCGGCACCGTCTCGCCGAGGTTCCTGTGGTTGCCCCGCACCAGCAGGGGTTGATCCGGCGCCGCCTCGTCGATGACGCCCGGCACGCGGCGCGCCACCGGCACGTCCCGCTCCAGCAGCCGGTACTCGGCCACCGGCGCCCGCAGATCGACCAGCTCCTCCAGCGAGCGCGGCAGCAGATCCGCCCGCACGAGCTCGTCGAGGAACACCGCCTGCTGCTCGCTGAGCCGGTCGTCGCGCCAGGCGGCGATCGCTTCGCCCGCCCGGCGGCCGATCAGGGCGGCCAGCTCCTCGCGCGTCGCGGGGTCGTCGTGCCGCGGCGGGGCGGCGCCCGGCCCCTGCGCCGCGCCAGCGGGTTCATCGCGCGCGGAATCCGCCCCGGCAGCGGCAGGGTCGGTCACCCCGTCACCCCCGGCCCGGCCCAGCAGCGAGAGAATGGGAACCAGCGTCTCCCGCGGCGTCCGCTTCTCGTCGTGGAACACGATGCGGCTGGCGCCGATGAACGACCGTCCGTCGCCGCGCCGCGTCGGCCGGTGACGCAACTGGCTGTCCTCGGGGTCGAGCTGGAACCGCGTGGCGTCGTCCTGGGTCGCGAACTCGATGTAGGCGTTGAAGCCCTTCCAGAACGCGGTGTCCCACTGCACCCAGCCCATCTCGTCGGTCTTCGGGCTGTGGCGCAGGTGGTAGATGCCGCCGCGCGGCACCGCGTAGTTCTCGATGATGAGGTTCACGAAGCTGAGGTCGCCGCCCATTACGCGGAAGCTGATGTAGTCGCTGTCGATCTCGAAGCTGGGCGTCTGGATGACGCCGGGATGCTTCGTCGACAGCAGGTGCGTGTAGACCCCGCCCGGATAGATGCCGGTCAGCAGCAGGTCGCCGCGCGGCTCGACGGCGAACTCGCCGGGCTTCGAGGGCGTGGCCGTGAGGCCGGTCCCATGGCCCACCATCTCGTCGTAGTCGGGACCGGTCAGGTCCCACATCGGTTCGAAGTGCTCGGCGTTGAAGCGCTCGCGGTCGGCGATCTCGGCGTCCCAGTGCCCGCGCAGCTCGCGCCAGGCGCCGGGGAAGTCGGCGGCATCCACCCCGGCCAGCGCCCGCCACGCCGCGAGGACGCTGCCCGCATCGCGGCGAGCCGCCTCCTCCGCGGCCGCGGCGGCGCGTTCGGCCGCCGACGGTCCCGCCTCGCCTCCGGCGGGCGTCCCGGCATCATTCAGCGCCGCCGCATCGTCCAACGCCAGCGCATCGTCCGACGCCGCCGCATCATCCAATGCCGCCGCATCGTCCGCCGCCGCCCCGGCGTGGGCTCCGCGTGCGCCGGGGTCGAGCTCCGCGAGCAGCTTCGCGCCCACGGATTCCGCCGCCGCGCTCCACGCATCGGCGAGCAGGCCGCGAATGTGCGCCTTCAGCGCCGCGAGCGCGTCCCGGTTCGTTTCGAGAACGGCCTGCGAATCGACGGCGCGCACCGTCGGCCGCGCCCCGTACAGGGTGCCGAAGAACGAGTAGTAGTCCTTCTGGCTGATAGCGTCGAACTTGTGGTCGTGGCAGCGGGCGCACGACACGGTCAGGCCCAGGAACGCCTTCGACGCCACGTCCACCTGGTTGTCGGTCCACTTGACGCGATCCTCCCAGGGGTCGACCGGCTGGAAGCCGTGCTCGATGAGCCGGAAGTTGGCCGGCCCGATCATCGACTCGTTGGTCCGGCCGTCCGGGGCGAGGCGCGGGTCGGGCAGCAGGTCGCCGGCCAGGTGCTCGCGGATCAACCGGTCGTAGGGGACGTCGTCGTTGAAGGCGCGGATCAGGTAGTCGCGGTAGCGCCAAGCGAACGGGATGTCGGGATCGCCCTCGCTGCCGTGCGATTCGCTGTAGCGGAACAGGTCCATCCAGTGGCGCGCCCAGCGCTCGCCGAAGTGGGGCGATTCGAGAAAGCGGTCGACGAGGTCGGCATAGGCGGTCGGCGAGCCGTCACCCGCGAACCGGGCCATCTCGGCCGGGGTCGGGGGCAGCCCGCGCAGGTCGAACGACAGGCGGCGGATGAGCGCGGCGCGGCCGGCGTCCGGCGCCGGTGCGAGCCCCGCCTCGTCGAGGGCGGCCAGAACGAACCGGTCGACCGGCGTCGCGGGCCAGGCGTCGTCCTCGACGGCCGGCGGCACGCCGGCCTGCACCGGCTGCCACGCCCAGTGCGTGCGCCGGCGCTGCGGCA
Organism: Acidobacteriota bacterium; assembly: GCA_011523845.1. Lineage (GTDB taxonomy): Bacteria > Acidobacteriota > Vicinamibacteria > Vicinamibacterales > UBA8438 > WTFV01. The sequence goes on along the minus strand of WTFV01000178.1, from coordinate 86,134 downwards.
GATCGAACGGCGCGGAAGGATCCGGCGGGTCGGCATCCCCGGCCGCGGCAGCCGCCGTCGCCTCCGGCCACGGCGCGCCCATCTCGACCCACCTCGCGATCGCCGCGATGTCGTCCCCGGCCAGGGGACCCGTCGGCGGCATCAGCATGGGCCGTCCGTGCAGGCGCTGCACCAGCGCGCTCTCGTCCGCGCGGCCCGGTACGATCACCGGCCCGGAATCGCCGCCCGCCAGCAGGCCGTCCCGGCTGTCCAGCCGGAGCCCGCCGAACGGCGTGTCGACCCGCGCGCTGTGACAGGCGTGACAGTTGTCGGCGAGCAGCGGGCGGATGGTGGTCTCGAAGAACTCCGCCTGCTCGGCATCCGGCGGGGCCTGTCCGGCGGGCGCCTGCGCCGCAACGGGACCTCCGAGCCAGGCCAGGGCCATGCTCGACACCGCGAGCGCGAGCAGACACAACGACAGCCGCGTTGACTTCCAGGGCATGGGCATTCAGCGCAATCTACTATCGCCGTCCGCCGGGAGCAACCCCGATTGGGAGGCCCGTACAGGACGCCGGCGCTGGCAGCCGCGGCGGCCTGTCGCGGCCCGCCGGGAGCAACCCCGATTGGGAGGCCCGGCGTCGGGTCCGCCAGCAGCGCGTCGGTCTGGCCGCGGTCCGCCGGGAGCAACCCCGATTGGGAGGGCGCGTACCGGCCGGCCACCGACGGCGCGGAGATGGACGTGTAGGGCCGGCGAGCGCCGCCGCGCTGACCGACCGGTCCGCCGGTCGCGCGTATACTGAAATGCAGAGGCGCGTACCGGCGGGGAGAGAAGGCGCGTCGGCGGCAACGGAACGGGAGGAAGCGTGCGAGTCGGTGTCTACGTCGATACGGACAACATCACCAGGAACGGAGGACGCGGCCTGCGGTACGACGTGCTGCGGGAGTTCGCCTGCCGCGACGGCGCGGACGCGTTGCGGCTGAACTCCTACACGTCGTTCGACCGGGACCGGGCCCAGACCGACGAGGACTACAAGCGCAACGTGCAGAGCTTCCAGGCGGCGCTGCGCGACTTCGGCTACAAGGTCATCGTCAAGCACGTCAAGTGGTACATCAACGAGGACGGCAAGCGGTTCGGCAAGGCCAACAGCGACCTCGACATGGCCGTCGACGTGCTGCTGGAGGCCCGCAACATCGACCGCGTGCTGCTGGCGACGGGCGACGGCGACTTCACCAAGGTCGCCCGCGCGCTGCAGAACATGGGCTGCCGCGTGGAGGTCGTCGCGTTCGACAACGTCTCGGGCGACCTGCGGCGCGAGGCGGACCTGTACGTCTCCGGCTATCTCATCCCCGGACTGCTGCCGGGCGAGTCGCGGGGTCCCGACTGGGGCGAGGAGGGATCACGCGTTCGAGGACTCTGCCACTGGTACGACGCCATCAAGGGCTTCGGCTTCATTCGCTACCTGAAGTCGTTCTCCGGTCCGCTGTGGGTGACGGACACGACTCGTGAAGACTCGCCCTACGCGTCGACCTTCGTGCACAGCAGCGAGCTGCAACGGGCCGGCATCAATACGCAGGAGCTGCCCAGCCGGCGACACATCCTGGAGTTCACGTTGCGACCGTCGCCGACCAAGCCGGGCGAGCTGACCGCGCAGGAGATTGCCCTCGCCCCCAGGCAACAGGTCCGGGAAGCGCGACCGCCGCTTCCGCCTGCCCGCGGCTACGGCAACGCCGAAACATCCGGCCGCTACGGCAACGCCGAGACACCCGGCCGCGGCTACGGCAACGCCGAAACATCATCCGGCCGCTACGGCAACGCCGAAACATCCGGCCGCCACGGCAACGCCGAAACATCCGGTCGCTACGGCAACGCCGAAACACCTGGCCGCTACGGCAACGCCGAAACGCCCGGCCGCTACGGAAACGCGGAAACACCCGGCCGCGGCTACGGCAACACCGAAGCGCCCGGCCACGGCCAGGGAAGCGGGCACGCCGACCCTGCCGGCCGGGGCAACGGGAATACCGAGACTTCCACCGACGCCGGGTGATGCGTTCCCGCGCTTTCCGGGACGCCGGCACGGGTAGTGCGAGCGGTCAGCGCTTCACGCCGATCGTCATCCGGCGCCGCGGCTGAATCCGGCACCGTGGCGGTCGACTGGCGACCGCCCGGATGCGGGGCGATTCGTCGCTCGACGAACCGCCCCGCCCGGGCGCGCCGGGGCTACCGGCCGCCGCGCTCCTCGCGGCGTTGCTCCCTCCGCTCTCGCATCCGCTCCCGGCGTTCCTGCAATCGCTCGCGACGCGCAGCGCGCCGCTCCGCCCGCTCGGCCTCGATCTCCTCGGCCCTCGCCTGCTGCTCCGGCGTCAGAATCCGCCAGACCGCGGCGTAGACCTGCGCCCGGCGGACAGCCGCGTCTCCCGTCAGCCTCCCGACATCGGCCGCCAGAGTCCGGATCCGATCCTCGTCCACGGTGGTGGACGCTACCGCCTCGGCCAGCGCCTCGCGCGCGGCCCGCATCTCGCCGGCGTGCGTACGGGCCGCCTCGCGGCTCTCACCGATGACGGCGCGGACCTGATCGCGCTGCTCGTCGCTGAGCTCGAGCCGCTGCAGCGGCGGCAGCAGGGCGCCCACCGGCCCGGCCCCGCGCGCCGCACCCATCCAGGCGCCGCGGCCGCCGCGACCGCCCCGGCGCTGCTCTTCGGCAGCGTGCGCCGCCTGGGCCGCCATCAGGGCCACCCCCGCGAGCGCCAGACCGACACCCCCGACCAGAACCTTCTTCCGCGTGCCCGACAAGTCGATCCGCATCGTGCCTCCTTTGAAGTTGCTGTTGATACCGACTACGGGCGGATCGGGATTCTTCCCCCGCGGCCCGAACGACGAGCTCGGGAATATCCTCGCGTTCCCGCGAGTCCCTGATGCAGACGATGCCAGGAGACCGCGTTGATTTCCGGGCTTGCGCGTATGCTCGCAGTGACGAGTGAAGGACCGGCATCGCCGGTGGAACAGCGGGTGAATACGAGGGGCGCCGCAGTCGCGGCCGCGATCGCAGGCATCGAACGAGCCGGGCCGACCGACGGCGGCGGCGGCGATGCGGCCGTGGACCCCGACCGCGCAGCGGTCGACGACGCCAGGGCGGGCGATCCCGGCGCCTTCGAGACGCTGGTGCTGCGGTACCAGGCCCGAGTCGTCAACTATGCGTCGGCGATGATCCACGACGCGGGCATTGCCGAAGACGTGGCGCAGGAGACGTTCGTCCGCGCCTGGCGCGGGCTCGAGCGGTTTCGCGGTGAGAGCTCGTTCAGGACGTGGCTCTATCGGATCGCCACCAATGTCGCGAGGACCCACCTGGACCGCCGTGGCCGTCAGGCGCGGATCGGGGATCGCAGCCTGGACGACGAAGCCGAGCCCCTGCAGGCCGGGGACGTGCCGTCGACGGCGCCCGACGCCGAGACGTCGCTCGTCACGCGGGAAGCCATCGACCGCGCCCTCGCCGAGCTGCCCCGGGAATTGCGGACAGCCCTCGTCCTGCGTGACGTGGAGGGGCTCGACTACAAGGAGATCGCCGGCATCACGGAGGCGCCCATGGGCACCGTGGAGTCACGGATCTTCCGCGCCAGGCGTCACATGCGGACGCTGCTTCGCCCGCTCGTGTCGGCGCCGCCGCCGCGGGGGCAATCGGGAAACACGAGATCGATGCACCGAGGGAGAGAGCGATGACCTGCCAACAGGCCGAACCGCTGCTCGCGCGCGCCGCGGACGGGACGCTCGACGCCGAACGCGGCACGGTTCTCGACCGCCACCTGGACGGCTGCGCCGACTGCCGGGACGCGCTCGGCGCGCAGCGCGCCGTGCGGGAGCGGCTCGCCGCACGTCCGGCGGCGCCGGTGCCGCTCGGCTTCGCCACGCGCGTCATGGCCACCCTGCCGGATACGAGCCGGCGTGCGTGGGAACGGCCGGCGAGAAGGGAACCGGCAGCCGCACCCGCCGGATGGCTCGATGCGCTGAACTGGCGCGCGTGGACGCTGCGCCTGGCGCCGGTGGCCGGAGCGCTGTTCGTCGGGGCCGTAATCGGACTCGGCCCATCGACCGAGGTGGCCGAGGCCGGCGTGTCGGACTACTCCGACGTGGTCACCGCGTGGGTGGCCGAAGGGACCGACGGCGAGGCGGAGGATCCGGCCGCAGCCGACACCCTGGCGCAGCTCTGGCAGGAAGCCGCCGGGACGACGGACGACCTGTTGCTCGACGTCCTGCTGGCGACGGATCCGCAGGCTGCGCTCCCGGGAACGAACGAGGCAGGACGATGACGGTAGAGATGCGCACGCGCGTGTGGGTCGGCCTGTTCGTGCTGGTCGTGTTCCTGGCCGGACTCGGAGCGGGCATCGTCGCGTCGCCCTGGCTCGGGTTCGGTCCGCGCCCGGAGTTCGGACCCGGTCGCGGCGGCCCCCCGATACCCCCGCTGAACGGACGCATGCTGGAACGGATGGCGTCCCGGCTCGATCTGAACGACGAGCAGCGCGAGCGGCTCGCCGCGTTGTTCGATGCGCGCCGCGAGCGGTATCGCGCCCTCGGCCGCGAGATGCGCCGTGAGATGCGCGCCCGCTTCGCGGCCGAGCAGGAAACGCTGCGCGGCGCCATCGCCGAGATCCTCACCCCGGCGCAGATGGACCTCTTCGACGCCGAGATCGACCGCATGCGCGAGGAGCGCCGGCGGCGGGGGGACGGCCGCGACCGCCGGGAACGGGGTTTCAGGGGCCGGCCCGGCCCGTGACGGTCCGGCGGGCAACATCTCGGGCGCGTTCGGGCGCGTGGCCTTCACCGACTGGCGCGTCCTGTCGTTGCGCGCCCGTCTCGATGCGGCGGGTAACATCTCGGGCGCGTGGCCTTCACCGACTGGCGTTTCCTCGTCCTCTTCCTGCCGGGCGTCCTCGGCCTCTACTTTCTGGTCGCGCGGCTGACCTCGCGCGGCTCGACCGACGGCCGCCTGCGGTTTCACGCCGCCAACTGGATCCTCGTCGCCGGGGGCCTCGTGTTCCTCGCGGCGGGGAGCGGCCGTTTCGCCGGGGTCCTGGGCACGGCCGCCCTGTCGCTCCACCTCCTCGGCCGGGGCATCGCCGGCGCGCACCGCCGTCCGCCGGCGACGCGGCCGGACCGCATCAGCGCGGTGCCGGCGATCTGCTTCTCGCTCGCGGTCACCGGCAGCCTGTTCCTGTTCGCGTTCTTCCGGTTCGCGAACCCGCTCGCCGGAGAGGTCCTCCCCTGGCCCGACACGCTGGCCGCCGCGTCGTTCCCGGTCGCCGGGCTGCTCGCGCCGCTCGGTCTGGCGATCTTCACGTGCCACGCGGTGTCGTACGCCGCCGACGTCCATCGGGGCGAGGCGATCGCGCCGCGGAACCCCGTCCACGCGCTGACCTACCTGCTTCTCTTCCCTTTCCTGATCGCCGGCCCCCTCGTCCGCTTTCGGGACGTGAGCGCCCATCTCGCGGCGCGCCAGGTCGGGATGGCCGCGTTCGCCTACGGCGTGCGGCGCTTCACGATCGGGCTCGCGAAGGTGGGGCTCATCGCGGGGACGCTGGCGCCGCCCGCCGAGCTGGCTTTCTCGATGCCCGCCGACGTGCTCGACGCGGCGCACGCCTGGCTGGGCCTCGCCTGCTTCTCGTTGCAGATCCACTTCGCCCTGTCCGGCTACGCGGACATGGCCCTCGGGATCGGACGCATGCTCGGATTCCGATTGCCCGAGCACTTCCAGTGGCCGTACGCGGCGGACAGCCTGAACGCGTTCTGGCGGCGCTGGAGCATGACCCTGACAGCCTGGTTCGACGCGTACCTGCGGCTTCCGCTGCAGCCTCCTCGCGGTGCATCGGCCGGCGGGGAAACGCGGGCAGCGCTCTCGCTGCTCCTGCTGTTTCCGCTCGTTGCCGCCTGGCACGGTCCGGGCTGGCCGCTGCTGCTCTGGGGGGCGTGGCACGGCGCGGCGGTTGCGCTGGAGAGAACGCCGTGGGGCGCGCTGCTGGCCCGGCTGCCCGCACCGTTCCGCCACGGTTACGTGCTGCTCGTCGTGACGGCCGGCTGGATCCTGTTCCGGGCCGACACGGCGGCCGACGCCGTCGTCTTCGTGCAGGCGCTGGCGGGGCTCGGGGCGGCGCCGTCGTTGAACAACCCGCTGCCGTTGACCGGCGGCGTGCAGCTCGCGCTGGTGGTGGGCGCGGTCGCGGCGGCGCCTCTGTTGCCCGCGGTCAGCCGCTGGAGCGTGACCGTCGACGCCATCGCCACCGCCCTGCAGATGATCGTCACCGCGGCCGCGATGTTCGTCTGGACGCGCGTGCTGGGAGTCGGCCGCGGGGCTGGCGCCCCCGCGGACGACGCTGAGCGCGGGGCTGGCGCCCGCGCAGGCGGCGCCGACCGCGGTCGGGCGCAGCGTTCGGATCCGAATCGGGACGCGGCCGATGCCGGGCGCGCCTCCATGCCGGAGCCGTGACGCCATCCGGATCGCCGCCCGGCGCCGGCCGTCAGGCAGGCCGCCGCGGCCCCTCCAGGGCGGCCGAACAGACTGCCGATGAGGCGCATACTGGATGGCCGTCGGCCTGTCCCGCCGAGGCGGCTACCAGGGCTCGTCCGGGGTGACGCGCCAGCGGCTCGGCTCGTGGTGCTCCAGGTACTGCCGGCGGGAGATCCAGCCGAAGATCATCGCCCTGGTCAGCCACCAGTGGTCGGGCCGGAGGGCGAAGTAGACGTGCGCCACGACGAGCCCCACCAGCGAGACGCCGACCAGCCCGTGCAGGACGTAGACCCAGCCCCAGGCGAACTCGCTGATCAGGTACTGGTTGTGAGCGAAGAACGGCGTGTCGATGCGGAACATCATGAGCATGCCGGTGACGATGACCAGCAGCCCGACGATGGTCAGAATCCAGTGATAGAGCTGGTTGCCGAGCGGGTACTTGGCCGGCTGCGGGGCATCCGCAATGCGGCCGGTCTCGCGCAGCATCAGCGCCTTGAACTCGGGGACGTCCTTCGGGCCGGCCCAGATCGGCCAGAAGTCGAGCCAGACGGTCGTGTGAACGATGTGCCAGACGATGATCCCGGTGAAGATCATGCCCGCCCAGTAGTGCCAGGGCACCCAGTCGAACCCGATCCCGATGATCGGGAAGAACGCGGTCACGAGCAGCACGAACATCGTGACCGACATCGACCAGTGGAAGAGCCGCGCCGCCAGCGAGTGGCGCAGGATGCGCGGCGGCACGTCGGGACTGGCGGCCTCCAGGGCATCGGTCTCGGCGGGGGTGCGCCGGCGCCCGGAGGAGAGCATCGTGTAGGCGGCGTGCGCCAGCACGAACATGATGAGGCAGAAGATCGAGACCCACAGCGGATCCCAGTTGAGATGCTGCAGGATGGGCCGCTGCCACGGGTCGTGACCCCAGACGACGAAATCCACTATCGGAGCCTCCCGCCTCGCGGCATCCCGGCGCCCCCGGCGGGAACGCCGAGGGTACGCCCGACCAGGCCTCTCCGGACGCCTGAACCGTATCTACGGCACCGACTCCTGGCTCATCTTGACGACCACGGCCGCGGCGACCGGCTGATCCTCGCGCGCCAGCTCGGCTTCCAGGGTCCGGTACTCCTTGAACGCAATCCACTGGTCGTCGCTCCAGTGCTTGCGATGCCCTCGCGGCTGCGCGGCCAGCTCCGCGCCGTCCGTGCCGGCGTAGAACGGCCTCTCGTCCTGCCTCCGCCGCAGGCGGCGGGCGTCGATCGGCACCGCCTCGGTCACCTCGTGCGTGGGCAGAGGGACCGAGACGTACTCCACGCCCCGTTCGTCGCGATAGACGACGCTCACGCCGACTATTCTAAGGGCATCTCCGGCACGGGCCGCCCGCCGGCACGAACCGCCCCGCCTGCGTGTCCCGCTGATGGTGCGGTTCGAGCGCGGCGTGCAGGGCCGGATGCCGGCACGAGCCGGGCGCCCGGGCAGTAGCCGGACACGCGGGCTGCGCCGGTGACCTGCGCCGCGGAACGCGGCCGATTCCCGGGAGAGGGTTGGTGGAGGCGGAAAGCGGAGCCGCCCGGCGAGGTTTCCGGGCTACACTATCTAGCTCGGACGAGGGGGCGCAGCGTCGCCCCGTTGCGGGGCGTTTCCCACTCTGGAGGGACGAGAAGATGAGAAGGAACCGCACATCGGGCTGGCGCACGGCCGGCTCGCTCGGCCTGCTGCTGGCGTTCATCGCCGGGGTGGCCGTGCCGACTCCGGTCACCGCGCAGGAGCCGGAGCCGGCACGCGGCAATCCCTACGGCGAATGGCGCTACCAGAGCGGCGACGCCTGGGGGACCCGGTACTCGCCGCTCGACCAGATCGACGCCGACAACTTCGAGGACCTCGAGGTGGCGTGGGTCTGGCGGGGCGACAACTTCGGGCCGCATCCGCTGTACCTGTCGCGCTCGACGCCGAGCTACATCGACGGCATCCTCTACACCGTCGCCGGCTACCGGCGGACCGTGGCGGCCATCGACCCGTCCACCGGCGAGACGCTGTGGACCTACCGCGAGCCGAACACGCGGCGCTGGGAAGAGTCGATGCGGGCCAGCTACGGCAAGGGCGTCGGCTACGCCGAGGTCGACGGGCGCGGCGTCATCTACATCATCACGCCCGCCTTCTTCCTGCACGCCCTCGACGCGAAGACGGGTGAGCACCTGGAGGGCTTCGGCAAGCCGGTCCCGATCGAGGGTTTCCCCGACACCGGCGTCGTCGACCTGCTGGCCGACCTCGGCCACGAGTACGACCCCTACGAGGGCATCCCGATGGAGGTCGGCTACATCACCAACTCGTCGCCGCCGATCGTCGTCAACGGGACCGTCGTGGTCGGCAACTCCCACGAGCAGGGCTACGCGCAGTCGCGCATCGAGAACGTGCCGGGCGACATCCTGGCCTACGACGCGCGGACCGGCGAGCACAAGTGGAAGTTCAACGTCATCCCGCAATCCGAGAGCGAGTTCGGCTTCGACACCTGGCAGAACGACGCCTGGGACTGGACCGGCGACGTCTCGTCATGGGCGCCGCTGTCGGCCGACATGGAGCGCGGCATCGTCTACATCCCCACGAATTCGCCCACCATCGACTACTACGGCGGGTTCAGGCCGGGGAACAACCTGTTCGGCACCAGTACGATCGCCATCGACGTCGAGACCGGCGATCGGGTCTGGCACTTCCAGACGGTCCACCACCCGATCTGGAATTACGACCTGCCCAACGTCCCGATCCTGGTCGACGTCACCGTCGACGGCCAGGAAGTGCCGATGGCCATCCAGACCACGAAGCAGGGCATGACCTTCGCCTTCAACCGCGAGACCGGCGAGCCGGTCTGGCCGATCGAGGAACGTGAAGTGCCGGCGTCGATCGTGCCCGGCGAGCAGCTCGCGCCGACCCAACCGTTCCCGACCCGGCCGGCCCCGCTGAACCCGCTCGGCCTGACCGAGGACGACCTCATCGACCTGACGCCGGAGCTGAAGCAGGAGGCGATCGAGATCCTGGGCCGCTTCAACGTCGGCGGCCCCTACATGCCGCCGCTGCCGAACAACCACAACGAGCCGCGGCCCTGGATCGCGTGCGGCGCGGGCGGCCTGAACATCACCCACCCGGCCACCCTCGACCCGGAGACCGGCTACCTGTACCAGTCGAACGGGCAGGGCTGCTCGGGCCGGACGGTGCAGCCGGGCACGAACACCGACGCCGACATCCACGGCTGCACGTCGGACTCGGGCCGCTGCACGACCACCGGCACGACGATCTCCGACTGGGTCCAGGGCGGCGGCGTCGGCTGGGCCGGACCGCAGGGCCTGCCCATCTACAAGCCCCCGTTCAGCAAGATCACCGCGATCGACATGAACACCGGCGACCACGTCTTCGCCGTGCCGGTGGGCGAGGCCTCCGAGCAGATGCGGCGCCACCCGGCGCTGCAGGGCGTCGACCTCTCGGGCACCGGCACCCCGCGCGGGCGCGCCATCCTGATGACCACCAGCACGCTGCTGCTGGCCACCGAAGGGGCGCAGGGACCGCCGGTCCTCAACGCCCACGACAAGGCGACGGGCGAGAAGCTCGGCAGCGTCGAGCTGCCCGCGACCGGGCAGTACGGCATGATGACCTACATGCACGAGGGACAGCAGTACATCATCGTGCAGGTCGCCGCGGGCGGCAGCATGCCGGGCTCGCTCGCCGCGCTGCGGCTGCCGCAATAGGCCGAACGCTTCCGCGACCGCGGATACCCGGGGAGCGGGTCGATCATCGTGATCGGCCCGCTCTTTTTGGCCCGGTACCCTGCCGGGCGGCGTTCCTGGGAGCCGTGATGCGCACCCCCTCGTTGCGAGGGTGACAATCGACGGTACCGCTGTTTCAGCGTGTCCGGGTCGCGGCGGCGACCTGTCCCAACGACGACGCCAGCCTGGGAATGCCGGCAACCGGCAACACCGAGATCCGGTCGTCCAGGGTGTAGGACTCGTCGCCCGGATAGACGATCCACAGGTGCTCGAGGCCGAGATCAGATCGGCGCACGCCCCTGCGCGACGTCCATGATCATGCGCGCCAGGAGGTAGAGCCGCGGCACGATCGAGTCCAGCTCGACGTACTCGCGCGCGTCCGAGTGCGCGCCGAAGCCGATCAGCCCGAAGCCCTCGATCACCGGGGCATCGGTCTCCAGCGCCGCGAACGCCGCGTCCGTTCCGCCGCCCGCCGCCTGATCGGTCACGCCGAGCGGGCGTCCGAGCTCCCCGTACACCTCCTGCGCGTGGGCCGCGAGGGCGCGTGACGCGGAGTTCGCTTCCAGGGGCGGCCGGCGCCGCTCGAAGGATACCGAGACGGTCGTGTCGGGGATGAGCTGGTTGCGGATCCGGGCCCGCACCTGCCGTTCGACCTCGTCGTAGGCGGCCACGCGGAGCACCCGGAAGTCGGCCGTGGCGCGCGCCGCGGCCGGAATGACGTTGCGGGTCGCACCCGCGCTCGCGATCGTCCAGTTGAGCTTGATGCCGGCCGTCTCGTCGCTCAGATCCCGCATCTGCAGCACCTGGTGGGCCAGCTCGTACAGGGCGTTGCGACCCTGTTCGGGAGCGCTCCCCGCGTGCGACGCGCGGCCCGTGACCTCCAGCAGCACGGCGCCGATCCCGGCCGTGGTCAGGGCCAGCCGGTCGCTCGCCCCGCCGCCTTCGCAGGAGAACACCGCGTCGTGCTCCGCGCCGAGCGCGGTAATCAGCCCGCGCGACCCGGCCGAGCTGACCTCCTCGTCGGCGTTGATCAGCACGGTGATCAGCTCGTAGTCGTCGAAGTCGAGCGTCCGCAGGGCGGCCAGCGTGTGCAGGATCAAGGCGATGCCGTGCTTGTCGTCGGCGATGCCGAGCCCGTAGGCGCGCCCGTCGCTGATCCGGAACGGCTGGTCCGCGAGCTGCCCCCGCAGGTAGACGGTGTCCATGTGGGCCAGCAGCAGGATGCGGCCGCTGCCCCGCCCCCGGAAGCGGGCCACCACGCTGCGGCCGATCTCGGGGGGCGTGTCGACCATCACGTAGGGGTCGTCGTGCGACACGAGCTCGACCTCCCCGCCGAGAGCACGCAGCCGTTCCGCGATCACGGCCGCGATCTCGCCGAGCCCTTCCGGATCGCGGCTGCCGGATTCGATGTCCACCAGCTCGCGCATGGTCTCGACCAGCGGCTCCCGCTCCGCTTCGATCGCGTCCATCACGGACTGGTCCGGCTGGGTGCGGGCCGTGCAGACGATGGACCACAGACCGCAGAGGAAGACGACGAGGGTTGTCAGGCGCATGGCACCGTCATCATACCGCCGCGGGCAACCGTTCGCGCAGTATGCGCCGGAAGTCTGCGCCGTCGAACGGCGTAGACTTCCAGTCAGGCCGGTTGGGCGGCAATCGAACGAGGCTCCGCGGACGCCTACTGGGCGGCCAGGCCGGACAGCTCGCGCCGGCCTCGGTCGAACAGCCGCCGGACGCGGTCGCTGTTCCGGAACTCGTCCAGGATGGCCACCCGCCCGCTGGTGCGCAGGTCCTGGATGGTGAAGGCGAGAATAGTCGCCATCACCGCTCCCTCCTCGGTGCCGGTCTCGGAGAACCGGCGGCGGAAATCCTCCAGCCTGCTTCGGAACGAGGCCGTGTGCCATTCCTCGATGCTCGCGTCGAGCCGGATGAACTCGTCGATCAGGGCGGCGTACCCGGGGTCCGGGGGGCGATGCCAGAACGAGACGTCCGGTCCGAAGTCCGCGATGTACTCGGGCAGATACAGGTTGGCCCGCGCCGGGACCCGCCGCACCAGGGCCGGGTTGTAGCGCCGCACCTCGTCGCGCGAGAGGCCGGTGCGCTGCATCACCCGCGTGATGGGCGTGCTGCGCGGCACGCGCATGGCGAAGACCTTCGACTGCGGAATTTCCGCAAGCAGCCGCCTGATGTTCGTCGTGTTGCCGAAGATCATCTCGGCATACAGCGCCGACCGCGGACCGTAGCTGCGGAACAGCGCCCGGTAGCGCCGGATCGAGATCTCGCGCAGCCTGCGGACGAAGTCGGACCCCCGCAGGTACTGCTCGCGCGTGTTCTGCGCGCCGAGCCGTTCGCCGTTGATGACCGTCCGCATGACGTTGGCGCCGCCGGCGTGATGCTCGGACAGCGCCGGAATGAAGCTGCCGTACATCGTCGCCAGCACCGTCAGGTAGGCGGCGCAGTACGATGTCTGGGTGGTCTGGTTGTAGCCTTCGATCACGTGCGGGGAGCGCCGCTTCAGGTAGTTCCAGTTGCGGGGCAGCCACTGGCAGAAACCGAGGGCCCGCGCGGACGAACGGGCGCGACCGTTGAAGCCGGACTCGACCATCGCCTGCGCCAGGCCGATCTCGGCCGGCACCCCGAAGCGTTCGTAGATTGCGCTCCACTCGCTCAGGAAGCGGCCGTAGCGTGCGGCGTGCGGCGCCACGAAACGGCCTCGCGTGGCGTTGTGCAAGACCGGCCCGACCCGCCGCTCCAGCGCCTGCTCGACGGCCCGGCGGCGGTCCCGCATGCGGCCCGGGAGGCCGCGGCCGGCCAGCGCGTCGGACAACGACGTCTCCGCCCAGTCGCCGTTGCGCCGCCAGTCGCCTCGGGCCGGGAAGGTCACCAGCAGCCGCCCGTCGGTCCTGCTTCCGAAGGCGATGTGGCCGTCCGGAATGGTGAAGATGTGCTGCCAGAAGGGATACGACGGTCGGAATGCGTCCAGCGCCTCGATGTCCCCGGCGAGACGGGCGCGCGCATGCTCGCGAAAGCCGACTTCGAGGGTCGACACCGCTTGCTCGGGCGCCGGCGGCGGGATCGCGCCGGGGAAGGTCGGCTCCGGCGGCGCGGGCGAGGCCCCCTGGGGCGGTCCCGGTTCCACCGGTGCAGGTGCGGCCGGCGGCGCCTGCGCGCGAATGCTCGGGATGTCGGACTGGAAGGTGGAGACGACCAGCACTAGGGCGGCGAGCGTGGCAAAGCCTCTCATGACACCTGCCGTTGATTGAGGACCCATCCGCATCGGTGCACGAAACAGGCTGTCGCGGTACAAATTCGGGGCATTATACGGCTTCTTTGGCGATTTATCGTCTGATAGTCTTGCGATCATGAATTTTCGTGCCGTTGCCCTCGCCTGCGCGATCCTCCTGCCGCTGCTCTCGTGCGGTGGGGGACCCGCCGAACTGGACGAAGCGGTGAGCCTGTTGCGCCTTCCGGAGGGCGGCCGCCTGCCGCGAGCGGTCGTCGACGACAGCGGAACCGTGCACGTCGTCTACTTCCAGGGCGAGCCGCGCGCCGGGGATCTGCTGCACGTCAGCCGGCCCGCGGGCGCGTCCGAGTGGTCCGCGCCGCGCTACGTGAACTCCGAGCCGGGCACCGTGGTCGGCATCGGCCCGATCGACGGCGGGCAGATCGCGCTCGGCAAGGACGGCCGCCTGCATGTGGTCTGGTTCAAGCTCGGCCGCACCGAGTTCCTCTACACCCGGACCGACGACGCCGGAACCGGGTTCGAGCCGCAGTTCGCCATCGCCGCGGGTGAAGGCGTCGAAGCGGGACCGTCCATCGCGGCCGACCGGGAGGGAAACCTGTACGTCTTCTGGCACACCGGCGCGCCGCCCGACGCCGAGCGCTCCGTCTACATGACCGTGTCGCGCGACGACGGCCGGACCTTCTCGGCCGCGCTCCCGGTGAGCGGCGAGGCGGAGGGCGCCTGCGATTGCTGTGCCCTGCACGCGATGACGGACCAGGAAGGCGCGGTGTACGTGTCCTACCGCGGCGCCGGCGAGAACGTCCGCCGCGGCCAGCGCCTGCTGACTTCGCTCGACCAGGGTGCGACCTTCACGGACGAGCTGATCGACCTCTGGGAGATCAACGCCTGCCCGATCTCCACCACGAGTCTCGCTCGCGGACCGGAGGGCATGGCCGTATCGTGGGAGACGGCCGGACAGGTGTTCGTCAGTTCCACCGGGAAGCTCCAGCAGGCGGCGTCACCGGCCGGGGCGGCCGCCGCGCGGCGCAAGAACCCCGCCGTGGCGGTCAACCACCGCGGCGAGACGCTGCTCGGCTGGGGCGACGGCTTCGGCTGGCAGTCCGGCGGGACCTTCCACTGGCAACTGTTCGACGCCGGCGGTGCGCCGCTGGGAGCGCCGGGAACCGGACCGGAGATTCCCGAAGGGAGCTTCGCGGCGCTCGCTGCCGAGCCGGACGGCAGCTTCCTGGTGACCTTCTGACCGGAGACGCCTCCCCGAGCGCGGGTGGAACGCCGGATCCCCTCGGCGCTGTGGTCGGCCAACGAGAACGTCTCCCCGAGCGCGGGTGGAACGCCGCGTAGCACCGAGAGCGATCACGAATGCGCCGGGGCTTTCGCCACGAGCTCGCGGGCAAGGAAAAAGGCCCCGCACCGACCGGGGCACGGGGCCTCATCCACCGGAAACCAGTACGCGGCGGCTAATTCGAGCCCTTGCTGTACCGGGTGAGCCCGCCGCCCGCGAACGGCCGGGACGCCGGTCCCTCGGCCACGAACACGGTGCCGTCCTCGTCGACGGCGACGCCCTCGCCGGCGAGGCCCTGCAGCGTGCGGCCCTCCTCGGGGACGTGCGGCGGAATGAACGCGGTCACCCGGTCCTCACCCGCGGGTCCGATGCGCACGCCGTTCTTCCAGCCGTAGTGGTTGCCCTCCTGCGACTCGGAGTCGATCGCATAGAGCGTGTCGTCGGCCGTGATGTACAGCCCGCTGATGCGGCTGAACTGCGTGTAAATGTCGAGCAGCTCGCCTTCCTGATCGAAGATCTGGATGCGGTGGTTGCCGCGGTCGGCCACGAACAGGCGCCCCTGCGAGTCGAACTCCATGGCGTGCGGCGTGCGGAACTGACCCGGCCGGAAGCCGATCTCGCCCCACTGCTTGATGAAGTTGCCGTCCCGGTCGTACTTCAGGATGCGGCCGGTGCGTCCCGCGGGCGGGTCCGGGTTCTGGCCGCTGTGGCCGTCCGACACGAAGATGTCGCCGGTCGGGCCCCAGGTGATGACGTCGCACGGCTCGTTCAGATGCACGCCCTCGGGGTCGTCGCCCGGCTGCCCGGCGACGCCGAGCCGCATGAGCTCTTCGCCTTCGGGGGTGAACTTGATGACCTGGTGGCCGATCTCCCCGTTGCCCTGCGAGTCGGTGACCCAGACGTTGCCGTCGTCGTCGACGTGGATGCCGTGCGGCAGCACGAAGAGCCCGGCGCCGAACTCGGCCATCAGCTCGCCGGTGTGCCGGTTGTACTTCAGGATCGGATTCACGGTCGGGTTGGCCGCGCATCCGCCGGCCAGCGCGAAGCCGCCGCACCGGTCGTAGACCCAGACGTGCCCGTCGGTCGGGTCGATGTCGACGCCGGCGGTCGAGCCCCACGTCCGCCCGTCGGGCAGCTTGGCCCAGTGCAGCTCGACCACGGGGTTCGGGTTCGGGAGTATCCGCTGCACCAGGTCGGCCTCTCCCTGGGCTGCCGCGCCGCTCGCGCCGAGCGCCGCGAGCGACAGGACCAGCAGGGCCACGCCCGCACTCTTCAGGACGATCCGTCGATTCTGCGTCATACTGACTCTCCTCTGTTTGAAACCGGGCATATATCCTAGCCGATCCGAGGTGCCGGGGCAGGGCCGGCAAGGGCCGGCAAGCCGCTGCCGTGCAACGGCCGCGACCGGCGCCGGGAGACTGGACCGTTGAACGGGCGAGAGGGTTGGTTGGGCGGGAATCGGAGCCGCAGGCGACGATTTCCGGGCTAGGATTGACCCAGGAGCAACGCGGTCCGGACGGGATGGGCCGCGCGAACGCGGCCGGGCTTTCCGCCGCCGGCTGCCGGATGAGGACACCCATGCACGACGTGAAACGCCGCCGGTTCCGCATCGCCACCGTCGCGGCGCTGGCGCTGATCGCCGCGATCGTCTGGATTCCGAAGGCCGCCGCGGGCCAGGCGGCCGCGCCGCGCACGCCCTGGGGCGCGCCGGATCTGAACGGCATCTGGAGCCACGGGACGGCGACGCCGCTCGAACGCCCCGAGGAGCAGGGCGACCGGGAGCTGCTGACGGACGCCGAGATTGCCGAGGTCAACGCCGCGCAACGATCGACCGAGGGCGTCGGGGCGCGCCGGGTGGTCTGGTGGGAGCGCAGCCTGTCGGACGGGCGCACCGCGATGATCGTCGATCCCCCGAACGGCCGCATCCCGTACTCCGAGGCCGGCCTGGAGCGCGTCCGGGCCCGCCCGGGACAGACGAGCGAGGGGCCGGAGGGCCGCAGCCCGCAGGAGCGCTGCATCTCGTACGGCATTCCGCGTCTCGGCGGCCCCTACAGCCAGAACATCCACATCGCACAGACGCCGGACCACGTGCTACTCCTCTTCGAGATGGTGCACGAGTTCCGCATCATCCCGCTCGACGGCCGGCCGCACCTGCCGGGCCATGTGCGGCAGTGGCTCGGCGACTCGCGCGGGCACTGGGAAGGGGACACGCTGGTCGTCGAGACCACCAACTTCAGCCCGGCGCAGTGGTTCCGTGGGCTGTCGCAGGGCGGCATGCGCCTCGTCGAGCGCTTCACCCGCGTCGACGAAGACACGGTGAGCTACGCGGTGACCTTCGAGGATCCGGACCTGTGGACGCAACCCTGGACGGCGACGATCCTGATGCCGCCCACCGAGGGCGACATGTTCGAGTTCGCCTGCCACGAGGGGAACACCGGCATGACCGCCACGCTCGAGATCGCCCGGCTGGAGGAAGCCCAGGCGGAAGGAACGCGGTAGGTCGATGCTCTGCCGCACTGTGCTTCCGGAGTCCTCGCTCTCCGTTTCGGACCGGAGCCGGTTTCCCGGTCCCCCGCGGCCGGGGTCGATAGTGCGTTCCGCTGCTGCACTGCTGCGCGCTGTCTTCACCCACGCAGTCCTGCTCATCGCAGGCGGTGTCCTGCCGCCCGGAACGACGCCGGTGCTCGGCGCGCCGGCGCCGCAGGGCGGCCTGCAGCTCCCGCCGACGCAGATCTTGGGCCCGCCGCCGCCGGTTCCGCCCGAGGTGATCGTCCGCGACGCCTCCGGGGTGACCATCCGGGCCACGCGGATCGACGAGCCGATGAGCATCGACGGCGTCCTGAGCGAAGCCGTCTACGAGCTCGTCAAGCCGATGTCGGACTTCATCCAGAACGACCCGGCCGAGGGCGAGCCGGCCACCGAGCGCACCGAGGTCTGGCTGCTCTTCGACGACGACAACGTCTACGTGGTCGCTCGCTGCTGGGAGACGCGGCCGGACCGGATCATCGCCAGCGAGATGCGCCGCGACAACATCCGCATCGTGCGCGACGACAACTTCGCCTGGTCGCTGGACACCTTCTACGACCGGCGCAACGTGGTGCTGTTCGAGGTGTCGGCGGTGGGCGGCCGGCTCGACGCGCAGCTCACCAACGAGTCGCAGCCGAACCTGGACTGGAACCCGGTGTACGACGTGTCGGTCGGCCGGATGCAGGGGGGCTGGGTGATGGAAGCGGCCCTGCCCTTCAAGTCGCTCCGCTACCGCGGCGAGGGCCCCCAGATCTGGGGCTTCCAGGCCCGGCGGGTCAACCGCTGGAAAAACGAGTCGTCCTACCTGACGCCGCTGTCCGCCGCGCAGGGGCTGCGCGGCCACTTCCGCGCGTCGCTGGCCGCCACCCTGGTCGGGATAGAAGCCCCGCCGGCGTCGCGGCTGTTCGAGGTCAAGCCGTACGGCATCGGCGACCTGACGACCAGCCCCGTCGCTTCGCCCCCGCTCGCGAACGAGATCGGCTGGGACGGCGGGGTCGACATCAAGTACGGCGTGACGCAGGGACTGACCGCCGACTTCACCGCCAACCCCGACTTCGCGCAGGTGGAGGCCGACGAGCAACAGATCAACCTGACCCGCTTCAACCTCTTCTTCCCCGAGAAGCGCGAGTTCTTTCTGGAGAACCAGGGGACCTTCCGCTTCGGCGGCGCGGCGACGAGCGGACGCCTGGCGGGGGCGACGGACACGCCCGTCCTCTTCTACAGCCGCCGCATCGGCCTGAGCGGAGGCCCGGTGGCGCAGGAGGTGCCGCTGCGGGCCGGCGGGCGGCTCACCGGGCGGGCCGGCGCGTTCACCCTCGGCGCCCTCAACATCCAGTCCGGGAACTCGGAGACGGCGGGAGCGCGCGCCACGAACTTCAGCGTGCTGCGCGCCCGGCGTGACGTCCTGCGGCGCAGCAGCGTGGGCGCCATGTACACCAACCGCTCGGTCGCCCTCGACGGCGTCGGCAGCAACGAGGCCTACGGCGTGGACGCCATCTTCGGCTTCTACGACGACCTGAACATCAATACCCACTGGGCCCGGACCCGTACCGACGGAAGGACCGGCAACGACACCAGCTACCGCGCGCACCTGGAGTACCTGGGGGACCGCTACGGGGTGCAGCTCGAGCACCTGCTGGTGGGCGACGACTTCAACCCGGAGATCGGGTTCGTGCGCCGCCGCGACATGCGCCGCAGCTTCGCGGAGTTCCGCTTCAGTCCGCGCCCGCAGTCGATCGACTGGGTCCGCCGGTTCCTGTGGACCGGCTCGGTCGCCTACGTCGAGAATCTGGCCGGCGCGGTGGAGACCCGCGAGTCGCTCGCCTCGTTCGGCATCGAGCTCGACAACAGCGACCAGCTCCTGCTGAGCGGCATGCGCTCGTACGAGTTCCTGCCCCGGCCGTTCGAGATCTCGCGCGGCGTGACCCTGCCGGTCAGCGGCTACGACTTCACCAACCTCGGCGCCGGCTACAACTTCGGACAGCAGCGCCGCTGGTCGGCCAACGTGCTCGCCGAGCACGGCTCCTTCTACAGCGGCCACAAGACGGCGCTGACCGTCACGCGCGGCCGGGCCAGCCTCACGGACCAGTTCTCGGTCGAGCCGCTCTACTCGGTCAACTGGATCGACCTGGCGGAGGGGGAGTTCACGACCAACCTGTTCGGCGCCCGCGTGACCTACACCATGACGCCGCTGATGTTCACCAGCGCGCTCGTGCAGTACAACTCGAGCCGCAACGCTATGTCGGCCAACATCCGCTTCCGCTGGGAGTATCAGCCGGGCAGCGAGCTGTTCATCGTGTTCAACGAGGAGCGCGACACCGGCCTGACCCGCTCCTACCTGGGGCCGACGAATCGGGCGTTCATCATCAAGTTCAACCGGCTGTTCCGGTTCTGACGGACACGCTGGCATCGGAGCGGATCGCATACGCAGAGGCCAGGAACCCACCGGATGAACACATTACTTGCGGTCGCGACAATCCCGACTGCAAGTCCGAAGTCGAAGAGAAGAGCAAGGGACGGCCAAGGACACTGATAGTGCCATCGATACCGATGGGCACGAGCGAACCAGCAACAACGATCGTGCTCGACGTCTTCCTTGCATACCGTCAAGGCGGACTACGTGGCTGGTACAAAACAAGAAGACTCGTACATGCGGCGCTGGAAGGGCTCGAAGGGCCGGGAATACTCTTGTCAGGAACCGGTCTTGTGGAGAACGAAGAAGCCATCCTTGACAACAAGACACGAACGGACCGCCAATGAAGTCCGGCCGTGGGTCGTCGCGACCTCAGGGACTTGGCCTCTCGGAACATCTTGCTGGCGATCGGCGTTGGAGTTCCTTGACGACATGCATATTTCCCGCCTGAGCGAGCAGGATCGCAGTTAGAGTAAATGGACGGACCAGACGATGAACGACCGCAAGTGGGACCCGTACTTCTACGATCCGGACGACCATGGCCACTGCGTCCTGGCGGCGCCCGAGGCCTTCAGCGACGAACCGGCGCCTCGCAAATGGCTCGATCTGCTATGGCCGGACCACGATCCCAATCGGACGGGACGCAACAGCGCGGCCGTTGAATCGCGCCTGTTCAGCAGTTGCGCCGGCTGGCCCGAGCCGCCGACGGCCTTGGAGCTGTACGAGGCGATACGAGAGCCCGAACCGACCCGGCGGCAGAAGAACATCGTCAACATGTGGGCCGCCGAGGCGACGCCGCGGGAGATCTTCAAGGCGTGGGCCGAGCACGCCTACACGTGGCGGCAACTCGTGGCCGCCCTGCATCGGTCGGAGTTCCCCTTTCCGGGCAGGATACGCCTCCTCAACCGCGCGGCCGACGTACCGGAATACGAGGGGGTTCCGACGTGGAGGAGCTGACGCTTCCACGCCCGGCCCAAGCGCTGTGGAAGCGCACGCGGGACACCCTGCTGGCGGCGCGGAGCGGTCTTGACGACAAGGCCGACGGATGGAGACTCGGCGGCGGAACGCTGCTGGCCGCGCGATGGGGTCACCGCGTCAGCACGGACATCGACCTCACCGTTGCCGAGGCAAGTGAGCGTGATGTCCTGCTGGCCCGCAACGGCCGTTGGCTGCACGAGGAGCTCCAGAAGGTCGGCGGCGAGCCCGTCGAGGTGTACGATCGCGTCTGCAAGGTGCAGTTCGCGGAAGGGAGACTGGATCTCGCCAGGATGGACCCCACGCCGCGACGCGGCCACGAGGCGGCGCGCGTGGACGGCGTCGGACTGACAGTCCTGAGCACCTGTCAGGTTCTGACCGGGAAGCTGCGTGGACGTGGAACCGAGAGTCCGGTCCGCGACCTCTACGACGTGGCCGCCGCGGCGAAGCACGACCCCCACGGCCTGGCGAGGGCGGTGAACACGTTGGCTCCGCTCGAGCTCGAATCGATCGTCGCGAGGTGGGCAATCGCCGAAAAGCTGTATCAGATGGCAGCGCAGGACGAGATTCGACCGTTGAACGAGGGCCTGCTGGTCGAGCCGGAGAACATCGTCGAGGCTTCGATAACGAGCATGCGGCGCTCCCGATATGAGCACGTCGCAATACGTTGCGAAGACGACCACACCCGCATCGAGACGAGGACCGTCGGCAGGGCGAGGCAGGACATCACCGCGACCGCGGGCAACCTGGAACACGTATTCGAGGCCAGCGGCATCACCGCCTACCTGCAAGGACACGGTTCGTCACCGGACCGCGTCAGGGAGCGGGTCGCGGAGGCAATCGGGGCGGGCGGCCCGGGCCGCGTTATCTGGAACAGCGACCAGCAGCGAAGACCGCCGACGATTCCGCCGCCGCGCCGGTTCCCAAGATCGGACTCGCACTGACTTCACGCCCGACCCGAACCTGCGGGTTTCCGTGATCGGAACGCCTGCGTTTCGCGGTAGGATTGCCCGAAACATCGCTACTGAAACAGGGAGTATCGAGATGACGAGTCCTCGTTGCGTCGCCGTGCTCGCCGCCCTGCTGGCGGTCGTCCTGGCCGCGCCGATCCCGGTCGCCGCACAGTCGGATGCCCCGACCCTGCCGATGCGGACCCCGGACGGGCAGCCGGACATCTCCGGCATCTTCACCTTCCGCACCCTGACGCCGCTCGAGCGCCCCGCGGCGCTGGCCGGGCGGGAGACGCTCGGCGCGGAGGAAGCTGCCGCCTTCGAAGCCTCGGAGCGGGTGCGCCTGAACCGCGACCTGTTCGACCCGATCGAGGGCGCGCCGAGCGCCGGCTACCAGCCGCGCGCCGAGGGCGGGGTGCTCTCCTACAACGAGTTCTGGTACGAGCGGGGCATCGAGCTCACCAGCGACAAGCGGACCTCGCTGGTCGTCGATCCGCCGGACGGCCGGATCCCCTACACCGAGGAGTACCGCGACGCCCGCGCCATCAACCGCCTCAACATGCGCAACGGCTTCGCCGACCACTACACGGACCGCACCCTGGGCGACCGCTGCCTGATGGGCTCGAACTCGGGACCGCCGATGCGGCCCGGCGCCTACAACAACAACGTCCACATCTTCCAGGCGCCGGGCTACGTGGCGCTGCTCAACGAGCACATCCACAACGTGCGCATCATCCCCATCGACCGGCCGCACGGCGACATCCGCCAGTGGGTGGGCGACTCGCGCGGGCGCTGGGAAGGCGAGACCCTGGTCGTCGAGACGACGAACTTCGCCCGGGCGACCAACTTCGCCGGGTCTTCCCGCGACACCTACCTGGTCGAGCGGTTCACGCGCCTCGATCCCGACACGGTGATGTACGAGTTCACGTTCGAGGATCCGAACAATCTGACGCGGCCCTTCAGCGCCGCCATTCCGTTCCGGCGCACCGACGGCGTGCTCTACGAGTACGCCTGCCACGAGGGCAACTACGGCCTGACCGGCATCCTGGGCGGCGCGCGGCGGAAAAACACGCAGAAGGTGACGTCGCTCCCGTAGGAGATCACTCCGCTCGCGATTTCGAGACGGCCGGGGGCCGAACACCTCCGGCCGTTTCCGTTTCAACCAACACTTGGATTGTTCAAGGCAATCCGCCCCCGCCGCAGCGACGCAGGGCGCCGGTTTTCTTGACGCCGCGGGGCGCCGCGCCTTGACCGAACGGGCATAGCGGCGCCGCAGCGATGCAGGGCGCCGGCTTGTTGACGCCTGCCCCTGACGGGTATGCCCGTCGGATCTCCGCGACCGGCGGCGCATGACGATGACTCACCAGGCACCTGAAGCGTCGCGATGGCCGCTGTCGATTTCCTGATCGTCGCTGCGTTCATCGCCTACGCCGTCGGCTCCGGCCTCCGCAACCGGCGGGCCGCGTCCCGGAATCTCGACGAGTACTTCCTCGCCAACCGCAGCCTGCCCGGCTGGCAGGCCGGCCTCAGCATGGCCGCGACCCAGTTCGCGGCCGACACCCCGCTGCTGGTCACCGGCCTCATCGCCACCGCCGGCATCTTCGCGCTCTGGCAGCTCTGGATCTACGCGCTCGCGTTCCTGCTGATGGGCTTCGTGCTCGCGCCGTGCTGGCGGCGGGCGGGGGTGCTGACCGACGCCGAGCTGACCGAGGTGCGCTACGGCCGGCGCCCGGCGACCGTGCTGCGCGGCATCAAGGCGGTGTACTTCGGGACGATCTTCAACTGCACGGTGCTGGCGTTCGTCTTCTTCGCCGCCGCGAAGATCGCCGAGCCGTTCCTGCTCTGGCACGCATGGCTGCCGGACGGGCTGTTCCTCCCGGTGGTCGATTTCGTCCAGTGGATCGGCGTGCCGCTGACCATTGGTCCGCCGGACGATCCGGAGGTGTGGACCTACACCGCCGGCAACCTGATCTCCATCCTGCTCCTCCTCGCCGTGGCCACGTTCTACTCCGCCACCGGCGGGCTGCGCAGCGTGGTCGCCACCGACGTTCTGCAGCTCGCGGTCATGCTGCTCGGCACCGCGGCGTTCGCGGCGGTGGTGGTAACGGAGGTGGGCGGCCTCGGCGCGGTCGGCGAGCGGCTCCATGGCCTCTTCGCCGAGGGCGGACCAGGCGGGATCCGGCCCCATCAGATAGTCGCGTTCACCCCGGACCGGGCGCGCGATGCCACGGCCGCGGTGCTGCTGTTGTTCGGCCTCCAATGGCTCATCCAGATCAACGCGGACGGCACCGGCTACCTGGCCCAACGCTCGATGGCCTGTCGTAGCGACACGGACGCGAAGACCGCCGCGGTCGTGTTCACGTTCACGCAGGTGCTGCTGCGCAGCCTGCTGTGGATCCCGCTCGGGCTCGGCCTTCTCGTCCTCTTCCCACCCGATCCCGGCCTTACCCCGGCATCGGGACTGTTGCAGGCCGATCGGGAGGCGACGTACGTGCGGGGCATGGCGGAGCTGCTACCGGCCGGCGTCAAGGGACTGATGGTCACCGGCATGCTCGCGGCGCTGGCCTCCACCGTCGACACCCATCTCAACTGGGGGGCGTCCTACTGGACCAACGACATCTACAAGCGGTTCGTCTGCCAGCTCTGGCTCGGCTGGGAGCCGAGCGGCCGGTCGCTGGTGTGGGTGGCGCGGGGCGCGAACGTCCTGCTGGTGGGCATCGCGCTGGCGATCATGACGCAGCTCACCTCGATCAATGCCGCTTGGCAGACCAGCCTGCTGCTCGGGGCGGGGATGGGCGTGGTGCTCATCCTGCGCTGGATCTGGTGGCGGATGAACGCCTGGGCCGAGATCGCGGCCGTGCTCGCCTCGATCGTCGCGGCTCCCCTGCTGATGGTCTACCTCGACGACGGCCAGCACGCGCTTCGGCTGTTGCTCGTGGCGGCGTTCGCGACGGCGGCGGCACTGTTGGCCATCCGGGTCGCCGGCCCGGAGGACCGGGCCGGGCTCGTCGCGTTCTACCGCCGGGTGCGGCCGGTCGGCTTCTGGGGGCCGGTGGCGCGGGATGCAGGCGCGGCGGCGAACGACGGACCCCGACGCCTCCGGCGGGCGCTGGCGGCAACGGGAAGCTGCGCGCTGTCCGTCTTCTGCCTGCTCGTCGGCATCGGCTCGTGGCTCGCCGGCAGTCCGGCGCCGAGCTGGTTCCCATTCGAGGAGGCGTGGCGGGGCGGGTTGATCGTCGCCGGGGTCGCGCTCACGCCGTTCTGGTACCGGCTGGGGTACCGGGACAGCGGCGCCCTGTCCTGACGCAGCCGGCGCGACGCAATCCATCGGGTGCGAATCCGAGCTGTTCCAGCGAGAAAACCGGACTCCGGGGTGACGCGCGTAAACTAGGTATCGACGGACCTGATCGACAGGCGAGGCAGCGCGGGGCAAATGGTCCCGCTGCATTCGAGCGGCGCTGCATCCCGCGTGGACTGCGTTGCTCCTCGGTCGAACATGCCCAACATGCTCCCTCGTCGCGCCTTGCCACACGGGCGCCTCGCCGCTCTCGGTGCGACGCGGGGTTTCACCACGGACTGCAAGGCGCCGTAGCGATGGCACCGTATACACGGGACGAGCTCGAAGCGATGCTGGCGGACCTGGAGTCCGACCTGGTCGAGCGCAAGGAGTCGGTGCAGGGTGACAATCCCCGCAGGATCCGGCAAGCGGTCTGCGCCTTTGCCAACGATCTGCCGGACCACCAGCGCCCCGGCATCGTCTTCGTGGGAGCGGACGACGCCGGGGCGCCGGTGGGCCTGGAGATCACGGACGAGTTGTTGCTCCAGCTTGCCGACGTCAAGACCGACGGCAACATCGTGCCGCCACCGACGCTCACCGTGGACAGGCGCGTGCTGCTCGGGACTCCCGTAGCGGTCATCGCCGTCATGCCGTCCGACACACCGCCGGTGCGCCACCGGGGACGGATCTGGATTCGGGTGGGGCCGAGGCGGGCCATCGCCAGTGCGCAGGACGAGAGGATTCTGAACGAGAAGCGGCGGCATCGAGATCCCCATTTCGATGCGCAACCCGTGCCGACTGCACGCGTCGCGGACCTCGACTTGCGGCGATTCGAAGAGGAGTATCTCCCCCTGGCGATCGACGCGACGGCCCTCGCCGAGAACGATCGAAGCACCGAACAGCGTCTTGCCGCGCTGAAGATGATTGCCGGGGTCGACGACCCGCGACCGACGATTGCCGGCATCCTCGTCCTCGGCACGAATCCGCAGGACTTCCTGCCGGCGGCGTATGCGCAGTTTCTGCGGGTCGCCGGGACAGAACTGGCCGACCCCGTGGTCGACGACGGCCGGTGCGGCGGGCCGATCGCCCACCTGGTGCGCTGCCTGGACGACAAGCTGCTGGCACACAACCGGACGGCCGTCGATTTCACGTCAGGGCCGACCGAGACGCGCACGCCGGCCTATCCGATGGCGGCGCTGCAGCAACTCGTCCGCAACGCCGTCATGCACAGGACCTACGAAGGCACGAATGCGCCGATTCACGTCTACTGGTTCGACGACCGCATCGAGATCACGAGCCCGGGCGGCCCCTACGGCGCCCTCACCGCCGAGAACTTCGGGCAGCCCGGCATCGTGGACTACCGCAACCAGATCCTGGCAGAAGCGATGCGGGTTCTCGGGCTGGCTCAACGCTACGGTGCGGGCATCCCGACGGCGCGGCGCGCCCTGCTCGCCAACGGCCAACCTGAACCCGACTTCCGCGTAGAGGCGAACTGGGTTCACTGCATTGTGAAAGCCCGTGCGTGATGATTCCCGTCCTGACATTCTTCAACAACAAGGGCGGCGTGGGAAAGACATCCCTGGTATACCACGCGGCGTGGATGCTGTCGGAACTGGACCACACGGTGCTGGTCGTAGACCTCGACCCCCAGGCCAACCTCACGGCGGCGTTCCTGGACGAGGACACGCTCGCCGCACTCTGGGACGATACGGATTCCCCGTCGGGCCGGACCATCTATCGATGTGTCGAACCGCTGACCAGGGTCGGGGACGTCAGGGACCCCGCGCTGCGGCGGCCCGCTGACGGGCTCCACCTGCTGGCCGGCGATCTGGCGCTGTCCGGCTTCGAGGACCTGCTGTCCACCGAATGGCCGAACTGTCTGGGAAGCGGGAACCTGTACCGGGCGTTTCGGGTGGTGACCGCGTTCTGGCAGGTCGTGCAGAAGGGCGCCGCGAAGGCGCGTGCCGACATCGTGCTCGTCGACGTCGGACCCAGCCTGGGGGCCATCAACCGTTCCGCCCTGATCGCCACGGACTACGTCGCGGTGCCGCTCGCGGCGGATCTGTTCTCCCGGCAGGGTCTGCGCAATCTGGGGCCGACGCTTCGTCGCTGGCGGCTGGACTGGACGAAGAGACGCGACAACTGGGCCGACCCCGATTTCGACCTGCCGGCCGGCGACATGCAGCCCATCGGCTACCTGATTCAACAACACGGCGTGCGCCTGAGCCGCCCGGTCGCGGCGTACGACCGCTGGGCCAGGCAGATGCCGGCCGAGTACGCCCGCAGCGTGCTGGGCATCGACGCCTCGACGAGTGCCGCCGACCCCGCGAGCGACGAACACTGCATCGCCACCGTGAAGCACTACCGCAGCCTCGTGCCGCTCGCCCAGGACGCCCGCAAGCCGATCTTCTCGCTGTCCGCGGGAGACGGCGCCCTTGGCAGTCACGCCGCCGCCGCGCGCGCCGCGTTCGGCGACTTCCGGACGCTCGTCGAGAACATCCTGCGGCGAACGCACGCCATAGCCCGCACAAGACCATGAGAGCCGATCGAGGAAAGTCGGACCGGAGCCGCAGGGGAGGCAGGATGCCGCGTGACACGCCAGTGGAGTCCGCTCGTCGGCTGGTCGCAGGCGCGTCACGCATCGTCGGCTTCACCGGCGCCGGCATCTCGACCGAGTCCGGCGTGCCGGACTTCCGCAGCCCGAACGGGGTGTGGGCGCAGAACCGGATCGTCGACTACCAGGAGTTCGTTTCCAGCGAGGCGGGGCGCATCGAGTACTGGCGCCAGAAGGCCGCCGGCTGGCCCGCCATGCGCGACGCACAGCCGAATGCCGGGCACTACGCCTTCGTCGAGCTCCACGAGCAGGGACGGCTCGACGCGCTGATCACCCAGAACATCGAGCGCCTGCACCAGCGGTCGGGACTGCCCGCCGACAAGGTCCTGGAGCTGCACGGCACCACCACCGAGGCGGTCTGCCTGGCCTGCGGCGACCGGATCACGTCCGACGAGGCGTGCCGGCGCATCGAGGCCGGCGAGAAGGCGCCGCGTTGCCGGGAATGCGGCGGGTTCCTCAAGCCGGCGACCATCTCGTTCGGGCAGGCGATGCCCCACGACGTCATGGTGCGGGCGCAGGTCGCGGCCGAGACGTGCGACCTGCTGATCGCGGTCGGCTCGTCGCTGGTGGTCGAGCCGGCCGCGTCCATCCCGCGGGTGGCCCGGCAGGCGGGCGCGCGGCTGATCATCCTCAACCGCGATCCGACCCCGCTCGACGGCATCGCGGACGCGGTGGTGCGCGGCGAGATCGGCGCCGTGTTGCCCGAGCTGGTGCGCCGGGACGGGCGAGGCCCGAGCCGGGACGGGTGACGGACCGCCGCGCCGCGTGACCGAGCCGCGCGGGCGCCGGAGCGTCGCGCCGCGCAACCGGATCCGCGCGGGAGACCGGCAACGGAAACTGCCGATGCCCGAGCTTCCCGAAGTCGAGACGGTACGCCGGACGCTGGCCCCCGTCGTCGAAGGGCGGACCATCGCCGCGGCCTCTTTCGCCTGGCCGCGCACCTGCGTCGGCGACCCGTGCGCGACCCAGGCGCGCCTGACCGGCCAGCGCATCGAGCGGCTGGAGCGCTACGGAAAGTACCTCGTGTTTCACCTGCGCAGCGACGGCCGGAGCTCGTTGCTGGTGGTTCACCTGCGGATGACCGGCAACCTGCTCGTGAACGGTGCGCCGGGCGAGCACACCCGGGCGAGCATGACCCTGGACGACGGCACCGCGGTCGTCTACCAGGATATCCGCAAGTTCGGGCGCTGGCAGTGGTCCGAGCGTCTGCCGGCGCGCCTGGCCGCGCTGGGTCCGGAGCCTCTGGAGATCGGGCGTGACGAGTTCACGGCCCGGCTGCGGTCGCGCCGGGCGCGGCTCAAGGCACTGCTGCTCGACCAGGAGTTCCTGCGCGGACTCGGCAACATCTACGCCGACGAAGCGCTGTTCCGCGCCCGCCTGCATCCGCTCCGGATGGGCATCGGCGTCGGCCCGCGCAAGGCGCGCGACCTGCACGGGGCGATACAGGCCGTGCTGCGCGACGCCATCGACGCCGGGGGCACGAGCATCCGCGACTACCGCGACAGCCGCGGCGCAGAGGGCGGCTTCCAACACCGGATCCGGATCTACGGCCGGGACGGCGAGCCGTGCGTCAACTGCGGGACGCTGGTGCGGCGGGTGATCGTGGCGCAAAGGAGCACGCACTTCTGCCCGCGCTGCCAGCGGCGGTGAGAGGAGTCCGCACGTTAGCATCCATTATGCTGGCAGGTAATGCCGTGGACGCGGACAGTTCGCGGAGACTGTGCACCTTGACGTGCTACGGAGATCTGGCACGGCGCATCCGCCTGGGTGAAGACTCGGTACTGGAACTCAAGCAGGTCTCCGTCGCGGGGTCGCGCGTGACCGCGCCGCGCCGGAACGACGTCGCGGACGAGCTGGGGGCGTTCGCCAACGGGCGAGGCGGCGAGCTGGTGCTCGGCGTGGATGACGCGACGCGAAGGGTCACCGGAATCCCGCTCGACGCGCTGGACGTCGTGGAGACCTGGGTCCGGGAGATCTGCAACGACACGCTGAAGCCACCGCTGGATGCTACGATCCGCAAGATCGAGCTGCCCACCCCGGCCGGAGACTTGGCGCCCGCCCTCCTGGTCGCGGTCGAACGCAGCCTGTTCGTGCACAGGGGCCCGGGCGGCTACTTCCGCAGA
Organism: Acidobacteriota bacterium; assembly: GCA_011523845.1. Lineage (GTDB taxonomy): Bacteria > Acidobacteriota > Vicinamibacteria > Vicinamibacterales > UBA8438 > WTFV01. The sequence goes on along the minus strand of WTFV01000178.1, from coordinate 56,511 downwards.
CTGGGGAGCTCGAAACGGGAGCTTCCCCCCGATCTGCTGGCCCGCCTGTTCCAGGAACGCAGCCAGAGCCGGATGATTCGGTTCGACGAGTCCGCCGTCCCGGGCACCGTGCCCGGCGATCTGGACTACGCATTGACGCGCCGGTTCCTCCGGGACGATGCCGCCGAGGAGGACGCCTCCGAAACGGCGGCGCGCAAGTTGCGTCTCATCGCCGACGCCGACGGCACGGCGCGGCTCACGCTCGCCGGCGTCCTGCTCTGTACGCGCCAGCCGCAACGCTGGCTGCCCCACGCGTACGTGCAGGCGGTCAGCTACGCCGGCGAGCGTACCGACGTCGAGTACCAGACCGACGCGCGCGACATCGGCGGGCCGCTCGACGAGCAGGTCGCCGAAGCCTTGCATTTCGTGCGGCGGAACATGCTGGTGCGGGCCACCAAGACGACCGCCCGAACGGAGCGCCCGCAGTTCAGTGACCGGGCCGTCTTCGAGGCGCTGGTCAATGCCGTGGCGCACCGCGACTATTCGATCGCGGGCGCGAGGATACGCCTGCACCTGTTCGGGGATCGCCTGGAGCTCTACGTCCCCGGGGCTCTGGCGAATACACTGACGCCGGACAGCCTGCACCTGCGTCAGGCCAGCCGCAACGAGTTGATCGTGTCTCTGCTGGCCCGCTGTCCGGCGCCGACCGGCCTCGGCCGGGTGCACATGATGGACCGACGGGGTGACGGGGTGCCGATTATCCACAAGGAAAGCCGAGAGCTGTCGGGACGCCTGCCGGAGTACACCCTGATCGACGAGAGCGAGCTCCGTCTCGTCATTCGGGCGGCGATCGGAGACGTGTGAAACGGGTGTCGAACACAGCAACATGCCGACCGCGAAACGTTTGGTCTGCCTCGCGAACTCCCGGAAGCTGCATGGTCGATGCGTCGCCGGCCGTGAGTGGAACGGCACGGAAGGCGGCGGCTGGATTCGCCCCGTCAGCGCGCGCGACGGAGGGGATGTGTCGGAGTACGAGCGCCAGTACGAGGACGGCAGCGACCCCCAGGTTCTCGACGTGATCGATGTACCCGTCATCGAGTCACGACCCAGGGACTACCAGACAGAGAACTGGTTGCTCGATCCGAAGTTCTATTGGGAGAAAGCGGGCCGCCTGTCGACGTCCGATCTGGCTGCGTTGACGGATCCCGTCGCACCGCTGTGGATCGACGGCCACAGCACCTACAACGGCCTGAACGACAAGGTTCCGCTGGCGGTGGCCGGTTCGGTCACCGGTTCCCTGCGGCTACTCCGCGTCGACCGGTTGCGGCTCGTCGTGTCCCGCCCCGGCGAGGCCTTCGGCAACGACAAGCGGCGCGTGCAGGGCCGGTTCCGGCACGCAGGCCGCCAGTACGCGCTGTGGGTCACCGATCCCGGCTGTGAGCGGACCTATCTCGCGAAGCTGAACGGCACTTACGACATCGGCGGGTGTTACCTGACAGTCAGCCTCGGCGAACCGTACGGGGACGCGTGCTACAAGCTGATCGCCGCCGTCATCCCGGCCGCCTGACGAGAGACCATGCCTGCCAGCGACGGCACCGTGCTGACCATCGGTCACTCCACGCACGCCATGGATGCATTCGTCGAACTGCTGCAACGCCACGACGTGACCGCGGTGGCCGATGTGCGGGCCGCCCCCTACAGCCGATTCAATCCGCAGTTCAACCGCGAGCCGCTGGCGGGCAGCCTCGTCGCGCGCGGGATAGCCTACGTTTTTCTGGGGTCGGAGTTGGGGGGCCGCTCCGACGATCCCTCCTGCTATGAGAACGGCCGCATCAGCTACGCCCGACTCCGCGGAACACCCTCGTTCGGGAACGGACTCGACCGCGTGGCGCAGGGCGCCGCCAGTCACCGCATCGCGCTCATGTGCGCCGAGAAGGAGCCGCTCGAGTGCCATCGCGGCCTGCTCGTAGCTCCCGCCCTCGAGGCGCGGGGCGTTTCGGTAGCCCATATAGGGCCCGAGGGCGGGCTGGAGCGCCATGCCGACGCCATGTGTCGACTGATTGCCATGCACGGCATGGAGGACGCGATCGAGAGCCAACGGTTGTTTCCCCGCTCCCACGCCGAACGCATCGCCGAGGCCGTCAACCGACAGGCCCATCGATTCGCGCACCGGAACGAGACCCCGGCAGACGATTCCACGCCGCCAGGCAGACGCAACGGCGAGTTGCCGACATGAAGGTCTTCACCATCGGTTTCACGAAGAAGTCCGCGCGCCGCTTCTTCGAGTTGCTGCGGACATCGGGCGCGCGACGCGTCGTCGACGTGCGGCTCAACAACGTGTCGCAGCTTGCCGGCTTCGCCAAGCGGGATGACCTGGCCTACTTTCTCGCCGAAATCTGTGGCATGGAATACGTGCACCTGCCCGCGCTGGCGCCCACGAAGCAGATGCTGGACGACTACAAGAAGAAGGGTGGCGACTGGAGTGCCTATGAAACACGCTTCCTGGACCTGATGCGCGCTCGACGCGTCGAGCAGACGGTCGCCAGGGAAACCGTCGCCGACGGTTGCCTGCTCTGCAGCGAGGACACGCCCGAGCATTGCCATCGCCGCCTCGTGGTGGAATACCTGAACCGGCACTGGGGTGGAATCGACGTCACGCATCTCGGATAGTGCGAACCCGCGGCGTATACGCGACGCCGGCACGAGAGAGTGATCACGCCGGCGCCCCCTCGGCCGCGACGGCACGTTGGCATGTCACGCCAACGCAATCTGCCGAATCGGTTCCTGAAGGCAGGTGCTCACCGCGGTCGGGTCGGAGCCGCGCTCGCGAAGAGTGCGGACGGCGAGTTCCTTCGGCAGGCACGCCGAGAACTTCAGGGCATCGACGGCTTCGTCGCTTACGGGGAAGGCTTCCTCCGTCGTCTCCACCTCTACGGCATCGAGTCGTCTCCTCAGTTCTTCGACGCCGACGCCATCCCGGAGTCGAATCGAGAGATTGTCGTCGCGGAACGCTGGGAGACGGAGCGTTCCAATCAACTCTCCGAGCGTGATGTTCGCGCGAAGGCCCGCGAACGTCCACCAACGGCGGGCGCCCGTGGTGTCGCGAACGACGACCGTGCCGGTGGCGTCGACCCAGGAGAAGCTCTTACGGATCGCGTCGAGCTTTGTCCGAGCGCGCCTGCTGAACCGGACGTCGAGGGTTCCTTCGTCGAGGACCCGCCGAATCGCCCTGCAGAGATCGAAGCGGAGCGGGATTCCCGGTCCGATCCAGCGTGAACGTCCCTTCTCCGTGGTGGCCTTCACGTAGGCGACGCGGCGTTTCCAGTCGACGTGGGAAACCTCCCAACTCCTTCCCGCGAGGGGAAGCACCACCGGGCCGTCCCGACGGACCTGAAACGACAGCGGATGCACGAGACCGAGCTCCGTCCGCCCATGGTGCACGGAGAAGAGCGGCTCGCTGATGAACACCGACATGAGATCCATGAAATGCCGGCGGCCGAAGGCGCGCTCTCCTTCGATGCCCATCGAGAGCATCCCGCTGTCGTCGTACAGCATTTCGCGCGTCAGCATGAACTCGATGATCTCGTCGAGATGCTTGCGCGCCAACTCGCGGAATGCGGGCATCCGACCCAGCCAGTCGCGCCACGTATGACGCCCGATGCGTCCTTCCTGCAGGGCCAGGGCCAGGAGCTGCTGCGCGAAGATGTGAAACGGTTCAAGCGGCGACACGACGGGTTCGACGTAGCCGTCGAGCCAGAGTCGCAGCAGACCGGACGCTCTCAGGAATCCGTCGTCGGACGTTGCCAGGAAGAGACAGTTCCGGACCGTTCCGGGTCGACGCCCGGTGCGGCCCAGCCGCTGCAGAAAAGAGGCGACGGTCGCCGGCGCGTCGAGCTGGATCACGCGGTCGAGGTCGCCGACGTCGATGCCCAGCTCCAGCGTGCTCGTGGCGACCATGACGCAGTCGCGGCTCTGCGAGAACGCCTCCTCGGAACGCCGGCGCTCGTCCAGGCCAAGTGAGCTGTGGGAGACGAACGTCTCGGTACCAGACTGGCGTAGCTCAGCGGCCAGCGCCTCGACGCGGGCTCGACTGTCGCAGAACACGAGTCGCTTCTCGCCTCGGTGAAGCGCAGAGACAACGTTGGCCGCGTTCCGGACGTTGCCCACGTAGTCCAGATGCACAGTCGCAGACCTCGCCGCTTCGCCGGGCGGGGCAATAACGCGTCGCGGCCGGGACGAGGCGGGTGCGAGCCATTCGAGCAGCGCCTGGGGGTTCCCGATGGTCGCGGACAGACCCAGCCGCTGAATCTCGCGGCCTGCCAATCTGCGCACGCGCTCCAGGACCGCGAGCAGATGCCAGCCGCGATCGTCGCCGGCGAACGCGTGCAACTCGTCGACGACAACGGCCTGGACGTCCTGGAAAAGCACTCGCGGATCGGAGCGGCTCGACACGAGCATCACCTCGATCGACTCGGGCGTGGTCAGCAGCAGATCGGGACGATCGCGCAGGATCGCCTGCCGCCGGGCGGCGCCGACATCGCCGTGCCACAGATCGATGCGCCGTCCGACCAGGACACCGTAGGCCCGGAGACGCGACTCGATGTTGTTCAGAAGGGCCTTGAGCGGACACACATAGAGCACGCTCAACCCGCCCCACTGTTCGGTGAGCATCCGCGACAGGAGCGGCAAGACCGCGGCCTCGGTCTTGCCCCCGGCGGTGGGGGCAAGCAGCAGGGCGTGGTTGCCATCCAGCACGGGACCGATGGCGTGCTCCTGCAGCGGACGGAGTGCCCTCCACCCGAGCGAGTTGACGATGTGATGTTGAAGGGCAGGGTGCAGTCTGTCGAACCCGGGCTCGGGGTTCACGGGCCAAGCCCGAAGCACGGCGAGGCGCACCCGGTGGGCGCGTCGAACGGCGTCTGGGGGTTCCCAGTCACGGCAGCCCTCGTGTGTCCGCGTAGGCTCTGACCAGATTGTCAAGCCTGTCAGTCAGCTCGTGAGTCGATGCGTCGAGGAGCGCCAGGAGCTTCGTGCCGACGTGCGTCTCAACGAGCCGAGCGGCGTCCGCGTCGACAGGTTCACCCTCCCAACCGTCAGCGATCTGCGAACAAACCATGGCAATCACGAACGGGACGATGGGGTGGACGGCCTGACCGTCGTCGATGAACTCGAACGACAGACGCGTTATGCGCCGGAGGCTGTCGATGCTGAAGCCTCCTGGACCGAGGGCTCCTCGGACGTCGTCGTTGTATGACATGGATCCGCCACACTGGCAATACGTGGAAAATCGCTCCGCTTGTAGAGCGGGATGTAGGTATCGACTTCCCTGCGAATATTGGCTGCGCCGTCCTGTTCCTCGCGGTCGACAAGAGCCAGGACGCCGATGACCTCGCATCCGGCCTCGCGCGCTTCATGCACAGCCTGAAGCAGCGACTTCCCGGTCGTGACGACATCGTCGACGATAACCACCTTCGTTCCCGGTTTCGGCGGATTCTCGATGCGGCGCTTCGTGCCGTGCCGCTTCACCTCCTTGCGAACGTAGAACCCTTCAATCGGACATTCTCGAACGTGAGACAGCACGACCATTGCGCTGACGATCGGATCCGCCCCATGCGTCAATCCGCCGACAGCCTCGGGGCGCTCGGGAAGCGCCTCCAGCGCGTCGAGGAAGACCATCCCGACCAGGTAGGCGCCGTCCGCGCTCAGCGTCACCGGTTTGCAGTCGAAGTAGAAGTTCGATTTCGCGCCGGTGCTGAGTGTGATCTCACCTGGCCGAGCCGCTCGGCTATCCAGGAGATCTCGAAGGTCTTGGCGTGTGCCCGTAAGGGTGTTGATCATCTGTTCGAAAATTGTTAAACCATTGAAACTCAGGGAATTATACCGCTGTTGTCAAGTCGGTTCAGCGTTCCAGATCGACATCGTCGGGGGTACTGGCGGCGCGAGCGTTGCGTTCGACATCGTTGAGCTCGACGTCGGTCAGGGTGAGGGCGTAGTCGCGCCGCGGATCGAAGTCCGGGTGCAGATCGATCCGATCGAGCACGTCCTGGACCAGCTTCTTGAGGAAGACGCGCGGCGCGATGCCGACCCGGCCCCCCAGGCTGCCGGTGACGGCGCGGGCGAGACTGTTCAGGTACGAGTCGTCCGCACGCCTCGTGACGCGCTCCGGGGCGGCGGCGCCGGTGACGTACAGATCACGGACCTTCCGCCCGACGCCCTGCAGGCGCGCGAGGTCGAAGTTCTGCAATCGCACCTGCGGCGCCCGAGGGTTGTCGAACCGGTGCGCGCCGGAGAAGTCCACGGCCAGCCGCTGGGCGAGCGGCGGCAGGCGCTGCACGCCCTGCGGCCCCTCGAAGAACGCGGGCGTTCCGGTGATCACGAGGTAGAGGCGCGGGAAGCGCCCGGAGTCGATCTCGTCGAGCACCTGCCGGAGGGCGTTCATGCTCTTCTCCCGCACGTCGCTGCGCACCCGCTGGAGCGTCTCGACCTCGTCGAGCACCACCATCAGCCCCGCGAACCCGGAGTCGCGCAGGATGACGAGCAGGCCCTGGAGGAAGCTGAGCGCGCCGAAGTGATCGAGGTCCCCCTTGACGCCGGCGTACCGCTTGGCCGCCGCGCCGACGTTGGGCTGTCCGCCGATCCAGGCCAGGAGCGCCTCCGCCGTGGCGCGCTCGTTCTCCGCGACGGCCCGTCGCCAAGCGCGGAGCGCTGTAGCGAACGCCGGAGCGTGGCGGGCAACCGCTGCGAGGCGCCGTTCCATCAGATCGGTCGTCCTCGCCAGGAGTCCGCCGGCGTCGCCCTCCACAACGCCGCCCTCGGCCAGGACGTCTTCCTCCAGCACATAGAACCAGTTGTCGAGTACGGCCCGCAGGGCGCCCTGCTGCGCGTCCGCCGTCGACAGACGTTCCGTCAGCCGGCGGTACACGGTTTCGAGGCGGTGCAGGGGCGTCTCCGTTTCGGAGATCTGCACCTCGGCCGCGGCGAATCCTTCGCGCTTCGCCCGCTCCTGCAACCACCGGACGAAGAAGGTCTTCCCGCTGCCGTACTCGCCGCGAACCGCCTTGAACTTCGCGCTCCCCGCGGCAACGGCTGCCAGCTCTTCGCCGACCACGGTCTCGAACGCGTCCAGGCCGACGGCGAACGCGTCCAGACTCCGCCGCGGGACGGTTCCGCGCCGCAACGCGTCGACGATCTCGTTACGCCGCTGGGAGCTGATCACCGGCCGGTCCTTCGCGAACTGCTGCCCGGTCACGCGAGTCCCGTTCTACGGCGCCGCCCCCCGGCGCCCGTCGCCCACAAGACCGAACTGCGTGTCGAGCAGCTCTCGGTTCAGCGCGATGGTCTCGGACGCGTCGTCGACGGACAGAACATCGTACCCTTCGACGTTCAGGATCCGGCGCAAGGCGGACACGATGCCGCCCAGCCGAAACAGCGGCACACCGAGACGCTCGGCCAGCGCAGGTCCGGTGAGCTTGCCGCCGCGGGCGTCGAGCGCGGCCAGGACGGCCCGGATCCGCGCTTCGGGAAGCGCGGATCGCGCCGCCTGCTTACGCTGCGCCGCGAACAGCTCCGTCTCGAAGAGCCGGTCGATCCAGGTCTCCGCCGGGCGGGGCGCCTCGACGTCCACCCGCGCAAACAGGTCGCCGGTTTCACCCGGACGCGGAGCACGGCGCACCGGCTCCGGCGTCTGCCGGCCGGCGTCCGCCGCCGCGGGTTCGGGCTCGGCCGCCGGAACCGTCTCGACCCGCCACTGCCACCAGCCGGGGACCTCCTGAGCGGCTTCGCGCCAGCCCGCGACACGCGCGGCGGTCTCCGGCAACGCAAAGACGCCCAACGGGAGCACCACCTCCTGAAGCGTTGCGCCGCCGTGATAGCCGTTCTTCTTCATCCCGAAACGGACCCGCTCGCTCCACGGCGCCAGCAGGCGGCGGCCTTCGGCGACGACACGCGGTCCCTGAAGCAGGACCTCGTCGTCCGCGGGTGCTCCCGACACGGGGCGCCAGCGTTCCGCCCCGTCGACGTCGCGGAGCTCGGTCCCGCGTTCAAGCACGTGACCATGGTCGCTCACGAGCACGACGACGCGCCCGCCGGAGCGACAGGCTTCGAGCAGTTCCTCGACGGGCCGGATTTGCCGCGCGGTCCACGCGACGGGCACCTGCTCCCCCTTCGCGAGGTGGTCGTCGACCGCGTTGATCACGACGCCCACGACCCGGCGGCCGGGATCGGCAATCGACTCGGCCACCTCGCGGGGAACTCCCGCCGCGCCGGCTTCACGGAGGTCACCCTTGTGAAACAGGACCGGCGGCGCTGCCGGCGCACAGGCCGAGCGCAGCCCGGCGTGCTCGGAAAACCCCTCCTTTTCCGTGGTCGAATTGCCGGACACGATCACGCCGCACAGCAGGCTCGCACGCGACGCCTCGGTCACCGTGGGCAGGGCGGCGATGACCACGGGGCGCTCCGGCTCCTCTCCCGCCACCAGCTCGACCCATCCGTGCCAGACGAGATCGCGCTCCAGCTCCCGGAAGACCGCCATGCTCATCGCGTCGATGACCAGCACCAACACCGGTTGCACGCGAGCGAGGGGCGCGACCCAGCGGTCGAGCACCGCCTCGACGCCCAGCAGGCTCCGGTCGTGCGGTCCGGCACCGGGCCAACCAGCCAGGAGCCCGCCGAATTCCCGGTTCTCCTGCTGGCGCACCAGGTCGGCCTGCCGCGCCAGGGCGGCGTACGCCTCCCCGAGCCGCGGCGAAGCGTCGCCGTCCCACAGGCACGTGCGCGCCCAGTCCACGAAGCCGCCTTCGGATCGATACGCGCGTGCCGCCTCGCCGAACGACTGCCGGCTCGGCGCACCACCACGGCGGCGGGCGGCGAGCCAGCCGGCCAGACGCAAGGCCATTTCGGGACCCATCGAACGACGTGACCTCTCCGCCGAGAGTGCGTGGTCGAGCACGTTGCCGGCGGCATCCCGCAACGCCGCCGGAATCTCCTGCGCTTCGCCGTCGACGAACGCGACCAGCTCCCGCGCGAGAGCGGCAAGCCGCTGATCGAGAGACGCCCGCAGGACCCCGCTCCGCCGCGCAAGGTCCGCGGCGCCCAACTCGTGCAGCAGGGCGTCGGCGTCGGCGAGCACGGCCATGACCGTCCCGGCGGACTCGGCCGCCTCCGGCGCCGGCGCCGGCCCTGAGTCCGCACGACGAGCAAGCCGTCGACGCACCACGCCCTCGGCGGCGTCGATCCACCCACGGGCAAGGTCCGCGTCCAGATCGCGCAGGCCGAGCAGTGCCTCGAGCTTGCCTCTCGCCCTGGCCGCCCGTTCGTCGCCCGGCGCGTCCGGATCGAACAGGACGCGAGCGGCGAGACCGACGGAGACCGTCCGGCGCCCGAGTCGTCCGGCGCACCCGAAGATCACCCGCGCCGTCCGCCCCGCGCTGGCCTCCGTGGCGACCGCCAGTCCGGTGCGCACCGCCTCCGGCAGAGCCGTCAGCTTCTCCGCGGGTGCGCCGTCGAGCGCCCAGGCGATGAGCGCCTCCGGGGCGCACTCGCCGCGCGGGATTCCGGCGAGGGTCTCGAACAGATGCCGCCAAGCCGTTTCGGCATCCAGAAAACCGCTCGGAACCGGGGGGTATCCGCCCTCGGGCTCCGCGTCGAGAAGCGCGCGCGCCGCCCACGCGTGACGTTCGACGAGGCGCGGATCGACGTGGAGGGCCTTGAACCGTTCCTTCACGAGCTGCCACGGGTCGATCGAGAACAGCCTGCGGTGGGCGAACCGCGCCATGAGGTCGTCGCCCAACGCCGTCCGTGACAGGTCCGTCAGTACCACGAGCGGCGGCCCGGCAGCGGGAGGATCGAGGAAGCGTTCGCGCAAAGCCAGCACGGAGCCGCACCGGATGACGGGCAGTTCCTCGGACCCGATCCGCAGCACGGAGGGCGCCGGCGTCGCCTCGTCCAACGCGGGCATGCCGATCCCGATGGCGCGCGCGTCCGGATACCGGTCGCGGATCGACTCCACGTGGGCACGTATCTGGGCGAACGACGGCACGCCGCTCATGCGCCATCCTTCCGGTCACGCAGGAGCTTCCAGGTGATCTCCAGTCGTGCGGCCGGTTCCTGCCGGAGCAACGCTTCGAGTTTCGCGGTGACCTCCCGCAGCCGGTCGCGATTCAGATTGCCGTGCGCCCCCTGGTCAACCAGGACGCCCTCGCGCACGGACACGCCGCCCGCGCCCGTTCCGAGGCCCTTCCCCGGCGGACGTTCCGATTCCTTTTCCGGCGAGGGAGCTGGTGACGGCGGCGGGACCACCGGGACCGGGCGCGCCAGAAGATTGACGGCGCGGTTCTCGATATCGGGCAGTCGGTGACCGAGCGCCACGGCGTACTCGTCGGCGGCCATCACCTCCGTGAGCTCCTCCAGAAGGCGCCGGGCGGCGTCCGCACGGTCGTCGGCCAACTCGGAGAGCGTCGCAAACAGCTTCCAATGGCTTCGCCGGAGAGCCTCCAGGACATCGTCCGCCTTGCGGAAGCTCGTCCCCATCGCTTCGAGGGACGTGTCCGGCTGGATTTCGGCGAGCTTCTCGATCCGCGCCTTGCCGCGGAGCGCAGACAGAGCCTGGACGAGCGCGCGGGTCGCACGGGCGGTGCGAAGCCGCTTGGCGCCGTCCTCCGCGATGGAGAAGTCCGCCCCGATGGCCGCCAACCGCTCGACCAGCTCGCCGCAGGCGGCGGCCTGTTCCGCGGCGGCCTCCCCGAGACGCACCGCGAAGTCGCTCGCGTTCGCCGCGTTGCGCAGCGGAGACACCGTCAGCCCGAACACCTTCCCCGCGCGATCGCCGGCCGTCTTCCACGCTTCCTGGGACGGCAGCTCCTCTTCTCGAAGGACCACGTCGTCGGGCAGATCGTCGAGCGCCGCCGTCCAGGGGCCTCCGTGCCGCCGGAACGCGAGATTCGCCTGATCCGCGTACACCAGAATGACGAGGTTCGCGGCGGCGGCCGGCAGCCCCATGCGCCGGGGCTCGTCCATCGCTTCCCGGAGCTTCGCGACGGTCAGCGGCCTGGGCAGCCGCTCGAAGCGGCTGAACCAGTGGCGGCCGAGGACGAAGTGCGTCTCGCCCATCTCGCCGAGCCGCAGCGGTACGGCGAGATGCGTCATCAACGGACGGAGCGTCTTGTCGACGGCGACGCGCCCCTCCTGCTCCTGCACCGCACGCGACACCTGCTCGTGCACGCGCCGTAGCGCCGCGGTCTTGACCGGCGCGCCGAAATCCGGGTGCGCCGGGTACTGACTGGCGCACATCTGATCGAACAGGCTCTCCAGTGCGCCCCGGAGGTGCGCCCGCGCCGGCGGTCGCGGCTCGAAGGCGGGATCGAGCGACTGGAAGTGCTCCGCCGGCGGGTGCGACTGGTCGATCGCCCCCGGGGGAGGATTCTCCACCCCGTAGGCGCCCTCCAGGTAGTGGATCAGGCGTTGCCGGAGCTGGCTCTGCTGATTCCGCAGCAGCTCGCGCGCGGACGCCTGGTCGACCGGCGAGAGGTGCGTCGCGAAGTCGCGCAGCCGGTCACCGCGCAGGACGTGATCGATTCTGACGAGCGTACCGAGCTCGCGTTGGGCCGAGGCGCTCAGGAAGGACGGCAGCCAGACCAGCGTCCGCGCCCGCGAATCACGTCCGCGAAAGTCGTTGAGACGCGCCAGGTCGTCGGCCGGCGTGTGGCTCGGAGCCGGAGGACGAAGTCGTCGCGGTGGACCCGCTCCGGGATGTCGATCAGCTCGCGGATCAGCGGCATGCAGGAGCCTTCGGCACGCGAACCGACCCGGAGGCGGCGATGATCTCCGTGGCGCCGAGCCGTCTCGTCATGAGGGTTCCTCCGGCGACGCCGGGCCAGGGTCGGGCAACAGGAATCCGCAGGTGGGACCGGGCGCTTGGCTCAGGCGGGCATCGAGCGTGGCCAGGGGTACGGCCAGCGCCTCCGCGCACGCGACGTACCAGGCGTCGTAGGTGGTCAGGTTGAAACGCAGCTCCCAGATCCGTTCGGCGAACGGTTCGAAGTGCAGCAGCTCGATCTGCAAACCGATGACGTCCCGATAGCCCGACGTCGCCTCCAGGCTGGAAACTTCACGCGCCAGCTCGGCGCGTCGCAGCACGTTACCGGCCTCGGCAGGAGCCAACTGGGGCGCGAACAGGTGCTCTTCGGTGGTTCACCCTGCGGGCCCAGTCGCCGTCCGGTCCAGTATCGAGCACTGCCGCAACGAGCACCGATGCATCGACGACGACCGACGCCATCGCGCCTCAGCGCCGGCCGGCATCGAGATGGCGGAGAATCTCGCTGGCCGGCAAGCGTGTCCGGGTTAGCGTTCTGGCGCTCGCGCACCCGTTCGAGCCATCGATCGATGGACGGCTTCGACGCCAATCTTTCGAGTTCGCCCCGCAAGTACTCCTGCATCGACTTGTGGGCCAGGGCGGCGCGGGCGGCGAGCTCGTCGCGCACCGCTTCCGGGACGTTGCGCACCGTGATTTGGACAGCCACGCTGTCATTATGACGCCGCTGCTGTCTGTATGCAATCTGCGAACCGTATGGTCTCAAGCCGTACTCGATCAGCGGCAGGTGGTCGAAGGCGCGGAATCACCCTCCATCGACAGGTTACCGCATGGTCTTGAGCCGTACCGCGGGAAGCCTCTTCAGCCGTTGGTTGGTCGGGTCGACCTCGATGCCGACGGACGCGAGGGCGGTCACGCCGAGCAGCGGTTCGGCGCCGGCCTCGCCGAAGAGGACGGTGCCGCCCACGGTCTCGCCCATGAACTCGATCTCGGCTACCGTGATCTCCATCTTGAGCTCGTCCCCGTTCGCCAGTTCGTACACGCGGTGGCCCTTTGGCCCCAGTCCGATCGCCTCCAGGTGCGGTCGCGGGACGAGCGAGTCGGTCGCGCTCGTGTCCACGAGGAACAGTCCTTCCCAGGCTCTGTCGGGCTCCGCGGGGTTGCGGATCGTGACCGTCACGTGTGTTGTGCCCATGTATTGACCTCGGAATCGCCCTCCATCGACAGGGTACACCGCCAGCGGTCCGCGGCGAACTCCCCCCTTGGAACGGCCGCTCGCCGCCCCGCTATCGTCTGAGGGGCAGCCCGCGCAGCAGAGGCCTCCGGGGCATCGCGATCCGATCATCGGACCGGAGTCTCCGCAGGCTCCGCGATCTCAACTTGCCGTCGGCGTTCAGGATGTCGATTTCCTTCGCGCGGGCGAGTTCGATGACCGTGTCGTCGAGATCGGAGAATCGGGCTGCCGTCCTGTTCGCAAGCACGTGCCGCATCGTCTGCAGGGTGACCGGTTCCTCGGCGACGAGGGCATGCAACTCCGCCGGCATGGCGCCGAGGAGCTGGTCGCGCATCTGCCTGGCCTCGAGGTCCTCGAAACGGAACAGTCGCAACGTATCCGAGGATCGCAGAGCATCCCACCCCAGCATCTCGAAGTCGCCGGAGCCGTAGTGTTCGAACGCCCCGGAGACGTCCCAGTGGCGCTGGATCATCACGTCGCGCGCCGTCGGGTGCCTCGACAGATGGAGAAACCAGAGCGCGCGGCGCGACTGTTCCGGTCGAATGAAGAAGGGCGTGTCGTACATCGCTCCCGTCGCGTTGCGAATGTGATCGCGCAGCACTCTCTGCGCCAGCGCTCTTCCACCGGCGTCGTTCTTGAGCCGGATCAATTCGTGTATCTGCGCTTTCGTCAGATCGAGAGGCGAAACCGCCTTGACGTACTCCGGCGTCGCCGCGAGATGATTGATGAGTGCATCGGCGGCGAACGTCAGAATGACCTCCGCGGCGGGCAGTTGGCGGAGTATCCGGGCAACCAGCTCCAGCCTGACTTGCGCGAACCCGGTCTGGTCCAGAAGAAAGATTGCGCGGCCGGCCCGCGGCTGGCGTCGCCGGACCTCGGCGATGATGGCATCGGCCTCGTCTTCGAAGCGGCTGTTCCGAACGACGATTCTCTCGTCATCCATCCAACCGCGCTCGTTCAGAACGGCTCGAAGATGATCCGCATGAAGGCGATCCGCATCGGTGAAGTAATACTTGAAGTCGAAACGAAGAGGCTTGGAACGGTGTCGGTTCAGTCTCTCCTGCGCCGCTTCGGACTCCTCGATCATGATCAGGGGTGTGCCCGATAGGATTGCACCGCCGTCAGTGAACACGCCTCCGCCGGAGAAGCCGTCGATCAGATCGAGTCTGAACTCCTCGCGGGAAGGATTGACGCTCAGTCTGTCGAAATACGCGCGCAGGTAGCGGCGCAGCACGCCGAGTTTCGCCTTGCTGTGTTCCTCAATCAGTGGAGGCGGATCGCCGGGACGCCATCTGAAGCTCATTGCGCCGGAAATCGTATCACCCCCTCGTTCCGGCGCACCGAATTCAGAGATTCCCGCTCGGAAGCGGGGCGAAACGGCGGGCCTGGCATCCCACGTGCGGCCGTCGAGCTCCCGGCCGGCTTGCTTCTTCCGAGAGCCGCCCCATTGCTTGAAGAAAAAAGCGACGCTCTGCTCCTCGCACTGCGCCTGGATCGCCCGGACCCATTCGGCTTGCATCGGACGGGCGCCAGGGCCGCTTTCTCCGCCGACGATCGCCCAGTCGATTCCGTCGAGATCGGCCGCCGTCACGGGCCCGAGCAGCGGTTCGAACGATGCGAACCGGACGGCCGCACGCGTCGCCCGCAGCTCGCGGAGACGCCACAGGTAGTCGGCGTTCTCGACGCTGGCGCCCAGCCACACGTTCGGAAGGACTTCCAACCGCTCGGCGATCTCCCGCATCCGCCCGGCTCGTTTGGTCAACACCTGAAAGGTGTGCCAGTGCGCCGCCGCCATCGTCCGCCAGACCTTGCCGATGAACGACTCTGGAACGTCGGGGTGGAACAGATCGCTCATGGAATTGACGAACACGAGCCTCGGCTTCCGCCACCGGAGGGGAACGTCCAGGCTCGCTTCGTCGCATCGCACCGCGCCGGTCCAGACGTAACGTTCCCCGCTTCGGTGCGTAAGGGAGCGATACTTCGCCTGCCCCATGGCATCGAGCCGCGCCGCCATGCGCATCGCGTAGCAATTCGTGCAGCCGGGGGAAAGAACCGTGCAGCCGGCGACGGGATTCCACGTGGCGTCAGTCCACTCGATGTCTGTGGCGGCCATTTCGGTACCCTCCTGGCCCGCGTTCACGCCCCGGAATTGGAGGAACGCCGCCGGTCGCCGCGACGGGCGCGGCCCGCGGGCGGCGCCCAGGCACGGACCGCCTCATGGGTGAGCGAGAGCGCCCGCGCCTCCTCGTCGATGAACCCCTCGAAGTAGTCGCCCATGCCGGTATCGAACTCCGCGTCCGGCGCATTGTGATACTGCCGCACCCACGGCAGCAGATCCAGCAACACGGCGAGGAGGGGCGTCAGCCGCTCTACCGTCCAGCCTTCCTGCTCCCGCATCTGATGGAAGTACGCGGCGACCGCCCGGCTCTGTTCCAGGGCGTTCCAGCCCGCCCAGCCGATCACCAGCGACGGATCCGCCTCGCGCTCGCAGTACGGCAGGCTGACGAAGCGCTCCTTCGGCACGTCGAGCTTGCCGCGCAGGCGCCACCAGACGGCCTTCCGGAAGTCGGCCGACGCGTACCGCGGCGGAACGGGAATCGTTCCGATCTCCGTCGCCTTCAGCGTCGCGGCCTGCTCCGGGGTCAAGTGTTCCGGATCCGCGGAGGGCAGCTTCGTCCGTGCGTCAACCGCATCCTCACGCCGCTGGAGGTCCCACGTGCGTTCCCAGGCTTCGCGCTTGCGAAGTCCGGACGGCTTGTAGCGGAGGACCGAAAGAAGCGGAACGCTCTGCTCCTCCACCAGACCAGCCACCAGCTTCGCCACGTCGAAGTCCGGACGCCCGGTGTGCAGCTCCGCCACCTGAAGGAACTCCGCGTCTTCCCGCATCCGGTCCGCCAGTGCCGCGGTGGTCGTCAGGCGCAGCTCCGACCAGAGCGACGGCGCTTCCAGCCGATCGAGCAGCCATCCCCGGAGTGCCCGTTCCTGCTGCGTCTCCCACGGTTCGTCGTTCCAGCGACGCTTGTACTCGGGTTGCTCAATCAGGGCGATGTTCGCGTTCTTCTCGATGGCTCGGATCCGGCGCCGGACCAGCTCCTGGTACGTCGGCGGCCAGTGCGTGGGAATCTCCGTGGTGGCCGTGGAGCCATGTCGCTCGAACCACTTCGTCTCGACTTCGCCCGCCGCGATCCTTCGCGCCAGAACGATCTCAAAGGCTCGCTCGCCGAGGCGGATGGCGGGTGCATGTTCGGAGGCAATACACAGTTCGTCTTCCGTCACGCCATAGTGTCGGTAACAGCACCAGTCGAGCTCCTCCTGCAGGGCAACCATCTGCTGGCGGATTTCGAGGGCGCGAGTTCGTGCCGCCTGCAGAAAGGCGGCCGACTGCGGGCCGGCGGCGACCAGTGCCGCGGGAAGCGTTCGAATGAGCTTCTGTGCGAGAGCGTCCAATTCGCGGGCGAGGTTGAGTGACCGGACGTTCTGGACAGGAAACTCCCGCAGCTTGGTTGCATCAAATGCATGGAACTGCTCCCATCTTTCCGACGCGAGGCCGCCACCTATCCCACCACCACCCTTATTGTGGAATACCTGCTTCATCCAGAAACACGCCGTGGAGCTGTTGAGTTGGCCAAGGAGTCCAAGGTGCTGATCTTCATCAGTCTCCGCCGCCAGCTTGATCACTGGCGCAGTTCGTTTGAAGACCCTTCCGCCGCGATCGAGGACGAAGTGGTTTTGTGTCGCAACATCAGCGAAGGTGATTGACAGTGGTGTCCGGAGCTTTTCCCGTGTGAGGCGCCCGTACTCATACCATTCAAGGCCGGTTTGGATCTTGGTCTTGCCGCCGAACATCCGATTGTTTGCAAGATTGGATCGGGCCGGCCACAAGTACTTGAGAACCGGATGGTCCAAATCATCCGAGATCGGCTGAAAATCGTTGTCGTAAGGGAAGGCCGCGTACTCGCGAGTTTGCCGACCCCAGTCGCGGATCGTTTCGCCAGCAACCATCTCGCGGATCTGATCAGCAGGTAGAGCGCGGCGTCGCACGGCGTCGACGGAAAGCAGGTAGATATCGTCTTCGAGTGTGAACGACGTAATACCGATGGATTCGGTAAGATCCTGGTAGAGGTCACCCAGGAAGCGCGTGTCCCACGCCCTGTCAGTGAAATCGTGCGCGAGGGCGCCCGAGTCGGGATCGATCCGTTGCCAAAGGCGGAGCAGCCGTGTCGCCGCGTCGCCGGAGAGCATCTCGGCGTCGACGGACCAGAGCGGATTGTGCCGCTCGTCGAAGAGCTGTCCGGCGACCGGCAGCGCTGCGACTGCACGGAAGACCTGCAGCAGGTACTCGCGGTCGGTATCCGTCGGGTGCGCACGGAAATAGAGGTTGTGCTCGTCGAGGGCCCGCGTGCGCCGGTCGCCGGGACCGGACAGGCGCGGCGGATCGACCAGGGCGTTGTCCTCAAGGAAACGCACGAAGACGCATCCGAGAATCCAGGCGACGGCCACCTGCGTCAGGCACTCTTCACGCCAGGAGTCGTAGATATCGGCGGTGCGTTCGCGCCCCACCGCCCTGCGGTACTCCTGCTGGAGCGACGCTTCCAGGTCCGGGCGTTCCCCGCACCGCCCACGCAGGTCGTCCTCGAGGTCCGACCGCAGGCGCGTGAGGTCCGCGAGCAGACGACCGGTGTCGATCACGGGCTGCCCCGCCGCCTGTCGCCGATGTCGTCCGCGTTGCGCCGCTGGTCGTTCCTGTGCATGGGTCCCCACACGAATGGGCATCGCCCGGCAATGACAGCCCGGCTGGCCGTGCTACGCTGACTCTCGATTCGGGTGCATTTTACGGGACTGCACATGACGTTCGGGATCGAGTTCGACCGCTAGGACGACGGCCGGTGGCTGGCGGAGGCGCCGGACCTCTCCAGAGTGCTGTGCTACGGCGAGACCCGGGAGGACGCTGTCGCCCAGTTCAGGCGCTCGCGCTCCGGGTCATCGCGGATCGGTTGGAGCACGGAGAACCGGTCCGACCATTTGACCTTGTCTTTCGAGGCGGCGTGAGTCGCTGGTCGCCGACCACGGCTGGCCGGGTGCTGGACGCACTCGGCAAGACGCCCGCCCGTTCCGCTCCTTTGCGTCAATTTCAGAATCCGAGGCCGCGGATGTCCGTGTCCCGGTCTCTGCTCGGCATTGGTCTCTGAAGAGGATTGTCATGATGCCGGAAGCACGACCTGAACCCACCAGCCACGGTGCGCTGTTCGCCACGCCACAGGAGGCGCGAGATGCGATCGACAGCCTCCACAAAGCGGACCACGCCAAGCTCCTGGTCATCGCCCGCGGCTTCGCCAGGACCAGGTTGAGGAACTCGGTCATCTCGCCGGAGGACCTCCTGCATGACGCCATCGTCAAGACTCTGGACGGACGCCGGCGGTGGAACCGAAAAGTCAGTATCCTCAAGCACCTCGATCGAGTCATGGAGAGCGACGCCGGCCATGTGGTCGAGCAACAACTTGCGCACGGAATCGGCCAGTTGCCCGATAATCGTCCTGAACCTCCCGCCCAGGAACCGAGCCCCGAGGCTCGCCTTCAGGCCCGCGACGAGTTCGCGGATCTGGTTGCCCTCTTTTCCGAAGACGAGACCGTGCTCAAGCTTCTTCGTCTGAAGGGGCATGGCTATTCCGCGTCCGAGATCCAGCGCGAGCTCGGCATGGGAAGAACGCAGTACGACACCGCGACCAAACGGATTCGTCGTCGCCTTGCGAAGCATCTCGCGGAGGGAGGCCAATGACCATGGAGTCCAAGGAGCAAAGCCGAATCACGATGAACCGAGCACTGCGCGCCATTCTGCTGGAAGCGTCCGAACACGAACTTCGGGAAGCATTCGCCGACACCGGCGAGGATCTCGATACGCTCGCGGCCCGCGGCGAAGCGGTTGCGGAGCGCGCCCTGTCCGAGGCGCGTGACGCGACCGGAATCGAAGATCTGCACCGCGGCCTAGGAGCATTCGTTCGGATGTTGCGTCGACGCGACCAACTTACCATCGACGAGCTCGCGCATAACGCGCGCGTCGACGCATCCGAGCTGCGCCGGATCGAGCTCGACCCGGCGTTCGATCCGAACCCGCGCACCATCTTCCAGCTCGAGCGGTATTTCGATCTCGCTGAGAGAAGCCTTGTCGTTCTTTCGGGGGCGGTGCGTGTCGACGATGACGTTCGCGAGGAAGCGGTGCGTTTCGCGGCGAGTTCCGAGCGCATCTCCGGACTCACGAAGGAAGAGCGCCTGCACCTCAATCAATTCGTGAAGTTTCTGAGGAAGCACACCGACCGATGAAGAACCAGACAATAGACCCGCTCGCGGCGGAGGACATTCGGGACCAGATTGACAAGGTCCTGCGTGGTCTCGGCAACCCGGAGCCGCCTTTGGACCTGGTCGACGTGCGCGAGCTGCTCAAGCTCGATCTGCAGTTCTACAGCACCAGCAACACGGGCTGGCTGCGCGAGTCCTTGAGCAAGATCAGGGTGGGAGCCAAACAGCTCGCGATGAGACCCACTCTCATCCTCGACGTGATCCGCAAGGCGCGGTTGAAAGCCCTCTGGCTTCCAGACAGGAAGCGCATCCTCATCGACGAAGAGCTGCCTCGCCTCAAGCAGCGGCACGCGGAAGGCCACGAGATTACGCACAGCATCACGCCGCATCATCGTCCGTTCCTGTTCGGTGACGACCGGGAAACACTGCGTACTTCGTGCCACGAGAAGCTCGAATCGGAGGCGAACTATGGTTCGGGGCAGCTCCTCTTCCTCAGGGAGCGGTTCGCTGGAGAAGCACGTGACCTGCAACGAAACATGGCTACGGTTCAGGATCTGGCCAAGACGTTCGGCAACACCATCACCATGACCCTGTGGCGGTTCGTCGAGGAAGCGCACACCGGCGAACCCATTTTCGGTGTCATCTCGCCGCACCCGCAACGTCTCCGCGACGACTTCGACCCCAGGACACCTTGCCGCTATTTCATCGAATCACCCGCGTTCCGCGACCGCTTCGGCACCGTCACCGAGGTCGCGGTCTTCGAGGCCATACAAGGCTACGCTTCGTGGGCGCGCGGCGGCTCGTTGGGAGAGGACGACGTCGTCTTCGTTGACCGGGATGGCGAGCGCCACCGCTTCCATATGGAAACATTCTTCAACGGGTACGAAGCACTCACGCTCGGCACTCATCTCGGACCGGCGCGGTCGCAGATCTTCGTGGAGCGCGATTCTCTTCGCCGGATGTCCGCGTGGCCTGCCCGCACCGGCAGAGGCATGTAGAGGCGGCGACGGGGCGGGGTCGCGATCCGTCGCGACCACCCGGTTCTGACACGCCCGGCTCGGAAGTGCGCCGCGCTCTTCGGTTCCGAGATCAGGTAGAGAGGAGATCAATCATGGAAGCTAGGCCAGACACGGTGGAGCCCATCGAGCTGGAAGAGCTCGACATCGAGGAATTCGCCAAGGATCACCCTGCCGACCGCAGGAAGCCATGCGCTCACATCTACGTCATCCGCATCGACCGGGAGCGGAGGCGCGTGCGCAAGGCAAGCATGACCGGCGCGGAGATTCTCTCGCTCGTCGGCAAGACGCCGGAGACCCACAAGCTGTTCCAGAAGTTCCGGGGCGGCAAGACCGAAGTCGTGGAAGCGCGAGCCGTGGTGAGCTTCGCCGAGCCCGGTGTCGAACGCTTTCAGACCATCCCGAAAGACACGACCGAGGGTGCCTCTCGTGGCTGAGCTGCGCCGCCAGTTCGAGCTGCCGAGCTTCGACCTGGAATTCCTCGAGCAGCGTCGCCTGCCCTGGGAAACGGTGATCGATGGCGGCATGCAGTGGGTAGTACTCCACGAGTATCCCCTTGCGGGTGGCTACAACCTCGCCACCGCGAGCGCCGCACTTCAGGTGCCGTCGAGTTATCCGGATACGCAGATTGACATGGTGTACTTCCACCCCCACTTGGCGCCGACGAACGGAAAGGCGATCGGCGGGCTTTCGACTCACGAGTTCGACGGAAAGGTCTGGCAGCGGTGGTCGCGGCACCGTACCACCACCAACCTGTGGCGGCGGGGCTACGACTGTATCGAGACGCACCTCCTGCTGGTCGACGAGTGGGTCGAGCGTGAACTGAGGTGTGCCGCATGAGCGACATTCGCATCCGTCTGACGGCTCGACAGCATGCCGACTTGCGCCGGCATCTCTTTCCCGGGGATGGGATGGAGGCGGTAGCTGTCGTACTGTGTGGCCGAGCCGCATCGCTTACGTCGGAAATCCTGCTCTTCCACAAGATCGAACCTGTGCCGTACACGGCGTGCACGCGGAGGAAAGACCGCATCGACTGGCGCCCGACGGTCGTCGAGCCGTTCTTCCGCGAGGCTGCCGAGAACGATCTGGCCATCGTGAAGGTACACAGCCACCCGAGCGGCTACCGCGCCTTCTCCCATACCGACGACGATTCGGACGTCAACCTGTTCGAGTCAGTCTACGGTTGGGTCGATAGCGACCGTCCGCACGCCAGCGCGATCATGCTGCCAGACGGTCGAATTCGAGCGCGGGCAGTGCTCGTCGGCGGAGCGTTCGCGCCGGTTCGGCACGTCGAAGTCGTGGGCGACGATATTGTCTTCTGGTCCGACGGACCGAAGTCGGCGATCCCTGCATTTGTCGAACGTCACGCCCAGTTGTTCGGATCCGGCACGACTACGCTTCTCGGCTGCCTTCGCGTCGCCGTGATCGGATGCTCGGGAACAGGCAGCCCGGTCATCGAACAACTCGTTCGCCTTGGGGTGGGCGAGCTCGTGCTCGTGGATCCAGACCACGTCGAAGAACGCAATCTCAACCGAATCCTGGGAGCCACGACGGAGGACGCGAGGCACGGACGGCTCAAGGTGGACGTGATCGGGCGGCACATCGCCAGGGTTGGACTCGGCACAAAGGTCCACGAGTTCCCTACGCCGCTGCAGGACCGCGCAGCCATGCGAGCTGTCGCCGCTTCCGACCTCGTCATCGGATGCATGGACAGTCTGTCGGGCCGCCACCTGTTGTCGCGGCTCGCTCGCTACTACCTTCTCCCTTACGTCGACGTGGGCGTGAAACTAGAAGCCCTCGACGACGGCACCATCAACCAAGTCGCCGGGAGCATTCACTACCTTCAACCGACCGGTCTCGACTTTGTCGACCGCGGCGTGTTCTCTCTCGAAGCCCTCGAGGCCGAGGATCTCCTGCGCAGCAACCCCGACGAATACCGAGAGCGACATGCTCGGGGCTACGTTCGCGGCGTTCAGGTCGATCGACCCGCCGTCATCAGTGTGAACATGCATTTCGCAAGTCTCGCCGTGAACGAAGTCCTCGCCCGACTGCATCCGTTCCGCATGGACGACAACAAGGAGTTCGGAACCACCCGCGTGAGCCTCAGTCATTCACAGCTTGAGTGCGAACCCGACGAGCTTGCTCCGCCGCGCACTCTCGCGTCAGTCGGCCGTGGCGACATCGACCCTCCCCTAGAGATGCCCGGCTTGGGGTCGCTCCCGTGAACGTGTTCTTGGCGTTCTGGTCGTGGCTTCGGTGGCTCTTCACCAGGGCGCTTGGGCCGTACCGAGCAGTCGTCGTGGAAGACGTGCCTGAGCGATTTCGCACCAGGAACGTCTATCTGGTCGGCGAGAACGGTCACTTCTGGTGTGCGGCCCTGCTCTGTCCATGCGAGTGCGGCGAAGTCATCCAGCTCAATCTCGTCGACGGCAGTCGACCGCGTTGGAGGTTCGAAGTCGATGCCCACACGCAGGCGATCTCGCTTCGTCCGTCGATCTGGCGTACCTCGGGCTGCCGCAGTCACTTCGTGCTACGGCTGGGTCGCGTGCAGTGGATCTTGGGCACGGGTCCATCTGTCACAGCCTCAACAGCGGGCGGTCCGGCGACTCCGGCCGCGGGCCGAGTGTCTGCGTCGCGCAGTCGACCACCAGATCGAGCTGCTCCATGACGACCTGGCCAACCAGCGCGTCGGCGCCGGCCGGGATGACGACACAGTTGGCAGGCATCCAGCGGTCGCCGATACGGATGGTCAGAGGGCCGGCGACCGATCGTTCGCCGCGGCGGCCATCGGCATAGGAGCAGGCTACACTGCCCACCACGTCCACGCCGAGCCGGTCCACGACATCCTCGGGCAGCGCGAGCATCACCGCGCCGGTATCCGCGACCGCCTTCACGGTGGCGCGCCGAACGTCGGCCTCTTGCAGATACCCCGCCTTGGCCAACTCGCGATCTCCCACGTTCTCCAACCCGATGTCGACGACGATTTCGTCCATTGCAGATTCTCTATGCCAACTCTACCGCATCGACCCACTCACCGCAGGACCTCCGCGTCTCCTGCCGCGCACCGTCGGGATCGCGTCCGACTTCCAGTCCCGCCCTTCCGCGTGGCCCCGGCTGGCGAGCCACGCCGAGGGAATGCGCGCCCACTGCGCCGCCGTGAACACGGGGACGGGCTTGCCGTCGATCAGCGGACGGGACTCCTGCGCATCGGAAGGGACGAGCAGCCAGACGCCCGGCGGACCGTCCGCGCGGCCCGCGGCGTCGCGCAACAGGTCGAGGAACGCCATCTGGTCGTAGCGGGCCAGCAGCCCGAGATTCGTCAGCAGCACGGCGCGCGGCGCCGCGGCCAGCTCCGCGCGGACGCGCGGCAGCGCCCGGTGCCCGACCAGACGCATGAGCGTGGCCCAGTCTACACTACCGCTCGGTTCGCGGTCGGCACGCAGAACGATGCGCCAGTCGGCGCCGGCCTCGCGGGCGGCGGCCTTCATGTGACGAATCAGCAGCTCGTCGGCGCTGCGCGCATCGATGGCGAACGCCGCCGCCAGTGCGCGTTCCGCGTCCGCGAGCCGACGCGGCGATACGGTGAGCGCCACGAACGCCCGGTTCTCCAGGGCGCGCCGGAGTCGTTGATCGAAGGCGTCGGCGTCGCCCCATTCCGCAGCTCCCGTCTCGCCGACCCGCGACGCGCCGCCGGCGGCGCGGGTATAGCTCGTGGCCGAGCCGACCGTCACGAACTGGCGGAGCGGCGACCGGTAGGCGCCCTGTCCGGCGGCCGCATCCGGTTCCCAGCACAGCTCGCTGCCCGCGTCCCGGAGCAGCGCGTCGAGGTTCGGTCGCTCCGGCAACCGCGCCGCGTCCGGATAGCGGCCGGCGACGCGCCTCCGGATCTCGTCCGGCGTGAGCGTGTGGGCCCCCGCGAGCGCCCCGAGCGCGAGCTTGAGCGCCCGATCCGCCGCCATCCCGCGCGGATAGAGCTCCAGCCGGCTGGAGAGCGCCGCGTTCTGCGAGACGGCGGCGGCGAGGTCGAGCAGCCGGTTCGGCGCCGGCCTCGTCACGCCGGCCGGCGCGGCCACGGCCCCGAGCGCCTCGATCACCCGCGCAGGAGAGAGCAGCGGATCGGCGGCCGACAGCTCGTCGGCCGTGCGACCGAGGCGCAGGGCGAAATCGGCGAGCTTCTGGCCGTCGATACGAGGGTCGCCACGGTCGTCGACGACGTCGCGGGCGAGTAGCAGACCGGCCCGGCCATCGACGCGGCGCACTATCCAGCGCGGCGCCGCGAGGTGACGCTCGACCTCGACCGCGGCGCGCACGCACGCGCCAGCGTAACGCGAGCGGAGCGGCTCTTCCTGCACGGAGCCGCGGCGCGCGAGAATCGCGCCGGCGAGCTCCCGCCGCGTCATCACGTTCCCGTGCGCCTCGATCATCTCGACGACGTCGTGCCGCAGCCGGGTCAGCGCGGCGACCCTGCTCCAGCGTTGGCGCGACCGCGCCACCGCCTGGCTGACCGCCACGGGGGTGACGTCCAGCGCCCGGGCAATATCGCTTTGGCTCGGCCACGGCGAGGCCGGTCCGTCCTCACGCAAACCCAGCAGCGCCGCCGCCAAATCGGTGTCGCGCCTCGCCTGCGCCGTGCGGCCGGCGGGCAGAAGTTGTCGCTGCAACTCGTCCATGCTGGCATGGGCGGCGTCGTCCGGAACCGCCGGGTCGTCTCCGGTGGATGGAGCCTTCGGCGCCCGGGCCGCATCCGGGAAGCGCTCGGCCAACCGCCGGGCTAGGTCCGTGAGCTCCCGCCGGGTCCGGCTGCCGACGCCGCGCATCCGGTTCACCTGCACCAACGGGAAGCGCAGCAGGTCCTGCACGGTTCGAACGCCGATGCGCTCGACGGCGTTCATGCCGCGGGCGCTGAGCCCCAGCGCGCCGAGCAGCGTGTCGAGACCGGCCTCCTCGATCCCGATGAACCGGGGCGCCGGACTCGCGTGGTCCGTGTCGGTTTCGGGTCGCGCCGCCGCGAGGAAGAGCTGGCGCCAGGCGCGCAGCATCTCTTCAGCGTTGTCGAAGCGCTCCCGGTAGTCCCGGCGCAACGCCTTCCGGAAGAACGCGGTCATGCCTTCGCGGACCGCGGGCTCGAAGGCGTCGGCGTCGATGGTGGCTTCGCAGTCGAGGACGGCCGGCTCGCTCTGCCCGTCGCCCCAGCGCGGTAGCGATCCCGCCGCCATCTGATGCAGCGTCACGGCGACCGCGAACCGTTCGGCATGCGTGTCCCAGCGCGGCGGCTTCCGCGTCTGCAAGAACGGATCGACATAGTGGCGCGTGCCCGCCAGGATGTTCTCGGCCGGTGTGCGCGCCAGGGAGAAGTCGAAGAGCACCAGGTGGAGCTGCTTGCCGATCTTGGCCGTGCCGAGGTTCTCGGGCTTGATGTCGCGATGCGGAATACCCTTCTGCTCCAGCCAGTCGATCGTGGCCAGCAGATCCTCGCCGAACCGCTCGAGCAGCTCCAGATGCAGCCGCCCCTCCTCGCGCAGGCGGTCGGCGAGCGTCGCGTCGCCGGCCCTGGACATGAGCAGACCCACGCGGTCGCCGCCCCGGCCGTCCTTGAACGCCAGGACGTCGTGCAGCTCCACGATGTACTGGTGTCGGAGGCGGCGCAGCACGTCCGCCTCCGCGTGCAGGCGGTCGTTGTGCTCCGCAGACAACGCCACCTTGAGCACGTGCTCCCGCCCGTCGCGCTCGACCAGCAGCGCGAGCGCCGTCGCCCCCTTGCCGAGCCGGCGCTTCACGACCAGACCGTGATCGAGCTCGTCCTCCGGGCGCGCCTCGACGGGATCGGGCCGGGAACGCACCTCCGGCCGGGTGAGCTCTTCTTCGACGTGTTCCAGCTCCTTCAGGAAGTCGCCGGCCGATCCGAGGCGCGTCGTCACCTCGGGATGGGTCGCGTACTGCACGAGAAGTTGCAGGCTCTCGCCCGCGCCGTCGAGAACGGACGAGATCCGGAGCCCGTGCTCCCGGCGCAGCCGTTCCGTCATCTCGACGAAACTCGAGGCGGGCGGGCGGCCCGAGAAGAGGTGGAACGCGATGGCGCCGAGCGAGAAGACGTCGAGCTGTTCCCCCGCCGGACCGCGCTCGGTCACCGCCTCGGGCGCCATGTAGATCCAGGCGGTTTCCTCCACGAACGCGTCGAGACGGCTCGCGCCCGACGTCGCCGGTCCGGACGTCCCGGCGTCGAGCGCCCCGCGCGCTCCGGTCTGCCAGTTGAAGATCCGGACCCGCGGCTGCGGCGCGTCCGGGTCGACCACCAGGATGCTCTGCGGCGACAGCGCACGGTGGACCAGGCGCTTCGCATGCGCGAAGCGCACGGCCTCGGCAATCTGGCGGAGCAGGTGCAGGCGGGTATCGACGTCGAGGGCGGCGGCCCGGTCGGCGAGCCAGTGATCGAATCGCCGGGAACCGTCCCGGTGCTCGAAGACGAGCGCCGGACCGAGGACGTGCTCGGTATAACCCTAGGCCGCGAGAACCCCCTCGTGCCGCACGTCGCGCAGGATCTCGTACTCGCGCCGGGCCGCGCGCCGACACGCCGCGCGCTCGTCGTCCGAAGCCGACGGGGCCACGGCGTAGATCCTGACCCGCGCCTGTTCGCTGTCGATCGCAGCGTGGCTGGCCGTCCAGTCCTGGTAGTTCGGACCTTCGAACAAGAGCTCGTCGAGCCGGTAGTCGCCCACGCGCCGGGCCCGCTGCGACGGCCGAATGCCGGCCTCCTGCATCGCCCGGCTGACGGCCCTGGCCAGCGGGCGGTCGGGCCGCGTGCGGACCGGCGTGCCCGCGCTGTGCCGCGTGAGCGCCGCGACTATCCCCGGCCGTTCGTCACGCCCCGCTCCCGCGTCGCGCAGATGCACCCGCGCGCGCAGGTCCTGCGCGATGCGGCAGTCGACAGCCTCGTGCGACAGGAAGACGTGGGCCTCCAGGAAGGGCGTGGACGTCTTCCGCTGGAGTGCCGGCTGGCGCCGCAGGAGCGAGATGAGCTTCTTCGCCTTATGGTTCGCGAGCAGCAGCGGATTGTCGACCGTATGCGGGCGGTCGGCGTCCGCGCGCCGCCACGTCCACGTTCCCTGATCGCCTTCCACGATTCCGGGGCGGCTCTTGATTTCGACCAGGTAGAAGCCCTTCGGCGTCAGCACGAGCAGGTCGACCTCGTTGATCGACCCGTCGTCGGCGATGAACTCGAAGTTCGACCAGGCGCGGTAGGGGTCGTGATCGGGGAGCCGCTCGCGGACGAACGCGAGCGCGTCGCGCTCCCACGGGAACTCGGAGTCCGCGATCGCCTGCCAGCGGGGCGAGGTGGCGTCCATGGTGCAGCGCGCCGGACACGAGTCGGCGCAAGGGCATCCAGCGTGCTGGATTCTAGGGTATTCCAAGGCGATCTCATCGCGTCCCGATCCGCACGGGCGCCCTGATTCCACTCAATCGAAACCACCGGGAATCACCGAGCGGGCGGTACCGCGCCTGCGTTATAGTCGTTCTCATGGCGCTACCCGTAACCGCCATGACGTCGCAGGAGGCGCTCGACGCGATCCTGAGCGACACGCTGCCGCGCCAGGGCCGCTGGAGCGACGAGGAGTACCTCTGGCTGACGGATCGCACCCGCCGCCTGATCGAGTTCACGGACGGCTGCATCGAGGAACTGCCAGTGCCGACCTCGACCCACCAGGCCATTCTGGCATTCCTCTATCGTGCGCTCTACGCGTACATGGCTCCCCTGGGCGGCGCGGTCATGTTCTCGGCGCTACGGTTGCGCATTCGCGAGGGCAAGTTTCGCGAGCCCGACATCCTGGTGCTCCGCGACCGGGCGGATTCCCGGTATCAGGACCGCTTCTGGCTGGGCGCGGACCTCGTGGCGGAAATCGTCATCGCCCCGGTTCGGCGAAACACGCACCGACCTGCACGTAACGCAGGCCGCCGGCGCCGGCAGCGGTGACGTACTTCCAGTTGGCGCCATCCGCCGCCCGGACTGTGGTCGGGTGCTCCACGACGCGGTTCGCGCCCTCCCCCAGCGGACCATGCGCGTCGGCGTGGGGCAGGTCGGCTGCGGCCGCCGGCCGGGGCGAGGTCGAACTGCTGTAGACCACGCTTCCGCCCGCCACTGCGACGTGGATCTCGCCGATGGGACTCGAGCGCACGATGCGCCGTAGCCGGGCGTCGATCTCCCCCGTCGACCACCCCGCCGCTTCGGCGCCCGCGACGAAGCACTCCAAGAGCGTCGCCTGCACGATCATCTGCTGGCCCAGGAGCCCCTCGAACACGCTCCTGATCTCGGAGTACTCGCTGGTTCGGGCGCTGGCCAGCAGTTCCGGTTCGCTGAAGGCGGCCAGAACGGCGGTCATGACCGGCGAGGTGTAGACGCCGCTCTGCAGCGCCTGCTCTTCGAAGGCGAGCGCGTTGCCCACCTGCACGATCCGGCGCCGGTCCACCCCGGCCACGCCGACGTACTTGAAGACTTCGTTGTCGATCTCGCGCACCTGGGCGCCCTGCGCCACCACATCGTCGCTCTCCGGATCCGACGACAGCAGGGAGTGGAAGGCCGAGGCCTGCGGCTGCACCGCGGGATCGGGACTGAATCGGAAGGGCACGGGCGCCCCCTCCGCGTCGCGCACGGTGGTGATGTAGGCGAAGCCCTCCTCATCGGTCACCCAGCACTCGTCGAGCACCGTGGTGGACACGACTTCAGTCAGCGTCTCGATCACCCGCTCCGCATCGCGCCCGGCGGCCTCGGCCGCGGCCACCAAGTGCGCGCCGATGCGGGCCTGCCCCGTCATCTGGTCGTCGAGCATCGCGTCGAGGGCCCGCGCCACGTCGGCCAGCGAGATGTCGCCCATTCCGCCCGGTCGCCCCTCAGACGCCGCGAAACGCCGCCTCCAGCGCGGCGATGTCCAGCTTCCGCATCTCCAGCATCGCCGACTGCGCCCGGCCGGCGGCCGCCCTGTCTTCGCTGTTGAGCATGCGGACCAGCGCCTCGGGCACGATCTGCCACGACACGCCGAAACGGTCGACGAGCCATCCGCACTGGCTTTCCCGACCGCCGTCCGCCGTCAGCGCCGCCCACAAGCGGTCGGTTTCTTCCTGGTCCTTCGTCAGCACCGAGATGGACGCCGCGGGGGTGAGCGTGTAGTGCGGCCCGCCGTTCAGGATCATGTAAGGCGCGCCGGCCAGGGTGAACTCCACGACCAGGGCGGGCGCGTCGGGGCTCGGCCGGGAGATGGCGTCGATCGCGCTGTCCGGCAGCAGCGAGACGTAGAACTCCGCGGCTTCCTGGCCCCCGCCGTCGAACCACAGGCACGTACGAACCTTCGCCGTGAATTCCATTGGGGCATCCGCGGCATCCCGCCGCTTACTCAGTGTACGGGTGACGGATTCGCCCTGTCGAGCGCCCGCGCAGTTCCGTCATGTCCTGGAAGGCCTCCGGCCCATCATCGCGCCAAGCGCGCGTCACGAGACGGACGACCACCTCTGGTTCAGCCTGGTTCACGAGGCCGCACACATCCCGCTGCACGGCAAGAAGAGCGTCTTCAATCGATGGACCAGACGACCCCCGGGAGCGACGTCGAAGCCGCCGGCCAGCGCTCAGCCTACCGCCGCTACGGCTGCAGCTCCACGGCGCACGCCTTGTACGACGGTTGCTTCGAGTAGGGATCGAAGACGGCGTCGGTGAGCCGGTTGGTCTCCTCGTAGTGCATCGGGACGAAGAGATGCCCGGGCTGCACCGAGCGGGTGACGAACGCCGTCGCGGCGATGCGGCTGCGGCGCGATTCCACCTGGACCGTGTCGCCGGTGACGACGCCGCGGGCCTTTGCATCGACCGGGTTGACCTCCACGTAGACCCGTGCGGGGTAGAGCTTGCGCAGCACGGCCGACTTCGCGGTGCGGGTCTGGGTATGCCACTGCGCCGCGCTGCCGCGCCCGGTCAGGAGCAGCAGCGGAAAGCGGTCGTTGGGCGGCTCCGGCAGGGGGCGCGGGTCCTCGTAGACGAAACGGGCGCGCCCGTCGGGATGGTAGTAGCGGCCGTCCTCGAAGAGGCGCCGCTCGCAGGCCGGGGTCCCGGTGGACGCGCCCTCGACCGGCGGGGTCGCTCCGGACGGGTCATGCGGGACCGCGCCGGGCAGCACCGCTGCCGCGTCGCCGCAGAAGTCGTCACGGCGCTCGCCGGCCTGGTCGCGGGGGACCGCGCCGGGCATCGCCTCCGCCGCCGCCGGAAACGGCCACTGGATGCCGCCCCGATCGTCGAGCATGTCGTAGCCGTCGATGCCGGTGATGTCGCACGGCTGGCCCGCCGAGAGGCGCTTGAGGATCTGGAAGGTCGCGGCCGGCGACCGCCACGCCCGGAACATCTCGCCGCAGCCCCAGTACTCGGCCACCAGCTTGAAGATGGAGAAATCCGCGAGCGCCTGCCCCGGCGCGCGCGCCACCTTCCTGATTCGCCCGATGCGCCGCTCCGAGTTGATGAAGGTGCCGTCCTTCTCGCCCCAGCCGGCGGCCGGCAGCACGAGGTCGGCCATGCGCGCCGTTTCGGTAGTGGCGTACATGTCCTGGACGACGAGGCAGTCGAGACGCCCGAGGATGTCGCGCGCCTGATCCTGGTTGATCCAGGAATGGGCCGTATTCGTGCAGATGACCCAGAGACCCTTGATCCGCTCGCGGAGGATGCCCTCGATGATCTCGTTGTAGGCCCGGCTCGCCCGGGTCGGGATGACCGCCGGGTCGATGTCGAGCACCCGCGCCACCTTCGCCCGGTGGTCCGGATTCGCGAAGTCGTGGCCGCCGAGCAGGTTGGTGGTGTTGCTGAACAGGCGCGAGCCCATCGCGTTGCACTGGCCCGTGATGGAGTTCGCTCCCGTGCCGGGCCGGCCCATGTTGCCGGTCATCAGCGCCAGGTTGATGATGCTCTGCGCGGTGCGCACCCCCTGGTAGCTCTGGTTGACGCCCATCGTCCACCAGAACGACACGCGCCGGCCCCGGTGGATCGTCTCGGCGAGCCGCTCGACGACGTCCGCCCCGAGTCCCGTCGCCTCCGTCACCCGGTCGAGGGTGTAGGTTTCGACCGCCGCCGCGTACTCGTCGAAGTCGCGCGTGTGCGCGTCGATGTAGGCGCGGTCGATCCAGCCGCGCTCGATCAGGAGGCGGGCGAGACCGTAGAAGAGCGCCTGGTCCGACTTGGGGCGGATCGGCAGGTGCTCGGTCGCCTGCATGGCCGTTTCGGTGACACGCGGGTCGATGACGACGATGGCGGGATCGCGCGGATTCCGGAGCACCCGCTCCCATAGGATGGGATGCGCGAGGCACGGATTGGCGCCGATGAACACGATGACGTCCGATTCCTCGAAGTCGCGGTAGGTGTAGGGGGGCGCATCGAACCCGAACGCCTGCTTGTAGGCCACGACCGAGGTGGCCATGCACTGGCGCGTGTTGCCGTCGCCGTGCGCCATCCCCATGCCGAACCTGGCCAGCGCGCCGAGCAGCGCCATCTCCTCGGTCGGCATCTGGCCCGTGCCGAGGAACGCCACCGACTCCGGCCCGTGCTGCGCCTGGATCGCCTTGAAGCGCTCGACCATGGTCCGCAGCGCCTCGTCCCAGCCCACCGGTTGCCGGACGCCCGACGGGTCCCGCCGGAGCGGCGTGGTGGCGCGGTCGCCGGCGGCGAGCACGGCCAGCGCCTCCCATCCCTTGGGGCAGGCGACGCCGCGGTTCACCGGGTAACGGGCGGCCGGGGTCAGGCTCACCGCCTCGCCGTCCTTGAGGTGCACGGTCAGGCTGCAGCCGGTCGAGCAGTAGCCGCACACCATGTCGGTGGTGGCGTCGGGCTCCAGCTTCGCGGGGACCTGTCCGAGGCCGAAGCCGCCGGGCGTTCGCAGGAGATCTCGCGGCTGAGCCACGAGTGCCGCAGCCCGAGGACGGCCCGGTAGGCGTAGCGCGGGCGCCCGAGGTGCAGCACGCTGACCCCGAGCGCCAGCAGGCCGAACACCAGGGCGCTGGCGCTGTGGACCGGACGGATGCTGGCCGTAAGCGCCCCGGGCACGAGCAGCTCCAGCAGCCGCTCCACCAGAAACGCCCCGACCGAGAGCTGCGTGAGGGCCAGCATGAGTATCAGCGACCAGTGCGCCTGCTCCGGCCGCACCGTGTGGTAGTCCGCCGGGACCATGTTGCGTGGGAGAACCCGTTCGGTCCGGTAGGCCGTGGTCGGCAGCGTCAGGGCGGGCTCCGGCGCGCCCGGCACGAACAGGTGGGTCTCGGATTCCTCGATCACCTGCTCCACGTCCACCACGCGGATCGCGATGGCGCCGTTCGGGCACGATTGCACGCAGGCCGGGGCCTCTCCGTCGGCCAGCCGGTCGCTGCACATGTCGCACTTGCGCACTATGCCCTTGTCACGGCTGTACTTGGGCGCCTCGTAGGGACAGGCGAGCGTGCAGTACTGGCAGCCGAAGCACTGGTCGTCGAGGTGCTTCACGATGCCGGTGTCCGGGTCCTTCTCGTAGGCCTCCACCGGACACGCGTGCATGCACGCGGGGTCGAGACAATGGTGGCAGGCCGTCGTGACGTGCTGGACGACGGGCAGGCTCCGGCTCCCGCCGTGCAGCAGCCCGACGTCGCGCCACGACTCCTCTTCCTCGAGGCCGTTCAGCGAGTGGCAGGCCGCCACGCACGACTTGCAGCCGGAGCAGGCGTCGAGGTCCACGTCGAAGGCGTACTGCTGGCCGGGAGCCGGCGGCGTCGCCGGCATGAGTGCGGAGTAGCGCTCGGCCAGGGCCGGACCGCCGGCGTGCGCGGCCTCGTGGGCCTCGGCGAAACGGGCCACCGCGGTGACCTGCTGCTCTTCCAGATACCGGTCGACGAGGCTCGACGCACCAGCCGGACTTGCGACAGTCGCGCCGGCCACCGGCGGCGCCGGGACAGGCTCGGGGGCGGCCTCCGACTCGAGCGCGAAGACGTTTCCTGAAGCGGTCATCACTCTCACCACGCCCGGGCACGCCGCGGCGCGGCGTGGAACTGCTCGGTGTGCAGGCGGCCGGACGGCGCCGCCGCCGTCTTCGGCTTCAGGTAGACGTTGCCCTCTTCGACGAGCACCGGGTAGCGGGCGACGTCGTTGCCGGCCGGGTCCAGGCTGCACCCGGTGCACGCGTCGAACGTCCAGCCGTGCCACGGGCAGGTGACCACCCCCTTGCTGACGGCGCCTTCCGCCAGCGGCCCCCCTTCGTGCGGGCACAGGCCGTCGATGGCGTGGACCCGGCCGTCGATCCGGAACAGCGCATGGGCGTGACCGCCGATGTCCACCGATATCGCGGCGGCGTCGCCGAGCGCGTCCTCGCGGGCCGCGAACACGAAGCCGTCGCCGCGGGCGGGAGGCGTCTCAACGCGCGCGTCAGCCGCCACCTCGGCCTCGGGGTCGAGCCTCGCACCTGCGACGGCGCCTCCCGGCCGCGGAGCTGCCGCCGGGGGCGAGGCATCGTCCTCGACCCGGGCAAACAGCCGGCGCACGCCGGCGCAGCCGGGACAGAACACCGGGGGGTCCTCGCCCAGGTGGCGGTACTCGCACCGCTCGCAGATCCAGGTCGCCGGGCGGTAGTCGTCCTCGCCCACCTTCGCGGCCTCGGCCTCGCGCAGCTTCGCGCGCCAGTAGTCGCTGAAGGTCTGCCCCGCCCGGCGCCGGATGTAGTACTCGTTGACCACTTCCTCGATGACGAGCGGAAGCTGCTCGACGTCCACCCCCAGCTTGTAGCGCAGCCCGAGGTGGACGTCGCCGGCCACCCCTCCCCCGAGATAGACGTCGAAGCCCTCCCGCGTGCCGACGAGGCGCCGCACCCGGACGCCCTTCAGGCCGATGTCCGCCGTGAAGTGCTGCGCGCAGCTCGACGGGCAGCCGCTCATGTGGATGCGGATGCCGTGCAGGGCGAGCGTCCGCTGTCGCAGCGTGTCGACCAGGCGGAACATCGCGCCCTTGGTCTCGGTCACCGCGATGTTGCAGAACTGCGTCCCGGTGCACGCCACCGTGTTGCGGGCCAGCGTATCGGCGTGCATGCTGAGCCCCACCGCGGCGGCATCGGTGGCCGCCGCGTCCCGGAAGCCGCCGGGGATGTCGATGACGGCGATCCCCTGCTCGTGCGTCGTCCGCAGTTGCCCGTCGCCCCAGCGCTTAGCGAGCACGGCGAGCGCCTCCAACTGTCGCCAGCTCAACCGGCCCAGGGGCACGCACAGGCCCATCGTCCAGAGACCCGACTGCACCTGCGGGAACCAGCCCACCAGGTCGTCGGCGCGCGCCGCTGGCGCAGGCGCCGGCAGGTCCGGCCAGGGACGCAGCGGAACCCGCTCGTCGACCCAGGCCTTGACGGCGTCGATGCCGATCCGCTCGACGAGGTAGCGCAGGCGCGCCTGATGGCGCTTCTCGCGCGACCCCTCCGCGCGGAACAGGTCGAGCAGCGCGGCCGTCACCGCCACCACCTGCTCCGGGTGGACCAGCACCGGCAGGTGCCACGCCAGGTGCGGATTCTGGCCCTGGGTGCCGGCCACCAGCACCTGGAACAGCACCTCGCGGCCGACCCGGCAGGCCAGAAAGCTGAGGTCCTGCGTCCAGAAGTGCACCGAGTGCTCGGCCGTCCCGTTGAGGCAGATGTTGAACTTGCGCGGCAGGTCGGAGTACTCGCGGCTGTCGACGAACAGGGCGGTGACGTCCCGGCAGAGCCGCCGCGTGTCGATCAGCTCGTCCGCCAGCAGGCCGCTGAAGGGGTGGGCGAAGACGTTGCGGACGTTGTCGTGGCCGGTCTGCTTCGAGGTCAGCCCGACCGCGGCCAGCCGCTCGGCGATCTCCGGCAGGCGCTCGATGCCGAGCCCCTGTACCTGGAGGTTGGCGCGGGTGGTGACGTCGACGATGCCGTGGCCGTGCTCGTAGGCGATGGCCGCGATCTCGCGCGCCTGATCGGAGGTCAGCTCCCCCGCCGTGATCCGGATCCGGTTCATGTACCGGCCCGGCGCATCCCGCTTGCGGTAGAAGAAGCCGTACCACTTCATGCGCTCCAGATCGGGCGTGTCGATCTCGCCCATCGGCGTCCGGGCCTCCGCGTGACGCAGCACGTCGGGCCAGACGTCGAAGCTGTGCTGCTTCGATTTCCAGACTTCCGCCGGGTTGACCATCGTCCTTTCCTGTCTTCCAGATAGCTGCTTGTTTCCGGCACCGGGCTTCCCGTGCTTGCGCCGGCGCATCGTCGTCCGCGCCGGCAGCATGCGGCGCAGAATCATGGGCACCTGTCCGCAGGAGTTCCGCGCCACCGAGAGACTCCCAACGCGACCACTGATCGGGCCGCGACCGCAAGGTCGCGCGCGGGTGGCCCCGGTTATCCGGCGGCCCCGGCCGGCTCTACTCCGCCTCCGGCGGCGAGCGCGGCCCGCCGATCACGCCGATCAGCACCCGGAAGACCAGGAAGGTCTGGAAGTCCTGGGCCAGGCCGATGCCCATCACCGGCAGCGATCCGAGGAGGAGCAGCCAGGTATAGGCCAGCCGGGGCCCGATGCGGTCGCAGAGCCAGCCGATCAGCAGCCGCCCGACGACGGTGATGGCGACCGACCCGATGACGAGCCACCCGATCTGCGACTGGGTCAGCGCCATCTCGTCGCGGACGATCTTCATGAGCGGCGCGATGCCGAACCAGGCGAAGAAGCAAAGGAAGAACGCGAACCACGTCATGTGGAACGCGCGCATCTGCGGGGTGGCGATGCTGAAGAGACGAATCCGCGTAGCCTTGCTGCCGACTTCCATGGAACGATGCGCCTCCGACGCGTGTACGTGGGGACGAGACCCCACACGGTTGGAAAATGGACGGCGACTGCCGGAACGCCGGACGGCCGGCAACCTTGTGCGAGCTGTGCCGACGCCTCCCGGCCTTGCAACGAGCCCGCCGCTACGGCAGCGCCTTCCCGATTTGGCCACAGTGCATTGCAAGAGGCGGGCCAAGACGCGTGCCGATGCGAATCGTGCTCATCAGCCCCTTTTCAATCAGTGGTTTGCGGCACGCCCCGGGAGAACGACGTGCAGATGCGGCACGTTTCAGCTTGTCTACAGGAATGTAGAACCATGCCTTTCCGCTTGACACCGTTGTCGATGCGGAACGGCGGGCTGGCGCTTGCGGACAAGCCTTCCGCAGGAATCCGCAACGTATTGAGCCACAACCGGCAATGGCTCACAGGTGGCCCGCGGGAATCGGGTCCGGGCGCGCTGCGACGCTACACCCAGGACCCCGACCCGTCCTCCAGCGCCGAAGTGGCCTTACAAAAGCGTTCCTT
Source organism: Acidobacteriota bacterium (assembly GCA_011523845.1). Classification (GTDB taxonomy): domain Bacteria; phylum Acidobacteriota; class Vicinamibacteria; order Vicinamibacterales; family UBA8438; genus WTFV01. The sequence continues at coordinate 19,865 of WTFV01000178.1, read as the reverse complement.
CTGGCCAAATCGCGCAACAGACCTGTAGTCGAAGAAGACGGATAGGACATCAATGTCAGGGGAATGCCTGAAGACCGACTATTTCGTATGGAAGCGATAGAGTGAGTTCGAGCAGCGAGAACCAGACGGCCTGCCTGGCAGCCCGTTGTGAAAGTTTCCCGCTGCATTCGAGCGGCGATGCATCCCGCCTGACCGCGCTGCGCCGCGAGGCGCAGAGGGACGACGCGGTTCATACCGTCGGCACGCGCGTCGACATGCGGCATGGGCCCTGGGCACTCGACGGCGAGCTGGCCGGCCAGACCGGCAGCTACGGAGGCCTGGACCACCGGGCCGCGCTGCTCCGTCTGGGCGGCTCCTACACGACCGGCCTGCCGGGCAAGTTGAAGCTCGGGACGGCCTTCAACCTGGGCAGCGGCGACGACGACCCGACCGACGCCCCTGCCGGCCCGCTCCGTGTCCGGTAGCTGCTCCAGTGTTGCCATCCCGCTGCACCCGTGTCAGTCTGGGATCATGGGACGTACGCTCCTGCTCTCGCTCTGGCTGCCGCTCGCCGTGGCTGCCCAGGCATTCCTGCGATTCGGCTTCAGCGGGATGCACGGGATGCACGGGCCGTTCGGATTCAGCGGGATGCACGGACCGTCGATGTCTGGACCGTGGATGCACGGACCGATGATGGCGGCGGCAATCGTGCCCCTGTTGGTGTTTGCCTGGCCGGCCGGCATTCCGCTGACGATGGCCGTCCGTCGGCTGTATCAGCGCGATCACGTGGCGGCCTACGGGTGCGCCGCCGTACTCGGTCCGCTCACGGCCGCCGCGGCTACGGTCGGCGGCCTCCTCGGGCCGGTCGCCGTGTGGATCTACGCGGCGATTCTGTCGCTGCCGGCGTGGTTCGTGCTCTGGCTTCTGCAGCGGCAGGAGCGACGGCCCACGCCGTGACCCGCGGGGTGAATCCGGCGGCGGGTATCCGACCGGGGGGTCTCGATTCGTGCCAGCGGTCTCCGGCCCTGGAATGAACCGGTTCAGTGCGTGAGTCCGTACATCATGTAGTTGATGCCGAGCTCGAACCCGGTGTTCATCGGCTCGATGGGGAAGAACCCGGTGCCGCCCGACTGCCAGAACTCGGCCAGGTTCGTGTTGTAGCAGGCGATCGACATCAGCCGTCCGTCCGGATCGTTGTTCTCGAAGAGGCCGAAGTACTCCGGGACGAGGCCGGCGAGGTGGTGGTTGTAGGGGTTCGGGAGATCGAGCTTCTCCACGTTGAAGAACGTGTCGAAGATGCGATGGTCCGGGTCGAGCGGGAGCCAGCGCCCATCGGGGATAACGCGGCGCATCTGCGCCTCGAAGTTCTCCCACTGCCGGCCCTCGAAGTCGTTGAAGATGACGAAGCCGCCCTTGAGAAGGTACTCGCGCAGGCGCTGCGCCTGCCGGTCGGTCATCGCCCAGAAGCCCGGCTCCTGCATCAGCGCGATCGGGTACCGGAAGAGCTGGGGATCGTCGAGGGGCAGGATCAGGCTGCCGGTGTCCTTCGCGTCGACCGTGGTGAAGTCGCTGAGCAGCGTCATCAGGTGCTGCTCGGCCCGCGGGAACTCGTGCGCCCACATCATGTAGCCGCGCCCGTACACCTGCGCGCCGAACTCGCCCCGGTCCCAGCGGAGGCGCACGAAGGTGAACTCGCCGTCGTAGCGCAGGTTGGGACGGCCCCAGGCGCCGAAGCCGAGGAAGGGCTGGGCGGTGACGCTCGCCGCCAGCAGCGCGCAGGCGAGCGCGACGAGGAAGAGCAGCCGCGGTCCGACCAGGTGCCGGCGCATCGCAACTGTTGATGGTAGCGCGGCACGGGCGCCCGCGCCAGCGAAACCGCGGCGTCTTCCCCGGCCCGACCTTCCATCGTCACCCGCGCGGTGCGCGCCGTTGACCGTCATGCCGAAAACCACCGCGTGCCGCCCGGCTCGACCTTCCTTCCGCCAGCCGCCGTGCTGGGCGTGACGGACTCCCTGCGGGGCCGGTTCGGACACTCCGTGATCGTGTCGGACGTACGCCGCCGGCGCTTGACGGGCAGGGTCGAGCCTCGACAATGCCACACTGCGGTAGAGCCCGTCCCTTGACACCCGCCGCGCCGGGACCATAATCGCCGGGATGCACAACGCGAGTCGGACCGTAACGACCATCGGGGCCCTGCTGCTGGCGACGGCCGTCGCGGCGGCGTTGGGCGAGGAGACAGTGGCCGGCGCAGCCGTCGAAGCGCCGGCGGCCGGCGGGATCGGAGGACGAGCCGGCGGGGCCGGACCGGCGGGCGGCGGCGCCGAAGCACCGGCGGCGGGCGGCGGCGCCGAAGCACCGGCGGCGGGCGGCGGCACCGAAGCACCGGCGGCGGGCGGCGGCGCCGAAGCACCAGCGGCCGGTGGGGCCGCACAGGCCGGGGGACAACCACGGCGCCAGGGACTCTACCCGGCATTGCAGCGAGCGCCCGGCGATCCCGAGCTGATCGCCCGCGGCCGGGGGATATACGGCATCAACTGCCGCGCCTGCCACGGCGTCGACCTGCGGGGCGGCGACCTCGGCGGCCCCAACCTGCTGCGGTCGCAGCTCGTCCTGCGCGACCTGCAGGGCGAGCTGATGGGACCGGTCATCCGGAACGGCAGCACGGCCGCGGACGGCTCCGGGATGCCGCCGGTGCCGCTGTCCGACGAGGACGTTCGGGCCGTCGCCGAGTACATCCACGACGTCCTTTCCACCGCGACGCGTCAGGGCGGGCCGCCGGAGGGCGAGCCGGTGGAGCTGGACATCCTGGTCGGCGACGCGGCGGCGGGAGAGGCCTACTTCGCCGCGCAGTGCGCCGCGTGCCATTCGCCGGCCGGCGACCTGCAGGGCATCGCCTCGCGGATCGCCGAGCCGAAGGAGCTCCAGAACACCTGGGTGCGCGGCGGCTCCCGCGGCGGTCCGCGGCCCCCGGTGGAGGTAACCGTCACCACCTCCGCGGGCGAGCGGGTGGCCGGGCGGCTCGAGCGGCTCGACGACTTCGTGGTCGTGCTGACGACGACCGACGGCCGCCACCGCTCGTTCAGCCGGCGCGGCGGCAACGCGCGAATCGAGCTGGCCGACCCGCTGGCCCGGCACCGCGAGCTGCTCTCCGAGTACGGCGACGCCGACATCCACAACGTCACGGCCTATCTGGTGACCCTGAAATGAGACGGATCCTGCTTCCCCTGCTCGCCGCCGCATCGACGATCGCTTCCGCCGCGGCGTTGGCCGTGATCGCTCCTTCGACCGCCGCCGCGCAGGAGGACGGGCTCGATCCGGCATCGCTCACCGCGCCGCTCGAAGCGTCGTGGCCGACCTACTCCGGCGACTACACGGGCCGGCGCTACAGCAAGCTGACCCAGGTGAACACCGAGACGGTCAAGCACCTGACGCTGGCCTGGACGGTGGAGCTGAACACCGGCATGCCGCCGCTGACGGGCCCCCGCGCCCCGGACTTCATCGGCGGCGTGGGCAGCGGGTTCACGATCGGCAGCCAGCGCATCAAGGGGTCCATCCTGCAGGTGGGCGACCTGCTGTACGTCACCGCCCCGGATCACGTCTGGGCCCTCGACGCGCGCGACGGCACCGAGCGCTGGCACTACTTCTGGAAGACCCGCGGCGGCCCCCACATCGGCAACCGCGGGGCGGCCATCTGGCGCGACTCGCTCTTCTTCGAGACGGTCGACAACTACCTGGTGTCGCTCGACCTGCGCACCGGCGAGGAGCGCTGGCACACCGAGATCGCGAGCTTCGAGGAGCAGTACTTCTCGACCATGGCGCCGATCGTCGTCGGCGACCACCTGCTGGTCGGCACCGGCAACGACCTCGACGCGCCGGGCTTCCTGCAGTCGTTCGACCCGGCCACCGGCGAGCGGCAGTGGATCTTCTACACGGTGCCCATGAAGCCGGGCGATCCGGGGCTGGAGACGTGGCCGAACCTGGACGCGGCCTCGCACGGCGGCGGGCAGGTCTGGGTGCCCGGCGTCTACGACCCCGAGACCAACTACTACATCTTCGGCACCGGGAACCCGACGCCGGGCTACACCGGGGTTGCGCGGCGCGGCGACAACCTGTTCACCTGCACGCTGATCGCGGTCGACGTGGCGACCGGCGAGATGGCCTGGTACTTCCAGACCTCTCCTCACGACACCCACGACTGGGACTCCGCGCAGACGCCGATCCTGATCGACGGGGTCATCGACGGGGAGCCCCGCAAGCTGGTCTCGACGGCGGCGCGCAACGGCTACTTCTTCACCGTCGACCGGGTGACCGGCGAGCACATCGCCACCAGCCGCTACGGCGCCACCGCCAACTGGGCCAGCCACGTCCGCGAGAGCGGCTCCCCGAACCCCGATCCGCGCAAGGAGGCCATCATCCCCGGCGCCCTGGTCTCACCGGTGGAAGGCGGCGTCACCAACTGGCAGCCGCCGGCGTTCAATCCCGACACCGGCCTCTTCTACACGCAGGAGAACAACGGGTTCAACCTGCTGTACCTGACCGATCCCGACCCGCGCGGGTCGATGGGGCTGGGCGGGAAGGACCGCGTCGTGGTCGGATCGGGCGGCAACGCCTTCTCGGCCATCGACTACCGCACCGGCGACATCGTCTGGCGCCACGCCTGGCCGCCCGGCGGCGGCGGCGGCGCGGGGGTGCTGACCACGGCGGGAGGCGTCGTCTTCACCGGCGACGGCAGCGGCAACTTCGTGGCGTTCGACGCGGCCGACGGCGATCTGCTGTGGCACACCCGCATCGGCAACATCTCGAACGCGCCGCAGACCCACCTGCTCGACGGCCGCCAGTACGTGCTGGTCGCGGTGGGGCAGCGCCTGTTCGCCTTCGTGATGTACTGACACCTGAGGCGTCCTCGTCAGCATTGGAGTTGAGCAGCTTTGTCGTCTCGTCCGTGACGCTGTCGCGTGCAGGCCGGCAACCCGCGGCATCGACGAACAAGCCGGCACCTGGAACGAGGAATATACGAATGGATGAGGACGTAAGGGAGCTGGTGGAGTCGGCGGAATTCCGACGATACCACAAGGAGCAGCAGACCCCACGGTTCAACCCGTTCGACGTCCTACGTTACGCGGAGTACGAGATACGCCACAGCAACGTCTTGGCGTGGCTGCTCACACCGGGGGAATCCCACGGACTCGGCGACAAGTTCCTGCGGCGATTCATTGAAGGCTGATTTGTCCGGCACCGACACTGACCCGCCCGCGCCCGGCTACGACATTCCTCCCGAGCTGTTCAGCCTGACCCAGGTGGACGACGCGGGCTTGCTGTTCATCTCGCCGGTCATCCACGACTGGAACATCGTCTCGTCGAGCGGCATCGACACGGTGATCGATCTCGAAGGCGGCCTCGACGTCGGCGTCCCGACCGTGCCCAACCAGGTCCTCTACATCTACTTCCCGATCCTGGACGAGGACGTGCCGGACCTGGAGAAGCTGGACGCGCTTGCCTCCCTCGGGGCGACCCTGGTCGGGCAGGGCCACCACGTGCTGTCCCACTGCGGCATGGGGTTCAACCGCTCGGCGCTGGTGGCCGGGCTGATTCTGCACAAGCTCGGGATGCCGGGACCGCGGGTCGTCGAGCGGCTGCGGGAGCGCCGCCCCGGGGCGCTGTTCAACGAGCGGTTCGCCGCCTGGCTGGAGTCGCTGGGGTAGCCGGGCCACCGTGTCCGTTCCCCGCTTCTCCGCAACATCCTGCAAGTCGTTGAGCCTTCGGGTTTTGTTGTTCCGTACCAACTCGGCCCCACGCCTCGTCCCACACTCTGATCGCGTCGGTGCTCTTCTGGTTCGTTCCCTGCGAGGACGCAATCGCCAACTTTGCGCTGTTCGCGGGGCGATGAGCCGTCTCGACCCCGGGTTAGTCCTGAACCGCCGACGCATCCGCCCGGATGCGTCCAGCTCAGCGCCGGCAGGAGGCAGGTCCGGGAGCTGCCCAATCCGCGCCGTCGGCGTTGCACACTTGTGTCCTCGCACCCGTGCGCCCCGATCAAGGCGCTCTGGCGCCGTGCGCGCGCCTCGGGATCGTGGAGTGACGACTCGCTCCTGCCGCTGCTGGATTCTCAGTCCTCTGGCTGGCGGCCTTCGCCGGTGCGTCGACTGAGACAGGCGATGCACATGCAGTGCGGATTGCCAAGTTCCTTGTGGGCCAAGCCGTGAATGATTCCGTCCTCGGAATCGAACTTCCGAGCGATGCGGTCGAAGTACTGGGTGTCTCCAGACTGATATCGTCGGAACACCGCGTGCGCCACATGATCGGCAAGTTGGATGACGCGGGACGCTCGCGAATCCACGAACAGTGGCGTGTCCGCCAAGTTCCTGATGACTCCCCAGCTCGTGCCAAGCGTTCGGAACTCAACCGACATCTGCTGGAGCGTGGTCTCGTAGGTGCTTTTGTCGAGTATCAGGAGCCCGCGCTGCGTGTCTCCGTTAGCGCGCAGACGCCGTAAGTAACGGTCGAATCTGCTGCACAGGTCCTCGAACGCGATCTCCATCGGGTCACGATTCGGAAACGAGGCCTTGTGGACAACACAAGCGAACGCCCGGGCAGAGTCGTACGCGTTCGCGAGTACGTCAAGGACAGACTTGATGGTGCCCCGTGCGTCGTCCTGACTCAGGCCGCGCCACGGCTGACTGCGGCGGGCAAAGGTCTCCGATGCGTGAAACTCCACACTGTGAGGATCTCCGGGGTTGATGTTCTCCGCCAGCCGGTCGAGCTCCTGCGTGATCCAATGCGCTTGCGCCTCGAAAACGGACACCCCGCCCAGTACGAGATACTGTTCAGTTGTGTTGCCGGCCGCCCCGGAGTCGTCGAGGTAGAGCAGATGCATCGAAACTGCGATCTGTACAGAAAAAGTGCAGCCGGGCGAGCCTAGGGCTCAGCGGACCGCCGAGGCAGCCCTCCCAACCGCCCTCTGATCTTGTTCTACCTCCAACCCGGTTGTCAACCTCGCTTGACGTTATCGCCCCTGAGTTTCCTCTTCAGGTAGTCGGCCGCCGCCTGCATCTGGTCGGTGCCCCGCCGTCCACTCGTCGGCCTCCGGCAGGCATGTGCTCCGAGCGTTTCGATCCGACGCGATCACCCCGGACCGCCAGCCGTTCCGAACCGTAGTCCTGGTACGCGGCCAGGAAACCCCTTCGTCAGCGCGACCGAAGGAAGCTTGACCGGGCTGCGTGATTCTGTCGCGCGCGCGATCCCTACGCTGCTACTTGCCGTGGCCGGAACTCGGGAGGATCACCACCGGCCGAGTTCCCCGTTGCTCATGGCCGGCGGTGGAATCGAGCCTACGATCCAGATCTCGCCCCGCTGCATCTACAGCAGTTCCTTGCCGACCGGCCCGGCGTCCAGCCAAGCCCGATCCCCGTCGTTCGGACCGGCGGTCTCGTCGCATTGCGCCAGAAGCTCGTCGAGCGAGTAGCTCGGACCTGTCCTTGGCGCGACGACCAGGCGGCCGTCCTCGATGCCGATGTCCACTCTGGCGCCGGCTCGGAGATTCAGAAGGTCGAGAAGCGCTGGGGGCACGGCGAGCATGACGGAGCCACCCACCTTGCGCAGATTGGTCGCATGCACAGGTACATCCTCCACCCAATAATTATATCTCGATATAACCCGCTCGGCCTCACGATTCTCGCGCTCGACGGTCCGCTCGGCGCTGGTGGCGGGGCTGATCCTGCACAAGCTCGGGATGTCGGGACCGAAGGTCGTCGAGCGGCTTCGGGAGCGGCGCGCCGGGGCGCTCTTCAACGAGCGGTTCGCGGCCTGGCTGGCGTCGCTGGGGTAGGGCACACCCGCCGCCCGACCGCACCGAACGACAGAATCCCGATGGCCTTCCGTCGTCCACTCCCAAGACAGTAAACGCCGGACGCGAGGAAGTCGTCTCGGCGATCGAATGTAGACGACAGCCGAACAGCAGGCGTGGGACTGTCTCGCACACAGTCCGCCGCGGCGCACGGCAGGCCCGCACCGCGGCGGCCCGGGGGCGCGGTCACGACAAGGAAGGAGAGCATGTTGTCGAACAACATCTCCCGTTCGCGTCGGTCGTGCGTCGTCGTCGGCTTCCTGCTACTTGCGCCGCCAGCAGCGTTCGCGCAAGGCATCTCCGGCACCGTGACGGACAACACCGGGGGCGTGCTGCCCGGCGTGACCGTCACCGCCGCGAGCCCGGCACTGATCGAAGGCGAGCGGATCGCCATCAGCGACAGCCAGGGCCTGTACTCCATCGTCGACCTGCGGCCCGGCGTCTACACGGTCACCTTCACCCTCCCCGGCTTCAGCACGATCATCCGCGAGGGGCTCGAGCTCACCACCGGATTCACCGCGAACGTCGACTCGGCGATGTCGGTCGGCGGCATCGAGGAGACGATCACGGTCACCGGGGCCGCCCCCGTCGTCGACGTGCAGAACGTCCGGCGGCAGACGCTCGTGACCGACGAGGTGTTGTCGACGCTGCCCATGAGCACGAAGCACGTCAACAACCTGGTCACCCTGACTCCCGGATTCACGGGTCTGGCCGACGTGGGCGGCCGGTACAGCTCGCAGGTGGGCGGCTCGTTCCACGGGAAGCGGGGCACCAAGGTCGCGTTCGACGGCATGGGCGTGGAGAACACCTCGGGGAACAGCAGCTACCAGATCAACGCGGCGGCGATCGAGGAGATGGTGCTCGAGACGAGCGGCATCGGGGCGGACACGAACGCCGACGGACCGGTGGTCAACATCATTCCGAAGGAAGGGGGCAACCAGTTCAGCGGGATCGCGGCCGGCTTCTTCTCCAACGACCGCATGGAGAACGAGAACCTGACTGCAGATCTCCGGTCGCGCGGCCTGACCCGCTCGAACAAGACGCTGAAGATGTGGGACCAGTCGTTGAGCCTGGGCGGCCCGATCCTGCAGGACCGGGTGTGGTACTTCGTGGCCGGGCGGAGCTGGGGCTTCTCGCGGAGGCACGATGGCGTCTTCTGGAATCAGAACACCGCCCCCGGGGCGCCGCCGACGGGAACGAGCGCCTTTCTGACGCCGCCCGGAGCCGAACGCAAGGTCGTGCGGTTCACCCCGTGGATGGACCGGCCGGACGACCGCTACAGCGGCCGGCTCGAGTGGTACGACTCGTATCTGAGCCGCATCACCTGGCAGGCGTCGGAGCGGGACAAGGTCAACTTCACCTACGACGAGCAGCGGGCGTGCAACTGCGGCTCGACGAACTCGACCCGCATGCAGGAATTCAGCCCCGGGTACCGGTTCGACCCGAACCGCCTGATGCAGGGCACGTGGACGTCGACGCAGACGAGCCGGCTGCTGCTGGAGGCCGGCGCGGCGGTAGCCATCTCGCAGTGGAACCAGTTCTTCATGCCGGGCGTCACGCCGGACATGGTGCGGATCACGGATCTGGGGACGGGCATCAGCTACGGCTCGGGTTCGGTGTATCGCGGCGACCCGAACAACACGGACCGCTACTCGGCCCGCGGGTCGGTCTCCTACGTCACCGGATCCCACAACTTCAAGGCCGGGTTCCTCTACGAGCACCTGACGCGGGACAACTTCTTCTTCCGGCCCACGAACGCCGAGTACTGGTTCCGCAACGGCGTGCCGCTCCGGATCAGGCAGCATGCGACGCCGGCGCTCGAGAAGAACCGCGTCAACGAGATCGGGATCTACGCGCAGGATCAGTGGACGATCGACCGGTTGACGCTGAATCTCGGCGCGCGCTTCGACTCCATGAACGGCTACGTGCCGGCGCAGTCGTTCCCGGGGGCGCCCGACTCGGGGACCTGGCCGGGCGTGACGTTCGGCAACACCTGGCTCCCGCCGGTGGACTTCGCGCCCCGGAGCAACGTGCCGGCGTGGCGGGACTTCAGCCCGCGGCTGGGGGCCGCCTACGACCTGTTCGGGGACGGGCGAACCGCGATCAAGTTCGCGATGGGCCGCTACGTCGGGAAGTCGAGCACGAACATGACGGCGGCGAACAATCCGATCAACACGTCGATCCTCTTCGCGAACCGGTCCTGGAACGACGCCAACGGCGACTACGTGCCGGACTGCGACCTGGGGAACTTCGGCCCCAACGGGGAGTGCGGCCCGATCGACAACTCGAACTTCGGCCAGCAGAACCCGAATGCCGTGCGGTGGGACCCCGATGTCCTGAGCGGCTGGGGACAACGCGACTACAACTGGGACATGTCCTGGGAAGTGCAGCAGGAGCTCCGCGAGGGGCTGTCGATGAGCGTCGGCTACTACTACAACACCGGCGGGTACTTCTCGAGCGGATCGGGCTACGGCACGCTCGGGGCGAGCAAGGTCCGGCTGACGGACAACGTCCTGGTGACGCCGGACGACTACGACCCCTACTGCATCACGGCGCCGATGGACCCGCGCCTGCCGCGAGGCGGCGGCTACGAGGTCTGCGGTCTCTACGACATCAAGCCGGACAAGTTCGGACAGGTGGAGAACCTGATCACGAGCGTGGAGCACTTCGGCCAGTTCGGCCTGTCGCACCACTTCCTCCAGGTCAGCTTCGACGGGCGGTTCGCCAACGGCATCCAGGTCGGCGGCGGCGTGGACACGGGGCGCTCGGTTCAGGATCAGTGCTTCGTGGTCGACACGCCCCAGCAGATGCTGAACTGCCGCGAGGTCAGACCCTGGGAGGCCCAGACGCAGGTCAAGGTCTACGGGTCGGTGCCGCTGCCCGGCGACACGATGTTCAGCGCGACGTACCAGGATCTGTCGGGACCGCCGATAGACGCCAACTACGCGGCGACGAACGACGAGATCATGGCATCGCTGGGGCGGCCGCTGGCGGGCGGCCGGAGAGCGGCGACGGTGCCGTTGGTCCCGCCGCAGACGTTGTTCGAAGGGCGGATTCGGCGGCTGGATCTGAGAGTCAGCAAGATCCTCTACGCTGGCCGCTTCCGCTTCCAGATCAACTTCGACGCCTACAACGCGCTCAACACCAGCTCGGTGCTGAGCGTCAACAGCACGTTCGGATCGCGGTGGCAGCAGCCCGCGACGATCATGGATCCGCGGCTGATGCAGATCGGAGGTCAGATCGACTTCTAGTGGGCTGCCGCCGTCACCGGGTCGGGCCGCGTCCACTGGGCGGCGGGGTGCCGGGCGCGCTTCAACCGGCGGTTCGCGGCCTGGGCTGGCGGCGTGTGGCCGTTGACTGGCGCCCGCGAGTCGGAGACTGCGCGCCGATGGCGTGTCTGCCGGCCCGCGGGAGTCCCTGGGCATTCCTCCGACGCGGCCCGCCAGGGCGACGAATTCTGATGACTATCCTCGTCCACATCTGCCAGAGTAGGCGCAGAACGCGGGAGGTCGTTCCGGCGATGAGGTGTTGACGGCAGTACGCGGCCCGCTGGCCGCGCGCACGGCGACGGCGTGGCCGCACCTGCATTCAGGCAGGGCGCGGCCGAATCGGAAAGGAGTCGTGACGTGAGGATCGTCTCTGGTTCGCATCGAGCGTGCATCGTCTTCGGCGTCGTCCTACTTGCGCCAACCGCAGCGTTCGCGCAAGGCATCTCCGGAACGGTGTCGGACAACACGGGCGGCGTGCTGCCCGGGGTGACCGTCACCGCCGCGAGCCCGGCACTGATCGAAGGCCAGCGCGTGGCCATCACCGACAGTCAGGGCCTGTACTCCATCGTCGACCTGCGGCCGGGGGTCTACACGGTCACCTTCTCGCTGCCCGGTTTCAGCACGATCATCCGCGAGGGGATCGAGCTGACCACCGGGTTCACGGCCAACGTCGACTCGGCCATGGCGGTCGGCGGGATCGAGGAGACGATCACGGTGACCGGGGCGGCCCCCGTGGTCGACGTGCAGAACGTCCGCCGGCAGACCCTGGTGACCGACGAGGTGCTCTCGACCCTGCCCATGAGCACCAAGCACGTCAACAACCTCGTCACCCTCACGCCCGGGTTCACCGGCCTCGCCGACGTCGGTGGACGCTATACGTCCCAGGTGGGCGGCGAGTACCACGGCAAGGCGGGCACCAAGGTCGCGATGGACGGGATGGGCATCGAGAACAGCTTCGGGAACAGCAGCTACCAGATCAACTCGGCGGCGGTGCAGGAGATGGTGCTGCAGACGACGGGCGTCTCGGCCGACACGAACGCCGACGGCGCGGTGGTCAACGTCATCCCGAAGGAGGGCGGCAACAGGTTCAGCGGCATCGCGGCCGGCTTCTTCGCCAACGACAGCATGGAGAGCCAGAACCTGACGCCGGAGCTGCGCGACGCCGGTCTCGACACGGCGAACTCGACGCTGAAGATGTGGGACCAGTCGCTGAGCCTGGGCGGACCGATCATGCGCGACCGGCTGTGGTTCTTCCTGGCCGGGCGGAGCTGGGGCTTCTCGCGGAGGCACGCCGGGGTCCACTGGAACCAGAGCACCTTCCCGGGCGCGCCGCCCACTGGCCAGCCGCAGTACCTCACGCCGCCGGGCGCGGAGCGGCGGGTCGTGAACTTCATCCCGTACACGGACATGCCGGACAACCGCTACAGCGGGCGGCTGGAGTGGTACGACTCGTACCTGAGCCGGATCACCTGGCAGGCGGCGGACAACCACAAGTTCAACTTCACCTACGACGAGCAGCGCGCCTGCAACTGCGGCTCCACCAACGCCAACCGGATGCAGGAGTCGGCGCCCGGCTATCGTTTCGACCCGAACCGCCTGATGCAGTTCACGTGGACGTCCACGCAGACGAGCCGCCTGCTGCTGGAGGCGGGCGGCACGATCGCGATCTCGCAGTGGAACACCTTCCTGATGCCGGGCGTCCAGGCGGAGGACGTACTGATCAACGACGTGGGGACCGGGATCACCTACGGCAACTACGGCTGGCTGCGGGGCGACCCCAACAACACCGATCGCTACAGCCAGCGCTTCTCGGTGTCGTACGTCACCGGTTCGCACAACTTCAAGGCCGGCGTCCAGGCGGAGCAACTGGTGGACAACGTCTACCTCCTCAATGCCGGCAACAACGTGCACTACCGGTTCCGCAACGGGGTGCCCAACCGGCTCACGCAGTGGTCGACGCCCTACCTGCAGCGGGATCGCGCCCGGGACATGGGGTTCTACGCCCAGGATCAATGGACCATCGACCGCTGGTCCATCAACATGGGCGTGCGGATCGACAACCTGTACGGCTACAGCCCCGCGCAGCAGCAGCCGGACGACCCGAACCCGGTCAATCCCTGGGGAGACTTTCCGAGGGTCAACCCGTGGCTGCCCACCCGGAGCTTCGAGGCGCGGACAGGCACGCCGAACTGGTGGGACATCAACCCGCGCGTGGGGGTCGCCTACGACCTGTTCGGTGACGGCAGGACGGCCGTCAAGGCGTCCCTGGGACGCTACGTGGCGAAGATCGGCACCGAGATCACCAACGCCAACAATCCCATCGTGCGGTCGGTGAACAGCACGAACCGGGCCTGGAACGACGCCAACGGGAACTACGTCCCCGACTGCAACCTGGGCAACTTCGGGGCGAACGGGGAATGCGGCGCGATCGACAACAACAACTTCGGCCAGTTGAATCCCAACGCCATCCTGTGGGATCCGGACGTGCTGAACAGCCTGCGCGACAGCAACTGGGACATGTCGGCGGAGCTGCAACAGGAGCTGGTCCAGGGCCTGTCGATGACCGTCGGCTACTACTTCAACAACGGCGGGTACAACCAGCAGAACGACAGCAAGAACCGGCGGACCGACAACCTGGCGGTGACCGCGGGCGACTACAGCCCGTACTGCGTCATGGCGCCGAGCCACGCGGGGCTTCCGGGCGGCGGGGGCAACGAGATCTGCGGGCTGTACGACCTCAACCCGGACAAGTTCGGGCAGGTCGAGAACATCATCACCCGGACCGACAAGTTCGGAAAGGACATCCGCCGGAATCACTTCTTCAACGTGACGCTGGACGGCCGGCTCGCCAACGGCATCCAGTTCGGCGGCGGGTTCGACACCGGCAGGTCGATCGACGACCAGTGCTTCACCATCGACTCGCCGCAGGAGATGCTGCACTGCCGGGTCGTCACCCCGTTCATGGCCCAGACACAGGTCAAGGCGTTCGGCTCCATTCCGTTGCCGGGCGACCTGTTCGTCAGCGCGGCGTACCAGAACCTCTCCGGGCCGGACTACAACGCGAACCTGCTGATCTCGAGCGCCGACACCGTCGGGCTCGGACGGCCTCTCTCGGCGGGCTGGGCGCTGGTCCCGCTGGTGGCGCCGCAGACGTTGTTCGAGGATCGGATCTCGCGGCTCGACTTCCGGATCAGCAAGATCATCAACTACGGGCGGTTGCGGTTCCAGATCAACCTGGACGCGTACAACCTGATGAACACGAGCGACGTGCGTGACGTCAACAGCTCGTTCGGCCCGCGCTGGGGAGCCCCGAACTACATCATCGATCCCAGGCTGGTGCAGATCGGCGGCCAGATCGACTTCTAGGAGCTTGCGCCGCAGAACGCAGCGAAACCACGTGCTGAGGCGCAAGGTCATGGAGCGGAGGGGATGCCCCGAAACGCCGAACCAACGAGGCGTTTCGGGGCGCTAGCCGTGCGCGTACTGTCCCGGGCGGTCCTTCGCGGTACGGACCGCCCGGGGTTGCTTCCCGCAAGGACCGCGATCTCGGCGGCCCTGCTGGCCGCGGGGCTGAACCTATCCTGCGGCGACGGCGCCCCGGCGACTGGCGGAGTGCAGCCCGGCACCGCCCCCGCGACGAACGCCGGAGCCACGGCCGCCGCGGACGAGGCCGCCGCGGGCGAGGCTGCCGCGGGCGACTGGTTCGCGGAACGCGCCGTTGCCGCCGGCCTCGACTTCACCCACACCAACGGCATGTCCGGCCGCTACTACTTTCCGGAGATGATCCCGGCCGGGGCCGGCCTGCTCGACTACGACGACGACGGCGACCTGGACGTCTACCTGGTGCAGGGACGCCCGCTCGGCGCGGGCTCCGCCCGGGACCCCGCCAGGCCGGCCGCGGACGCCGCCATCGAGCCGGGAGGCCGGCTCTTCCGGAACGATGTGCGCGTCGAAGCCGACGGAACGCGATCGGTGCGCTTCACCGACGTGACCGAGCGGAGCGGGATCGACGCGCCCGGATACGGCATGGGAGTGGCGGCCGGCGACGTCACCAACGACGGCTGCACGGACCTGTACCTGACGAACCTGGGCCCGAATCGACTGTTCCGCAACAACTGCGACGGCACCTTCACGGACGTATCGGAATCGAGCGGCGCCGAGGGCGGCGGCTGGAGCGTATCGGCAGCCTTCCTCGACTACGACCGCGACGGCTGGCTGGACCTGTACGTCGGCAACTACGTGCAGTACAGCATCGAGACGGACCGCCCGTGCACGGGCCTCTCCGGCCGGCGGGACTACTGCACGCCGGAGGTGTACGCGCCGCAGGCCGACCGGCTCTACCGCAACGCGGGGAACGGCCGGTTCGTCGACGAGACGGTCAACGCGCTCACCGGGGCCCGGTTCGGACCGGCCCTCGGCGTGTCGACCGCCGACTTCGACGGCGACGGCTGGATCGACATCTACGTCGCCAACGACGTGCACGCGAACCTGCTGTGGATGAACCAGGGCGACGGCACGTTCCGGGACGGCGGCCTGCTGTCCGGGGCGGCGCTGAGCGGGGACGGCGCGGCGGAGGCGAGCATGGGCGTGGACGCCGGAGACTTCGACAACGACGGCGATTTCGATCTGTTCATGACCCACCTGCCGAACGAGGGGAACAACCTCTACGAGAACGACGGCGACGCGTTCTTCGAGGACGTGAGCATCCGGACCGGCCTGGGGCCGGCGAGCCATGGGCGCACCGGATTCGGCACCGCGTGGTTCGACGTCGACAACGACGGCTGGCTCGACCTGCTGGCGGTCAACGGCGCGATAGAGGCGATCGACGGGCGCGGCGACCACCCGTTTCCGTACGACGAGACCAATCTGCTCTTCCGCAATCTCCGCAACGGGCGGTTCGAGGACGTTACGGACAGAGCCGGCGCGGCTCTCCGGCTGTCCGAGATCAGCCGCGGCGCGGCGTTCGGGGACATCGACAACGACGGCGACACCGACGTGGTCGTATCGAACAACAGCGGGCGGGCGCGACTCTTCGTCAACGAGGTGGGGAACCGCAACCACTGGCTGGGTCTGCGGCTCGCCGGCCGCGATGCGCCACGCGACATGCTCGGCGCGCGTGTCGCCGTGATGCGAAGCGGCGAGGCGGCCTGGCGGCACGTTCGCACGGACGGCAGCTATGCCTCGGCGCGCGATCCCCGGGTGCTGATCGGACTGGGCCGGTCGGCGGAGGCGCCGCTCGTGCGTGTAGTCTGGCCGAGCGGACGGGTCGAGGAATGGAACGATCTCCCGATCGACGGTTACACGACGCTGGCCGAAGGCACGGGGACGGCCCCATGAGGCCAGGAGCCCGTGGCGTGGGCCCGGCCGTATTCGAGCGGCGCCGCGGTCGGACGGGTGCCGCCAGGCGAAGCGTTGCGGGCGTGGGCTTGGCTGCATTCGAGCGGCGCCGCGGTCGGACGGGTGCCGCCAGGCGAAGCGTTGCGAGCGTGGGCTTGGCTGCATTCGAGCGGCGCCGCGGTCGGACGGATCTCGCGAGCGGGCGCCACGCCTTCGTGGGCGTTGCGCTGCTGGTCTGGCTCGCGGTCGCCGCCGGCGGCTGCGGCGGAGGAGGCGGCCCGGGTGCGGAGGGCGAGGCCGCGCCGACAATCGCCTTGCCGGACCTTTCCGCCACCGACGTGTTCGTACGGGACCAGGTGCGCGCGCAACACGCGGCGCTGACCGCGATCGTGCAGACACCGACCGCGAATGCGGCGAGGCGCGCCGACGCGTACGGCGACATGGGGAAGCTGCTGATGGCCGCGGCGCTGCACGACGCCGCCGAGCCGCACCTGCGGCGGGCGCAGACGCTGGCGCCGGACGACGCACGCTGGCCGTACTACCTCGGGCACCTCTACAGGACCACCGGCGCACTGGAGGATTCCATCGCCGCCTTCAACGAGGTGCTGCGCCTCCGGCCGGACGACCCGCTGACCCTGCTGTGGCTGGGCGAGGTGCACCTGCTGCTGGGACGACCCGAGGAGGCGGAGCCCCTGTTCACGACGCAACTCGCCATGCAGCCCGACTCGGTCGTCGCCCACGTCGGCATCGGCCGCGCCGCGCTCGCGGCCAGCGACTACGCCCGCGCCGTCGAGTTCCTGGAAGAGGGGCTGCGGCTCAGCGGGCAGACGGCCGTCGGCGTCCACTATCCCCTGGCGCTCGCCTACCGGGGACTCGGCCGCCTCGATCGGGCCGAGGCGCACATGCGGCAGCGCGCGGACGTCGCGATCCTTGCAGAAGACCCGCTGATGGAGGAGCTCGACACGCTGATCGAGAGTCCGCGGGCTTACGAGCGGCGGGGGAACCGGGCGCTCAGCCGGCGCGACTGGGTCGCGGCCGCCGGGCACTTCAGGCGGGGACTCGTGCTGGAGCCTGCCGACCCGACCCTGCGGCACCGGCTCGGCACGGTGCTGTTCCAGATGGGAGACCCGGGCGGGGCGTTCACCGAGTTCGAACGGATCCTGCAGACCGCGCCCGACTTTGCGCTGGCGCACTTCAGCCTGGGCGTGCTGCTGGAAGGTGCGGGCCGCCGTCCGGAAGCGATCGAACGCCTCGATGCGGCCGTTCGGCACGAGCCGGCCTACGTCGAGGCGCGGCTCGCGCTGGCCGGCCTCCTGCGCCGGGAGGGCCGCTTCGAGGAAGCGTTGCGGCAGTACGAGCGGGTCATGGAGGAAGGCGCCCCGGGCGACCCGCGGATCGAGGAAGCGCCGTTCGGTCATGCCATCACGCTCGTCCGGCTCGGCCGCCACGCCGACGCGCGGGACCGGTTCAGCGAAGGGATGGCGGCCTACCCGGATCAGCCTTTCTTCGTCCACGCGCTGGCGCGCCTCCTCAGTGGCGCACCCGATCCGGAGGTCAGGGACGGCGACCGCGCGCTCGCTCTCCTGGAGGCGCTCCCGGAGGCCGCCCGCACCCTCGACCTGGGCGAGTCGATGGCCATGGCCCTGGCGGCAACGGGGCGCTTCGGCGAGGCGGCGAGCTGGCAGCGGAACGCCGTCGACCGGGCCGCGCGGGGGGGGCGCCCGGACCTCGTGCCGGGCATGCGGGAGAAGCTGACGCACTACGAACGCGGTCTGCCGTGGCGCAGCGACGATCCCGTCGAGTTCGATCCGTTTCTCGAACGGTCGGCCGGCGCGATTCGCTAGTAGGATGAATCGCATGGTGAACGGCGCGATCCGAATCGTGCTGATCGCGGCGGTGGCCGGCGGGTGCGCCCCGGACCCGGCTTCGCGGGCGAGTTCGGCGGGGGCCGGGCCCTCGGAGGATGCTCGCGGGATGTCGACGGATGCGGTCGCCGCGGACTGGTTCGTCGAACGCGCCGCCGAGCTGGGTCTCGACTTCGTGCACTTCAACGGTGCGTCGGGGCACTTCTACTACCCGGAGATCCTGCCCCCGGGCGTCGGCCTGCTCGACGCCGACAACGACGGCGATCTGGACGTGTTCCTGGTGCAGGGCCGCATGCTCGGCCCGGACCCGAGCGTCACCGATGCCCTGATCCCGCCCGCGTCCCCGGGTCCGCTCACCGGACGCCTCTACCGCAACGACCTCGAGGTCGGCCCGGACGGGAGCCGATCGTGGCGCTTCGTCGACGTGACCGAACAGAGCGGCCTGCACGCCGACGGATACGGCTTCGGTGTCGCGGCGGGCGACATCCACAACGACGGTTGGGTCGATCTGCTCGTCACGAGCTTCGAGTCGGAGCGGCTCTTTCGGAACGACGGCGACGGGACGTTCACCGACGTGTCGGACACAGCCGGCATCGAAGCCCGAAACGCGTTCGGCGTCTCGGCGGCGTTCGTCGACTACGACCGGGACGGCTGGCTGGATCTGTACGTCGGCAACAACGTCGACTACGACCTCGACAACCGCATCGAGTGCCCCAACACGGCGGGGGCGCGCGACTACTGTCCTCCGGAAACGTACGGCGGGCTTCCGGATCGCCTCTATCGCAACCGCGGCGACGGCACGTTCGAGGACATCAGCGAGAGCGCGCTCCGGCACGTGAACACCGGCGGCGTCTCGCGCGCGACGCTGGGGCGATTCGGACCCGCGCTGGGCGTCGCCACCGCCGACTACGACGGCGACGGCTGGCTGGACATCTACGTCGCCAACGACGGCACCGAGAACCTCCTCTGGATCAACCGGCGGGACGGCACGCTCATGGACGCCGCGCTGCTCTCCGGCGCGGCGCTGAGCGGCCTCGGCACGCCGGAGGCCGGCATGGGCGTGGATGCCGGCGACTTCGACGACGACGGCGACGAAGACCTGTTCATGACGCACCTGACGACCGAGGGCAACAACCTCTACGTCAACGACGGCTCCGGGATGTTCCGGGACGACAGCGCAGCGTCCCGGCTGGGACCGGGCAGCCTGCCCTACACGGGCTGGGGCTCGGCGTGGTTCGACTTCGACAACGACGGCCGGCTCGACGTCATGGCGGTCAACGGGACGGTGGTGGCGGTGGACGGGCGCGAAGACGACCCGTTCCCGTACGGACAGCGCAACACGCTGTTCCGCAATCTGGGCGACCGGCGCTTCGAGGATGTCACCGATCGGGCCGGGGCGGTGTTCGAGCTGTCCGAGGTGAGCCGCGGCGCCGCGTTCGGCGACCTGGACAACGACGGGGACGTGGACGTGCTGGTCGGCAACAACACGGGTCCCGTTCGACTGCTCGTCAACACGATCGGCAACCGCCGGCACTGGCTGGGCCTGCGGCTGGTGGGGAGCACGGACGGTTC
>WTFV01000223.1:22575-28467 GCA_011523845.1 Acidobacteriota bacterium | reverse complement strand
GGCCTGTCGCCCGGTAAGGAGCGGATGGCGGGGGACGCCGAGCAGATGCGCGCGGCGGTCGAGTGCCTGGAGCGGAAACGTGCGAAGCGAGGGAACCGCAGCGACGCGATCCGCAGGTGCGAGACGAGCCGTGAACCGTTGACGGCAGAAGCAGGGAACCGGAGAATAGCCGAAGATGGACGCCACCACCTGGGCAGTGATAGGCACCGGGATCACGATCCTGATCAGCATCGGGGCAGCGTTCCGGAGCCTGCGAACGGAGATGCGGCTGTTCCGCGAACACCTCGACAAACGAATCGACGGTGAAGGAGAGCGCATCGACGGGCTGCGCGACCGGATCGACGCACAGGGCAAGGAAACCGCCGAGCAGCTCGGCCAGTTGCGCGAACGCATGGCCAAGCTGGAAGGACTGCTCGAGGGACTCCGCGAAGCCATCACCGGGAAACGAGCGGCGTAGCGGAAGCACAGCAGTGCGCGCCGCCACGTGAGACCTGGCCTCGTGCAGGAAGAACGGCGGCGAGCCCGATCAGCTCGTCCCCTTGAGGACGTCGCGCGCGTGGTCGCGCAGCGCGCCCCGCGGGCCGACCTAGCGGTACAGGGTGCGACGGTCAACGCCCAGCCGCGGCACAACTCGGCGACCGAGGTGCCGCGGCTGGGCACGACGGCCAGCAGCTGAGCGGCGGGAATCAAAGCGGCTTCCGTCGAAACGAGTCACGCAGAAGGAGGCACGTGTTGCGAGGCAAACGACAAGCCATTGTGATCATCGTCCTGGCAGGCATCGCCGCAGCACCACAAGCAGCCGAGGCGTTCACGAACATGATCTGCGGCATCGGCGGCACTGCCGCAAGCCAGACGATCGCCGGGATAACGAGAGCGGCGAGCGGACCCACGGCGATAGTGACAGGAATCACGGTGGCCACGGCAACCCGACTCGGCTGCGAGCTGATCGTGTCGAGAGCAACCGGAGCGACACTCGCAAGCCTCGCAGCAACGGCGAGCGGGGTGCTGACGAGCGGCCCGGGCACCTGGATCGCCGCAACGGCGGCGTGGAGCGCAGCGGCACCACCGATCGGCGGAACGATCGTGCTCGGGGCAGTAATCGGAACCGCGGGAAGCGTGCTGGTCATCTACGGCGTGCCGTACCTGTGGAACGCCGTCCCGGAGGAGACGCGGACGAGATGGACGAGGTGGTTGTCGGCACGATGGACCGAGATCACGGGCATCACCGCGAAGTACGGACGGCCGCTGTACGCAGGTGCCGAAAGCAGCTTCGAAGCGACACAACAGTGGATCGCAACCCTGATCGAGAGCGTGATGCCGCGCCTGTACGCACAGGCACGGGACGGCGAGGAGAACCACACGCTGCACGTCTTCCCGCCGTTCGAAGTCGAGGTCCACACCGGATTCGACCCGGACCAGTGGCAGCCGCCGGCACCAGGTATGTAGAAGCGGCCGTCGAGACGGCCGGCCCGGAAGCGCCGAGTTGACCACGAGGGCAAGGCAGCGAACCTGCCCGGCAGCAATGCCAAGGCCCTCGACCCTGCTCACGCTGCTCGCCGCTGCGCGCGCCTACGACCACTGGAGCGCCGCGCTCGTGCGGGGGACAGCGGATCTGATGCCGACTTGAAGCCATTCATGCCGTACCAGGAACGCAGCAGCGGACTGCGGGACAGCGGAGTGGCCCCGCCCGGCCCCGGTGCAGGCGGGAGCCGGAACCGACGCCGCTACATCCGGCGACGCTTCGATCTCATGGTCGCTCGGGGCGTGCCCGGTGCAGGCGGGAGCCGGAACCGACGCCGCTACAGGGCGGACAGCTACCCCAATGGCAGGACACCCGGGCGCGGTGGCCCTAGCGACCCTAGCGCCCGCGACGAGTTGCGGTACCGACCGGTCCGCAACGGGACAGGGCGACCGGCCACCCCACTATCCGCGGAGCAAGAGGCAACGTCACCGCGGCCAGAACCAGCGGACGGCCTTCGCCGCGGTGTGGTCATCGACGCCGAAGCGCGCAGCGATCGCCTTGAAGGTAACGCCAGCCTGGTGCAGGCGGGCCGCGTCTGCCGCCATCAACTGGTACCGCGGAGGCTTGAGCAGCCGGCGGAGGTCCAGCTCCACCGGCACACGAGCGCAGGTGCGAGCACTTTCGTGTCGGGTCCACCAACCGAAAGAAGTCGCACCTGGATCCGAACCACCGTCCGGATCTGCTCCTGGAGCTGCTCGCAGACGTAGCGAATCGTGCGAGGATCGGCACGGCGCTCCTGAAGAGCGTGACGCACTATCGCGCAGAGCTGGCAGGAATGCTGGGCCCGGAAAGGGGCCCCGCGTCGCGGAAACAATCGGTCGGCTGAGCGAGACTGGGGACCCGCCAACTGATATCGTGGCTCGGTAGCGGGCAGAACGATGACCCAGCGCGTACTCGTACACACCGCGCCTGCGTGCGACTGGAGGACTCGGGGCCGCCTGCTGAAGCACTACGGCGGCGAGGCGCGACCGTGCGTGCTCGGACCGCCGGAGGCGTTCAGCGACACGCCGGCGCCGATGAGCCCCGATTGGTGGTTCTGGCCCCGAATCGAACCGGAGCAAACGGGTCCGAACAGCAGATCCGTCGCCGGCCGGCTGAACCAGAGCTGCTGCGGCTGGCCGCAGCCCCCCACCGCCCCCGAGTTCTACGAGGCCGTACGGGCCGAGGACCCGACCCGCCGCCAGCGCACCATCGTCTACGCCTTCGGGCTCGAAGCCGACGAGGTCGAGGTGGCGCAAGCCTGGGCGGAACACGCCTACACATGGCGTGAACTGGTGCGGGCGCTGCACAGGGCGAGGTTCGACGTCTACACCCGAATCCGCGCGATCAACCAACACGCCGTGATCGGACACATGTACGGGATCGACCTGTGGACCGGCTGACGAGAGCCGGCCCGGCGGAGCGCGAAGCGCTCGCGCTCACGGAGCCCGCCGGAACGCTCTGGCAGAGGTTGCGCGGCCAACTCGCGCGCCTGCGGCAGGAACAGGAGCTGCGGGTGGAGAGCTGGAAGATGGGCGGCGGAACGATCCTCGCCGCCCGGTGGCGCCACCGCCGGAGCACCGACATCGACCTGACCACATCGGCCAGTTGGCAGATCGCCGAGCTGGGACAGAGCGCGTCGAACGTCTTCACCGAGGCAATGGAGAAGCTGGGGGGAAGACTGACCGGGTACAGGAAGGGATCCATCCGGATGGCCTTCCCGGACGGGAAACTGCACGTCTACAGAGTCGGACCGCAACCGGCGGCCGGGCACAGGGTGGCGACGATCGACGGAGAGCCGTTCGAGGCACTGAGCACGACGCAGATCCTCGCGGGGAAGCTGCTGAACCGGCTGAGCGAAACGCCGGCGCGCGACCTGTACGACGTGGTCGTCGCAGGCCGGAAAGACCGCGACGGGCTCGAGCAGGCCGTCAACATGCTCGACGTCGAGACCCAGGCCGAAGCGGCGTTCCTGTGGGACGGCAGGCGGCAGCGGATCGAGGAGGACGCGCGAGAGACGCTCAGACCGATCTCGGCGGACGAGCCGCTGGTGGTCGCAGCGGAAGAGCTCGTCGACACGGCGATACGCACGATCGAGGCGTCACGGTACGAGAAGCTCGAGGTCGAGCCGGCAAGGCCCGGCCAGGCGGCCAGAATCGTGACCACGACCACGGACAGGGGGCCGCGGAGCACCGCGGTTCCGCGGGCGCGGATCGAGGAAGTGCTCGAGGAAACCGGACTGAACCAGTGCCTGGAGGCGCGCTACGTCGACGTCGACTGGTTCATCGAGCAGTTGCATACCGAGCGGGAGCAGCCGACACGGCCCGGTATCCGGACTACCCGCTCCTGAAGCTCGGGGCAGTATCCGCGCCAACGAGCGACCAGCGCCACCGCGGCGGTCCCGTCCGCCGCTGCCGCACGGCGGGCTCACCGCTCCATGCGCACGTCGACGAAGAGACAGATGTCGACGCCGGGACGTGCGCCGGCGGAGATCGATCTGCGCGCCGCGCGGGTCCGGCATGGCCCGAGTATGCCGCCCCTCCCCGGTGTTCCCCGGCGGCACACAGGCACTACACTGTGACCGTGCGCAGGTTCGGGCACTCGCGCACGCCTGCACGGTGACCAACAACCCTCCATGCCAGCTCGGGAGTACTCCGATGAAGACACCGCACATCCCGCTTCGGCCAGCGTCCCGTATCGGTGTCGGCGCCGCGGCGCTCGCGCTTCTCCTGCTCGCCGCGCCTCCGCTTCACGCGCAGGATTCGCTCGCGGACGATCCCGGCGTCGCAGAAGCCCTGCATCTGCTGGATGTCTGGATGGACGCAGCGCGGGCCTACGGGGGCATCCCCGGCGCCTCGCTGTCGGTGGTGCACGATCAGGAGCTCGTGTGGGCGAAGGGATACGGGTATGCGCACGTGGAGCGGGAGGAACCCGCGACCCCGTCGACGATGTACTCCATCTGCTCCATCTCCAAGCTCTTCACCGCGGTCGGCGTGCTGCAGTTGCGCGACCAGGGAAAGGTCGATCTCGACGATGCCGTGGCGCAGCACCTCGACTGGTTCCGGATCCGGAAGGAAGACCCGGCGGCGGGCCCCGTTACCGTCGAAGGGCTGCTCACCCATACCTCCGGTCTGCCGCGCGAAGCGGGCGCGCCGTACTGGACCGGCCCCGACTATCCCTTCCCGACGCACGAAGAGATCGTCGCCACGCTGCCCACCCAGTCGATGCTGTATCCCCCGCGCACCTACTACCAGTACTCCAACCTGGGGCTCACCCTCGCCGGCGAGATCGTGGCGGCGGCGTCCGGGCAGGCCTACGACGACTACATCCGCGCGAACATCCTGGACCCGCTGGGGATGTCGAGCACCTTCACCGACCTGGAGGACCGCTTCCGGGAGAACCGGCTCGCGAGCGGGTACACCGCGCGCGGGCGGGACGGCAGGCGCCATCTGGTTCCGGACTATTCGGTGCGCGGCATCAGCCCCGCGGCCGGGTTCGTCTCGACGGTGGAGGATCTGGGGCGCTTCGCCTCGTGGCAGTTCCGCGTGCTCGATGGAGACGATGCGCTGCTCGACCGCAACACGCTGCGCGAGATGCACCGGGTGCACTGGCTCGAGCCCGATGGCGACACCACCTACGGGCTGGGCTTCTCGGTGTGGAAGTCGGACGGAGACACCTTCGTGGGTCACGGCGGCTCCTGCCCGGGCTATCGCAGCCACCTTCTGCTGCGCCCGCGGGACGAGGTCGCCACGGCGTTCATGACCAACGGCCAGGGCGTCGATTCGCGCCGCTTCGCACAGACCGCCTACGACATCGTCGCGCCCGCCCTGCGCCGGGCCGCCGGGAAGCGGGACGGCGGTGTTTCCGCCGGCGAGGTCGCCTCGGGCGTCGAAGGCGGCTCCACGGCGGCTCGGGAGGCCCTCATGCGGTTCACCGGCATCTACCAGCGGCCCTTCGGGGGCGAGAGCGCGGTACTGATGCGGGAAGGTGATCTGCACGTGCTGCCGCTGCCCACCGACGATCCGCTGGACTCGCTGACCCGGCTCCGCCATGTCCAGGACGGCACCTTCCGCCGGGTGCGCGACAACGACGATCTGGGCGAGGAGTTCACCTTCGAACAACTGCCCGACGGCCGGATGCTGATGTGGCGCAACGACAACTACAGCATACGCGCGGGGGGAATCTGATCCGGGAGTCTGCGCCGCGGAAACCGCGCCTGAAGAGCCCGGCCGACCGCTGGCCGAGAATCGACCCCGCGGGCTTCCGCGAGGACACCGCTGCCGCGATCGAGCGGCTCACCCGGCCGCTTCGGCGTCGCGGTGCAGACGAAAGCGGAGAACGCGGGCTTCCGGGCGGGCCAGTCCCGGGACATCGAGGAAGAACCACGGGTG
>WTFV01000223.1:0-22475 GCA_011523845.1 Acidobacteriota bacterium | reverse complement strand
GTTCATGGGGAGGCCAGTCCCGGGACATCGAGGAAGAACCACGGGTGGTTCATGGGGAGGCCAGTCCCGGGACATCGAGGAAGAACCACGGGTGGTTCATGGAGCGCCTGCGCGGGTAACCGCGCAGGCGCTCCAGCCCAATCCGCCCGGGGCGTCGTTCAATTCGCGTAACATAGGGCGACCTGCCATGGGCCCGCACGACACTGCGCCTCTCGCCTGTACCATGGCCGTTCCTCGAAACCAGCCCGCTCCCAACGGAGGCCACCGTTGACCAACCGGGAGGTTGCCGAGCAACTCGGCGCATTGGCCAGGCAACTCGGCCGCATCGAGAAGCGGTTCGAAGCGGTCGAGCAACACCTCACCGAGCAGCTCGAAGAGGTCGCCCACGCGCTGAAGGCTCACAACGAGAGGCTGGCCAACGTCCAACGCATGGCGGACACGCTCCGGACGGACATGGGCATCGTCAAGCACTCGGTGGTTCCGGAAGCAGTCCGGCCCGTGAGCATACGCCGGAGCATTCAGAAGCTGCCCACGGACAACTGACGACAGGGAACGGCATACTCGTTTCAGAGCGCGCGTTCGAACAGGGCGAGCAGCCGGCTCCATGCCCGTTCCGCCTGCGCCTCGTTGTAGACCTGCGTGTCCGGCGGGCACCAACCGTGCAGCGCGCCGGCGTATACCTCGATCTCCGCCGGCAACCCCGCCTGGGCGAACGCGTCGCGCAGGACGTTCTTCGCCTCCGGCTCGTTCTCGTCGTCGTTCTCGGCGATCGCGAACAGGTAGTGCGCGGTCATCTGCGGCACCAGCAGGTGCGGGCTGTCCGGCTGGTCGGTGACGAGGCCGCCGCCGTGGAACGAGGCGCCGGCGCCGATGCGGTCGGGCAGGGCCGCGGCCGTGCGCATCGTGATGGGACCGCCCATGCAGTAGCCCATCGTTCCCATCTTGCGGTTGCCGTCCACCGACGACTGGCCGTCGAGGAAGCTCACGAACGCCCGGGCATCCCGCACGTGGGTCTCCGCGTTCAGTGTCGCCATCAGCGGCCGGACGGTGCTGGCGATTTCGGCGAAGACCGTCGAATCCACGATTGGGGCCCGCTGCGACCGGTAGTACTGGTTCACGACCAGGACGGAGTAGCCGGACTCCGCGAGCCGCCTGGCCATCTGCCGCTTCGCGGGCCGCAGGCCGAAGGCGTCGGGCCAGATGAGAACGCCGGGGTGTGCCCCGCTCACCGGATGGACGAAGTAGCTGTCGCACACGCCGTCGGGCGTCGTGACGTCGATCTCGGACTCGGTGACATCCTGGGCGTTGGCCGCTCGGGGCAGCAGCATCGCCAGCCCCGCTCCCGCCGACACGGCCCCGAACTGCCGCCTCGTGATCCCCTTCGCGCGCAGGTACTTCGTGGTGTCGGCAACGGTTCTCTCATCGCACATGTCGGCCTCCTCGCCGGGACCTCTCCCGGCTGCTGTCAATCCCTCCGCCTCGATTCTACGTGAATCCCGGCGTCGAAGGCGCGCATGCTCAACGAATCTCGTCGGGCCCGAACGCGTCGGGCAGCAACTCGCCGAGGGTGTGGTGATCGTTGACACGCAGGCTTCGTCCACCGGCTTCGTACAGCAACTGGCGGCAGCGGCCGCACGGCTTGCCGGGACGCAGATCGTCGATGTTCCTGCCGACCACGACAGCGACGGCCAGCAGCCTGCCTCCTCCGGTGGAGTGCAGCGCACAGACCAGCGCGCACTCCGCGCACAGCGCAAGTCCGTAGGAGGCATTCTCGACGTTGCAGCCCTCGACGACGCGTCCGTCGTCGACGAGCCCGGCGGCTCCGACGTGGTAGCCCGAGTAGGGAGCGTACGCATTGCGGGCCACGGCCCGGGCGCGCCGAAACAGGTCGTCCCAGTGCGGCCGAACGTCGCTCATGCCGGCAGGAAGGAGTGGAGAACGGGCGCCCGAAACAGGTCCGGGCGCCCGATGTGCGAGGTCGCCGCCCTACTTGGCGGCCGCGGCCGCCGCCTCATCGGCGCGCGCGCCGGTGAGCATCGTCTCCATCGAGTAGTTGCCCTCGTGGCACGCGTACTCGAACAGCGGCAGGTCGCTGCGCACCATCGGCAGGTTCACCGTCCACGGCGCGACCCAGGTGTCGAGGTCGGTGACCGTGTACTCGTACTCGAGGGTGTCGGCGTCGACGCGGGTGAACCGCTCCTCCAGGCGCATGTTCGCGCTGGCGCCACGCCAGTTGCGGTCGATGTCGAAGTTGGCGGTCTCGACCACCAGGGTGTCGCCCTCCCAATACCCGCGAGAGACGCCCGACCACTGCGCGAGGCTCTCGTCGAGATCCGCACGTTCGTCCAGCGGCACCACGCGCACCGTGTGCACCATCTCGGTCAGCAGCACGACCTCGTCCGGGGTCTGGAAGATCTGCACGTTCTGGTTGTAGCCGCCCGGCGTGATCGGCGGTCCCGCGTTGAAGCCCATCAGGCAGCGGTCGGCGTTGCTGAAGTCGGTGTACGAATCCTGGATCCGATCGCTGAACGAGCCGCGGCCGTCGGCGCGGCGCGCCTGCCCTTCCTCGGTCATCTCCGGCAGCCGGCCGTTCGGCGGATCGATGACGAGCGACGTGCGCCGCGTACCGATGACCCGCGTGCCCCGATCCATCCAGAAGTTGTTGTAGCCGCCGACGCTGCCGCCCGCCTCCGTGCGGCGGGCATCCGCCTCCCAGAGCTCGATGTCGCGCTGCACCGCGGCCTGCTCGCGCTGCACCGCTTCCTCTTCGGTCAGGAACGCCTTGTCGCCCAGGTCCTCGGGCCGCTCCATCGGGGTGATGGTCCGGAAGTCCCAGATCCCCTGCACATCCGGCGCGCCCCACGCGGTCCGCGGCCCGTCGTCCTGCGCCAGGGCCAGGGCCGGCATCACCAGCAATCCGACCAGCGCGATGAGCGCCAGCTTCGTCGTCGATCGTCCACCTGTCATCGCAAGACCTCCACAGTCGATACGAATTCCGAGTTGATCGCCTACCATAGCATGAGCCGGCGCCGGGGTGGCACCGGAATTCGCTTGCGGCGGCGGCCCGCGCCGGCAGACGGAGGACTTCGATGACGGAGAAACAGATCGAGAGCATCACGCTGGCCGCGGTCGCCGCGATCATGGTGCTCGTCTATGTCTTCATGACGCCCTACAACCGCGTGGCGGGGATACGGATCGGCGGGATCGAGACCCCGCCGCCGGAGGACTGGCGCACGGTGGACGACCAGCGCATCATCCAGCTCAAGACGGGCGGCTTTCCTCCGTTCGTGGTCAACGTCGTCTACGTCGGCGCCGAGGACGGCGTGATCACCGCCACCCGGCCCGACGGCGGCTACTGGGCGCGCCGGGCGCGGGTGAGCCCCGACGGCTGGCTGCGGATCGGCGACGCAACCTACGCCATGCGGGCGACCGAGATCCTGGGCGACGATCGGCTCCCGCTGCTCGAGGCCTACGGCGAGAAGAACGGCATGCGCATGGACGCGGGTCCGTCGGGAGGGATGATTCGCGGGCAGGCCGAGCCGCTCAGCAGCTGGGAGGTCTTCTTTTGGACGCCGCGGTGAACGACGAGGCCGTGGGCGGCGCGGTAGCGATCACCGGCGCCAACAGCGCCGTCGGCAGGGCGCTCCTGAAGCAAATCGCCTCGCAGGACACACTGTCCGCGGTGGCGTTGGTGCGCCGCGAGGCAGCGGTGGACGACCTCCCCCGCTCGCCGCGCATCACGCCCTGCGTCGTGACGTACGAGCAGCCCGAACGCCTTGTGGAAACGCTGACCGGCGCCGACTGCGTCGTGCATCTGGCCGGCATCCTGTTCGAGAGCCGGACGTCGAGCTATCGGACCGGCAACGTCGAGAGCACGCGGGCGCTGGTCGCCGCGGCGCAGTCGGCGGGGGTACGCCACATCGTGTTCGTCAGCTCCCTGGGGGCCGACCCGCGCTCGTCGAACGGCTACTTCCGCTCCAAGGGAGAGGCCGAACGGCTGGTGATCGGCTCCGGCCTCAAGGCCACGATCATCCGCACCCCGCTGTTGCTGGGCCCCGGCACGGCCGGGGGTCGCGCGCTGCTCCGGACCGCCGCCGGCAGATCCGCCCGCGTGCTGGGGGGCGGGTCGCACCGGCTGCGCCCGCTCGACGTGGACGATCTGTGCCGGGCCATCCTGGATTGCTGCCGGGAGGCTGACGCCGGCGTGCGCATCTGCGGCATGGTCGGGCCGACCATCCTCACCCAGCGCGAGCTGCTGCAGCGGACCGCACGCCTGCTCGGTCACGAGCTGGCGGTCCGTTCGACGCCGGTATGGCTGGCCAGGCTGGTGGCCGGGCTCGCCGGTCTGTTCCGCACCGGCGGCCTGACGCCGGCGGTAATAGAGGTCATCACCTCCGACGAGGCGAATCACTGCCTCGACCGAGCACCGGCCGTCACCCTGACCCCGCTGTCCGAGACGCTGGCCAGACTGTGCGAGACCCGAGCATCATGAACGAGACACCTGCCGAAACCCCAGCCGAAACCCCAGCCCGCGACACTTCCGCTGCGGACGACTCCGCCCCGACCGCGCCCCCGCGCCGCGGCCTGGCGGGACGCCTCGGGTTCCTGGCCCTGAGCATCGCCTGCTTCGCCTATCTCTACTTCCGGCTGAACGGCGCGGCGGCGCGCGAAGGACTCTCCCTGGTCGACTACATGGCGGGCGTCTTCGCCAACGTGGAGTGGGTGTCGTGGATCGCGCTGATGGTCGCCTACTCGGGCCTCTACTTCTGCATCGACACCCTGGTCGTGACCCGCGCCCTGAACTGGTTCATCTCGCCCATCCGCTACCGGGACCTCCTGCCGATCCGCGCCAGCGCCTACATCATCTCGATCTTCAACGAGCAGATCGGCAAGGGCGCGATGGCCTACTACCTGAACCGGCGCCACCGGGTTCCGGGCTGGGAGGTCGGCTCGGTGATGCTGTTCGTGATGTTCTGCGAGGTCTTCTACCTGCTGTTCTGGGCAACGGTCGGCTTCGCCTTCAGCGGCGGATCGCTGCCCCCGGCGTTCGCCCTCGTGCCCTGGCTCGCAGCCGGCGCCGTGCTGGTCTTCGTCGCCTGGGTGCTGTACTTCCGCGGCACGCTGTGGCCGGGCAGCCGACTGCGCGACAAACGGATCCTCCACGCCTTCCGGGCCGCCACGGTGCGGCACTACGCCCTGTTCGTGGCGCTGCGCTCGCCGGCGCTGCTGGCCGCGGTGGTCGTCTACACCGTTGCGTTGCGCCTGTTCGGCGTCGAGGCGTCCTTCCTCTCGCTGCTCGGCTACCTGCCGGTCGTGTTCTTCGCCGCCGCCGTGCCGACCCCGATGCGGGCCGCCGCCATCACGTTCTGGGTCATCCTGTTTCCCGAGAACGAGGGCCAGATGGCCGCCTTCGGCTTCGTGCAGCACAACTTCTTCATCCTGTTCAACGCCCTGATCGGGGTGGCGTTCTGGCCGCGGGCGCAGCGCGAGCTGTTCGGCTAGTCTAGACTCCCTGGTCTGAGTTTTTCCACCCGGCAGGGCCGGACCCGCGCATGGATGGAACCGGGGTGAGTTTCCCAGTAGGCGAAGCCTCGCTAGTAGTAGGAGTCTGCGCGGTAGAACGGCGTAGACTCCTGGTCAGGCCCGGTTGGGCGGCAATCGGAGCCGCCGCTCCGCCGAAGCGTCACGCAAACCCCTCCGATCCGGAGTCTCGGACGGGAAGTAGTCGAACAAGGCCACGTCACCGACGACATCGACGACCACGAAACTCAACTGCCCGGCAGACGCCCGCCCGGGCGCGGGCGAAGCAGGTCCCTCGGCGGTATCGAGATGCGCAACGCGATGCTCGCCATCGAGGAGCTCGACGGTCATCGACCTGTCCTTGACGACGACCTCGACCGGCATGCCCGGCGCCGCCCCCGGAGCGATGAGCGAGCCGCCGCCGGGTCGTGCACGCAGGCGGACATGGAGCGCGCGTTCGTCCGGCACCCACTCCGGTTCCACGTGCGCGGCGAACCCGTCCCGCGCAACGAATACGGTCATGGGGAGATGACGGAGAAGCAACTCGAGTGTCGCCCGACCCCGTTCGTCCGTCTTCGCCGCCTTCCATGTCCCGTCGGGAAACAGCGCGAACACACCGGCATTGGCGACAGGCTGCCCTCGCGTAAAGAGCTGAACCAGGGGATCGACCCTGGGGGGAGCGACCGAACGCACCAGGCGCCAAGGAGTCAACCGACCCGACGTGCGCTGCTGAAGCTCTTCCCCGCCGTAGACCACGGCTGCCTCGCATCGCGGGCGCAGATCCTGCAAGCGGGGGCGCCCACGCTCCAGACCCGCCAGCAGGCTCGATTTCGGTGTAGCAGCCGACTTGGCCTCCACGATCGTCAGGACGTCCGGTTCGTCGACGACGAGATCCATCTCGGCACCGTGACGATCCCGGTAGAAGGAAAGGCCGCCGCTCCTGCCCCGGTGGGTGCGATGCTTGAGGACTTCCGAAACGACCCAGGTCTCGAACAACGCCCCGCGCAGCGGGTGGGCGCGAAGCTGCCGTGGCTCGCGGATCCCCAGGAACCAGCAGGCCAGACCGGTGTCCTGGAAGAACAGCTTCGGCATCTTGACCATCCTCGTGCGCTGCTTCACGCTGAAAGGTGGCAGATGGAAGGCGATGAAGCTCGCCTCCAGGATGCTGAACCAGGCCTTGGCCGTCGGCTGCGAAATGCCGCAGTCGTCCGCCAGGGAGGAATAGTTGAGCAGTTGTGCGGTACGGCCGGCGCAGAGCTCGACAAAACGCTGAAATGTGGTGAGATCGCCGACGCTGCTGATCGTACGCACATCTCGCTCGATGTAGGTAGCGACGTAGGAGCGCAGCCAGTCGGAAGGATTGAGGTTCCGATTGTAGATGTGCGGGTAACCACCCCGGAACAAGGCGTCGTCGAGACCGGCGGGGTACCGGGGGAAGCGCCGGATCTCGTCCCAGGACAGAGGCAGGAGCTGATGCATGGCGGTTCTCCCCGCCAGCGACTGCGTGACCGATTCGAGCAGCGCGAAGTTCCGGGATCCACTCAGTATCCAGCGTCCGGGAGTCGGATCCGCGTCGATGATGCCCTGCAGGTACGACAGCAGATCCGGTACGCGCTGCACCTCGTCGAGGACCGCACCGCGAGGAAACTGCGCCAGGAAGGCCCTGGGGTCATCCTGCGCGAAGGCCCTGTCGTCCGGCGACTCGAGGGAGCGATACGGATGATCGGGAAACACCGCCTGGCACAGCGTCGTCTTTCCGCTCTGCCGAGGTCCGGTGAGGGTGATGGAAGGCGCCCAGGTGGCCGCTCGTTCCAGTTCTTCTGCGAGGTCACGGTGGATCACGGAGCAGATCCTACGATGTTCTTGCGGCTAATTCAAAATCGGATTTTGAATTAGCCGCACGCGAAGTCCGGCATGGAAAAACCGACGGCAATCACGGCCCACCTGCTCACCGGCCTGCGGCTTGCGCTGGCCCCGCCGATCACGATCGCCTTCGCGCGGCCGGGCTTCCTGAACAGCGGTCTCGTCGCGCTGCTGCTGGCTGCGGCCATCGCCAGCGACTACTTCGACGGCGTCGTAGCGCGCCGCTACGGCACGGCCTCGGCCGGCGGTCAACTGTTCGACCACGGCACGGACTGCCTGTTCGTGACCGCCTGTTCGACCGGCGCGGCGTTGGCGGGCCTGGTCCCGCCGTTGCTGCCTGTTCTGATCGCGCTGGCGTTCACTCAGTACGTGGTCGATTCGTACTGCCTGCACCGCCGGAAACAGCTTCGCATGAGCACGATCGGGCGCTGGAACGGAATCGGCTACTTCGTCCCGCTGGTCGTGCTCGCGGCAGCGCGGCTGGAGGCGGTTCCGGCCTTGACGCCGCTGTTGACCGCGGTTGCCCGCGTCGTCGCCTACGTGCTGGTCGTGTCGACCCTGGTTTCCATCGTCGACCGTGCGACCGCGGTCCGACTCGAACGGTAGCGGCCCCGCTTCAAGAAACCCAAGGCTGCCGCCCAGGCCGGCACGACCCTTGCGTACGACGTGCACCCCATCAAGGATGCGTGCCAGGTTCTGGCATCGGTGCGCTGGATGGACTCGCACGTCCCGGGCGCCCTCGCGCGACCCGCGTCAATCGGTCAGGACGAGGAAGCCAGGGTGATGGCTGGCGAAGGGTGGATACTCGGTCTGAACGAGAGTTGACCGCCGTCGGCATTCCAGGCGGAAGGTCAATCCGGATCCGAAGATGAATCCGGGCGGGCGGAACCGTCGTCCTGCCCCATCGCACGCCGGTGGATCGCCCGCACCGTCTCTATCGTGTCCGCCTCGGCCGCCGTCTTGTCGTCCCGATACCGCTTGACGCGGGCGAACCGCAGCGCGACGCCGCCGGGGTACTGGGGGCTGGCCTGCACGTCGTTGAAGGCGATCTCGACCACCAGTTCCGGCCGCACGAAAACCGTGTGGCGGTCACGTCCGATCTCCAGGTCGAGGAACCGGCGCGTTTGCCACTCCAGGAGCTCGTCGGTCAACCCCTTGAAGGTCTTGCCGAGCATGACGAAGCCGTTTCGTGCGGGGTCGCGCGCGCCGAGGTGCAGGTTGCTGAGCCACCCGCGGCGGCGCCCGCTGCCCCACTCGGCGGCGAGCACCACGAGGTCGAGCGTCGTGGCCTGCTTGATCTTCAACCAGGCCGCGCCCCGGCTGCCCGCGGCGTAGCCCGCGTCGAGCGATTTGGCCATCACTCCTTCGTGGCCGGCCCGACGAGCCTCGTCGACGAACGCCGCCGCCTCGCCGGGGCCGGGCGAAAGCACACGGGACACCAGCCACCGGCTGCCCGCGAGCTCCGCAAGCGCGTCCGCGCGCCGGCTGAACGGGTCGTCAATCAGGTCCTGCCCGTCGACCAGCAGGCAGTCGAAGAAGAACGGGGTCAGGGGCAACGTGCGGCGCAGCGCGGCTACGTCCAGCTTGCGCCCGAAACGGCGCATCGTCACCTGGAACGGCAGCGGCGTCCCGTCGTGACCGAGAGCCAGCACCTCCCCGTCGAGAACCAACCGTCGTGCCGGCATGGCGCCCACCGCCTCGACCACCTCGGGAACCGCCGCGGTCACGTCGCGCAGGTGGCGCGTGAACACCCTGACCTCGGTCTCGTCCTTGTGCACCTGGACGCGCGCGCCGTCCAGCTTGTGATCGAGCGCCATCGCGCCGAGGCGCGCCAGGGCATCGTCCACGCTGTCCGCGGACTGCGCCAGCATCGGCTGCACCGGATGGAACATGCGGAGCGAGAATCGCGACAGATCCGGGTCGGTCTCGGCCAGCGCGGCCCTGGCCACCGGCCCGAGGCCGCCGGCCATCATCACCGCACGGCGGACCCGGGCCGCCGGCAGTCCGGCCGCGCGCGCGACGGCGTCGGTGAGCACGCTCTCGAGCGCACCCTGACGGATCTCCCCATGGAGCAACCGCACCAGGAAGTCCTGCTCGTCGCGCGTCGCGCGGCCCAGCATGTCGCGGAGCTGCTCTACGCGGGCCGCCATCGAACCACGTCCCCTCGTGCCTGCGACCTTCTCGAACACCTCGTCGACCTCGCCGAGCGTCAAGCCGGGAGAGGACGTGGGCGGCGTGGAACGGACCTCGCCGAGCGCGGCGAAGCCGACCCCGATCCGCCCCTGCGGCAGCCCGCCGCAGAGAAACGCCACGGCAATCTCGATATCGTCCGCGCCGATCCGTCTCAGGAAGGCGGCGAGCCGGCCGACCTTGGCGAGACGCCGGCTGGCCTCACGCACATCGCGGGAGGTCGCCACCAGATCAGCCAGCAAGGTACGGGCCACGGTCGCAGGTTCGCCGCTCGTCACGCACCCTCCGGCGCCCCGGATGCGTAGGGTTTGAGCGCGGCGTAGACGGTGCGGTGAATCGGGGTCGGGATACCATGCTCGCGCCCGAGCCGGGCGACGGTTCCGGAGAGCCATTCGAGCTCGAGGCGCCGTCCCCGCTCGAGATCGACGAGCTGCGACGACTTTCCGTTTGCGGGGGTGGCATCGAGGAACCCGAGCACCCGTTGCTCGATGTCGCCGGGAAGAGCAACCCCGAGCGCCCGCCCCACCGCCGCCGCTTCGCCGACGGCCCGGGCGAGCATCCAACGGGCATCCGGATCGCTTCGCACCGGCCCGATCGGTTGGCGCGCGAGGGCGGTGGCCGCACTGGAGCCGGCCATGAGGCAGAACTTCTCCCAGACCATCCGCTCGGTATCGTCGAAGACCGCGGCCTCGACGCCGGCCTCGTTGCAGACCTGCGCGAAGGCGTGCGCGCGCGGGCTCGGACCGCCCCCCGGCTCGCCGCAAGCAATGAGCGGCTTGCCCGCCATGCGGCCGAGCCAGGCGATCTCTCCCGGCGCCACGATGTTGGCGGGAAAGTACGCCGCGCCCGCCAACGTCCGCCCCGGACCGATGACCGCGGCGATCCGGGCCGCGCTCTCGACCCCGTTCTGAACCGTGACCACGAAGGTGTCTTCCCCGAGCACCGGGCGCATCAGCCGGGCCGCCGCCTCGGTGTCGTAGAGCTTCACGCAGAACAGCACGGCGTCGACGACGCCGATCTCCGCGGGACGATCGGTCGCCAGGACCCCGGTCACCTCGAGAGACTCGGCGCCGCTGATGCGCAACCCGCGCCGCCGCAGCGCCTCCAGGTGCGACCCACGCGCAATCAGTGCGACCTCGTGGCCTCCGCGCGCCAGCTTCGCGCCCAGATAGCCGCCCATACCGCCGGCTCCCATCACGGCGATTCGCACAACGCCATCCTCCTGTACTGCTGGTGTTCCCTCGCTCTACCGTAACGCATGGCAGTACTGACCGCTCCAGCCGCTCCAGACGGTACGCTGGACCATACTGCCGCGCCACGAAGCCGGTTTCCTGCGCCGCGATTGCGTCGCGACGACGATGGCGGGACAATGCCGACAATGCAGCCGCTCGAGAATCGAACCGCCGACTGGACCGGTGTCCGTCCCGACGACTCCCCTATCGAGCCGCTGGACAGTCGCTCGTTCCTCGTGCGCCTGCGGATGCTCGGCGAGCGCGCCCGCGACCTGACCCTGCTTCGCAGGGCCCGGACGGAGCAGCAGTCGCATGACGAGCGACTTTCTCGAGACGCTGAACGCACTTCACGACCATCGCGTTGATTTCGTGATCGTCGGCGGAGTCGCCGCTGTCCTCCACGGCGGTTCCCGCGTGACGTTCGATCTCGATGTCGTGCCCAGCCTGACACCGGAATCCTGGCAGTCGGCAGTCGATCTGCTCTGGGAGCGGGGAGCCCGCCCGCGCATTCCCGAACCACTGGAGAGGATTCGCGAGGTCGAACAGGTCCGTCGCTGGCGGCGGGAAAAGGGCATGCTGGCTCTGAACTTCCGCACACCGGACGGCAGCACGGAAGTCGATCTGCTGGTCGGGGAGAGCGATGGGTTCGACGAGCTCAAACGGCGGGCGATCGAAGTGATGGTCGATCAGCGCACGTTCTTCGTGGCATCGATCGACGACCTCATCGCCATGAAGCAGCGGGCCGGCAGACCCCAGGATCTGCTGGACATAACCGAGCTACGGAACATTCGCAAGCGGTTGGAGTGAACCTGCAGCAGGCGAACGGGGCTGACCGAGCCAGCCCCGTTGATGCGCTCCGCTGCCGGAGCGACGCGCACCGTTGCGGGCCCTTCCCGGTGCCCTCGCCCGACGATCGCCGCCTGCGGCTCCGATTGCCGCCCAACCAAGCCTGACCAGAAGTCTACGCCGTTCTACGGCGCAGACTCCTAGGCGAACAAGCCCAGCGTGTCGAACTTGCCGCCGAGCACGTCCTCCGACTTGCGGTAGCCGAGGTACTCCTCGATGAGCGTGGCGTACACGCGCCGGAAATCGGTGGTGTACTGCAGGTTGTCCCCGAGCACGAGATCCGTGAGGCTGACCGGCTTGCCGTACTGGCCGCCCTCGACCCCGCCGCCGAGGACGAAGGCCACGTTCGCGGTGCCGTGGTCGGTCCCCAGGCTCGTGTTCTCCGGCACGCGCCGGCCGAACTCGCTGTGGATGAACACGGCCACCTCGTCCTGCTTGCCGAGGCGCTTCATCTCCTCGAAGAATCCCCATACCGCGTCGCAGCAGTACTGCACCTGGCGGTTGTGCGGGCTCTCCTGGTTGACGTGGGTGTCGAACAGGCTGTTGCGAAGCCGCACGTAGTAGAGCCGCGCCGGGAAGTCGTTCTCGATCAGCGCCACGACCTTGTCGAGGTCGAGCAGGCGCACATCGCCCCGGGTGCTGGTGTAGTTGTCCCAGGCCTGGCTGACCAGGGCCGACGCCTCGCGGGCGCTCTGGTTGACGTCGAGCAGGAACTTGTGGATTTCGCTGCGCGCCGCCTGCCCGTTGCCCAGCCTGTCGATGTACCGACTCTGCGGGTGGAAGAAGTCGCGGCGGAACGAGCCCGGATCGTTGAAGACGACCGGGACGTGCTCGTGCGCCCGCACGGCCAGCGACTGCGCCGAGGCGATGTTGACCAGGAAGTTGGGCGACCCGGTCGGATCCAGGGCGTCGGCGGTCCGCCCGTACCAGCCGTAGGCCTCCCCGCTGTTGGGGGCGCCGGTGTGCCAGAACGAGCTGGAAGCGAAGTGGGAGAACGACGGCTGCTCGTAGCCGCAGCCGTGGATGACGGCGCAGTTGCCCTCCTCCCACAGGCGGTGCATGCCGACCATCGACTTCTGGAAGCCGAAGTGCTCGTCCGTCTTGATCACGTCCGGCTCGCGGACGCCGATGGTCGGCCGGCGCCGGTACAGCTCGTCGTCGCCGTAGGGCACGAAGGTGCTGAGGCCGTCGTAGCCGCCGAACCACTCGAACACCACCAGGATCTTGCCCTCGGTGGCGGCCAGCGCCTCCGAGGTGGCGCCGAACAGCGGCGGCAGGGGGCCGAGCCCGCTGCCGAGCAGGCCGAGTCCGATGCCGCGGGCGCCGATCTTCAGCGCCTGGCGGCGGGACACGCCACTGGAATCGCACAGCTTCTTGCCGCGGTTGGTCAGGGTCATGGTCATGCACCTCTCTAGCGTCGTCTGCGTCAGCGCAGACTTCCAGGACGGTCCCCTAATCGATCTGATACTCGGGCGTGCTCATGATGATGTGGGTCACCATGCGCAACGGATCCTCCATGTAGGTCCGGGCTCGCGCCAGGTCCCGCGTTCCCAGCTCGCCTTCCAGCAGCTCCACCAGCGCGTCGCGCAGCCCGGCCGCCACCGGCATCCGCAGGAACCGCCCCAGCAGGTGGTCGACCGCCTCGTCGGTGGTTTCCGCCCCCGAGTCCAGGACCATTTGCGTCATGTCGAAGCGGGCCGCCCCGCGCGGGGTCGGAATCAGCTTGCGCACCGCCTCGGCCCAGGCCCGGTAGCCGGAGACGCGGGTGTTGAACAGCTCGTCGCGCTCCAGGAGGGTCAGGTCGAACGCGGTCATCTGGTTCGGATCGCCGTCGATATTGATGGCGGCGCCGAAGTCGAAACCGCTGCGCAGGCGCTCGCCGACCACCCCGTCCCCGGTTCGCGCGAGGAAGCTCGGATCCCGGAAGTCGATGACGTCCGGAAACAGGTAGTTGAAGGCGACGTTGCCGCGCTCCTGCAGCAGCGCCGGCGTGATCCAGGAGCGGCCCTGCGCCCACCCCGCGACCGACGGCGGGTTCAGCAGATGCTGGCCCAGGGCGATGGTCGTGCTGTTGAAGTCCGGCACGCCCGGCACGTCCGGGGCGCCGAGCTGCTTGAGCATCGCGATCACGTGCTCGACCGGTCCCTTGATGTGGGCGCCGTAGCTGGCCTCGCTGTAGAAGTCGCGCGAGAGGAAGATCGTCCGCAGCAGCGGCTTCAGCTCGTAGTGGTTGTCCCGGAAGACGGCGCCGAGCTCGGCCTGCAGTTCCGGCGACGGATCCTCGCGGACGAAGAAGCGGTAGATCTTCGAGGCGATGTACTCG
The DNA here is from genome assembly GCA_011523845.1 of Acidobacteriota bacterium. GTDB lineage: Bacteria > Acidobacteriota > Vicinamibacteria > Vicinamibacterales > UBA8438 > WTFV01. Next base: position 8,501 of record WTFV01000223.1, on the reverse strand, counting down.
GCGGTGATCGGCTGCTCCAGGATGATGTGGAGCACGTCGACGCCGTCGAAGTTCCCGGTGCGGCCCAGGAAGGTCTTCTCCTCGTCGTCGTGCTGCTCCTCGTTGACCACGAAGTCCAGGTTCACGAAGTTCCAGCCGGTGAAGGCCCGCGCCGCCTCGCGGACGTCCATCTCGGAGTAGTTGCCCACGCCCATGGTGAACAGCTCCATCACCTCGCGGGCGAAGTTCTCGTTGGCGGCCCCCTTCACGTTCACGCCGGCATCCAGGTAGTAGAGCATCCCCGGGTCCTGCGCGACGGCGACGAGCAGCTCGCCGAAGTTCCCGGCCGCGTGCCGCTCGAACGTGTCGATCTGCAGCAGCATCTTGCGGTAGTCGCGGACCTTGTTCTGGGCGGTGGCGAAATGGCCGTGCCAGAACAGCGCCATCTTCTCCTGCAGCGGCCGGTTGGTGTCGAGCATCCGCTCGGCCCACCAGTAGCCGACGCGGCGCGTCTCCAGCGCGGTGGCGCGCAGCCAGTAGAAGAAGCGGTCGGAGACCGGCTGCATGTGGCGGTTGACGAACTCCGGCTTCACGCGGATGCCCATGCTCGCACCGAGCGCCATCGCCCGGTCGGTCGCCGCGGGCCGGCTGGGCGGAAACTGCATCAGCGTCTCGTCCCAGAAGCCCGAGTGCTCGAACGGCTCGAGCTGGTCGTTCGCAATCTCGTCGTAGTCGACCAGCGCGCTGACCGCCTCTTCCGGCGTCATGTCCGCCAGTCTCTGGACATCCTCCGGCGTGCCGCTGAAGCCGGCGCGTCCCAGCAGGTGCTCGGCCCGGTCGTAGCTCCAGTCCGCGGCGGTGATCGGGGCCAGGTCGCCGGTCCACGAGGCGGGTCCCGGCTCCCAGTCGTTCGATTGGGCCGCAACGGTGCTGCCGGCAACGCAGAGCGCAAGCGCGGCGCCGGCCACTACCGCGAGACGGTGTCGAGTCTTCATGGGTCGGTCCCCCTGATGCTCATTTCTCCGGGCAGGGTTCCTCCCATCATCCCGGATCGCTCCATTGTGAGCGTCTGGCCGGCAATGTCAAGTACAGGGCGGCCTGTGCCGCTCCCGGTCGAACGGACCGACCCCGTGGCCGTCCAATCGGGAGCGTAAATGCCGTCCAATCGGGAGCGTAAATGCCGTCCAATCGGGAGCGTAAATGCCGTCCATCTGGTATCGTAAGCATCGTGGATTACCGGCCGCGGATCGTGGACGCCGAGCTCGATACGCTCCTCGCCGGACTGCCCGCAGTGTCTCTGGAAGGCCCCAAGGCCGTCGGCAAGACGGAGACTGCGCTCCGTCGGGCCCGAACGGTGCATCGACTCGACGACCTCGGCCGCCTCGAGATCGTCCGCGCCGAACCGGCACGCCTCGTCTCCGGCGCTCCGCCCATCCTGATCGACGAGTGGCAGCGCCTGCCGGCCTCGTGGGACCTCGTCCGGCGGGCGGTCGACCGCGATCCGAGCCCGGCGCGCTTCCTGTTGACCGGGTCCGCCGCGCCGGGCGACGCACCGACGCACTCCGGCGCCGGCAGGATCGTCACGGTGCGCATGCGCCCGATGGCGCTCGCCGAACGCGCCGTCACCACGCCCACCGTGAGCCTCGCCGCCCTGCTCACCGGGGCGCGGCCCGCGCTTGGCGGCGCCACGCACCTCTCGCTGACGGACTACGCAGACGAGATCACACGCTCGGGTTTCCCGGCGGTACGCAACTACAGCGGACGTCTTCTTCGCACTCAGCTCGCCGGCTACATCGACCGCATCGTGGAGCGGGAGTTCGTGGACCTGGGCGCGCGTGTCAGAAACGCCGCCGCGCTGCGCCGGTGGCTCACCGCCTACGCCGCCGCGACCTCGACGACGGCTTCATACGAGACGATCCGCGATGCGGCATCGGCGGGCGAATCCGACAAGCCGGCGAAGACGACCACCCACCCCTACCGGGCCGCGTTGGAGCAACTGTGGATCATCGAGCCGTTGCCCGCCTGGGCGCCGACCGGAAACCGGCTGCGGCGGCTCGCCTCGGCACCCGTCCACCAACTCGCCGACCCGGCCCTGGCGGCCCGGCTCCTCGGCATCGATACGGATGCCCTCCTCGACGGGGCGCCCGCGGGACCGCCCATGCCGCGGGACGGCACCCTGCTCGGCGCCCTGTTCGAATCGCTCGTCACGCTCTCGGTCAGGACCTACGCGCAGGCCAGCGAGGCCCGTGTCGGACACCTCCGGACGCGCGGCGGCGAGCAGGAGATCGACCTCGTCATCGAACGCCGCGACGGCCGCATCGTGGCCATCGAGGTCAAGCTGTCCGCGACCGTGGCGGACGCCGACACCCGGCACCTGAGGTGGCTGGCCGACCGCCTCGGCTCCGACCTGCTCGACGCCGCGATCATCACCACGGGCCGGGAAGCCTACCGCCGCGCGGACGGCATCGGCGTCATACCGGCGGGACTGCTGACCGCCTGACGGCAGCGCACGGCGGCGGGCCGGTATGTCGGCACCCGATCGCCGGCAGGCAGAACGTCCCAACGGCTAGGACCTTGCGCCGCAGAACGCAGCGAAGCGGAGTTCTGCGGCGCAAGGTCATGGAGCGGGGGGATGGGCCGAAACGCCAAGCCTGCGAGGCGTTTCGGGGCGTTAGCTGCGCGACACGACCCGGAACGACCACCAGCCGTCCGGCCGGGGGCTGCCGAGCGGCGCCGGCGGGTTGGCCGGTTCCTCGAGCGAATGCAGCTTGTCGAGCCTCGCGACCCAGGCCGTGTCGAGCTCGTCCGGATCCATCGCCCGCGTCAGTTGGACCGGGTAGACGGTGCCGTCGAGACGCAGCCACGCCGTGCCGTCCTCGACGGCGAAGCCGGACCAGCGCTTGCCGTCGCAGTTCGAGCAGCTCAGGTACAGGTCGCCGCTCTCGGTCGCGAAGCAGTTCAGGTTGATAGCGTGCGGCAGGAGGCCGGCGCGGATCTGGATCTGGCACAGGGTCACCCGGTTCGCGAACGTCCAGTCGCTCACCGGCTCCTCGTGCTCGGCGCCGAACAGGACGGCCCCGGGCATGCGGTCGCACGGGCAGGTGGCGGACCACCCGTAGAAACCGATCGCCAGCACGACCACGAGGGCCACCGGAACGCTGATGGCCGGTTTCTCCATCGCCTTGTTCAACAGACCGCGGACGTCTACGCTCATCGATTCGCCTCCCTCTGTTTCGTCGCGTGCTCGGGTGGACCGCTCTCGCCGGCGTCCAGGTCGAGTCCGGGCCGGACCAGCGTCGCGCGCGCGCCGGCGGGCCGACTCGCCGCGTGCGCGTCCCGCGCCCAGGCGAAACTCGGCGTCTGGACGACCGGACGCAGGTCCGCGGCGCGGAACGACCGCGCCACCTGCGCGGCGGCGGGCTCGCCGTACGCGGTGGAGCGTTGCCTCGGCTTTCGGCCGGCCTCGCAGATGAGAGCCTCCATCCGCTCCGGCGACAGCTCCTGCCCGAACCCGGCCCCGGCCGCCCGCGTGATGCTCTCGTTCATCAACGTGCCGCCCAGATCGTTGACCCCGGCGTTCAGGCACGCGTGCACGCCGCGGGGCCCCATCTTCACCCACGACGCCTGGATGTTCGTCACCAGCGGGTGCAGCGCCAGGCGGGCCACCGCGTGGATCAGCAGCGACTCGCGGAACGTCGGGCCGCGCCGCGCCTTCCCCTTGCGGTAGATGGGCGCCTCCATGTGCACGAAGGGCAGCGGCACGAACTCGGTGAACCCGCCGGTGCGCGCCTGCAGCGCCCGGACGCGCGCCAGGTGCCGCGCCCAGTGCCGGGGCCGGTCGATGTGGCCGTACATGATGGTCGCGGTGGTCCGGAAACCAACCCCGTGCGCGGTCTCCATCACCTCGAGCCACTGCCCCGCCGTCAGCTTGTCGGGGCACAGGTCGCGGCGGACCTCGTCATCGAGCACTTCGGCCGCGGTGCCCGGCAGCGTTCCCAGCCCGGCCGCCTTCAGTTGCCGCAGGAACGTCTCCAGCGACACGCCGAGGGTGGCCGCGCCCTGCCAGACCTCCAGCGGCGAGAAGGCATGCACGTGCATCGCCGGCGCCGCCGCCTTGACCGTACGGCAGATGTCCAGGTACGTGGCGCCCGTGTACTCGGGATGGATGCCGCCCTGCATGCAGACTTCGGTCGCGCCGCGCTCCCAGGCTTCCACGCTCCGGCGGGCGATCTCGTCGAGATCGAGGTCGTAGGGGGCGCCCCGCAGGTTCTCGCTCAGCTTGCCCTTCGAGAAGGCGCAGAACTGACACTTGAAATAGCAGACGTTCGTGTAGTTGATGTTGCGGTTGACGACGTAGGTAACCTCGTCGCCGTTCACCTCGCGCCGCAGCGTGTCGGCCGCCCGCACCACCGCCACGAGATCGTCCCCGCGCGCATGAAGGAGCGCGGTGACCTCCGACTCGTCCAGCCCGTCGCCGCGCGCCGCCTGCTCGCACAGCGCCCGCACCGTCGAGGTCGGCACCGGCGCGGCCTCGTCCTCCAGGCGCTCCAGGAGCGCGGCCGGCAGCACCGCGTCGCGATCGCCGGGCGACCAGGCGCTCTCGCGAGCGAATCCCTCCGCGTCGGACCCCTGCCGCACGGCAGGCCGGAGCGGCTCCGCCACCCACGTGTCGAGCTGCCTCACGTAGGCCGGATAGACCGTCAGCCGCTCGGTCAGCACCTTGCCCTCGCGCGCCGTCTCGCGGGCCAGCCGCTCCAGGTGCGGCCACGGCGCCTCGGGATTGACGTGGTCCGGCGTCACCGGCGACACCCCGCCCCAGTCGTTGATGCCGGCCCGGATCAGGGCGCCGAAGCTGTCCGGCGTCAGGTTCGGCGGCGCCTGGATGGCCATGCCGGGGCCGAAGATCAGCCGCGCGCAGGCGATCGTCCACTGCAGGTCCTCGAGCGGCGGGTCCGGCGCGTTCGCCATCCGGGTGTCCGGCTTGGCCCGGAAGTTCTGGACGATGATCTCCTGGACGTGGCCGTGCTCGTCGTGCAGGTCGCGCAGCGCGAGCAGCGATTCGATGCGCTCCTCCCGGGTCTCGCCGATCCCGATCAGGATGCCGGACGTATAGGGAATCGCCAGCTCCCCGGCCATCCGCATCGTCTCCAGGCGCGCGTCCGGGTCCTTGTCGGGCGAGCCGTGGTGCGCCTGACCGGGCTCGAGCAGGCGCCGGGAGACGCTCTCCAGCATCATTCCCTGCGACGGACACACCGCGCGCAGGGCGAGCAGCTCGTCCCGCGTCACGACGCCCGGGTTGGCGTGCGGCAGCAGTCCGGTGGCGTCGAACACCGCGCGGGCCGCGGCGACCAGGTAGGCGATGGTGGTCGGATAGCCCAGCGCGTCCAGCTCGGCGCGGGCCTGCGGGTACCGACGTTCGGGCTTGTCTCCCAGCGTGAAGAGCGCTTCCCTGCAACCCGCCTCGGCGCCCCGGCGCGCCACCTCGACCACTTCGTCAAGCGTCATGTACGCCCGCTCGCCCGGTCGCGGCGGCCGGGCGAACGTGCAGTAGTGGCAGACGTCGCGACACAGCTTCGTGAGCGGGATGAACACCTTGCGCGAGTAGCTGACGGGCCGGCCGAACCCGGCGTCCCGCAACGCGGCGGCGCGCCGCATCAGGCCCGGCAGGTCGGTATCCCGCGCGAGATCCAGCGCTGTCTCCCGAGACGGCCTGGTGTAGCTGCTGGTGTCCATCGAAGTCCGGCGTCAGCTTCCGACCGGTATCCGCAGACGCTTATACCACGTCGGAGCGGGCTGGAAAACCTCGGGGGACGATTGCCCGACACGCAGGCAGGAACCTGGTCAGCCGCACGCGCCAGGAGCTCCCGGCAGGGCTCGGAACCGTCGATCCATGCAAATGTAACTCAGCTTCTGCCTCGCGTTCTCGCCGGAGCGGGTCGATCCGGGCAGCACGGAGTGGACAACGCGCAACATCCCGAAGGTGGTCGGGGGGCTGGACGCCCGCTCCACCGAGACGGCGGCCGCGCTCTACCGCCTGGTCGTCGACACCGTGGTGCCGGTGTCGTCGTCCCGGGCCGCTTCATCGAGCTGGCCGGACACGTCGACGCGGCGATGCCGCGCTCGTGGTCGAACGCGTGGCGGAGGCGCTGAACAGCCGCTCGGGTCGTTTGGGCTGGCCATGCGGCAGATGATCGCCCGCTCGGTGACGACATGGACCGCTCGAGGCGAAATGCCCGATCCGCCAGCCACCTGACCTGGCAGAGCCGCTCAGCGCCCCAACGCAAGCGCATCCCGGCGGGCATCGAGAGCGGCGACCGGTACCTCGGATTCGTCGAGCAGCGCGGGGCGCGGGATATCGGCCGGCCACGCCACCGGTTCCGGCCAGTTCTCGGAGAGAAACCGCAGGGCGCGCTCCGCCCGCCGCGTCGTGATGGCGTGACCGCGGCACAGCCGCGCGATGGTCTCGCCGCTCCCGGTCGCGTGCCGGGAAACGGTCGAGATGCTCCGTCCGGTGCTCTCGGCGAAGAGATGGCAGAGAACCACGAGCCGCCGTACCGTGTCGTCCATGGCACGCAAGGATGCCACATTTGGCACGTCCGTTCAAGCGTTTACGTGTATCGTGTCGCTCGTGACACGATACGGCACCGAATACCTGCGAGAGGCGGTTCGGGAGCGGATCGAGGCGGAAGGACTGCGACCCTTCTCGCTGCGCACCGGGGTTCCCCTCGGGCAACTGCGGAGCGTACTCCAGGGCCGCGCGGCGCGGAGCACGACCCTCGAGCTGATCGCGTCCGTCCTGGAGCTGGAGTTCTACATCGGCCCCGCGCGGGCGGATTCGGCCATCCGCCCGCGGCTGCCGTCGGAGATCGCGCAAGCTCTCGACCTGCCGCGCGACGCGAGTGTCGACGACGCGGTCGGCGCGATACGGAAGGACGCGATGGCGTCGAGGCTGCGCGAGAGCCTCGGTCTCGTGCAGGAGCTCACGGAGCGGGCGAAGGCGGCCGCCGCCCTGATTCCCGGACTCGCGTCCCGCGAGAGACCGTCGGCGCGGGAACGCCCGGAGGCGGCCGTCGTGATGATTCCGTTCGCTCCCGACGTGCGGCTCGCGGTCGGCACCGGAGAGGCGGTGTTCGAGGAATCGCCGGAGGTGTCGATCGCCGTGGCAACCGGCGCGTTGGCCGTCTGGGCGCGCCCGGATCGACTGACGTGCGTTCGAGCGGCGGGCGATTCGATGGCGCCGTCCCTCCACGACGGCGACCTCGTCGCGGTGGATGCCGGCCGGCGCGATCCGCTGGACGGACAGTTGTTCGCGGTACGCACCGCCGCCGGCCTCGTCATCAGGCGCCTGCGACAGCGCCGCGGCCGCTGGCTGCTGGCCAGCGACAACCGGGCGCACCGGTCCCGGGCGGTGACCCGCGAGGACCGGATCCTCGGACAGGTCGCGTGGTGGGGGCCGCGGGACCGCCAGCAGCGCTGACCGGACCGGACCTGCCGCAGCGAGCCGACATTCCAACATGACACGGCCTTCGTGCTGCAAACAGCACGCCGCGCTCGCCGCGTGCTGTTATCGTGTCAGTAGTGACACGTTCCGACGGCGTCGATTACCTGCGGCGGATCGTTCGCCAGCGAATAGATTCGGAAGGGCTGCGACCGTTCTCGCTGCGTACCGGGATTCCGCTGGGCCAGCTCAGGAGCCTGCTCCGGGGACGCGCGGCACGCAGCACCACGCTCGAGCTGATCGCGTCGGTCCTCGGACTCGAGTTCTACATCGGCCCGGCCCGACCGGATCCCTCCGGGCCGCCCGCACTGCCGGCGGAGATTGCGCAGGCACTCGACCTGCCCCGGAGCGCGAGCGTCGCCGACGCGGTCGGGGCGATCGACAAGGACGCCATGGCCTCGAGGCTGCGAGAGCGGATCGGCCGCGTGCAGGAGCTGATGGCTCGCGCCGCCGCCGCGGCGGCGTCGATCCGTGGTGCGGCAGCCGGGGCAGACCCGCCGGGGCGTGAACCGCCGGGGTGGGACGTGGCGCTGATCCCGTTCGCGCCCGACGTCCGGCTCGCGGCCGGTACCGGCGAAACCGTGTTCGAGGAATCGGCGGAGGTGTCGATCGCCGTCGCAACCGGCGCGCTGGCCTCCTGGGCGCGGCCGGAACGCCTGACCTGCGTCCGGGCCGCCGGCGGCTCGATGGAGCCGACCGTTCGCGACGGCGATCTCGTCGCGGTCGACGCGGGCCGAACCGACCCGCTGGACGGGCAGGTGTTCGCGGTGCGCACGGACACGGGGCTCGTGGTCAAGCGGCTGCGGCAGATCCACGGCCGCTGGCTGCTCGCCAGCGACAACCCGGCCCACGCGCCCCGGCCGGTGGCCCCGGACGACCGGATCCTCGGCCAGGTCGCCTGGTGCGGCCCCCCGGCCGCACGTTGAACCGGCTCGTCCATGCCGCCGGAGCGTGACACGATAGTCGGAGCTGAGAACCGCAAACGCCGGTGGAGCCGACCCCGGCGGGGGTCCGCCTGCCGCAC
>WTFV01000019.1 GCA_011523845.1 Acidobacteriota bacterium | reverse complement strand
GCGTGCCGCTGTCCGACCTGCTGCGGCAGGCCATGGCGCGGACGCGGACGTGGACCGCCGCGGCGGCCGACGTCGAGCGCGAGCGCACGCGGCAGGTCGCCCGTATCGGCAGCAACCTGAACCAGCTCGCCCGCTGGGCCCAACCGCCATGCCTCGGCGATCGGTGCCGTCGAGGTGATCGCCAACCTCGCGCATCGGCGGAGACGGCGGCGATGCACATTAAGCGGAAGTTTCAGCGGCCGATTCTTCGCAACTGGTTGTTCCTAAAGGGCTTATCTCGGTTTTGGCGTGGGTTTATGCTCGATTTGTAGCCATGTAGTGTGGCGCATGGGTTTAGTGGATATCCATATAGAGTGGGCAGGAGTGGTATAATGTGTAACCCATGTATATCGAGAGCGTCCCCAATCGCTCCTCCCCGCCCGCCATCCTCCTCCGCGAGTCCTACCGCAAAGACGGGCGCGTCAAGAAGCGCACCCTCGCCAACCTCTCCAAGCTCCCCGCCGCCGCCATCGAAACCCTCCGCCGCGTGCTCCGCGGCGAGACGCTCGTCAATCCCCAGGAAGCCTTCACCTGTGTCCGAAGTCTGCCCCACGGACACGTCGCCGCCGTCCTCGGCACCCTCAAGCAGCTCGGATTGCACACCCTCATCGACCGCAACGCCAGCCGCGTCCGCGACCTCGTCCTCGCCCTCATCGTCGACCGGGTCGTCGACGCCCAGTCCAAACTGGCCACCGCCCGCGCCCTCGCTCCCGAAAGCTCCGTCTCCACCCTCGGCCAGATGCTTGACCTCGGAGACGTCGACCCGCATGAGCTCTACGACGCCATGGACTGGCTCGTGCCCCGGCAAGCCGCCATCGAGCAGCGCCTGGCCAAGCGCCACCTGCAGGAGCACACCCTGGTCCTCTACGACCTGACCTCCAGCTACGTCGAGGGCACCCACTGCCCGCTCGCCCAGCACGGCTACAGCCGCGACCGCAAGAAGGGCACCCTGCAGATCGTCTTCGGCCTGCTGTGCACCGCCGAGGGCTGTCCCGTCGCCGTCGAGGTCTTCGAGGGCTCGACCACCGACCCGACGACCGTGGCCAGCCAGGTGGCGAAGCTCCGGGAGCGGTTCGGCCTCCAGCAGGTCGTGCTCGTGGGTGACCGCGGCATGCTGACCGCGGCGCGCATCCGCGAGGACCTCGCCGACGTCGAGGGACTCCGCTGGATCACCACGCTGCGCGCACCGACCATCCGCAAGCTCGTCGACGCCGGCACCGTGACGCCCTCGTTCTTCGACGAGCGAGACCTGGCCGAGATCACCAGCGACGAGTTCCCTGGCGAGCGGCTCATCGTGTGCCGCAATCCCCTGCTGGCCGCCGAACGACAGCGCAAGCGCCACGAGCTGCTCGCGGCCACCGAGAAGGACCTCGAGCCCATCGCCGCCGCCACCCGGCGCGAGAACAAACCCCTACGCGGCAAGGCGGACATCGGCGTCCGCGTCGGGAAGGTGATCAACCGCTACAAGATGGCCAAGCACTTCCTGACCGACATCACCGACGAGAGCTTCACGTTCCGCCGGGACGAGGAGCAGATCGCAGCCGAGGAGCGGCTCGACGGCATCTACATCGTCCGCTCCAACGTCGAGCCCGAGCAGTTCGATGCGGCGCAGACGGTCCGCGCCTACAAGGACCTCTCGAAGGTGGAGCGGGCCTTTCGCAGCCTCAAGTCGGTCGACCTGAAGGTGCGGCCGCTCCACCACCGCCGAGCGGACCGCGTGCGCGCCCACGTCCTGCTGTGCATGCTGGCCTACTACGTCGAATGGCACATGCGCCAAGCCCTGGCGCCGCTGCTGTTCGACGACCACGATCCGGCCGCGGCCGAGCAGAGGCGCACTTCCATCGTCGCCCCCGCGCGCCGCTCGCCCGCGGCCCTGGCCAAGGCCGGCCGCAAACGCACCGACGACGACCTGCCGGTGCACAGCTTCCGGACCCTGCTCACCGACCTCGGAACGCTCGTCGTCAACACCATGCAGGTCGCCGGAGACGGCAGCACCTTTACCCTGCAGACGCAACCGACGCCGCTTCAGCAGCGCTGCTTTGAGCTCTTGGGGGTCACGCCGAACGTGTAGCCAGTACCGAAACCACCCGAAATCACGTAACCAACTGAGAAACAAGAACTTCTACGCGATCCGCTCCGAAACTTCGGATTAAGTGCCTCCCGCGCGGCACGGGCTCGGCCGGCAAGGCGGCCCGCTACCTCGTCGGCGAGCGGGACGCGATGGGGCGCGAGCGCGACGGCGTCGAGGTGCTGCGGGGCGACCCGGAAATGGTGGCCGCCGTCGCCGACTCGCTGGAGTTCGAGCACAAGTACCGCTCGATTGTGATCGCGTGGGCGCCGGACGACCGGCCGACCGACGCGCGGATCGGCGCGGTCCTCGACGAGTTCGAGAAGACGGCGTGGGCGGGGCTGGAGCCGGACCGCTACGCGTGGACCGCGGTCCTCCACCGCGAGCACGGCGGCGGCGTCCACGTGCACGTCCTGACCGCCCGATGCGACTTGGAGACGGGCAAGAGCCTGAACATCGCACCGCCCGGCTGGCAGAAGACCTTCGACCCGCTGCGCGACGCCTTCAACCACGAGCACGGCTGGAGCCGGCCGGACGACCCAGCGCGGGCGCGGACGCAGCAGCCCGGGCACCGCGCCTACATCGTGGCGGCGAACCTCCGGGCGGGCCTGGAGCACGAAGCCGACCCGCGCGACGTGATCACGGACTACCTGGTGCAGCGCGTCGAGAACGGCGTCGTGCAGAGTCGTGCCGACGTCTTCGCCGCCCTCGAAGACGCCGGCAAGTGCCGCGCCAGGGCAAGGACTACGTGACCGCCCGCGACCCGGAGAGCGAAAAGCGGTGGCGGCTGAAGGGAGCCTTGTACGAGCATGACTTCAACCCCGAATGAGTTGACGTCCCGGCTCCGCCGCCGGCTGGAGGCGGAGCACCGGGAGATCGAGGAGACGGCGGCGAGCGAGCTGCGGCGGCTCGGCGCGAGCTTGAGCGCCGTCGACCGATCGGAAGCGCCAGAGGGGTGTATGCTTGGACACTTGGCCCGGCTGAGTCGTTCCGCAACCTATAAGACCGGTGTTGAGGTGTTGAGCAGCCGTCAACTGCGCTAAGGTGCGGCACCGCCGCGCTCATTGCCGAGTCGGCCCGCGGATCTTGCCGTGCGTGGCCGATCGGAGAGCACGTCAGCGGAGAGTGAGCCAATGACCACAGTTTACTTCAGTGAGCGTGAAGAGGGGCCACGCCCACGCACGGAAGAGACCATCTCCGCGCGCGTCCGGCGAGCGCTGCTAAGGCACATCGACGTCAGGATAGGGAATGGATCCTTCGGCTGGAGATTCCCGGTGCAATGCGACGACGGGCGTGGGCCGATCGGGACCGACGCGCAAGCCTTCTGGGATACGGCTGTCGCTGAGGTTCCAGACCTGCCGATACCGGAGGGCTCATGGCCCGCACAAGCCCTACAGGCAGCACAGGAGGCCGAAACTGTTTTGTTTCTTGATCTCCTGGAGTTCTCCGCACGGGCCGTGGCTCGACCGATAGAACGAGATTTCCATTCCTTTTTTGGGCATCACCATCTCGACTTCGATCGCGATGCAGGGCTTGCCGAATTCCTCAACGACGTGAACCTTCTGTTTGGCCGCAACGGAATCGCGTTCGAGCTTACCGACGAGGGCTACGCACGCCGGCTCGTCGCACCCGGTCTGCGGGAAGAGCTGCGTGTGGCGGAGTTCAATACCGGCGACGCGGACACCGATCGACTGCTTGATACCGCGCGGCGCGGCATAGTCTTACCCGGGGAGAACGATCGGCGACACGCGCTGGACGCGCTCTGGGATGCCTTTGAGCGTATCAAGACCCTGGAACCCGGTCCCAACAAGAGGGAGCAAGCCGAACGTTTGTTGAACCGGACGACTCAAGCACCGAGATTCCGTGAGTTCTTGGACCAAGAGGCCGCAGCGCTTACGGCAATCGGGAACGGACTCTTCATCCGTCATTCGGAGACTACGCAGGAACCCGTCCAGACCCTCGAGCAGGTCGATTACCTGTTTCACCGGATGTTCAGCTTCCTTCGCCTAGCCCGGATTATTCATGGCGACTGTGACTCGGCCCCGGGGAGGCGTCGCCGGA
>WTFV01000233.1:12114-29120 GCA_011523845.1 Acidobacteriota bacterium | reverse complement strand
AGGAAGCGCGCCGAAATTGTCCAGAACGAATAGTGGGTACAGGGTAGGGCTAGGCGGGCTAGGCCTCAAGCGCGCCGGCATGCGCTCCCAGACCGTCGCCGGCGACAACGTCATCATCGCCCTCCGCTGTTGCATCCTCAGCGGCCGCTTCGAGGACTTCCGGGAGCGACGTGCCGCAAACGCCGCCTGATACTCCTCTCAGAATGATGTCGTGCACCCGCCCTTGACTTGGTCTCGTGGAGGCGCATCGGGAGATCATTCGCCGCGAGACTCACAATGATGTCGTGCACCCGCCCTTGACTTGGTCAGGTGCACATCTGGAGCTAAGATGGGCGAACGGTCAACTGGAACGAGAAGGAGACGCGCCAGAGTCAGGACTGGAAACCACTACCTGTAGCGGCCGGACGACCGGGAGTCTGGGAGACCGTCAGCGTGACGGTCGTTTACGGATCGTCGTGCGAGGCACTCGCCGGACAAGGAGGGGTAGCCATGCATACGTCGTTCTTCGGTCATCGACGCAGCCGGGTGTTGCGGTTTCCATCTCGCGGGTTGTTACTGCTCGTAGCGGCCCTTTCCCTGGCCGCGCCGGCCACGGCGCAGAACACGGCGGCTTTCCAGGGGACGATCTCGGACAACACGGGCGGGGTGCTGCCCGGCGTGACGGTGACGCTCGCGAGCAACGCGTTGCTCGGCGGGCAGGACGTCGTTGTGAGCGGCGCCGACGGCAGCTACCGACTCCCCAACCTGCCGCCCGGCCTCTACGAGTTGCGGTTCGAGCTGCCCGGATTCCAGACGGTGGTGCGGGAGGCGCAGCGGCTCACGGTCGGCTTCACGGCCGAGATCGACGTCACGATGGCCGTCAGCGCTCTCGAGGAAACGGTAACGGTGACGGGGGAGAGCCCGGTCGTCGATGTCGAGCAGACTGCGACGAGCATCGCGCTCACCCGGGAGGTGCTCGAGGCGGTGCCACGCGGTCGCGGCCTGATGGACGCCTACATCATGACCCCCGGCGTGATTACGTCGGGCGCGCCTCAGGTGGGCGACAGCAACTTCGCCGCGCGGAAGGCGATCATCAACTACGGAGTCGCGGCGCAGCCGAAGCTGATGGTCGAGGGAATCAACATCACGACCGGCCCCGACACGAACACCGGTGTGTACGTCAGCTTCCTCTCCTACGAGGAGCTCGAGGTGCGCGCCTCCGGGAACGACGCCGAGGTGATGACGCCCGGCATCGCGATGACCGCCGTCATCAAGTCGGGCGGGAACGACTTCAGCGGGTCGGGCAACTTCGGGTTCCAGCGGCCCGGTTTCCAGGCGAACAACATCGACGCGGAGCTGGCCGCGCAGGGAATCTCCGACAGCGCTCCGCTCCGGCGGTACGAGGAGTACGGCTTCGACCTCGGCGGCCGGGTCACGCGAGACCGGGTCTGGTTCTACACCGGCATGGATCGGCAGATCCGCGTCGACAACCGGTTCGGGTTCGCCGAGTCGACCGGGCCGGACGGCTTCTACCGGACGGCCGACGACGTGCAGGGCGACTACAACGCCGAGTTGAACACGTTCACGCTGAAGCTGACGGGCCAGCTCAGCACGGCCAGCCGGGTGAGCGCCCTGTACCAGTCGGGCGACAAGCTGCAGCCGCAGAACGGCGGCGGACGGCTCCGCCCGCTCGAGGCGACGCGCGACTACCGCGACGAGACGAAGCTGTGGAAGGTGGGCTACCAGAACGTGCCCAACAGCCGCGTCATCTTCGAATCGAACTACGGCTGGGGCGGCTACTTCGCCAACTACGACGCCGGGCGCAGCCCCGAGCCGGCGAGAGACACGGCCACCAAGATCAGCCGCTACGATCAGGCCACCCGCCTCCGGACCGGCCCGTACGAGCGGTCGGACCAGCGGCCGCGCGGCCGGCTCCAGTCGGACTCGTCGCTGACCTTCCTGCCGCCGAGCGCCGCCGGGTCGCACGAGATGAAGCTGGGCGTCACCTTCTACTGGGAAAAGCACTCGACCGGCATCCTCGACAACCCGAGCGGCAACTACGTTCTCTGGTATGACGGCTGCGACGGCCCCGGCATCCTGCCGGACATGAGCAACTGCAGGCCGGACGAGATCGAGGTGTGGAACAACCCGGTCGACCCGGACAACCTGTCGCGGACGCAGTCGGTGTACTTCAAGGACAGTTGGCGGATGTCGGACCGGTTCACCGCGAACCTGGGCGTCCGGTGGGACCGGCAGCGCTCGCTCCTGCAGGCGCAGACCTACCCGGGGTCGCCGTACTACCCCGAGGTGTTCCCGCGCCTGGAGTTCCCGGCGCAGGACATCAACCAGTGGACGCGCATGGTGCCGCGGGTCGGCTTCGCTTACGACCTGTCCGGCGACGGCCAGACCGTCCTGAAGGGAACGTTCGGCATCTTCAACTACACGATCGGCGAATCGTTCGCCGGCGCGTACAACGCCAACTCGCTGTCGAGGGCCCGGTTCGCCTGGAACGACCTGAACAGAGACAACATGTTCGACCCGGGCGAGGCGAACCTGACCCACAACCCGGTGACGGGCGCGGGAACCGGCGCGACCGGGGCGGCCTGCACGGTGTCGGCGGTCGAGTGCGAGCGCAATGCGGACTTCATCACCCGGACCGGCGCCAGCACCAACCAGGTCAACCCCGATCTGGAGCAGCCGAAGATCTACGAGTCGACCCTCGCTCTGGAGCGGGAGCTGGTGCCCGGCCTGGCGGCGCGGTTCCAGTACGTCTACAAGAACTTCCAGGGCTTCTTCAACAACGTGCGGGTGGATCAGTTCGCTGCCTACGAACGTCAGATTGCGGTGCAGGATCCGGGCGTCGACGGCCTCCCGGGAACCGCCGACGACGGCGACACGCTCCGGCTCTGGGACTACCCCGCGGAGGCCCGCGCGCTCACCAGGCAGCTTCGGATGAACTCGACGGAGGCCGACAAGTTCCACACGTTCGAGGTGACGCTCACTCGGCGCGCCTCGTCCCGGTGGAGCGCGGTCGGGTCGTTCTGGTACACCTGGACCGACGCGCTGCTCAGCCGGCCGCCGACGAACCCGAACCTGCGGGATCTGTTCAACCGCAACCAGACGACGAGCTGGAACGCAACCGCGAGCGTCGTGTACAACCTGCCGGCCGACACGACGGCGTCACTGAGTCTGCAGAGCCGCTCCGGCGTCTATGGCCAGCGGACCGCGCGGTTCACGCGCGCGCACGGCCTGATCGGCCTCAGCAGCATCGACGTGCCGGTCGAGCCGTACGGCGGCGTCAACGGCGAGACGCGGAGCCAGGCGATGAACGTCGTCAGCGTCCGCCTGAGCAAGGCGTTCAACCTGGGGCATGGACAGGCGGCCGTCAACTTCGATGTCTTCAACCTGTTCAACTCGAACGCGGCCGTCAGCCGGGACTACCGCTCCGGCGCCACGTTCTACGAGGTCGACGAAATCCTCGCGCCGCGGATCGCGCGGGTGAGCTTCGATTACCGCTTCTGACATGGCCTGCCCTTGGCGGTAGGGATGGCCGGAACGGCATGGGGCGCCCGCCGCCGGAGGCGAGCGCCGGCGCGGCGGAAGCGGGATCAGCGTGCAGTCACGAGCAGGTTGTTCTCGACCGACAGGACACCGAACGTCCCGTTGACGATGGAGCCGGCCGTCTGCTTGTCGCCCGCCGCGCTGACGGCACCCGTAAGGGTCACGTGGCCGCGCTCCACGATGATGTGGATGGACGGCTGCCGCAGGCGACCGTACCGCTCCAGGAACGGGTGCCGGTAGATCCGCTCGGCCAGCTCGAGCCGCAGGGCGTCGTCGCTGGTCGACGCCGGCAACGTCTCGATCCGGCTCCTCACCTCTCGGACGCCGGGGACGCGCGAGGCGCGACGGGCGAGTTCCGTCGCCTTGACCGAGTCGGTCACCTTCCCGAACAGCGTGACCACGCCGCGGTTCACCCCGATGTCGGCGTGATCGAAGATGGTGAATCTCGCGTAGCGTCGGACCTGCTCCGCCACGCGCGCACCGATGACCGCATCGTCGACTACCAACGCGATGGTCATCTCGTCGACCACCGACCGCACCCCTTCGACTTCGAGAGCGCGCGCCGCCGCCTCCTCCCGGGCCCAGATGCTCGGCACCTCGCCGGTCAGAGTCGCGACCTGCGCCCGGACCGCCGCGGTCACGCCGCGCAGCGCCTCCTCGCCCGACAAGGCGGCGCTGACCTGCCGCTCGATCCGTTCGTCGATCGCAGCAGCCTGCCGGACGGCGCCGCTACCGGCCATCGGGAGTGCCGTCGCAGCCCAGGCGAGCACGCCAATCACGACCCGGCATCCGGTCATTGCGCCCTCCCTCGACCGCTCGGTCGGATTGTAGGCCGCGCTGCGGCCAAAGCCAATCGCGGCCGCCGGCAGCCGTCGCCACTGTGGCGCCGGTGGTGGTCTTTATCGGCTCGACTTCAACGAGGTTTGTGTGCTGTGATGGCTCCGAGACCGTGTGACAGGAGAGTCCCATGAGAAGGTACTTCAGCGCTGCCGTCGCGATTTCGTTCATGGCGCCGTTCATCGCCTCCGGCGCCCAGGCCGGCGCGGGGGGAACGGCGGGGGGCGGAGAAAACTCTGCGCTCGTCGGCACCGGAGATCCTCTCGCCTGCGATCTCGACGGCTATGCGCCGGCCGGCGGCCCGGCAGCGACGATGGAACAGAACACCCTGCTCGTGACGTGGGCCGGCGCCGCCGGCGCGGACTTGCGCCTGCGCCTGGGCCTCGAAGACGCGGCCCCCATCGTCCGCGAGCTGGCAGTCCGCCCGCAAGGCGGCGCGTGGGGCACGCTGGGCCGCAACCTGGCGCCGGACTTCCACGTGACTTCCGGGGTGCGCCGGATCTCCTACCAGCAACTGAACCCGTTGCGCGACCTCGGCGTCGAGATCACCCAGGAGGTGATCGACCGCGAGAAGTGGCACGTCTTTTGGGACGCGCCGCTGCTGGTCCCCGGCATCCGCGAGGGCGAGTCCCCCGGGACCAACCCGGATCTGCCACGGTCTCCCGACGAGATCCGCGAGGCGAGCGCCACGTTCAACACCACGGCATGCACCGTCGGCACGGACGGCTCGCGCCTCGAGGTGACGTTCGACGGACTGTCGATGGGCATCTTCAGCGGCGATTTGCGGTTCACGGTCTACGAGGGCACGAACCTGGTACGCCTCGAGGCGATCGCGGCCACGGATGAACCTTCCGTCGCCTACAAGTACCGGGGCGGGCTGAAAGGCTTCTCGATCGAGCACACCGCGCGCGTTGCCTGGCGCGACACCAGCGGCAGCCCGCTGGACTATCGGTTCGGCGGACCCGCCAACGACGACGCCATCCCGCTGCGCGCGCACAACCGGATTCTCGTTGCCGAGGGCGACGGCGGCTCTGTCGCCGCGTTCCCGCCGCCCGTCACCTTCTTCTTCACCCGCGAGGTGGAGACGAACCACGGCTACAACTGGTACCGCAACGACGGCGACGGCTCCTTCGCCATGGGCGTCCGCCAGGGCGACGGCGAGGCGGCGCTCGAAGGCCAGGCCCTCGAGCCGTACGGCGCCGTGCCGCGCACCGACGACAACACTGCCGCCATGGGCCGGTTCTTCGAGAACTTCGCGCTCTACAACGCCCCGCCGGGGACGCGGCAACGCATGGCTGTCTACTTCTACGCAAGCCCGGAGGCGGTGGAGCCGACTCGTGACGCGGCGCTCGCCTTCACGCACGGCGACACCTTCAAGCCGCTCCCCGGCTACAAGACCTTCGTCAACCACTTTCACATTCGATTCGTCGACCGCCTGCGCGCCTCCGGCTCACTCGATACACCGATTCCGGACGTGCAGGCGCTCAAGGCACTCGGGCTCGACATCATCGGCCTGAGCGACTTCCACGCGGATCAGCTCGCCGCGGCGGACAGCGGCGCGGCGCGCTTCAAGGACCAGTTGGACTACTACGAAGGGACCCGCAGGGCCTCCGACGAGGGCTTCCTGGTCACGCCGTGGGAAGAGCCCAACGCTCACTTCGGCGGGCACTACAACACGCTGTTCCCGAAGAACGTCTACTTCACGCGAACGCGCGAGGAGGGGCAGCCGTTCCGCGAGGAAGATCCCACCTACGGCACGGTGTACCGCACCGGAAGCCCCGAGGACATGCTGCGGGTCCTGCAGGAGGAAAACGGATACTGGTTCCATGCCCATCCGCGCGCGAAGGGCTCGACCGGACATCCGGACGCCGAGATCGAGACCGCGTGGATCGGAAGCGACCGGTACCTCGGCATCGCGTTCAAGCCGGGAATGGGCGCCGACCTCTCCACGGAACGGCTGTGCGAGTACCGCTGCTTCGACGCCATCGACAAGCTGAACAACCACTTCTCCGGCTCGGGCCTGCAGCCGAAGTACCTTGTCGCGGACTGCGACACGTACCACAAGTTCCCGGGCGACGACATCTATCCGAACGTGCCGGTGAACTACCTCCGGCTCGACCGGGTGCCGCTGCCGGACGAAGACTGGACGCCGATTCTCGACGCCCTGCGCAGTGGCGATTACTTCGTCACGACCGGCCAGGTCCTCATCACCAACTACGCCGTCGAAGGTTCCGGCGACGAGCGGACCATCGCGGCCGACATCGAGTGGACGTTCCCGCTGGAGTTCGTCGAGATCGTCTGGGGCGACGGGCAGAACACGGACCGCGAGATCATCCGGGCCACGGACTCGAGCGCGTTCGGCTCGCGCCGGTTCGAGATCCCGTTCGACGCGTCGGGCAAGTCCTGGGTGCGTTTCGCGGCGTGGGACTCGGCGGGCAACGGCGCGTTCGTGCAACCGATATGGCTGACCGAGTAGCCCGCATGCAGCTTCGCCCCCGCGTACGCCTGAATCCGTGTGACGAAAGGGGTGGGGGTCGGTTGTCCAGCCGGCTGTAGCGGCTCTCCGGGATGCGGATCGGCGCGTCGAGGACGGGGCCGTGCCGGGGGCGTCGTCGAGCGTGTCGTTGTTGCTCGCATGTACTTCGAGCGTGGCAGTGAAGGAGGTCTCGCTTCCTTGTGGGCGGTGCCTTCATCGCGGTTCGGTGAGTCGGTCTTCATCCGTCACGCGACGAGGACACCGCAGCTAGATCGGCTCGACGCCGGCGCGCACGCAGAAGTACTCCCAGGCGCGGTCGAGGGCAAGCGGCGAGAACTGCGTCGCGCGGGAGAGCTCGACCTCGCGATCCGACAAGCCGCGCGGCGTCCCGATCGCCATCGCCTGCAGTTGCACCTCGGCATTGAGCTTGAGATAGATGGCAATCATCACGGCCTGCTTGAGCGAACCGGCTGCGACCACGGCGCCGTGTCCGCGCATGAGCGCGCAGGAGTTGCTGCCGAGCGTGGCCGCGAGATCGCGCCCCTGCTCCATGGAACGCACCAGCATGTCCGTGTCGTCGAACCGGGCGGCGATGTCCCAGATCGGCACTTCGGTTCCGATGACGGACGCCGTGTGCACCATGGGCTCGAGCGCGCGGCCCGTGATCCCGAAGGGGAGCAGCGGATAGGCGTGATTGTGCACGACGGCGTTGACGTCGCGGCGCGCTTCGTAGACGGCGCCATGAATCATGCGTTCGCCGTAGGGCCTGCGATTTCCGGGATCGAGGGAGCGGCCGTCCTGCTCGAACCGAATCAGGTCGGCGTGCTCGACGAGCTCCGGGCTGCGCGAGCGGGACATGACGTAGCGTCTCGCGTTCTCGGGATCCCGCACGCTGACGTGCCCGAAGGCATCGACGACTTCCTCGTGCGCGAGGATGCGGTTGGCGGCGACGAGGCGTCTGAATTCGATTCGCTCCTCGATCCCGCCAGCGTCCTGTGCGAAGGCGCGCGCAGCGAAAGGCGCAGCCGCCAGCATGCCGAGCGCCGCGCGAACGAATTCACGGCGGACCACGTGCGCGCTCGAAGACACTGCGCTCTCCCGGATCTCGTCAGGTCAGCGTATCGAGCCGGCCCGTGCTGTCGCCGAAGCTGTCGACGTGCACGCCGAGCCGGTCGAGCAGCGACACGTAGAGGTTCGCGATCGGCGTCCCCTGCGGGTGCCGCACGTAGCGGCCGGCTCTGATCCCGGCGCTCTGCCCCCCGACGACCGCGACGGGCAGGTCGTCGTGGAAGTGCGTGTTGCTGTCGCTGATGCCGGTCCCGTACAGGAAGACCGTGTGGTCCAGCATCGTGCCGTCGCCCTCCGGCATCGCCTCCATTCTCGCCACCAGGTGCGCGAACTGCTGGAAGTGGTACTCGTTGACCTTGTGCAGGCGCTCGAGCTTGCCGTACTCGTCCTGGTGATGTGACAGCGGGTGGTGCGAATCGGAGACGCCGATCTCGGGATAGGCCCGGCCGCTGACCTCCTTCCCCAGCATGAAGGTGCTGACGCGGGTCAGATCGGTCTGGTAGGCGAGCGCCAGCAGGTCCATCTGGAGCTTCGCGTGCGTGGCGTAGTCGTCCGGAATGCCCGCGGGCTCGTCCACCAGCGGCAACTCCCGCGCGCTCTGCCGCTCGGCGGTGCGGATGCGCCGCTCCACGTCCCGCACCGAGTCGACGTACTCGGACACCTTGGCCCGGTCGCCCGCCCCCAGCAGCCGCTCCAGGCGCTTCAGCTCGGAGGAGACGGCGTCGATGATGGTCCGGTCGCGCCGGAGCCGGGCCAGCCGCGCGGCAGGATCCGTACTGCCGGTGGTGCCGAACAGGCGCTCGAAGACGGCGCGCGGATCCCGCTCGACGGGCAACGGCGTGGTCGGCGTCCGCCACGCGACGGTATTCGTGTAGGCGCAGCTCGAGCCCCCGTCGCAGGTGCCCACCATGGCGTTCGACTCGATACCGAGCTCCAGCGACGTGAGCTGCGTCTCCCGGGCGAGCTCCCGCGCCGCCACCTGGTCCATGGACACCGCCGCGTACACGTCGGCGCCGGTCGTCAGCCTGAACGTGCTCGCGGTCAGGAACGTGCCGGCGGATCGCGCGTGGTCGCCGCCCCCCTCCATGAGGTCCGCCGGCTTGTCGGCCAGGCCGCCCAGGAGCAGAACCCGGTCCTTGAGCGCCTCCAGCGACCGCAGCGTCGGCGGCAGCTCCTGCAGCGGTCCTTCCCTCCTCGGCCACCAGTAGCCCATCGACATGCCGTTGGGCACGTAGAACACCCCCAGCCGGCGCAACCGCGCCGGCGCCGCCGCCGTCCGGCTCAGCGCGGTCAGGGCCGGCACCATGCAGTCGAGCAGCGGGAGGGCGAGGGTGGCTCCGGCGCCGCGCAGCACCGCACGCCGGGACAAGTGCTTCCTGGTGATGAACATGGGCTTCTCTCCCGCCTCCCGGCGACGCGCTCCCCTTGCTGTCCGCGTACTTTCGCGCCCGATTGCTACTGTCCGCGCCCGACTGTCGGCGGCAACACGCTGCCGTCGCTGTCGGAGGCGCTGGACTACGCGCGCCTACTGTCGCGCCCGACGTTGGCCGCAACACGCTGCCGTCGCGGCTGTCGGAGGCGCTGGACTACGCGCTGCTACTGCCCGCGCCCGACGTGGGCGGCAACACGCGCTTCCGGCTCCGAGTCCCGCACGATCCGCTGCTGGAACGGGGCACTCCGCACGATGCCGAGGACGAACGACGACCAGCGATGGTCGTCGCGCGCCGCATCCCGCACGATCCGTCGCACCGTGGGCGCATCCAGATAGTCGACACCGCGACCGAGGGCGTAGGTCAGCAGCTTTTCCGCGATCGTGCGCAGAAGCTCGTCCTCGCCCTGTCGCAACAACGCTTCGCGGAACGCCTTCGGGCTGTCGATCGCCGTATCCCGCCACGTAATCGCGGAGTCGATCGGCGCACCCTCGTCGCTCTCGCGCCACCTGCCGATCGCGTCGAAGTTCTCCAACGCAAAGCCCAGCGGATCCATGTTGGCGTGGCAGGTCGCACACACCGGGTTCGCTCGATGCTGCTCCATCCTCTCCCGCAGCGATGCCGGTTTGCTCCTGCCGTCGTTCTCCGGAAGCGGCGGCACGTTGGCCGGCGGCGGCGGCGGCGGCGAGCCGAGCAGCGTCTCGAGCACCCACTTGCCCCTGAGCACGACCGACGTCCGGTCCGCGTATGAGGTCGCCGTCAGGACGCTCCCGTGCCCCAGCAACCCACCTCGTGCCGGATCGACGACCGGCACGCGCCGGAAGTGGCTGCCATGGACGCCCTCGATGCCGTAGTGCTCGGCGAGCCGGGCGTTGAGGAAGGTGTATTCGGCGCGCAACAGGTCCAGAACGCTGCGATCCTCACGCACCTGACTCTCGAAGAACAGCTCGGTCTCCTTCAACAAGGCGTCGCGCAGAGTGCTTTCGTAGCCGGGGAAGCGCAAAGGATCCGGCACCATGGTCTGCAGGTTGCGCACCTGCAGCCACTGCCCGAGGAAGTCGCTCATCCAGCGGGCGGCTCGCCGATCCGCCAGCATCCGGCGCGTCTGCCGTTCCAGCACGACCGGATCGCGCAGCCGGCCGCGGACGGCCGCATCCAGCAGCTCGTCGTCCGGAATGCTCCGCCACAGGAAGAACGCCAGGCGCGACGCCAGCTCCACATCGCTTATCGGGTAGATCGTCCCGGCCGGCGCGCCGACCGGATCGACCTCGGCGCGCATGAGAAACGCCGGCATGCTCAGGAGCGCTTCCAGGGCCCGCGCGATGCCGGTTTCGAAGCCCCCGGCGGCGCGGCCGATCTCGAAGATCTCCATGAGTGGCGCGAGGTCGACGTCCGTGACGGGGCGGCGGTACGCCCGCCGGGCCAGCGTGCCCATGATGCTCCGCGCGCACGGCTCCTCGTCGTGGGGGCCGCTCGGCCGGCACACGAAAACGCGCCGGCGGCTCGGCGTCTCCTCGGGGACCTTCCCGCCGTAGGGACCATGGATCTCGAGCGACGCGATGCCGGCCACCACGTTGTCGCCCACGCCGTCCGACGCGGAGGGGGCCGTGTCGGTGAACGCTGCCGACACGAGCCGCGTGCCGGCCCGGACCGGCAGGCGCACCTCCAGGTCCTCGTCGGCGGTCTGGTTGTAGAGCGCGACCTGCTGGTGCACGACGTCGTCGTCCGGCGGCGCGATGCCGCCTCCCGACAAGCTGTACCGGACCTGCCCCTCGAACGCGCCGCCCACCGTGAGGCGCTCGACGAGCGCGTGGTCGACGCGCAGCTCGATGTGGTACTCGCGCTCCGCGATGTTGCCGCGGATCGTCCCCCCGATGTCGCTCCGCTGCAGCCGGATCCGGAAGACGTAGTCGCCGTCGAGGGAGAACGCATGGCGGGCCGCCAGGCCGCCGTGCGTCGCGAACGGCAGATCCTCGCCCATCCGGGCTTCCTGCCGCGCCGCGTTCGGCAGCCTGTACGTCCGGATCGCCGGGCGATTCTCCAGTGTGCCGACCGCGAGGCGGCTGACCTTGGTGGCCGCGGTGATGTAGCGATCCATCAACGCCGGCGTCATCGCGAGCACGTCGGCGTTGTTGTCGAAGCCGAAGCCCGCCATGTCGCTCGGGAGCAGCGCCTCCCCGTCCATCTCCAGATCGAGCAGGTCGCGCACGGCGTTGACGTACTCGGTTCGATTCAAGCGGTGCGACGCCACGCGCCCCGGGTCGGGCCCCGCTCGGCCTACCCGGTCGAGCTCCGCCTCGAGCGCCGTCACGAACGCGTCGACCGCCGCCGGCTCCGGCCGCGGGCGGCCCGGCGGCGGCATCTGCCCGCTACGAAGCTTGCGGGCGACCTTCTCGAAGAGCTCGCGGTGCAGATCGGCGCGGTCGATGTCGACCCGGTCGAACATCACGCCGGCCGTCTGCAGCCGTTCGTTGTGGCAGGTCACGCAGTACCGGTCGAGCAGCGCGCGCGACGGCGCCTCCGTCCCGGCGGCGGCGTGCGGCGGCGCCGCCACCGCAATCCCCGCGAGGCACGCCGCGCCAAGCATTCTCATCGTAGACATATGCAGCCCCGGGTTTCCGGCGGGCGCCCATCCGCGTGCGTTGCGGCCCCTACTTATCACCTTTGCCGCCCGCACGCAAGAAAGCTGGATCGCCGCTGCTGCTCTGCCGTGTCCGACTCGACCCGAACGCCTCAACCTCGGAGGCGAGGCTGACCTTGTTCCGCCCGCGCGTCCATGACGCCGCGGATGTAGCTGGCGTCGCTGCTGACCTTGCCGATCTTCTCGGACAAGTCGCTGCTGACCTTGTCAATCTTCTCGGACAAGTCGCTGCTGACCTTGCCGATCTTCTCGGACAAGTCGCTGCTGACCTTGTCAATCTTCTCGGACAAGTCGCTGCTGACCTTGCCGATCTTCTCGGACAAGTCGCTGCTGACCTTGTCAATCTTCTCGGACAGGACCGTGTGTGCCCTGTCGTTGTTGATGATCTCTCGCCGGAGGAACCATGCGATGATGGCGAGCAGGACGCCGATGCCCGCGAGCACCCACGTCATGGCGGTCGGCAACTGGATCGTGATGTTTGGCGCGGCCTGAACCGCGATCAGCAGGTCGGTCATCGCCGGGTCGCTCGGTCGTCGGGTCGGATCGCGAGTCTCGACACCGCGACCATATGGGTATCATAGCCGCGCTCTCGGTGCCTGAATCGTGCCGATTCGTGCTGCGGCGCAGACACCGTGGTGCCCGTGGCCTGCGCCTCGATGACGCAGGCCACGCGGCTCGCCGGGTCGTGTCGTCGTCAGCTCGCAGGACAGATCACTCGGCCCGATTGATCGAGGTTGATCAGGAATCCTGCCGGGATCCAGAATCGGAGGTTCCCGACGTGTGGCGCGTCGCCGAGAACCGATATACGCACGGAACCGAACGCGGGAGGAACCGAATGCGCGTCCTGACGAAGGGTCTCGCCAGCCTGTGTCTCGTCCTCCTCGCGGCAGCGGCCGGCAGCGCGGCGGCCGCCGGGCCGGACCTGCGCCTCGTGGAGGCGATGGCGGAGCGCGACACCGCCCGCCTGCGCGGGCTGCTCGCCGGCGAGGATCTCGACGTGAACGCAGCGCGGGCCGACGGCGCGACGGCGCTGCTCTGGGCGGCCCACTGGGACGACGGCGAGGCGGTCGATCTGCTCCTCGGGGCCGGCGCCGACGTGAATGCCGCGGACGATCACGGCGTGACGCCGCTCGCCCGGGCGTGCGAGAACGCGAGCGCGTCGATGGTCGAGCGGCTCCTCGCCGCCGGGGCGAATCCGAACGCGGCGCAGGCGAACGGCCTGACGCCGCTGATGACGGCCGCGCGCACGGGCAGCCTGGACGTCGTGCGGGCGTTGCTCTCCGGCGGGGCCGACGTCGACGCCGCCACCGCCGCCACCCGCGAAACGGCGCTGATGTGGGCGGTCGCCGGGCGGCACCGGGACGTCGTCCGCGCGCTCGTCGAGCGGGGGGCCGACGTCCATCCCCGGCCGCGGCAGGCGTTCTCGCCGCTGATCGCCGCAGCCCGCAACGGCGACATCGAGACGGCCGAGCTGCTGCTCGCCGCCGGAGCCGGCCTGGACGAGACCGGTTCGGACGGGGCGCATCCGCTGGCCTACGCGGTCATCGTCGGGCAGGTCGCATTCGCCCACTTCCTGCTGGAGCGGGGCGCCGATCCGAACGGGGCGGTCGACGGCGTCACGGCGCTGCACGCCGCCGCCGGCCCCGTCCGCACGTGGCTGAAGGCATGGAACCGCAAGCACGGCGGCGCGGGCGCGCGGGCCGGCCGGCTCGCACTCCGGGAGCGGCTGCCGCTGGTCGACGCCCTGCTGGCCCGCGGCGCCGACCCCAACGCGCGCATGACCGCGTCCGACGTGACGGAGCAGGGGTTCGTCCGGAACGGCGCCTACGACACCTTCGCGACGGGCACCGGAGACGTGGCCGGGGCGACGCCGCTGTGGGTGGCGGCGTTCGCGACCAACCCCGGCCCGGGCCGGATGCGCAACGGGTGGAGCACGCACAGCTCCACCGGCGACGTCCTGCGCCGCCTGCTCGCGGCGGGCGCCCGGCCCGAGATCACGTCGAACGACGGCACCACGCCGATGATGGCCGCGGCCGGATGCGGGCGGTGGGGGCACTGGACGAACACGCCGCGGGCAGCCCGCCAGCCCATGGCGGAGGAGGCCATCGGGATTCTCATCGAGGCCGGCATGGACGTGAACGCCGCCAACGAGGGCGACTTCACGGCGTTGCACTGCGCCGCCTTCAGCGGCCTCAACGAGGTGATCCGACTGCTCGTGAAGCACGGCGCCGACATCGACGCGCGCGACTGGCGGGGCCGGACGGCGTTCCGCCTCGCCGAGGGCGCCAAGCAGTCGTTCCACTACCAGGCGTGGCCGGAGACGGCGGCCCTGCTCGCGGAGCTCGGAGCCAACACCCGCCTGGGGATCCCGGGGACCATCCACGAGCGCCTGCGCGGGCTGGTGGCGCCCCGGTAGCCGGCCGCGCCGGATGGGCGATCGAGGACCCGCGGAGGTCGAATGACACGTAGCCTGGCAGGGTGGACGGTCGCGATCGTGGTCGGAACGGGGTCCCTCGCGGTCGCGCAGAAGGTGATAGGCCCCGAGGAGTTCGACCGCGCGATGAAGACCATCGGCGCAGCCCTCGAAGGCGTCGAAGAGACCCTCGGGTCGGCGTCGTACGTCGAGGCCAAGACGCCCCTGGCGCTCTCGCGGCAGGTGCTTGCCTCCACCAGACCCGAGTGGGAGGCCAACGGGCAGCCCGATGCCGTGCGGATGAACCGGGAGGCCGTGGCCGCGCTGGACGCGCTCGACGAGGCCCTGTCGGCGCCAACGGTCGATGCGGCGGCGGTGGCCGCAGCCCTCGGGGAAGTCACTCGCGCCTGCGACGCGTGTCACGCGACGCATCGCGAGGGCGACGCGCAGACCGGCTACCGCATCCGATCGACGGTCTCGTCCGGCACGCCGAAGTAGCGCGTGGTCCGGCGATCGGGCACCCTCTTCAGCGGGTCTTCCGGAAGCACGTTCCCGCCGGCGTCGCAGACCTCGACGCGATCTTCGGCCGTGAGCTGCAGCCGGCCGGCGGCATCCGGATCGTCGAGCGTGCCGTCGGTGACGGCCCGATGCAGGGCAAGCACCACCTCGGCGGTCAACGGCTGGTCCTTCATCTCGCGGACCTCGCGCATCGCGCGATAGTTGTTCAGGATCTTCCGTTCGCTGCGATTCCGCGGATGCCGCCCCGCGCGGATCATTTTTCGCCGCAGCGGCGCGTGTCGTCGACGCCCCTTCAAGCCTCGAGGAGCTCCTCGAGCGGCGGCGGGGAGACGGGCCTCTTCATCAGCCAGCTTCCTGAATCATCAAATCTGGAACTATTGATGAACATTGATGAACATGTACCGTTGCCTCGTCATCGACCCTCCCACGCGGGAAAAACGCACCGGGACCAGTTGGCCGGGCGGCCGCCCCCTCATGGGTCGCGGCGGTCGGAGTTGTCGTAGATCCAGGGGCGGAGACGCCTATCTCGTTCCCGCATCTCCTCGGCGCCCTCTTCGTGCTGCAGCCGTTCCAGCAGCGTAGTGTCCACCCCTTGGAGCAGGCTCTCGCGCCGTCGCGAGTCGATCCGGAAGGGAACGGTGGCCATGCCCGGGCGTTCGACCACCTGTCTCTCCAGGTCGACCGTCATGTCGATCCCGGGATTCGCACGAACTCGATGCGCGAGCGCTTCCACCACTCGCTCGTCCAGCGTCACCGGGAGGAGACCGAAGTCGAAGCAGTCGTCATGGAACACCGGCCCGAAGCTCGGCGCGATGATCACCCGCATCCCGCACTGCCGGAGCCGGATGACCGCATACGCCTGCTGGCTGCCCTGGCCGAAGTTCCGTCCGGCGAGCAGGATGGAGGCCTCGCGATACGGTTCCCGATTGAGAACGAAGTCCGGGTCTTCCGTGCCGTCGGGTCGGAACCGGAAGCCTGGGAACGCATGCTGACCGGTCCATGACCCGTCGTGCCGGTGGGCGTCGAGAGGCACGTCGCCCGGATCCAGGTGCACGGCGTGGAGATCCCGAAGCTCGACGCCGACGGGCGCGATGAGCTCGCTCTCGAGGTCGGGCTGCCGGAAGGGCGCCGCGATGCCGGTATGCCGCACGAACCCCGGTAAGTGTCGAGGCACGGCAGCTCTGCCATTCCCGCGTCTCGTTGCCCTCGGTGCTACGCGGGGTTCCACCCGGACCTCCTAGCGGCGACCGTCACCGGGTTGGTAGATCCAGGGGCGCTCCTGCTGGTCCCGTTCCCGCACCGCCTGGGCCGCCGGGAGGTGCGGCTCGATCTCTTCGAGGTCGTGCAGGCCGTTCAGCAGCTTGTTCCGAACCCTGGGATCGGTCTCGAACGGGATTGGGTCGCGTCCCGGCATCTCGATCAGTTGCCGCTCCAGATCCACCTTCATCCGGACGCCGTGGTGCGACTCGACCCACTCGACGATCTCGTTCAGCGTCTCCCGGGGCAGCTCCACGGTCAACACGCCGTACTGCACCGCGTTGGTCAGGAAGATCGGCCCGAAGCTCTCCCCGATGTAGACCCTGACGCCCCAGGCGGCGAGCGGCCGGGTGACCCCGGTGACCCGCGAGCTGCCGGTGGCGTAGTTCCTGCCGACGATCATGATCGAGGCGGTCCGGTAGGCCTCCTGATTGAAGACGAAGTCCCGCCGCGGGGAGCCGTCCGCGTTGTAGCGGATGTTCGCGAACGCGGTGGCGCCCCGGGCGGAGCCGAGGCCCCCGCGGGGCGCGTCGAGACCGTCGGTCAGGTTGGTCAGGGCCGGCGCGATCACGTCGGTGCTGACGTTGTCGAACAGGAAGGGCGCCGCCAGGCCCTCGTGCGCCACGAAGGCGTGCCCGCCACGCTGGATGTTCTGCCCCATGGGTGTCGCCCCCTCTGGCGCCAAATCGTCGCCTGCGGCCCCGCCTGGCGCCCAACCAACCCGCCAGGAGTCCGCGCCGTTCCGCGGCCCCGACTCCTCGCCCGCCAACCGTCGCCTGCGGCCCCGCCTGGCGCCCAACCAACCCGCCAGGAGTCCGCGCCGTT
>WTFV01000233.1:10191-12014 GCA_011523845.1 Acidobacteriota bacterium | reverse complement strand
CCACGGCCCCGACTCCTCGCCCGCCAACCGTCGCCTGCGGCTCCGCCTGGCGCCCAACCAACCCGCCAGGAGTCCGCGCCGTTCTACGGCCCCGACTCCTACAGGAACGTGCGCACGTCGGCGATGCTGCCGGCGATCGCCGAGGCGGCGACGGTCGTCGTGCTCGCCAGGATGGTGTTCGTGTCCCGCCCCTGCCGGCCGATGTAGTTGCGGTTCGAGTTCGAGACGCAGCGGTGACCCGGCTCGACGTAGTCGCCGTTCGACCCGTAGCACTTCGAGCAGCCGGATTCACGCCACTCGAAACCCGCCTCCCTGAAGATGCGGTCCAGGCCCTCCGCCTCGGCCTGCGCCTTGACCGCGTTCGACCCCGGAACCACCCAGGCCGAGGTGATGTTGGACGCGACCCGGCGGCCCTCGACGATGGCCGCCGCCGCCCGCAGGTCGCTGATGCGGCTCTCGACGCAGGAACCGATGAACACCTCGTCGATCGGCGTCCCCAGGATCGGCTCGCCCGGGGTGAGGCGGCTGTACTCGATCGCCTGCCGGTAGGTGGCCCGCTTGTTCGCGGGCGCCTGGTCGGGGTCCGGAATCCGTTCGCCGATGCCGATCGCGTGCTCGGGGTTGATGCCCCAGGTGACCTGCGGCTCGACCCCGGTCATGTCGATCGTCTCCTCGCGGTCGAACACGGCGTCGTCGTCCGTGGGCAGGGTGCGCCAGAAGGCGAGCGCCTGGTCCCAGTAGCGCGCCGAGGGGGCGAACTCGCGGCCCGCGAGGTACTCGTAGGTCGTATCGTCGGGACTGACCATGCCCGTCGGCGAGGCCATCTCCACCGCGAGATTGCAGATGGAGAAGCGGGCCTCCTGCGACAGCGCCCGCACGACGGGACCCGCGTACTCCACCGCGTAGCCGGTGCCCGAGTCCGTGCCGAGCTGGGCGATGGTTCGCAGGATGACGTCCTTCGCCCGGATCCCCGGACCGAGCGTGCCCACGATGTTCACCCGCATGGTCCGCGGGCGGCGCCGGATGACCGTCCCGGTGCGCAAAATGTTCTCGGAGTTCTCTCCGCCCCAGGAGATCAGGCCCATCGCCCCGTGCGTGCAGGTGTGGCTGTCGCCCGCACAGAGCACCATGCCCGGCTGGCTGAGTCCGGTCTCGGGGCCGACGATGTGCATGATGCCGAAGCGCGGGTCGAACTGGCCGAAGGCCTTGGTGAAGCCCAGATCCCGCATCTCGTCGGCGAGCTCCTCGTACGGCTGCCAGCCCCAGCCCAGCGACGGGTCGGTGTACCGATCCGGCGACGTGGAGACGGTATGGTCGGGGACGTTGTAGAAGATCTCGGGATTGCGGAGCTCGACGCCTTCGCGGACCAGCCGCATGACCTGGGTCGGACTGCCGCCGATGCAACGGTCCACCTGGAGCAGATCGGTCTCGCCGCCGAGGCTCGCGACGACGTGGGCGTCCCAGATCTTGTCGAACAGGGTGCCGCCGCGCCCCTGCGCCTGGAATCGCGCGAACAGGGACCTGGGGTAGGCCGATACGAGAAGCCCGGCGCCGACCGACGTTCTGATGAAGTCACGTCTGTTCATGGTGCCTCCCCTGCGGAACCCGACGGCTTGCGGTTCGGTCTTCGCCGCCCCTCGGCGACCATGATATCAACCGCGCCGTGCGGGCAGGGCGACGCGGAGCGTGGTCGCGTCGACCGCTCCGGTCGACCGTCGGCCGGGAGCCTGCCCCGCGGAAACGTCGCCGACGCAGGCGACGCTGACCAGTGGTCGCGTCGACCGCTCCGGTCGACCGTCGGCCGGGAGCCTGCCCCGCGGAAA